>CANFHF010000004.1 GCA_947446635.1 Flavobacteriaceae bacterium
ATATTTCATGCTTAATTTATTGGAATTTGTCACACTGAGCTTGTCGAAGTGTCTCTTTTTTTTGTCTTCGACAAGCTCAGACTGACATTTAATTTCTAATTGGGTTTAATTTTAACTTTGAAAGTTAATTACTTGACACAATTTATTAACGGGTTAGTAATTATTTCTTAGGTACTTCTTTTCAACGAAAAATGTGGCAAACGGCAGGAGGGAAGCAGTTAATACAATAATTAGGGTCTGTAAATCCCATTTTTGAGATTTTTTTAGTAGCATAGCCAAGAAAACATAACCAATAAATAGGATTCCATGACTCATTCCTATGGGATACAACAAGGATTTATAGAGAATTAGATTGGTGGGTTTAATTAAAATCATATTGGCAAATAAAACCAAATACGATATCCCTTCAAGAATTGCAATGTTTTTAAAAATTCGGATCATTAAATGAGTTGTTTTATATAGTGAATCAGCAAAATTAAGGATTATCATTGATTTTTGAAGAATTCATTCCTAAAGTAATTTACTTTTGCAGGTATAAACTAGCACCATGAGCAAACGCGATTTAAGAAAATACTTGACCGAACTCAATAAAAAGCAACTGGAAGAGCAAGTTCTTGCATTGTATGAAAAATTCAGCGCCGTTAAAACCTACTATGATTTTGTTTTTAATCCAAAAGAAGATTCCCTTTTGAAGGAATGCAAGATTAGAATTTACAATGAATATTTCCCTCAAAAAACTTCTGGAAAAGCCAGGAAGCCCAAGATGCGGCGATCTGTAGCGCAAAAATACATCAAGCATTTTAGTCTTTTAGGTGTCGATCCATTCGTAATTGGCGACGTGATGCTGTTTTCCATAGAAATTGCACAAACGTTCTCGGCCGAAAGACTTGTGAAACAAGAATTATTTTACAAAAGTATGTTCAATTCGTTTGAACAAGCTGTGCTGTTTATGATTGCCAACGGCATACTAAATGAATTTAAAACTAGAATTAGTGCTATAAACGATGAGGTCGTGCGGCAAAACTGGTTTAATAGAGAAGAATTTAGTGCAATTATAGAACGATTTGAATACTAAAGGCAAATGATAATTGTTTTTTATTGAAACATTCGGCTTTATTTATAATTTAATTTGGTGTAATAACTCTTTTTTAGGTGTATTTTTGCAAAAATCCAACAAAAAGCAATGTCTGAAAACACGCTAGAAACAGAAATAGAAGATAAAAAAGAACTGTATTCTTACCAAAAAGGAGATATAGAAATAATCTTTGAACGCTTAGATAATGCTCCAAGTAATCACCATTTGTTGTATCAATTGCCTACGGGAGGAGGAAAAACAGTGGTTTTTTCTGAAATTGTGCGCCAATATTTATCCAAACACGACAAAAAAGTAGTTGTCCTGACCCATCGAATTGAATTATGCAAGCAAACTTCAAAAATGCTGAAGGGCTTCGATGTAAAAAATAAAATCATCAACAGTAAAGTAAAAGAGCTTCCAGACCAAAACGATTATTCTTGTTTTGTGGCTATGGTAGAGACGCTTAAAAACCGGATCAATGACGAGAAATTACATCTCGACAACATTGGCCTGGTCATTATAGATGAGGCACATTATAATTCCTTCCGAAAATTACTAAGTTCCTTTAAAAACGCTTTCATTTTGGGCGTTACGGCAACACCTTTGAGTTCGAACATTAAGTTACCGATGCACGAGAATTACGATGAATTGATCGTGGGAGACAACATCAGTTCCTTGATTGAAAAAGGTTTTTTGGCCAAAGCAATAACTTATAGTTACGATGTGGGCTTGACGTCGCTGAAAGTAGGAATCAATGGCGATTATACCGTAAAATCATCGGATGATTTGTATACTAATATGGCGATGCAGGAAAAACTGTTGCACGCCTACACGGAGAAATCATTAGGTAAAAAAACCCTGATTTTTAATAATGGAATCAATACTTCTTTGTACGTATATGAAACTTTTAGGGAAGCTGGATATGTAATTCGGCATCTTGATAACACCAGTAGCGTCGAAGAACGGAAAGACATTTTGAATTGGTTTAAGAAAACGCCTGATGCGATATTAACATCGGTGGGAATTCTTACCACAGGTTTTGATGAGCCTACAGTGGAAACTATTATTTTAAATCGAGCTACAAAATCATTGACTTTATATTTTCAAATGATTGGCCGTGGCTCCAGAAAATTACCTAACAAAGACAGCTTCAACGTGATTGATTTGGGAAATAATGCGGCTCGTTTCGGATTGTGGAATGAACCTGTCAACTGGCAGCATATCTTTAAATCCCCAGAATTCTATTTGGAAAACTTACGGGACGATACCGAGATTGAACTGTATTTTAAGTACACCATGCCCCCAGAATTGAGAGCTAAATTTGCCAAAACGGAAGTCGTAACTTTTGATGTAGATGAAGAGCATAAGCTCGCCATAGCCCAAAATTTAAGATCCAAAGTAGTTTTGGATAAATCCTTAGAACAACACGCCGCAATGTGTGTGGATAACACTGAAGAATTGCGCGATGCAAAAGCATTATTCAAGGAGTTAGACCCAGATATAGAATGCCGATTGAAACGTTATGCCAAATGCCTGAGTCAATGCAGTAAAAATTACCGCGAATGGCTTGTTGAAGACTACAAGCAGAAACTCGTTTTGTTGATAGGGAAGAAGTATCGCGAGAAAATTATGAATGAAGCAGATTAGTTTGTAGTTGTCGTTCTGCGTCTAGACGAAGTTAAACCGCAATATTTTTATAAATTATAAATCAAAATAATGTCAAAACAATTCGCTGACTTAGGAATTCAAGAATCAATTATAAAAGCACTTTATGATATGGAAATTGTTGTGCCAACAGCAATCCAGCAAAAAATAATTCCGTTACTTTTAGTAAATTCCACTGATGTTGTAGGAGTTGCTAAAACGGGAACTGGAAAAACAGCAGCCTTTGGATTACCATTGTTGCAAATGATTGACACCAAGGTTTCTTCCGTTCAAGCGCTAATTCTAGTACCAACAAGGGAATTAGGACATCAGATTTTTACTAACTTAGAAGCTTTTGCAAAATACCTACCCGAAGTTTCCATTGCGGCAACTTGTGGTGGAATCCCTATAAAACCCCAAATCGAGCGATTAACTTCAGCGACCCATATTGTTGTGGCAACGCCGGGAAGATTAATTGATTTGATACAACGCAAAGCGATAAACTTAAAAGAAACTCAATTTCTAGTTTTGGATGAAGCCGATGAAATGGTTAGCATTTTGAAAGAAGGTTTAGATGAGATTATTGCAGAATTACCCAAAAATCATAAAACATTTTTATTTTCGGCAACCATGCCCGGAAGTATAAAACAATTGATTCAAAACTATATGTCAAAGCACGTTACAGAAGTAAGTGCTAGTATGGAAACGGTCGGGAATCAAGGAATTGACCATCAATTTGTGGTGGTAGATCCAATCGAAAAATTAGATGTTTTGATGCATTTTTTAACTTCAAAAGAAGGAGAACGAGGTATTATTTTTTGTAAAACAAAAGCTGCAGTCAATAAATTAGCCAAAAATTTAGCCATCAACAGATTTTCTTCAGGGGCAATCCACGGAAGTTTGACACAACCAATTCGGGACAGAATAATGGGGCAATTTCGTGAAGGACACATCAATATTTTGGTCGCCACCGATTTAGCAGCTAGAGGAATTGACGTTCAAGCGATTTCGTATGTTGTAAATTATCACTTGCCAGACGTATACGAAACCTATGTTCACAGAAGCGGAAGAACTGCAAGAGCAGGAAATAAAGGACTTTCTTTGACGGTTTTACAACAGGAAGAAGTTGCTGAAATTGCTGGTTTTGAAAAAGAATTGGGAATTAAATTTATTCCTTTCGAAAAACCTGGTATTGTCAGTATTGATGAAAACAATGCGTTTTTATGGGCAAAACAAATATTCAAAACCAAACCAAATCATGAATTGGCTATTGAATTAAAAGACCGTATTAAAACAGTTTTTCATCATTTAACCAAAGATGAATTAATTGAAAAAATGTTAGCTAATTATATGCTTCAAAATAAAGAGGTTACTAAACATAAAAAGTAATCATTTGGTTCTTAATGCTATATTTTATTAGACCCTTACATTTAAACTATAATTTATATTATGTAAAATAGAATTTTAAAGTCACAAGAACAGTAATATTCATACTAATAAACATATTATTACCACTCTTGCTTTCGTTGCATAACTTTATTTTATTATTTTTACAAACTTCATAACTGATCCAAACATGAACACAATTGCTGAGCATATTGCTGATTTCTTAAAAAAATATCCTCCTTTTGATAATTTAACTTTTCAAGAGTTGTCAGAAATTGCTACAAGTATTCGTGTGATGAATATCGAAAAACACAAAACATTGTTCCAAATCAATGATGTTTTGCACGATAGTTTTTATGTAGTGGCTTCCGGTGTAATCAATTTGTCTGTGATTGCAGATGCTGAGGAAACTTTATTAAACAAATGTATTGAAGGAGATGTTTTTGGTTTGCGCCCGTTTTTTGCCAAGAACAATTATATGATGACCGCCAAAGCACGGGAAGAAACTATTATTTACGCCATTCCTATAGCTACTTTTCGACCATTTGTGGCAAATAATCCAGCTGTTTTGGATTTTCTTTTGCAAAGTTTTGCTACAAATACTAGCAATCCCAATGACAAAGAAAATACACGGGGAAAACTAATTTCTGATAATGTTTATTATTCAGAACAACAATCCGGAATGCAGTATTTCCAATCGTTATCCTATAACAATTCCCCACTTAGCACAACCAGAACAAGTATTATTCAAGACGTAGCACAACAAATGACCAATGCAATCACCAACAGTGTCATTGTTTGCGAAAAGGAATTCCCTATTGGAATCGTGACCCACACGGACATGTGCACTAAAATTGCTACGGGTCGATTTCCAATATCAGCTACAATAGATAAAATCATGTCATCGCCCGTTATAACTGTTGTAGAGAATGTTTCTTTAGCCGAAGCTCAATTATTGATGTTAAAGTACAATGTGACACATTTATGCGTCACTCAAGACGGAACTGATAAATCAGCTGTAAAAGGAATTATTTCCGAACATGATTTGATAGCCGCTCAAGCCAGTAATCCGGGTGTTTTAATAAAAGAAATTAAACGTTCCCAAACACCCAAAGATTTGAAATTAATACGGGACCGATTAACCGATATTATTCAAAAGTCAATTCATAAAAATATACCTCTTTCCCATATTAACAATATTGCAAGCGAAATCAATTTAGCTATTGTAAAAAGAGCTGTCGAAATATCAATTTTGGATCTAGGCTCCCCTCCTGCTCGTTTTGCTTGGCTTAGCATCGGCAGTCAAGGCAGAAAAGAACAATTGTTGTTGACAGATCAGGATAGTCTTTTGATATTTGAAGATGTCACTGCTGACAAATATAGAGACGTAAAAGATTACTTTCTGAAATTGGGAAAAAGAACCACCGCTATACTAGAAAAATTAGGGTATGAATTCTGTCAAAATGGGCACATGGCTAGTAATATGTTATGGTGTAAATCATTGTCTGAATGGACAAAGCAATACACTAGTTGGATGAATACTCCAGGTGAAAACAGCAATAACCTTAGCAGTATTTTCTTTGATTATGAAATTGCCTTTGGAGAACAAAAAATTGAAGAAGCTATTGAAAGTGTAATTTTTAATAATAGTAAAAACAATGCTTTATTCTTTGATTTTTTAGGAAATGATGCTATACGGAAAAACGCCCCTTTAAGCTTTTTCAAAAAGTTTAACATCGAAGAGGAAGGAATAAACAAGGACAAGTTTGATATTAAAACACGCGCTTTGATGCCTCTAATTGACGGAGCTCGTCTATTTACTCTAAGTTTTGCTATTAAAGGGATCAATAATACCTATTTGCGATTCAAACAATTAGCTATTGCGGATCCTAGAAATGCTGAAATCTATATTAATTGTGCCGAAGCTTTTATGACGTTGTCAAAATTTAAAACATTGGAAGGTTTAAAAAATGATAATTCAGGGCAATTCATCAATTTACAGGAATTAGCAAAAGTGGACAAAGAAAATTTAAAAAATGCTTTGGCTCCAATGAAAGAATTAGAAGAACTTATAAAAACCAAGTTTCAACTTACTCATTTTTCATAAGCATGTTAGACTGGCTAAAAAATAGTAATAAAGAGTCTCCTGAATTTTGGAAGACCTATCTTTCAAAATTTGATAAAAAATCGAAACGATTTGTGGTACTAAGTACCGAAAAATCAGGCACAAACCCAATAAAAGATGTTATTTTAACCATCGGCGCTTTTGCTGTAATCAACAACAGCCTTAATATTGGAGATAGTTTTGAGACTGTTTTACTGCAATATAAATACTTTCATGATAATGAACTTTCAAACGAGTTTATTGTTAAAAGTAAAATGAAAAAATTAGGCGAGCCAGATGCTATTAAGGCACTAATAGAGTTTATAGAAAATTCGTTTTTAGTGGGGCATCATATTGATATTGAAGTTGAAATGATTAATGTAGCTTTAGGAAAATTAGGTTGTGGAAGATTAAAAAACGAAGCCTTAGACATTGACATTATGCACCGTAAATTACACGATATTACTATTAGCAAGAAATTCTCGCTCGAAGAATTATGCAACATCTACAAAATCCCAAAAAGTGAACTAAACTCCTCCACTGAAGATGCCTATAAAATAGCCTTACTTTTTCTTAAATTAAAATCGAAATTAGGATTAAATTAAACAAAGTAGATTTGCTCAATCCTACAGCGACGACGTATTTATATTGGTGATGCGATTGAAACGGATATATAAATAGTTACTTAGTCCGAATCAATTCCATATAAAAAAGCGAGATAGAAAATCTATCTCGCTTTTTTGTTTTATTACTTAGGATTACCTTCACTTAACAGTTAATGATTTACCCGATTTTTTTCATAGCCGTCATGGATTCTCTCAACCAAGCCCCAATTTCTTCAATAGGATGTTGACGAATTTCATTATTTACCGCAATAAGTACTGCATTATCAACCCCGTTTGAAGTTGAAAATGGTTTGCCAATTATTTTAGTCTCTACTGTTTTCATAAATTCTGTCAATAAGGGCTTACAAGCATGGTCAAACAAATAGCACCCGTATTCAGCAGTATCAGAAATGATTCTGTTCATTTCGTACAATTTTTTTCTAGCTACAGTGTTTGCAATCAAAGGCAATTCGTGCAATGACTCATAGTAAGCCGATTCTTCGATAATACCAGATTGTGTCATGGTTTCGAAAGCTAATTCTACGCCCGCTTTTACCATGGCAATCATCAAAACGCCATTATCAAAATATTCTTGCTCTGAAATATGAGCAGCAGTTGGAGCTGTTTTTTCGAAATTAGTTTCGGCGGTGGCAGCTCTCCAAGTCAATAGATTAATGTCGTCATTAGCCCAGTCAATCATCATGTTTCTTGAAAACTCACCTGAGATGATGTCATCCATGTGTTTTTGGAATAACGGACGCATAGTGTCTTTTAATTCTTCAGCCAATTCGAAAGCTTCAATTTTCGAAGGATTGTTCAAACGATCCATCATATTGGTGATTCCACCGTGTTTCAAGGCTTCAGTAATAGTTTCCCAACCGTATTGAATCAATTTTGAAGCATACGCTGGTTCGATACCTTTTTCAACCATTTTGTCAAAACACAAAATAGAACCGGTTTGCAACATGCCGCAAAGGATAGTTTGTTCTCCCATTAAATCCGATTTTACTTCGGCAACAAAAGAAGAGTTCAAAACTCCTGCTCTGTGACCACCAGTAGCTACAGCATACGCTTTAGCTTGAGCAAAACCTTCTCCGTTTGGATCATTTTCAGGGTGAACTGCGATTAGCGTTGGTACACCAAAACCTCTTTTGTATTCTTCACGAACTTCAGATCCTGGACATTTTGGAGCACACATAATAACTGTGATATCTTTACGAATTTGCATTCCTTCTTCGACAATATTAAAACCGTGGGAATACGCCAATGTTGACCCTTTTTTCATCAAAGGCATAATAGCTGTAACTACGGCGGTGTGCTGTTTGTCTGGCGTAAGGTTACAAACCAAATCAGCCGTAGGGATTAATTCCTCATAAGTTCCCACTTTGAAACCATTGTCAGCTGCATTGGTAAAAGAAGCTCTTTTTTGAGCAATTGCTTCTGCACGCAAAGCATACGAAATATCTAAACCTGAATCTCTCATGTTTAACCCTTGGTTTAATCCTTGAGCTCCGCAGCCTACGATAACTACTTTTTTTCCAGCTAATGCAGAAATTTCATCGGCAAATTCGGATTGATCCATGAATTCGCAAACGCCTAATTGTTCTAATTGTAATCTAAGTGGTAATGAATTGAAATAATTTGCCATTGTTTAATATTTAATTATGATTTTAATTCTTCTAATAAAGTTGATATTTCCATTTTTTCTTTGGTAACAGATATTCTTCCAGAACGTACAAATTGCATAATTCCGAAAGGTTTTAATTTAGTGTATAAGTCATTGATTTCAGACCGTTTTCCTGATTTTGAAATTACGAAAAAGTCTCTGGACACCGTCACTATTTCGGAGTGACTTTCCTTGATGATGTTTTGAATTTGTCTTTCGTCAAATAATAAGCTAGATTCTATTTTGAATATAGCACTTTCCAAGAATATTGTTTCTTCATCAATATGATAAAACGCTTTGATAACTTCGATTTGTTTTTCGATTTGCCCTACAATGTTTTGCACCCATTTTTCAGTAGTATTGACCACAATGATAAATCGAGAAACGTTTTCAATTTCCGATTCGGACACATTTAGGCTTAATATATTGATGTGGCGTTTCAAGAATATGCCTGATATTCTATTCAATAAACCAACATTGTTTTCTGAATAAACAGAAATGGTGAATATTTTATTTTCCATAATTTTTATCTTAATCGTATATCCGAAACCGAAGCTCCCGTAGGAATCATTGGAAATACATTGTTCTCTTTTTCAACCATAACTTCCAGGAAATAAGAATCTTTTGAAGCCATCATTTCAGCAACAGCAGCATCTAAATCTTCTCTTTTGGTTACTTTTTTAGATTTGATATGATACCCTTCTGCAATAGCTACGAAATTTGGATTTATCATTTTGGTAGACGCATAACGGAAGTCAAAAAACAATTCTTGCCATTGGCGCACCATTCCTAAAAATTCATTGTTCAAAACTACAATTTTCACAGGAACTTTTGTTTGAAAAATTGTCCCTAATTCTTGTATGTTCATTTGAAAACCTCCATCGCCAATAATTGCCACCACTTCACGGTCTGGTCTTCCCATTTTGGCACCAATAGCCGCAGGTAAAGCAAACCCCATAGTACCCAAACCACCGGAGGTAACGTTACTTTTAGTTGAATTAAATTTGGCATAACGACAAGCAAACATTTGATGTTGTCCTACATCTGAAACCATTATGGCATTCCCTTTTGAGTGTTTGTTAATCATTTCGATAGTTTCGCCCATCGAAATTCCTTTGTTATTCGTTGGAGTTAGTTCTTCGTTGATAACCGCTTCGAGTTCAATTTTGTATTTTTCTTTGAACTCATTATGCCAAGAATCGTGAGATTTTTTGTCAATCAACGGAATCAAAGCAGTCAAGGCTTCTTTCACATCGGCCAAAACAGCGACCGTTGTTTTAACGTTTTTATCTATTTCAGCAGGGTCGATTTCAAAATGAATTACCTTAGCTTGTTTGGCATAAGTGGCCAAATTTCCGGTAACCCTATCGTCAAATCGCATACCAAGTGCAATCAAAACATCGCATTCATTTGTTAACACGTTTGGACCATAATTGCCATGCATTCCCAGCATTCCTACATTTAAAGGGTGATCTGTTGGCATTGCCGACAATCCTAAAATAGTCCAAGCGGCAGGAATTCCAGATTTCTCCACCAAAGCTTTTAACTCCGCTTCCGCCTCGCTTAAAATAATACCTTGTCCAAAAATAATATAAGGTTTCTTTGCATTATTGATTAGTTCCGCAGCTTCCGCAATTTTTTCAAGATTCAAAGTTGGCTTTGGATTGTAACTTCTAATTCCAGTGCATTTTTTATAACTGAATTCAAATTCGTCGAATTGAGCATTTTTGGTGATATCAATTAATACAGGGCCTGGACGACCTGATCTTGCAATATAAAAAGCCTTTGCAATAATTTCAGGAATCTCATGAGCTTCGGTAATTTGGTAATTCCATTTGGTTACTGGAGTTGAAATTCCAATAATATCCGTTTCCTGAAAAGCATCTGAACCCAATAAATGTTTCCCAACTTGGCCTGTAATACAAACTAAGGGAGTGGAATCAATTTGAGCATCTGCAATTCCAGTTACCAAATTTGTGGCTCCAGGTCCTGAAGTAGCAATGGCAACACCCACTTTACCAGTGGCTCTTGCAAAACCTTGGGCTGCATGGGCAGCCCCTTGTTCGTGACGCACCAAAACGTGATGCAATTGATCTTGAAATTTATATAATTCGTCGTAAACTGGCATAATAGCACCGCCCGGGTAGCCATAAACCAAGTCTACACCTTCGGCCAATAAGCACCTAATAACCGCTTCTGCGCCTGATATTTTATTATTTTCCATTTTTATTATTTTTAAAATTGCTAAAGGATTTTGACTTTTAGCGATTTATTTTTATTTATCCGTAACACATCCTGTCGATGCGCTAGATACCGATCTTGCATACTTTAATAAAACTCCTTTTGTTGCTTTCAAAGCGGGTTGAACCCAAGCTGCTTTTCTTCTAGCAAATTCAGTATCAGAAATTTTTAAATTGATGGTGTTTTTTACCGCATCAATTGTAATTAAATCCCCATTTTCAACTAGAGCAATTCCACCACCATCATAGGCTTCTGGAGTAATGTGTCCAACCACAAAACCGTGTGAACCTCCTGAAAACCGACCATCAGTAATCAAAGCTACACTACTACCCAATCCAGCTCCCATAATGGCCGAAGTTGGTTTTAGCATTTCGGGCATTCCGGGTCCGCCTTTAGGTCCGCAATAGCGGATGACGACGACATCTCCGGGTTTTACTAAACCACTTTGAATCCCAGGAATAACGGTAAATTCGCTTTCGAAAACTATAGCAGTTCCTTCAAAGTATTCGCCTTCATTTCCGCTTATTTTAGCTACACAACCTTCGGAGGCTAAGTTTCCATACAAAATTTGGATATTCCCCGTAGCTTTCAATGCTTTTTGGATTTCATGGATTACTTCTTGTCCATCATTCAAATCGGGCAAACTAGCCAAATTTTCGGCTACCGTTTTTCCAGTTACCGTTAAACATTCTCCGTGAAGAAATCCTTCTTTCAATAAATATTTCATTACTGCAGGAACTCCACCAACAGCGTGTAAATCTTCCATCATGTATTTTCCACTTGGTTTCAAATCAGCAAGTACAGGTGTTTTATCACTGATAGCTTGAAAATCTTCCAGGGTAATTTCTATATCTACCGAATGTGCCATGGCAATTAAGTGCATGACAGCATTGGTCGAACCTCCTAAAACGGCTACTATAGTAATAGCATTTTCAAAAGCTTTACGAGTCATAATATCTCTAGGCTTGATGTCCTTTTCTAATAATATTCGAATGGCTTTTCCTGCTTCGTCACATTCTTTCTTTTTATCCTCACTTAATGCAGGATTCGAAGAACTATATGGTAAACTCATTCCTAAAGCTTCAATAGCTGAGGCCATAGTGTTTGCCGTGTACATTCCGCCACAAGCACCAGCACCAGGACATGCGTTTTGTATCACCCCTTTAAAATCTTCAGGAGTTATGGTATTATTGAATTTTTTTCCCAAAGCCTCAAATGCAGAAACAATATTCAAAGATTCTCCTTTCCATTTTCCAGAATGAATAGTTCCTCCGTAAACCATAATGGCTGGGCGATTTACCCTTCCCATGGCCATTAGAGCTCCTGGCATATTTTTGTCGCAACCAGGAATAGCAATCAATCCATCATACCATTGTGCCCCCATAACTGTTTCAATAGAATCGGCAATTACATCGCGAGAGACCAATGAAAATCGCATACCATCCGTACCATTTGAAATTCCGTCGCTAACGCCAATGGTGTTGAAAATTAATCCCACTAAATCAGCATTCCAAACCCCTTTCTTGACGTCTTTGGCTAAATCATTCAGGTGCATGTTGCATGTATTTCCTTCATACCCCATGCTTACAATTCCTACTTGTGCCTTTTTCAAATCTTCTTCTGTCAAACCAATACCGTATAGCATAGCTTGCGCTGCAGGTTGGGTTTGGTCTTGAGTGATGGTCTTGCTGTATTTATTTAATTCCATTATGATATGTTTTTTAATCCTTTCTTGATTTTAAATCTATTCTGCTTTTATTTTGCAGACTTCAATAATTTGATGAATATCGTTATCTAGTACCTCTTTCTTAATGTCGGCAAACTTTAAAAACTCAACATAAACAATGTCTAATTGCACTTTCGTAAGTTCATAACCGACTTTTTTTGCTCTGTATGCCAAGGCAGCTCTACCGCTTCTAGCTGTAAGAATTATTGACGATTCATTGACACCCACATCTAAAGGATCCATAATTTCATAAGTCTCCCTATTTTTTATAACGCCGTCTTGATGAATTCCAGAACTGTGGGCAAAAGCATTTGCTCCAACAATAGCTTTATTAGGCTGCACCATCATTCCCATGCTCTCAGAAACCAACCGACTCATTTCGTTCAATTGTTTGGTATTAATATCGGTATATAAATTTAGGTAAGGATGTTGTTTGAAAATCATAACCACTTCTTCAAGTGCTGTGTTCCCGGCTCTCTCTCCTATTCCATTAATGGTACATTCTATTTGTCTAGCGCCATTCATAGCCCCAGCAATCGAATTGGCAGTAGCCATTCCTAGATCATTATGACAATGACAAGAAATCGTTACGTTTTCAATCCCTTTTACGTTTTCTTTTAAATATTTAATTTTAGCACCATATTCATCAGGCAAACAATAACCTGTCGTGTCAGGAATATTAAGTACTGTAGCTCCTGATTTTATAACTTCTTCACATACTTTGGCCAAAAATTCATTATCGGTTCTGCCGGCATCCTCGGCATAAAATTCTACATCTTCAACAAACGATTTAGCATAAGAAACAGCATATTTGGCTCTAGCAATAATATCTTCTCGAGTAGTGTTTAATTTGAATTGAATATGAGAATTTGACGTTCCTATTCCAGTGTGAATTCTTGGTCTAAGAGCATTTTTTAATGCCGCAGCTGCAACATCAATATCATTCTTTACCGCTCTAGTGAGGCCACATACCGTAGCGTTTTTTACAATCTTACTTATTTCTGAAACGGATAAAAAATCACCTGGGCTTGAAACAGGGAAACCGGCTTCAATAATATCGACCCCCATTTCGTCGAGTCTAGCAGCAATAACAAGTTTTTGTTGAGTGTCTAATTTACATCCTGGGACTTGTTCTCCATCTCTTAAAGTGGTGTCAAAAATTTGGACTTTCTCTCTATTCATTTTCAAAAATTTAATGTAATTTCACAACTTCAAACAAAAATAGATTTGATTACTTTATTATAAAAATCATTTTTATTAATTATACTGTTTATAAAGCGAGTCAAAACTTCGCAAACAATTAAAAAACAAGGCTTTATATCTTTACATTTTACAATGGCTAACCATCAAAAAGATTCTTTATTTGTACTCATAAAATCACTTTCAAAATCTGAAAAAAGACAATTCAAGATTTTTGCGAGCCGTCTCGAAACAAGTTCTAATACTAAGTTTATAGAATTGTTTAATATTTTAGACAAATCAGAAGGCTATGACGAAAAAATTATTTTGAAAAGTGGCATTATAAAAAAAGTACAATTATCGAACTTAAAATCGTATTTATACAAACAAATTTTGGTGAGTATTCGATTGAATATTCCAAGTCAAAACATCCGTTATCAATTGAGAGAACAAATTGATTTTGCCACTATTTTATACAACAAAGGTTTATACAGGCAAAGTTTGAAAATCTTGGACAAAACCAAACATCAAGCCATGGAAAATGATGAAAAATACATGGCTTATGAAATCGTTGAATTTGAAAAACTCATAGAATCACAATACATTACCCGCAGTATTCAAGGACGCGCCGATGAATTGGTTGTTCAAGCCAAAGAGTTGAATTACAAAAATACTATTTCAAGCAAGTTGTCTAATTTGTCGCTACAGTTGTATGGCATTATGCTAAAAACAGGGTATGTAAAAAGTGATGCCGAATACACCTACATTGATGATTATTTCAAGAGACATACATCTAAACTTGACGAATCGAAGTTTGGTTTTCGCGAAAAATATTGGTTTTACAATGCCTATCTCTGGAGGAGTTTTTTAGTTCAGGATTTTCTATCGTGTTACAAATATTCGCACAAATGGGTTACTCTTTTTTACGACAACAAAAACATGATTTATCTCAATCCTGTGTTTTTCTTAAAAGGAAATCATTACTTGCTGGAGTCTTTATTTATGTTGAAATACAAGTCTAATTTCAAGAAATATTTAGAATTGTTGGAAGACACTATCAACGAACCTCAATTCCCGGTGAATGATAATATCACGTCCTTGTCATTTCTTTATTTGTACAACAATAAACTAAACTTCCACATTCTTGAAGGTACTTTTGCGGAAAGTGAATATCTAATTCCCGAAATCTTAGACAAGATTAAACTGCATAGCGAACACCTAGACGAGCATCACGAAATGTTGTTTTATTATAAAATTGCTTCTATTTATTTTGGCACCGAAAAATACACGGAATGCATCTTTTACTTAGAAAAAATAATCAATAACAAAAACCTTTACGTTCGAGAAGATTTGGCTTGTTTTGCCCGATTATTATGTCTGATTGCACATTACGAATCTGGGAAGGATTTTAATCTTGAGAATCAGTTAAAAAGCACATATAAATTTTTAATAAAAATGAATGATTTACACGAAGTGCAAAAAGAAATCATTCGCTTTTTGAAAAAATTGAACACCATTTATCCTAATGACATCAAAAAAGAGTTCGTCAAAGTGAAGGAGCGATTTATAGAATTAGAAAAAAACACTTACGAGAAAAGAGCATTCCTCTATCTTGACATCATTTCATGGTTAGAGAGCAAAATCGAAAACCGAAAAATAAGTGCTATAATTAAAGAAAAAGCCAAACTAAACAACCGTTAAAAACAGGTTTTTCTGCATCCCAATATAAAAATATGGATTTACAAGACCAACTAAAAAACCTTTTTCCTAATCACGAACCGGCTCCTGAGGAATCGACAGCAACCCCATCACATGTGCTTTATATTCAAGCGGAGCCCATGATTTGTATATTCGAAAAGCGCAAGGGAAAAGCAACCACCATAATCGAGGGTTATGAAGGAACGGACGCCGATTTTAAATTGTTGGCTAAAGAAATCAAAACCAAGTTGAGCGTTGGCGGAACTTTCAAAGACGATGCCATCATTATTCAAGGCGATTATCGCGATAAAATCATGACGCTTTTAAAAGATAAAGGCTTCAAAGTAAAACGGGTGGGCGGGTAAAAGAAGTTTAGCGGTTGCGGTTTTGCAAAAGTTTTTTTTCGATATCTAGAATCCAATTACCTAGTATTTTAACTTACCAGTCAATTTCAGCCTTGCCTTTTGCTTTCAGACAGGCATTGGTTTGGCTAAAATGTTTGTTGCCAAACCATTTTCCCTGATTGGCACTCATGGGCGAGGGATGTCCGGATTCCAGAACAAGGTGTTTATTTCGGTCAATTTTGGAACCTTTCTTTTTGGCAGAACTGCCCCATAATAAAAAAACAACATTTTCTTTTTGTTGCGAAATAGTTTGGATAACGGCATTGGTAAAAATACTCCATTTTAAATGTTTATGACTATTGGGTCTGTCTTTTCGAACCGATAGCGAAGCATTCAAAAGTAAAACGCCTTGCGCTGCCCAATGTGTTAAGTTGCCGGATGTAGGTAAAAAAACAGTTTCTAAATCATCATTCAATTCCCTGAAAATATTACGCAACGAAGGAGGAATTCTAACATCATCATTTACCGAAAAACACAATCCATTCGCTTCACCAACGCCGTGATAAGGATCTTGACCAATGATAACGACTTTTAAATCCTCGATCGAGCAAGAATCGAAAGCCGCAAATAGTAATTCTTTTGGTGGAAAACAAGTGTGGTATTGGTATTCGTTATCGACCGCCTGCATCAAATCCCTGAAATAGGGTTTCTGGATTTCGTCTGCTAAAAAATTCTGCCAAGAAGGATGGAGTTGGGAAAGCATAAATATAGTCTATAGGGTAAAGTTCGGAAAGTTTTTGCAAACTACGCCAAGAAAATGGTTTTTGACTTTATATTTCGCTCCGCAAAGTCTCCGACTTTGAGGTAGGGTCTTTCGGTTTTTAACCGATTTAGTTTTGTGCTATTTAATTTTTGTCAGTCAAAGACTGACAAACACATCCTCAAAGTCGGAGACTTTGAGGAGCGGTTGCATAAATATATTTTACCAAACAATTCGGAAAGTTTTGCAAACTACGCCAAGAAAATGGTTTTTGACTTTTTTACTTTGTAACTTTGAACTTTTGACTTTAGACACGAAAATGATATCCATTACAGAAAAAACATTACAAGACCTACAATTTCCGACAGTTCTGGAAACGATTTCGGCGATTTGCAATACCGATATCGGTAAGCAAAAAGCCCTAGAAATTACCCCTTTCAAAGACAAAGAAACCTTGATTAAGGCTTTGAATCAGACTACGGAATACCTTTCTTCTTTTCAAAATAACAACGCTATTCCCAATCATGGATTTGATGCTATTTCTTATGAAATTAAGTTCTTATCCATTGAAGACAGTTTTCTGGAAGTGGGCAGTTTTAGAAAAATTGCCACTATTTCTGAAACCACGAACTTCCTGCTGAATTATTTCAAGAAATTCGATGATTATTACCCAAATCTAAACTCAAAAGCCTCTGATATAGAATTAACAAAAGACATCATAAACCTAGTGGATGTTGTTGTTGATAAATATGGTGAAATTAAAGACAACGCCTCTCCCGATTTATTGCATATTCGTCGAGAAATGAATACTGTTCGAGGTAAAGTCAATCAGAGTTTTGGAGTCGCTTTAACCCAATATAATTCCTTGGGCTATTTAGATGACATTAAGGAAAGTTTTGTTCAAAATCGCAGAGTATTAGCTGTTTTGGCTATGTATCGCCGAAAAGTAAAAGGTTCTATTCTGGGCAGTTCCAAGACGGGAAGCATTGCTTATATCGAACCCGAAATGACTCTGAAATATTCCCGTGAATTAAGTAATTTAGAATATGAAGAAAAAGAGGAAATTACCCGAATTCTGAAACAATTATCCAACCAAATTCGTCCGTTTTTATCTTTGCTGATTCAGTATCAGGACTTCCTCAGCGACATTGATGTGATTGCCGCCAAAGCAAAATACGCAAATAGAATCAATGCTATTTTACCCACAATAACAGAAAATCGCAGGTTGTATTTCAGGGATGCCTTCCACCCTATTTTGTACTTGAACAACAAACAAAAAAACGAAATTACCCATCCTCAAACTATTGAATTACAACAGGAAAATAGAATCATCGTTATTTCCGGCCCTAATGCAGGAGGAAAAACAATCTCATTGAAGACCGTTGGACTACTTCAATTAATGCTACAATCGGGCATGCTTATTCCGGTTCACGAACGCAGCGAAACCTTTTTGTTCGACAGGATATTGACTGATATTGGAGACAATCAATCTATTGAAAATCATTTAAGTACCTACAGTTACCGATTAAAGAACATGAACTACTTCTTGAAGAAATGCAACAGAAAAACCATGTTCCTGATTGATGAATTTGGAACAGGTTCCGACCCAGAATTGGGTGGTGCTTTGGCTGAAATTTTCTTAGAAGAATTCTACCATCGGGAAGCTTTCGGAATTATTACTACCCATTATTCCAACCTGAAGATTCTAGCCAACGAATTGCCTTTCGCCACCAATGCCAACATGCTATTTGATGAAAAATCATTAGAACCCATGTATAAACTGGCTTTGGGTCAAGCCGGAAGCTCGTTTACCTTTGAAGTGGCCTTGAAAAACGGAATCCCTTTCAGTTTAATCAATCGGGCAAAAAAGAAGATTGAAGTCGGAAAAGTGCGTTTTGACAAAACCATCGCCACGCTCCAAAAAGAACGTTCCAAGATGGAAAAAACCTCGCAAATACTCAAAGAAGAAGAAACAAAAGCACGCGAAGAAGGCAGAAAAATGGAAACCATCAACGTGAAAATCAAACAAAAACTGGAAAGCTATCAGGAATTGTACGATAGTAACCAGAAAACGATTTACATTGGTCAGAAAATAGAGGACATTGCCCAAAAATATTTTAATAATAAAAACAAAAAAGACCTGATTGGAGAATTTTTAAAAATCATCGAAATTGAAAACTCGAAACGAATAAAAGCTACACCAAAAGAAATTAAGGCTATTGTTGAAAAGAAAAAAGAGGTTGTAAAAGAAATTGAAGTAAAAGTAGAAGAAATAAGGGTTGCCAAAAAAGAAAAGAAACAAAAACCCATTATCATAAAACCCAAAGCAATTCTAAAAGTGGGCGACAGAGTGCGCATGTTTGATGGTAAAGCAGTAGGAAGTATTGACAACATTGAGAAAAATAAAGCAACCGTGAATTACGGTATGTTCACTTCCAAGGTTAGTTTAGATCTTTTGGAATTGGTTGAAGCAGTAAAAAAGTAAAATATGATCAACGAGCTTCCTCCCAACAAAAAAATAATTCTCTTTGATGGCGTTTGTAATCTATGCGATTCGGCCGTTCAGTTTGTCATCAAACACGATACGAAAGATGTGTTTCACTTTGTGGCATTGCAATCGGAATTGGGACAACAAATCCTGAAACACATTGGTATTAATACTGCAAATATTGATAGTGTCATTTTATACGAACCCGGAATTGCCTATTATTACAAATCACAGGCAGCATTAGAAATTGCAAGAAGTCTTGGTGGATTTTTCCATTTCGGAACTATTTTCAAGATTATTCCAACCGGAATTAGAAATCATCTCTATGATTATATTGCCAAAAATCGGTATCAATGGTATGGCAAAAAAGAAAATTGTTGGGTTCCAACATTAGAACTAAAATCAAAATTTTTATAAGAAAAAACCTCACGGGTTTTATAAAATCCGTGAGGTTGGAAATAGCTTTTTTGAGGTCTTATAACACCCTTACCCTCTTATCAATTTTCTGTATTTCAATCGTTTCGGAGTCAAATCGGCACCCAAACGTTTCTTTTTATTTTCTTCATAATCAGAAAAACCACCTTCAAAATAATACACTTCAGAGTTGCCTTCGAATGCCAAAATATGGGTGCAAATTCTATCTAAGAACCATCTGTCGTGAGAAATTACTACGGCACAACCTGCAAAATTTTCCAAGCCTTCCTCTAAGGCACGAAGTGTGTTGATGTCCAAATCATTCGTTGGCTCATCCAGCAAAAGCACGTTTCCTTCTTCTTTCAAGGTCATAGCAAGGTGCAACCGGTTTCGTTCACCACCTGAAAGCATGGAAACTTTTTTGTTTTGTTCGCCTCCACCAAAATTGAAACGAGATAAATAGGCCCGCGAATTGACTTGTTTCCCGCCCATCATGATTAATTCCTGACCATCGGCAAAGTTTTCCCAAATGGATTTATCTGGATTTATATTCGAATGCGCTTGATCGACATAAGCTATTTTCACCGTGTCACCAATTAGAAACTCCCCAGCATCTGGTTTTTCTTCACCCATAATCATTTTAAAAATAGTTGATTTACCAGCCCCATTAGGGCCTATAATTCCAACAATTCCAGCCTGTGGCAAAGTGAAGTTTAAATTATCATACAATAATTTATCTCCAAAAGCTTTGGCAACATTTTTGGATTCAATCACGTTTGTTCCTAATCTTGGTCCATTTGGAATATAGATTTCCAAGTTTTCGTCCAATTGTTTTTGGTCTTCATTCAAGAGTTTATCATAGTTCTGCAAACGTGCTTTTTGTTTCGTTTGTCTCCCTTTGGCTCCTTGACGAACCCAATCCAACTCGCGTTCTAAGGTTTTCCTACGTTTGGAAGCTACTTTTTCTTCCAATGCCATTCTGCTAGATTTTTGATCTAACCAAGAAGAATAATTTCCTTTCCAAGGAATACCTTCTCCTCTATCTAATTCTAAAATCCAACCAGCTACATTATCCAAAAAATACCGGTCGTGCGTTACTGCAATAACAGTTCCAGCATATTGTGCTAAATGTTGTTCTAACCAGAGGACACTCTCAGCGTCTAAGTGATTCGTAGGCTCGTCTAATAACAAAACGTCTGGTTGTTGCAACAACAAACGACACAATGCCACACGACGGCGTTCACCACCCGATAAATTCTTGATTGGCGTATCGCCTTCTGGTGTACGCAAAGCATCCATGGCAATCTCTAATTTAGTATCAATTTCCCATGCACCAAGAGCATCAATCTTATCTTGCAAAATCGCCTGACGATCCATTAATTGCTCCATTTTATCAGCATCTTCATAGACTTCTGGCAACCCAAAACTATCATTAATTTTGTTGAATTCGTCTAAAACCGCCATCGTTTCTGCAACGCCTTCCCTAACGATTTCAATCACCGTTTTGGAATCGTCAAGAATAGGATCTTGTTCTAAGTAGCCGACTGTATAGCCGGGTTGAAATACCACATCGCCTTGAAAATTCTTATCTACTCCTGCAATAATTTTTAATAAAGAAGATTTCCCAGAACCGTTTAAACCTAGAATGCCGATTTTCGCTCCATAAAAGAAACTCAAATAGATGTTTTTAAGCACTGGTTTATCTGCTCCTGGGTAGGTTTTACTCAATTTTTGCATTGAGAAAATTACTTTCTTATCGTCTGCCATTTTTTTTAGCAAAAATATTACAAAAAAATGATAATTAAAAATGAATAAAAATAAAACGTAAGAAAGTAGTCTTGAATATTTTAGTGTCATACCTAGGTCAAATAGCACAAGCACGGCGAACTTAAATCGCTAAAGGCTTTGATTCATCCGGCAGTCGAGGAATGACTACCAAACAGGGAATGGATTTTAAATTAATGAAGTAATCCTAAATTTGCAGCATGGATTATTTTATAGACATTTAATCCGATTTAGTGTATTATTTTTTTTAAAAAATAATGTATTTATATCAAGTTTAAAAAAAAAATGTAAAACTTGATATAAATACATTATTTTTGAGAAATATTTTTTTTTAGATTATGAATAAACTAATTTTAATAGCAACCTTTTTTTTTATATTTAACGCAACGTCAGCACAAAAAAATTCTCCAACTAAAGATTATTATAAGTGGTCAGCGGAGGTAAATGCTGGAAATAATATACCAATTTACCCAATATCACCTGCATGGCCAGATCAAGGGCTTGTGATCACTAAATTTCAACATTTTAACATAGGAGTTGTTAAAATGTACAATACTCTTTTTGGAGTTAAGTTTGATCTTGCAACAAATTATTTTAGCAATGACAATCGATTTAAACAAAAATCTAAAAAAGGTGTCATGTTTGATTTTGACAAACCATTTAAAACACAAGAATATAGAGCTGGCGCACATGTTTTGATGAATCTTATGAGTTTTTTAGAAAAGACTAGAAGTATTGGCCTTTACCTTCACGGAGGGCTTCAATATGCTCGATTAAACATGGCTCAATTAACTGAAAATAATATTAGTTTTTTATATGGGATTAGTCCACAAATAAAAATCAGTACACGATTTTCAGGTAAAATCGATTTTACTACTACAAATAATTTCCGCCAACAATATTTTTACAACGGAATTGCTAGAGATAGTTATATGGATTATAATTATCTGACAAATCCTAACTATGATCCTAAAAAAAAACCAGACCCTCTCTTGATATCGGATAGTGATACCAAAGGCCTTATGTATAATATGACTCTAGGACTTGTATATTCTTGGGCTAAGAAATTAAAAGGTATCGGAAGTACTGAGGAAATTATTAACATTATGGACAAAAAGGAATATTTAAATGTTTTTTATGATTTTAACAAAGATGAGCCTAATGAAGGTAATTCAAATACTATTATTGCTATCATTGATTTTTTGAAGACTTCTCAAAACAATATGGTTATATTTAGAGGTTATGCCGATAGTAGTGGTGGTGAAGATTTAGGTTTGTCACAACGAAGGTCTGAAAATTTGAAGAAATTGTTTGTTGCAAATAATATTGACACGGGAAGAATTTCTATTTTAACAACTGGTGAAGATGATCCAGATAAAACCACCCTTCAATCAGCAAGAAGGGTACGTGCTACTCTTTTTATTATTAAAAATTAAATTTAAAAACACCTTTTCTAATTAAATTTACTCTAATTGAATATTTCTTAAAAAATGAAAAAAGCATATACTATTATAGCGTTTATTATAACTACCACCATATTTTCACAAGTACAGTCTTTCGAAAATGAAGTATTTATCCATAATGTGGGGGATTTATATAAAGGAGGGATTATAGTGTCTGTTTACAAGGATACTAATAAAGAAGAACATGGGTTAATATGTTCATTAATTGATTTGAGTACATCTCAAATTTGGAGTAATGTTGACCAAGAGCAGATTGGAATAACTGCACAAAACAGAACTGATGGCCAAAATAATACCTTGGCTATTATAAACCAAACAGGACATGAGACTAGTGCAGCTAAACTTTGTGATGAATATATTAACGAAGGCTACGATGATTGGTATTTACCTGCTATTTGGGAATTAAATGAATGCTATAATGCAATGCCTATTGTGAACCAAGTATTAGGGGATGCTAATGGTTTTCATTTAGTACTTTACTGCAGTTCAACCGAAGATTACATTGGGAACTTTGCTTGGTATGAAGATTTCAATAATGGTTCAAAAAACGAAGCTTTTTTTTATTATAAGAATGACCTATTTAGTGTCAGGGCAGTAAGAAAATTTTAAATTGTATACATTCAATCGTTATAAGCAATTGTTACTTTAGCATTAATTAAATATCTTATAAAGCATTTCTTTTAATAAATCTGATTGTGGGAGGGCATTTGCCCCAACTCCTTTGCTTTTAACATCAATAGTTCTCAACGTAGTTACAATTTGGCTCACCTTTTTCATAGGATAATTTTTTAATGCCAAATCATAATCCTTCAAGAAATAAGGGCTGATACCGAGAACCGGAGCAACATTATTAGGGTTTCTGTCTTTCAATCCATGGTATTTTAATATTTTAATAAAAAAACCAAACAATGTACTAAGTGTTAATGTCAAAGGATTTGCTTTTTGGTTATCCGAAAAATATTGTACTATTTGAAACGCTTTCAATTGGTTTCTTGATCCTAAAGCATTCAATAATTCGAAGTTATTAAAATCTTTGCTAAAACCTATATTTTCCTCAATATGTTTAGGTGTAATCACACTGTTTGTCGGTAAAATAATTTGCAATTTTTCAAGCTCATTATTAATTTTACTTAAATCATTACCCAAAAACTCAACTAACATGGCATTAGCTTTAGGTTCAATCGAATAGCCTTTAGCTGACAAAACGCGTTTTATCCAATCGCCTACTTGATTTTCATAGAGTTTTTTACTTTCGTAAAGCACCCCTACTTTGTCAATCAATTTCGTCATTTTTTTGCGTTTGTCTAGGGATTTATACTTGTAGCAAAACACCAAAATTGTTGAAGGCATTGGGTTTAGAGCATAACTTTCTAGTTTGTCAATGGTTCTAGCTAAATCCTGAGCCTCTTTGATAATCACCACTTGGCGTTCAGCCATCATTGGATAGCGCTTTGCCGTCAAAACAATGTCTTCTATTGAAACATCACGTCCATAATAAACAGTTTGATTGAAGCCTTTCTCCTCTTCCGATAATGCATTTTGTTCAATATAATCAGCTAATATGTCAATATAATAAGGTTCTTCACCCATTAAGAAATATATGGGCTTGAAATTACCATTTTTTATATTATTAACAATTTTTAAAACTTCATCCATTTTTTCGATTGCATCGTGATTTCGCCCTTTAGGCTCGTTTACGAATTTAAAATTCCAGATTTTCAGATTTGAAAACTTGAAACTTATTTAATACTTTTGCTTCATGCAGCAACTTAATTTTCCAGTTTATAACTTCCGGTTCAAAAATAGCGAAAATAAAGTTTCTATTTTTGATGAAATTAGAAAAAAATTCATCCTCCTCACTCCTGAAGAATGGGTTCGTCAGCACGTCATTCAATTTTTATTGGCTGAAAAAAAATATCCTAAATCATTGATAAATGTTGAAAAAGTGTTAAATGTCAACGGATTAAGAAAAAGATATGATGTTGTTGTTTTTAATCCCAATGGCTCCATTTTTATTTTAGTTGAATGCAAATCACCCGAAATTAAAACAGCACAAGCGACATTCGATCAAATTGCCCGATATAATATGTCTTTAAAAGCCCAGTTTTTAATGGTAACCAATGGTCATAATCATTACTTTTGCCAAATGGATTTTGAGAATGAAAAATACGAATTTTTAAAAGAACTGCCGAATTACCAATTGATAAATTCAAAATAGAAATGGAAATAGCAGTTGTCATACTCAATTGGAATGGTTTGAAATTATTAGAGCAATTTTTACCATCGTTTATTCAATATTCTCCTCAAGCTACTATTTATGTTGCAGACAATGCTTCTACAGATAACTCTATTAGTTTTGTAAAAGATAATTTTCCAACGGTTAAAATAATTATAAATAAAAAGAATTTTGGCTTTGCTCAAGGCTATAACGAAGCGTTAAAACACATTGATGCGGAAATATACGCTTTAGTTAATTCAGATGTGGAAGTGACCGAAAACTGGCTAAAACCCATCATCGAAACATTTGAAAACGAACCCAAAACAGCCATTATTCAACCTAAAATTTTAGATTTTAAACGTAAAGAATATTTTGAATATGCTGGTGCCGCTGGGGGATTCATAGATAAATATGGGTATCCATTTTGTCGTGGACGTATTTTTGACACCGTGGAAAAAGATAACGGACAGTATGATGACAACTGCAAAATATTTTGGGCTTCAGGTGCTTGTTTTTTTATTCGAAGTTCCGTCTTTAAGAATTTGAAGGGTTTTGATCCTGATTTTTTTGCCCATCAAGAAGAAATTGATTTGTGTTGGCGAGCGAATAATAAAAGTTATGTAATAAAATACAATTCACAATCGGTAGTGTACCACCTAGGTGGTGCTACACTGCAAAAGATCAACTCAAAGAAAACAGAATTAAATTTTAGAAATTCGTTGTTAATGTTGACTAAAAACCTCCCTAAAAAGCAATTATTTTCTGTAATTTTTATTCGCCTTGTTTTAGATGGTATTGCCGCAATCCAATTTTTTTTTCAGGGAAAATTTAAACATATGGGGGCAGTGTTAAAGGCCCATCTATCTTTTTATAGCCTATTTTATTTGCATTTAACAAAAAGGGGGGGATATCAATCTGAAAAATACTATAAAACAAAAAGTATCGTTTATTTATATTTCATTAATAAAATAAAATTATTTAGCACTATATTTGACCGTTCTTTATTTTAACAACTTAAATCGTAAATAACTTTTAATTAAATTTTAAACTCTATGAAAAAAATTGTCGTTGCCTTATCCGTCTTAGTGCTTTTAACTTCTTGTGTTTCCAAAAGGAAATTTACAGATCTTGAAGCCAAAAATAAAGAAACTCAAGATTTATTGAATTCATGTACAGTAAAATTAAACTCTTGTTTAGAAGAAAAAGCGGGGCTTTCTGCTACTGTTGCTGGTTTAAGAGAAAATAACCAAACTTTAATCAATAGTTCTAAAGACATGGCAATATTATCAACAAAAGGGGCTGAAAATGTTGAAAAAGCTTTAGAATCCATTAAGGAAAAAGATTTAAAAATCACTAGAATGCAAGATGCATTAACCAAAAAGGATAGTGTGACCCTTGCTGTAATTACTAGTTTAAAAAGTGCTGTTGGAATATCTGATCCAGATATTGAAATCAATGTAGATAAAGGAGTTGTATTTATTTCTATTTCCGATAAAATGTTATTCAAAAGTGGCAGTTATAATGTGACTGATAAAGCAAAAGGGGTTTTGGCTAAAGTAGCTAAAGTGGTTAATGATAAACCTACATTTGAATGTATGGTTGAGGGGCATACCGATAACATCCCTTATAGCGGGAGTGGTGATTTACTAGATAATTGGGATTTAAGTGTAAAACGATCTACATCAATAGTTAGAGTTTTAACTCAAGAATTGAAAGTTAATCCAGCTCAATTAATTGCCGCAGGAAGAAGTTCTTATATTCCTTTAGTGGCAAACGATTCAGCTGAAAATAGAGCGCGTAACAGAAGAACTCGAATTGTTGTATTGCCAAAAATAGATGAGTTTTATGATATGATTGAAAAAGAAATGAAAAAACAATAATAATCATATTTCAGATTAAAAAAAAACGTCTCGGTATTCGGGACGTTTTTTGTTTATATACTGCCATTTATAATTTGCTAGATAAAATTAAATAATGTCTGAATTTCCTTTTCCTTCTCTCACTACAATGGGTTCATCGCCTGACAAATCAATAACAGTGGAACCTATATTATCGCCATAACCACCATCAATAACCATATCAACTAGATTTTGCCATTTCTCGAAAATAAGTTCCGGATCAGTAGTGTATTCAATTAGATCATCTTCATCATGTATGGAGGTCGAAACAATTGGGTTGCCCAATTGTCGAACAATTTCTAAGGCAATCGCATTATCGGGAACCCGAATTCCTACGGTAGTTTTCTTTTTGAATTCTTTTGGTAAATTAGTATTTCCAGGCAGAATGAAAGTATAAGGTCCTGGCAAAGCTCTTTTTAAGATTTTAAAAGTTGCGGTGTCAATTTGCTTCACATAATCTGAAATGTGGCTCAAATCGGAACAAACAAAAGAAAAATTGGCTTTTTCCAACTTAACACCCTTAATTTTCGCAATACGCTCCAATGCTTTGGTATTCGTAATATCACAACCCAAACCATAAACAGTATCAGTTGGATATATCACCAAACCACCATTTTTCAAAACATCGACTACTTTTTTAATTGCGGTCTCGTTTGGTTTGTCTTCGTATATTTTTATGAATTGTGCCATAAATAATTTAAGCTTAATACCTTAAGCGATTATCCTATTATATCCAATTTTGCAAAACGCAGTAACAATTTTTTAATCCCTCCTACTTCAAATTTGATTTCTGCTTTTTTATCTGCACCAACACCTTCTAAATTAATAACTTCGCCCTTTCCAAAACGTTCGTGCATTACGATATTTCCAATCGTTAATTTGTTATCAAATAAATTGGAGGCACCCGAAGGAGAATTAGAATTCATTGGCTTCAACTTCCTTACAGTTACAGGTTGTTCATCTCCATATTGTTTTGGTGGTGTCCCTCCTAGAGGCTTAGCCAAACGCAATTTTGATTTATCAATATCTCCAAAAACATCACTATCAATCATTGGTTTATAACGATAATTATTTTCTTCTGGCGTTAAATATTCCAAATATTGACCATCAATTTCTTCAATAAAACGGGAAGGTTCACTATCTGTCAATTTCCCCCAACGGTAACGCGATTGCGCATACGTCAAATATGCTTGATGTTCAGCACGTGTTAATGCTACGTAAAACAAACGGCGTTCTTCCTCGAGTTCACTCCTTGTGCTCATAGACATCGCACTAGGAAATAAATCTTCTTCCATCCCAACAACGAAAACCGTTGGAAATTCCAATCCTTTTGCCAAATGGATTGTCATCAACGCCACACGATCTTCATCACTTGTGTCTTTGTCTAAATCAGTTGCCAAGGCGACATCTTCCATAAATTCGGCTAAGGCACCACGAGCGCCATCAATTTCTTTTTGACCTTCAGTGAAATCCTTTATTCCATTTAATAATTCCTCAATATTCTGAATTTTTGCCATTCCTTCTGGTGTGGCATCTTTTTTTAATTCTTGAACCAATCCTGTTTTTTTAGCTACATGATCGGTAATATAAAAAGCATCCTGGTTTTCGTTTATCACTTGAAAACTCTGAATCATCATCACAAAATCCTGTAGTTTTTGTTTGGTTCCCGAATTTAGTTTTAAATCTATTTTATCAATATTTTGCATCACTTCAAAGATAGAACGCTTGTAATGATTAGCCGCTACAGTCAGTTTTTCAACCGTCGTGTCACCGATTCCTCGAGCTGGATAATTGATTACACGAATTAAAGCTTCTTCGTCTTTTGGATTAATGACTAATCGCAAATAGCACAAAACATCTTTGATTTCTTTTCTTTGATAGAACGACAAACCCCCGTAAATTCGGTATGGAATATCTCGTTTTCGAAGCGCATCTTCCATCGCTCTGGATTGCGCATTGGTACGATACAAAATGGCAAATTGACCATTAAGCATTTGGTTTTGCATCTTTTGTTCGAAAATCGTGCTGGCAACAAAACGCCCTTCTTCGGCATCTGTCATACTGCGGTGCACTTTTATTTTGGCACCATCTGTATTAGCAGTCCAGACAATTTTATCAAGTTTAGTTTTATTTTTTTCTATAATCGAATTCGCAGCTTCTACAATATTTTTTGTAGAACGGTAATTTTGTTCCAATCTAAAGGTTTTTACGTCTTCATAATCTTTCTGAAAATTGAGGATGTTGTTGATATTGGCTCCACGAAAAGCATAAATACTTTGTGCATCATCGCCCACGACACAAATATTTTGGAATTTATCTGATAATGCTCGTACAATCAAATACTGTGAATGATTGGTGTCTTGGTACTCATCGACCAGAATGTATCGAAAACGGTTTTGATATTTTGATAATACTTCTGGAAAACGAGTCAGTAACTCATTGGTTTTTAATAACAAATCATCAAAGTCCATAGCGCCAGCTTTAAAACAACGCTCTACATAATTTTGATATATTTCACCCAAACGCGGCTTTTTGCTCATGGCGTCAGCTTCTTGTAATTCGGGATTATTGAAATAGGCCTTTACAGTTATCAAACTATTTTTATAACTAGATATCCGGCTTAATACCTGTTTGGGTTTGTAAACATCTCTATCCAATTGCATTTCCTTAATAACCGATGAAATCAGACGAACAGAATCTTGGGTGTCATAGATCGTAAAATTGGATGGATAACCTAATTTATCGGCTTCGGAGCGAAGAATTCGTGCAAAAACTGAGTGAAAAGTTCCCATCCAAAGATTCTTGGCTTCATTAGACCCTACAATATCGGAGATACGTTTTTTCATTTCACGAGCTGCCTTATTGGTAAACGTCAAAGCCAAAATACTAAAAGCGTCTACCCCTAAACTCATCAGATAGGCAATTCGAATCGTCAATACACGTGTCTTTCCTGAACCCGCACCCGCAATAATAATCATTGGCCCGTCTTTTTGCAATACGGGTTCTCGTTGGGCTTCGTTAAGTTGGTCAATATATTTACGCATATGAATTTTCTATTTAATGCAAAATTAAGGATTTAAGAATTAAAAAAATACTGCTTTTCTATTTATAAAGCACATCGTACCCAAACCGTATCGAGGTTCAATGATAATTATCAAAAAGACAAACCGGATGAACTTATTCCCTTTTATGATCATTCATCATGTGTCAATCTAACCTTCGAAAGCATTGCCAACCTCAACAGCGCCAATAAATATAGTAAAAAACGAAGCGGTGCAAAGTAAAATAATAATGTAGCATTTATAATAGTTTAAAATTTTACCCGATGTACCCTATAAGTTTATTTGTTTATTCGTTAATTTGCCTTTGGGTACTAAAAATATAAAGATGGAATTAACTCGAATAATAGAATTAGTAAGTTATACTTTGCCAACACTAATAATGGGGTTTTTAGTTTATAGTTTTTTTAAGCTATATTCAAAAAATGAAAAAGAAAAAATAGACAATGTGCTGCCAAAGGAATCAAAACCAGCTATTTTATCCTTGCGATTACAAGCCTACGAACGCATGACCTTGTTTTTAGAGCGTATAAATCCCTCACAATTAATAGTAAGAATTACGCCAATATCAGTAAATAAACACGATTATGCTAACTATATAATTGCACAAATCGAACAAGAATTCGAACATAATTTGGCCCAACAAATCTATATTTCAGACGAGTGTTGGTCAACTATTACTACTGCAAAAAATGCTACAATACAAATGATTCGTTTGGCAACAACAAAAGATAACGTAAGGAATGCAGACGAGTTACGTGAAATTATTTTGAGTGACCTTCTGCAAAAACAATCCCCTAGTAGTGCCGCATTGTCCTTTATTAAAAATGAGGTGAGTCAATTGTGGTAGATATTCTAATTTATAAATAAATTGGATTATTTAGTTAAAAGTAAATGTAGTGATTGAAAGGAAAAGGTATTTAAAATCTACTTTTCCTCATACACTTTTAGCAACTGAGTTACGGTATTCCAATTTCGAATAGTAGCCGTTAGATTTAATTTTTTCTCTATATATTTTTGATCTAATCTTGTCTTACCAGCTCCCACAGCATATTTTATAAAAATTCTAGTTGAATTTATGTGGGCTTCATCTGGTTTGAACTGACTAGTTTTTAAATCATTTATATTATCGCTCCGCAGCTCTTTTGAAACAAAAGCTACATATAATTTTTTCACATCTACGTTGACATCCTCCAAAAAAGGATTGTTGGTAAAACAAGCTTCTAAATCCTGTCGCCCAATCACTACAATAGGTACATCGCAACCAAAAGTTTTAAAAATTTCTTGCTTGATTAGAAAACCCACTTTTGCAGGGCTATCTTCTACTGTGTCTACGAAAACATTTCCTGACTGGATATAAGTTTGTACGTTTTCAAAACCTATTGCTTCCAATGTGGTTTTAAGTGTCTCCATTTTTATCATATTGTGACCAGAAACATTAATGCCACGAAGCAATGCGAGATGAGTTTTCATTATATAGGTTGTTTTAATGCTTCAAAAATACCAATTATATTTCTCCAATTACAATTTATCTGATTTTCTAATTTACAAACAAAAAACTATCTTCGCTAAATGCAAACTAATCTACTCGAAACTCCTATTGAATACCTCAAAGGTGTCGGACCTAACCGTGGCGCATTGCTTCGTAAGGAATTGGGGATTTATAAGTATAGCCATCTGCTCAATTTTTTCCCCAATCGATATATTGATAGAACGCGATATTACAAGATTAACGAATTGCAAAATAATGTTGCTGAAGTCCAAATCATTGGAAAAATAATCAACGTCAAAACAGTTGAATTTGGCAAAAACCAGAAACGATTAGTCGCCACTTTTGTCGACGATACGGGGCAAATGGAGCTCGTTTGGTTTCAAGGTCACAAATGGATTCGGGAAAGTTTAAAACTTAACGAAATATGTGTTGTTTTTGGGAAATGCACTTCTTTTGGAAACACGTTCAATATGGCACACCCCGAAATTGAGTTGATGACAGAACACGAACAAAACCTGCGTTCAGCCATGCAACCCGTTTATCCATCGACGGAAACCTTGACAAATAGAGGTGTTTCGAACCGAGTGATTAATAAATTAATGCAACAATTATTTCAGGAAACACAAGCTTTGTTTTCTGAAACATTACCTGATTATTTGATTGTTGAATTAAAACTGATTCCTAAAAATGTGGCTTTATTCAATATTCATTTCCCCAAAAGTGCCGAAGTTTTAGCTAAAGCCAAATTCCGATTAATTTTTGAAGAATTATTCTTCATTCAATTACAGTTAATCACCAAAAATCTTATTCGTAAACATAAAATAAAAGGACATCCTTTCACTAAAGTGGGAGATTATTTTAATACTTTTTTCCAGAATCATCTCCCGTTTGAATTGACAAACGCCCAGAAAAGAGTGATTAAAGAAATTCGAGTCGACATGGGCAGCAACGCCCAAATGAATCGATTGTTGCAAGGCGATGTGGGTTCTGGCAAAACTATTGTGGCTTTGATGAGCATGCTTATTGCTTTGGACAATGATTTTCAATCCTGTTTGATGGCGCCTACAGAAATCTTGGCAAATCAGCATTTTAATGGTTTGACCCAATTAGCCAAAGAATTAAATATCAACATAAAAATACTGACAGGTTCAACCAAAACTGCTGACAGAAAAATTATTCACGAAGAACTTGAAAACGGAAGTTTACACATTTTAATTGGCACACATGCTTTGTTGGAAGACAAGGTGCGATTTCAAAATTTAGGTTTAGCAGTGATTGATGAGCAACACCGTTTTGGGGTTGAACAACGTTCTAAGCTTTGGAAGAAAAACGAAATTCCACCACACGTTTTGGTGATGACTGCCACTCCTATTCCCAGAACTTTAGCAATGAGTTTGTATGGCGACTTGGATATTTCGGTAATTGACGAATTACCTCCTGGACGAAAACCCATTCAAACCGTACATCGATTTGACAGCAATCGCCTGAAAGTTTGGAAATTCATTCGGGACGAGATTGCCATTGGCAGACAGATTTATATTGTTTATCCATTAATCCAAGAATCGGAAAAAATGGATTTTAAGGATTTGATGGATGGTTATGAAAGTATTTCCCGAGACTTTCCCTTGCCTCAATATTCCATTTCAATCCTTCACGGCAAGAAGAAACCAGCAGATAAAGCAGCCGAAATGAAGCGCTTTACCGAAGGAAAAACAAATATTATGGTGGCTACAACCGTTATTGAAGTTGGAGTTAATATCCCTAACGCCAGCGTGATGATTATCGAAAGTGCCGAACGTTTTGGACTATCTCAACTCCATCAACTTCGAGGCCGGGTGGGTCGTGGCGCCGACCAAAGTTATTGCATCTTGATGACGAGTCACAAATTGAGTGTTGACAGCAAAACCCGAATAGAAACAATGGTCAGTACAAATGATGGTTTCGAAATTGCGGAAGTCGATCTCAAGCTTCGTGGTCCTGGTGATTTAATGGGGACACAGCAAAGTGGAGTACTCAACCTTCAAATTGCGGATCTTGTACGGGATCGAGATATTTTGCTTTTAGCGCGAAACTATGCTAAGGAAATTCTCAAAAATGATGGGCAATTGCAAAAGGCAGAACACGCCACTATGAGAATAGTTTTTATTGAAATGACAAAAAAGAAAAACATTTGGAATTATATTAGTTAATTGATAATTGAAAATTATCTTTGCAATCTTGAAAATACACATATAATAAAATGAAAATATCTTACAATTGGTTAAAACAATTCATTAAAATTGACTGGAAATCCGAAGAGACTGCAGCTTTATTGACCGATTTAGGTCTAGAGGTTGAAGTAGTCGAAAAATACCAATCTGTAAAAGGAGGATTGGATGGTATTGTTGTGGGTCACATTATTAGTTGTCTTCCACACCCTGACGCCGACCGATTGAAAGTAACTACCATAGATTTAGGTGATGGTATTCCTGTTCAGATTGTATGTGGTGCAGCCAATGTTGAATCAGGTCAAAAAGTACCCGTTGCCACTATTGGAGCTACATTGTATGATAAAGAAGGTATTGCTTTTCGAATAAAAAAAGGAAAAATTCGCGGTCAAGAAAGTAACGGAATGATTTGCGCCGAAGACGAATTAGGGCTAGGGACAAGTCACGATGGGATTATGATACTTGAAAATTCTATTGCAGCAGGAACTCAGGCAGCTAGTGTTTTCAAAATTGAAAATGACGAGGTTTTTGAAATTGGACTAACTCCAAATCGTGCCGATGCCATGAGTCATTTTGGAACGGCTAGAGATCTAAGAGCTGGTTTATTACAAAGTGGAGTCAAAGTGGAATTGATTTCACCATCAGTTAGTAATTTTAGGGTAGATAAAAGAATCCTTAAAATAGATGTTAGCATAGAAAACCCATTATTAGCTCCAAGATATTGTGGGGTCACCATTTCTGGAATTACAGTAAAACCCTCCCCTACTTGGTTACAAAATCGATTAAAATCCATTGGATTAAATCCAAAAAATAATATTGTAGATGTTACCAATTATGTTTTACATGAATTAGGACAACCTCTTCATGCTTTTGATACTTCAAAAATTAGTGGTAAAATAATTATAAAAACACTTCCTTCAGGAACTAAATTTACGACGCTAGATAATATAGAAAGAACTTTACACGAGGAAGATCTAATGATTTGTGACGAAGTGGGTCCTATATGTATTGCGGGAGTTTTTGGCGGGAAAAATTCTGGGGTTTCAGAAAGCACTACTTCTATATTTCTTGAAAGTGCTTATTTTAATCCAGTGAGTATCCGTAAAAGCGCGAAAAGACACCAATTAAATACAGACGCTTCCTTCCGATTTGAAAGAGGAATTGACCCAACTATTACTGAATATGCCTTAAAACGGGCTGCTTTGTTGATTCAAGAAGTTGCTGGTGGAGAAATCACTTCGGATATTACAGATCTTTATCCAAAGAAAATTGAGGATTTTCCTGTGGTATTGAATTTTGACAATGCAAAGAAAATTATTGGTCAAGAATTACCAAAGGAAACCATTAAAAACATATTAGCTTCATTAGAAATTAAAGTAAATAGCGTTTCTGATGCTGGATTAGGGTTGACAATTCCTGCCTATCGTGTTGATGTGCAAAGAGAAATTGATGTTATCGAAGAAATTCTCAGGGTCTATGGCTATAACAATATTAATTTCTCTGAAAAACTGAATGCCACGGTTTCCAATGCTCCAAGAACCGAAGATTATAAGGTTCAAAATATCATTTCGACCCAATTGAATTCGCAAGGATTCAATGAAATGATGGCCAATTCATTGACGACTTCATCTTATGTTGAATTATCTGAAATGCTAAAATCTGAACATAATGTGATGATGTTAAATCCATTGAGTACTGATTTAGCGGCAATGCGTCAATCATTATTGTTCTCGGGATTGGAAGCAATATCCTATAATATTAATCGCAGAAATTCAGATTTGAAATTTTTTGAATTTGGAAAAACCTACCATAAATTCCCTTCCGGTTATGAAGAACACAAGCATTTGACGCTATTGATAACAGGAAACAGAAATCAAGAAAGCTGGACAAATCCACAAAAACCTACCGATTTCTTTTTATTTAAAGGCTATGTAAATGGAGTTATTGCGAGATTAGGCATTCAAAAAACACAAAACACCGCAATATCCTCTGATGTTTTTTCGGAAGGAATTGCAATCGGTATTGGAAATGATAAACTTGTGGAATATGGTGTCGTGAAAAAATCGGTTTTGAAACATTTTGATATTAAGCAAGAAGTTTTATATGCCGATTTTAATTGGGCTTTGATTTTGAAATTACTATCTAACAAAATCAAATTCACTGAAATTCCTAAATATCCTGAAGTCCGCAGAGATTTGTCCTTGTTATTGGATGACAACGTAACTTTCGATTCTATCTATAATCTTGCCAGACAAACGGAAAAATCACTCTTAAAAGACATTAATTTGTTTGATGTGTACCAAGGTAAGAATCTTCCGGAAGGCAAGAAATCGTACGCCCTTGGTTTTACCATTCAAGACACTACAAAAACCTTAACAGATGTTCAAATTGACAACGTTATGGTTAAGTTGAAAAATAATTTCGAAACGGAATTGGGTGCTAGTTTGAGATAACTTATTGATCCTGTAAGGCATTTTCCTCATTTAAGTGGCACTTTTTTTTGAATAGTATAAAAATTATAAAATCCCAATTCTGGACATTTTACAGAATTGGGATTTTTTTATTAAGTGTCATTGCGTGAAGATCTACGAAACAATCTTTTGTTCACGCGCTGCCTTTCCACTCCGTTATACTCGTAATTACAATTACAACAGATTGCCGCGCTCCAATGTGTTACGCTCGCAATGAAAAAACAAGCCAAAAAAAAAGTCCCGATTTAATCGGGACTTTCTATATTCAAAATCAAGAAATATATCTTATTTCTTTTTCTCGTTTTTTTCCATTTTGGCTTTCAAACCAGCAAGGATATCATTGTTGTCTCCAAGAGTTGCAGCTGGTGCATTTGTAGCTGAAGCAACCGCTTCGGCAACCGCTTTTACCGCTTTTTCTTCTTCTTCACGGAAAATAGCCGTGTGAGAAGCAACAACTCTCTTGAATTCTTTGTTGAATTCGATTACTTTGAATTCAGCAGTTTCTCCTTTTTTCAATTTCTTACCGTCTTCTTTTTCAAGGTGACGTGTTGGAATGAAAGCAACGATATCTTCTCCGAATTCTACAGTAGCGCCTTTGTCAACAATTTCAGCAATTTCCCCTGTATGGATAGTTCCCACTGCGAAAGAAGCCTCATATTGATCCCAAGGATTAGCAGTAGTTTGTTTGTGACCTAAAGATAATTTACGTCCTTCAACATCTAATTCTAATACTACTACATCTAATTTTTCACCAACATTTACAAATTCAGATGGATGTTTGATTTTCTTAGTCCAAGAAAGGTCAGAGATGTAAATCAATCCATCAATACCTTCTTCTAATTCTACGAAAATTCCAAAGTTTGTAAAGTTTCTAACGATTCCAGAATGTTTAGAACCTACTGGATATTTAGCTGTGATATCTGTCCAAGGGTCTTGAGACAATTGTTTTATACCCATTGACATTTTACGGTCGTCTCTGTCCAAAGTCAGAATAACTGCTTCCACAATATCTCCTACTTTTACGAAATCTTGAGCGGAACGTAAATGAGTAGACCATGACATTTCAGAAACGTGGATTAAACCTTCAACACCTTCAGCAACTTCGATAAAAGCACCGTAATCAGCGATTACAACTACTTTACCTTTTACCTTATCTCCTATTGCTAATTTAGCGTCAAGAGCATCCCAAGGGTGAGCGTTTAATTGTTTCAATCCTAATTGGATTCTTGTTTTCTCGTCATCAAAATCAAGGATTACCACATTCAGCACTTGATCTAATTCAAGAACTTCAGAAGGATGATTTATTCTAGACCAAGAAAGGTCAGTAATGTGAATTAATCCATCAACACCACCTAAATCAATAAAGACACCATAAGAAGTAATGTTTTTAACAACACCTTCTAATACTTGTCCTTTTTGTAATTTACCAATGATTTCTTTTTTCTGTACTTCAATATCCGCTTCAATAAGCGCTTTATGCGAAACAACAACGTTTTTGAATTCATGGTTGATTTTCACCACTTTGAATTCCATCATTTTGTTTACGTATACATCGTAATCTCTAATTGGTTTCACATCAATTTGAGAACCTGGTAAGAAAGCTTCGATTCCAAAAACGTCAACGATCATACCACCTTTAGTTCTGCATTTTACAAAACCATTAACGATTTCTCCTGTTTCGTTAGCCGAAATAACTCTATCCCATGATTTGATAGTACGTGCTTTTCTGTGAGATAATACTAATTGACCTGTTTTATCCTCACGGATATCAATTAACACTTCTACTTTGTCACCTACTTTTAAGTTTGGATTGTAACGGAATTCGTTTAAAGAAATAACACCTTCCGATTTTGCGTTGATATCAACGATAACGTCTCTATCTGTAATTCTAACAACAATACCATCTACCACTTCTTCTTGATCAGTGGCGATGAAAGTTTTTGAAACCAGTTCTTCGAATTCTTTTAAGTTTTTTTTATCTACGGCATCAATACCTTCTTCAAAGTTGTGCCAATTAAATTCTGCTAAAAACTGCTCTTGTGATTTTAATGTTTCAGACATGCTGATTAAAAATTTGTATTCTGTGTTATCTTGAGTTTCTGAAAGTGATAGAAAACAACAGAAGTTGTTTGTTTAATTTTGTTTATACCTAAAGGAAACTCTTATTCACCAAAAGGTGTGCAAAAGTAATTCTTTTTTATATATTTTCAAAATAATTTAAAGACTGATTGAAATCAATCCGAAAATCGGCAATAGATTGATTTTCAATAATAGAATATTTTTTTCTATTTTAATTATAAACTCGATAAAGATTATTTATTTGCATCTAAAATAGTGCGGATTAATCAACTTTACATCTATGAAAAACTTTTTAAGGTGCTAGTCTATCAATCTTCCAAGTAAAATCATCTTGTAAATGATACCTAATTCTATCGTGCAATCTATTAGGACGTCCTTGCCAAAATTCAACTTCTACAGGACGAACTAAAAAACCTCCCCAATATTTTGGTCTAGGAATTTCTTTTCCCTCAAAATCCTTTTCCAATTGTTTTAAACTCTCTTCTAAAACCGTTCTAGATGAAATGATTTCACTTTGATTTGAAACTATAGCACCTAACTTACTTCCGGTTGGTCGGGATTCAAAATAACCATCGGAAATATTCTCGGAAGTTTTCTCGGCAACACCTTTTATTATTATTTGGCGTTCGAGCGAATGCCAATAAAAAGAAAGACAAATACTGGGATTGTTGCCAATTGCCCTACCCTTTTCCGAATTGTAATTGGTATAAAAAATGAATCCTTCATAAGTATACTGTTTCAAAAGCAAAACTCTTGATTTTGGGAAACCATCCAATCCAATGGTTGAAACTGTCATGGCATTGACTTCATCAACCCCGCCAAAATCTTCTACTTCGTGAAACCACCTATTAAATAAATTGATTGGATCTTCTGGAATAGTAGATTCTAAAAGTTCACTTTTATCATACGATTTTCTATAATTTCCTATATCTTTCATTAACCCTAATTTAATGGATGTAAAATTACTATGTTTTAAAAGATAAAGCACTTTTTAAAAACAGCTAATTTGATTTAAAACTCAAAACTTTTCCCGTCTTCTGCTAAAAGTATATTTGGAAAAATAGTTTCCGCCTGTTCCTTAAAGATTTCAATGCTTTCATATCGGGTGGAATAATGTCCCATTACCAATTGTTTGACATTCGCTTTCAAAGCAATAGTAGCTGCTTCTTTTGCTGTAGAATGCATTGTTTTTCCTGCCAAAATTGCTTCTGATTCCAAAAAAGTAGATTCGTGATACAATACATCAACTTCATTTATAATTGATATAATACTTTCGTCATAAGCCGTGTCCGAGCAAAACGCATAACTCAAAGGCGGAATTGGATTAAAAGTCAATTTATGGTTTTCAATAACTCGTCCATCCTCTAAGGTGATGTCTTTTCCGTTTTTGATATTTTGGTAATAACATTTGTCAATTTCATAATTCTGAACGGCATTTAAATCCAACTTTCTTTCCCTTATTTTTTCTTGAAAAAGAAAACCATTGGTATAAATCCGATGTTTTAAAGGGATAGTCTTTACAATAACCTTTTCGTCTTCAAAAATAATTTCACTTTCTTTGGATTCTAATTCGTGAAAAAATAACCCATAAGTTGGCCAAGAATTAGACAATCGCAATTGCAAATTAATAATTTCCTTGATTCCTTTTGGACCAAAAATGTGTAAGTCATTGGTTCGATTGAGCAACATGAAGGTAGAAACTAATCCTACTAGACCAAAAAAATGATCTCCATGCAAATGGGAAATAAAAATATGATTAATTTTCGAAAATCTAATTTTGTTCTTGCGTAATTGTACTTGCGTACCTTCGCCACAATCTATCAAAAATAATCTATTTCTGATTTCTAAAACCTGAGAAGTTGGGTTAGTAAAAGTACGTGGTGTTGCAGCATAACAGCCCAGGATGGTTAGATTCATTTTTTTAGTTTGGGTTATAAGTTATGAGTTAAATGCCTAACCCATAACTTTATTTAATTCTAAAAATCCAAATCGCGTTCTATTTCCTCCATTTCAATAATGTCATGAGCTTCGAGTAGAGAACGAACAACAGATAATTTATCAGAAATAGCATTATAATCAAGATCTGAAGTAGCAATAACAAATGATTTTTTGGCTTTTTTATGAATTTTTGAAAGTGGCAAAAAACTAGTAATAGCTTCTAGTGAAATGTTTTTATACGCTCTAATATCAATAATAATATTAAGGTTTTCGAAGGTTTTATATTCATTAGTCACTTTTGTCAAGAATAAAACCAAATCACCTTTAGTGTCTTTTATACAAACAGTATGTCCTTTTGCATTTACTTTCATAGTAGTATGAATTCCTTTATATAGAATTTCAAAAGAATTAATGTTACTTAATATATTCGATAAAAATAAAATCTATTGAATTTTTGAAGCCAATAAATAAATTACTGCCATTCTAATTGCAACACCATTTTCAACTTGATTCAAAATCACCGATTGCTTCGAGTCGGCAACATCACTGGTAATTTCCACTCCCCGATTAATAGGTCCAGGGTGCATAATTATTATTTCTTTATTTAGCGAATCTAGCAAGGTTTTGTCCAATCCGAATTGTTGCGCATATTCCCTTGTGGAAGGAAAATAATTCACATCCATTCTTTCGTTTTGAATTCGAAGCATATTCGCTACATCACACCATTCTAGTGCCTTACGTATATTTGACTCTACGGTTACTCCAAGAGATTCTATGTGTTTAGGAATTAACGTTTTTGGCCCGCAAACTTTAACTTGAGCGCCTTGCATTTGCAAAGCATATATATTTGAAAGTGCTACTCTGGAGTGTAAAATATCCCCAACAATCACCACTTTTTTTCCTGCCACATCACCCAATTTTTCTCTGATGGAATAACTATCTAATAAAGCCTGTGTTGGATGTTCGTGTGCTCCATCTCCAGCATTTACAATGCTTGCTTTTACGTTTTGAGACAAGAAGTGAGCTGCGCCAGGATTGGAATGTCGCATCACCACCATATCCACTTTCATTGAAAGAATATTATTTACGGTATCAATCAAGGTTTCTCCTTTTTTAACAGAAGATTGTGCTGCCGAAAAACTAATTACGTCAGCCGATAAACGTTTTTGTGCTAATTCAAAAGAAAGTTTAGTTCTAGTACTATTTTCGAAAAAGATATTGGCAATCGTAATATCCCTTAGCGAAGGCACCTTTTTAATAGGACGATTGATGACTTCTTTAAAATGATCGGCAGTTTCAAAAATAAGGTCAATATCTTTCTTGTTGATATATTTTATGCCTAATAAATGATTTACACTTAACTCGCTCATTTTTATTATTTATTATTGATTAAATAAACGGCGTCTTCCCCGTCTTGATTTTCCCAACACACTTTCACTTTTTCATCATTAATAGCATCAACTTGTCGACCGCGATAATCAGGTTGAATAGGCAAATGCCGGCTAAAACGACGATCAATAAGTACCAACAATTCAATTTCCGATGGTCTTCCAAAAGACTGAATAGCCGTCAATGCAGATCGAATACTCCTTCCTGTATACAAAACATCATCAATAAAAACAACTTTTTTGTTTTCAACAATAAAGTCGATTTGAGTTTTATTGGCTTCTAGTGGCTTGCTAGTCCTACGGAAGTCGTCCCTAAAGAAAGTAATATCTAAATAACCCAAGGCAATTTTTGGAATCGCATACTCATTCTCCAACAAATCTTTTAATCGCTCTGCTAAGAAAGTACCTCGTGGCTGAATTCCAACTAGAATAGTATCCGAAAAATCTAGATGTTTTTCGATTAACTGACAGGCCAAACGGTGTAGAATGATATCGACTTCCTTTGAAGTGAGCAATACTTTTTGACTCATAATGCAGGTTTGTTTGGTCGGTAAAGATATAATTTTTTTATTAATCCAAAATTTACTTTTTTATTAAAAAAACCGTCCCGATACATTGGGACGGTTCAACTATTTTCAAGAATACATTTTCGACCTTAATTCCTGGACTTTTTCATCATCCAAGTAATCATCGAATGACATATAGCGATCAATGGCGCCTTTGGGAGTTAATTCGATAACTCTATTAGCCACGGTTTGAGAAAATTCGTGATCGTGCGTTGTGAAAATAACGGAACCCTTGAAGTTTTTAAGGGAATTATTAAATGCCGTAATCGACTCTAAATCCAAGTGATTTGTAGGTTCGTCGAGCATTAAAACATTGGCGCGCTGCATCATCATTCGAGACAACATACATCGCACTTTTTCGCCACCCGATAAAACACGGCAGGTTTTCAAAGCTTCTTCTCCAGAAAAAATCATTTTTCCTAAGAAACTACGAATATTTACTTCGTCTCGCTCTTCTTCCGTTTTTACCCATTGACGCAACCAATCCACTAACGAATCATCACTTTCAAAGAAAGAATGGTTTTCCACTGGTAAATACGCTTGGATTGTTGTCACACCCCAATCAAAAGTTCCAGAATCTGCGTTTTGATTGCCGTTTAGGATTTCATAGAAAGCGGTTGTTGCACGAGAATCTTTCGAAAAAAGCACGATTTTGTCGCCTTTGGCCATATTTAAATCAACCCCTTTAAACAAAACCTCTCCTTCTATGGAAGCACTTAAATTTTGTACATTCAAGATTTGGTCACCAGCTTCACGCTCTTGGTCAAAAATAATCGCAGGATAACGGCGGCTTGAAGGCTTAATTTCGGAAATATTCAATTTGGAAATCATCTTTTTACGAGAAGTAGCTTGTTTGGATTTGGCTACATTCGCAGAAAAACGACGAATAAATTCTTCTAATTCTTGTTTCTTTTCTTCAGCTTTTTTGTTTTGTTGCGCCCTTTGTTTAGCTGCTAACTGGCTAGATTCATACCAAAAAGTATAATTTCCGGAATAGTGATTAATTTTACTAAAATCAATATCCGAAATATGGGTACAAACCGCATCTAAAAAGTGTCTGTCGTGAGAAACTACGATTACCGTATTTTCATAATTGGCTAAGAAATTTTCTAACCAAGCAATAGTTTCAAAATCCAAATCATTGGTAGGCTCATCCATAATAAGCAAATCAGGATTTCCAAACAGTGCTTGCGCCAAAAGCACACGTACCTTCACTTTTCCTTCCAAATCACCCATCAAAGTATAATGGTTTTCTTCGGTGATACCAAGATTTGAAAGCATTGATGCTGCATCCGACTCGGCATTCCAACCATTTAATTCTTCGAATTGCACCTGTAACTCTCCTATTCTATCTGCATTTTCATCGGAATAATCCAAATAAAGTGCATCCATTTCTCTTTTTATTTTATACAAAACTTTATTTCCCATCATCACCGTTTCAAGAACTGTAAACTCATCAAACATATTGTGGTTTTGATTCAAAACCGACATCCGTTTTCCAGGTTCCAAATGAATATGTCCCGAAGTAGGGTCCATTTCGCCCGCAATTATTTTTAGAAAAGTTGATTTTCCAGCTCCATTAGCTCCAATAACACCGTAAATATTACCGTTGGTAAAGACGATATTTACTTCGTCAAACAAAATTCTTTTGCCAAACTGAACTGATAAATTATTGATTGATAACATGGATGTATTTTTAGTTTTTTGCAAAAGTACAAAAAATAGTCTTGTTTTTAATTCAAATAACAACTGTGTTTTATCTAACAACCCTTATATAGTATGAATTTTTTCTAAGGTAAATAATTTTAATCTAGGTATGTAAATTAATTGAACAACATTGACGCCGTTAAATGCTATAAAAATTTAAAACTTATTTTTCGATATTATTTTAAAAAATATGCTGACTGTATCGAAATGGGTAGAGAAAAAACACCCTTCTGCTAATAAAACTACAATTGATAAATTTGTAAAATTATAGTTAAAAATTTCACCTAATAATAAATTACATCGATTGCGTTGATAATATGTCAGATTAAATACTAAAATATATTTTTTATCCTTATTAATACCGATATATTTACACACTAACAAAATTTAATCTATTAAATAATCAAAACCAATTAAACAATCATGAGTTCAAAAAATTTACAAACCAAATGGGGACAATTTATCCCTCTAGTAACCGTCTTCTTCTTTTGGGGATTTGTTGCAGCTAGTAACGACATTTTAATTCCAGTATTTAAAAAGGCATTCGATTTAACACAAGCTCAAAGCCAATTTGTATCCATCGCTTTTTATATTTCCTATACTGTAGGCTCTTTAATATATATGGGGATTTCGTTATTGATGAAACAAGATTTAGTAAACAAAATAGGGTATAAAAACGGATTGGCCTTAGGATTAGTAATTTCCGCATTAGGAACTTTATTGTTTTATCCTGCAGCTAATACCGGTTCTTATCCTTTAATGCTTGCCGGTTTATTTACCGTTGGCTTAGGATTTTCTTTGCAGCAAACAGTGGCTAATCCTTTAGCAATTGCTTTAGGACCTATAAAAACAGGTTCACAACGATTGACCTTGGCGGGAGGAATTAATAATTTCGGAACTACTATTGGGCCACTAATTGTGAGTTTTGCTATTTTTGGCGCTGCGGCAACTGGAAATACTGACATGAGTATCGAAAGTGTTAAAATTCCCTATTTAATATTAGGTTTAGCATTTCTATTGGTAGCTATTCTATTAAAATTTTCATCTTTACCAGAACATCCTGAAACTATTGAAGAATCTTCAGAAGAATCTACTTCAACAAAAACTTCAGCCTTACAATATCCTCAACTAGTTATGGGAATGGTTGCCATTTTTCTTTATGTAGGGGTTGAAGTTTCTACTGCTAGTAATTTACCTTCCTATATGGAAACTAAATTAGGTTTTGCCATTGGAGATATTGCACCTTATATCTCATTGTATTGGGCGAGTTTAATGATTGGTCGTTGGACTGGAGCTGTTGAGGCCTTTACAGATAATATGAGTATGCAAAAAGTACTCCGGTTTTTAGCTCCTTATTTGGCATTTGGTGTTTTCTTATTGGTTAATGCTATTGCAAAACATGATTTAACTCCTTTCTATATTTATGGATTAATTATTTTAGTTTTAATTGCTGCCGATATGGCAAGCAAAGGAAACCCTGCTAGAATGTTACTCATTTTTGCTTCTTTAGGAATTGTAGCCTTATTGACGGGGATTTCAACAAGCGGAAGGATCAGTGTTTACGCCTTCACCAGTGTTGGTTTGTTTTGTAGTACGCTTTGGCCTTGTATTTTTACTCTAGCCGTAAGCGGATTAGGAAAACACACTAGTCAAGGAAGTAGTTTCTTAATCATGATGATTATGGGTGGTGGTATTGTAAGTTGGTTACAGGGAACTGTTTCCGAAAGCATAGGTATTCAAAGTAGTTATATTGTTGGTGTTTTTTGTTTTGCTTATTTGGCATTTTATGCTTGGAAAGTAAGTGGCGTTTTAAGACGTCAAGGTATTTCTTTTGATAAAAAAATTAGTGGAGGTCATTAAATATTTATCCCATAAAAAAGTCCCATTTCAAATTAGAAATGGGACTTTTTTTATGCTTAATTTTAAGTATTACTTATTTCCTTTTTCGAAATCAGCAACAAACTGTGCTAATCCAATATCAGTCAGAGGGTGTTTCAACAATCCATAAATAGCAGAAAGAGGACCTGTCATTACATCGGCACCTATTTTGGCACAGTTCACAATGTGCATCGTGTGACGAACCGAAGCGGCTAGAATTTGCGTTTCATACCCATAATTATCATATATTAATCGGATTTCTTCAATAAGCGCTAAACCATCGGTTGACACATCATCTAAACGACCAATAAAAGGCGAAACATAAGTAGCTCCCGCTTTGGCAGCTAACAGGGCTTGTCCTGCCGAAAAAACTAAGGTTACATTTGTTTTTACTCCCCTATCTGAAAAGTATTTAGCAGCCTTAATCCCTTCTTTGGTCATCGGTAATTTCACCACAATTTGCTCGTGTAATTCAGCCAACTCCTCCCCTTCGCTAACCATTCCGTCAAAATCAAGCGCGTTTACTTCGGCACTTACATCTCCATCCACAAGGTTGCAAATGTCAACATAATGTTTCAAAATACTGTTTTTTCCAGTAATTCCTTCCTTCGCCATCAATGAGGGATTAGTGGTTACGCCATCTAAAACGCCCAATGCTTGCGCTTCCTTAATTTGAGCTAAATTAGCTGTGTCGATAAAAAATTTCATAAGAATTTATATATTAATTGTGTGTGTGTGTGTGTGTCAAAACTACTATTTTCAAGGCATCGTGTTTTGTATTTATATAATTTACAACTAGATTACGAATTGCTTGTTTTTTGTTTTTATTAAAATTGGATTCAAAAGTAATTAATTTATTCAAATATCAAAGACAAGAAAATCTAGTTTTATTAATTGCTGTATATTTATAAGAATTATTTGATTACAAAATTAGACAAATACACTTTCATTTTTTGTGAATAAGGATGTGGTTTGAAAAACCGAAAGTTGAGTAATTCCTGACCAAATACACCTAAATAAAATTCAAATGAAAACTTATAAAAAAAAAGTAGTAAGGATTTACTTACTACTGTTTATATATATTAATATTATATCGTTTCTTTAAGATTATGCAGGCAATATATTATTTATTTTTTATGTGATAAGCAATGAGGCCATCAATAGGTCTTCTTAAAACGTTTCCTAATTGCAAACCGTATTTATCAAAAGTTATTTGTAATTCATCTTTTAAATAAAATGCAATTGAACCCACAAAATGTACTGGAACTTCCTTGCAGTTTTCAAATTGTCGAATGTAATTTTTTACAAAAGATTTCATACCCTTAAAGATTATTTTTTTACAAAATTCGGTTTCTTTGTGTTGAATTAAAAATTTTGCAAAGGTTGCCAAATAAGCATTGGGGTTTGATTTTTTGTACAACTCACCTTTAATAGTGTCCGGATCTAAATCATATTCTTTTTCGAATGCAAGAGCTAATTCCTTTGGCATTTTATTGAAGTAGTATTTTCGGATTAATTCTTTCCCAAATACATTACCACTACAGTCGTCCATAACTATATAACCTAGTGATTGTACTTTTTGGTGTAATAGTTTGCCATCAAAATAACTGCAATTTGAACCTGTACCTAAAATTGAAACAATCGCTTTTTCTCCTTTAGGAGTTGTCGCATATACAGCTGCATAAGTATCCTCCTCAACTACAATAATCGAGTTGGAAAAATATTCTTGAAAAATTCTAGAAAGTGAAATTTTCATATTATCTGTACCACAACCTGCTCCATAAAAGAAAAGATGCGTAGCCTTGTCTTTATTTTGTAGAATATCAAAGCGTTCATTTAAACGTTCAATGATTTCATCCCCTTCAATAATTTCAGGGTTTAAGCCTGATGTTTGTGTAGTAAACAACACTTTTCCATCCTCATCTATTGCAATCCAATCTGCTTTGGTAGAACCACTATCAACTAATAATCTCATCTTTAATATGGGTTTTAATTTTAGATTAAAAGCTTATAGCTATTAGGATTGAAATCTAAAAAATATATTTATTTGTTTGGGTAAAAAAATCCCGTTAAAAAGTTATCTAACGGGATTTTGTAACATATTAAAATTATTTTAAACTTGTGATATGAACAGCAAGGTCAATTAATTTACTAGAATATCCATATTCATTATCATACCAAGAAATGATTTTAAAGAAAGTTGAATTCAAACCAATTCCAGCATTAGCATCAACAATTGATGTTCTTGAATCAGAAACAAAATCTTGAGAAACCACTAAATCTTCAGTATATCCTAAAATACCTTTCATAGTAGTTTCAGAAGCTAATTTAAATGCAGCCATTATTTCAGCATAAGAAGTTTCTTTAGCCACTTTTACTGTTAAATCTACAACTGACACATCAACAGTAGGAACACGCATAGACATACCAGTGAGTTTTCCATTTAATTCTGGAATTACTAGTCCTACAGCTTTTGCAGCTCCTGTAGATGATGGAATAATATTACAAGATGCAGCACGTCCACCTCTCCAATCTTTTCTTGATGGACCATCACAAGTCATTTGAGTTGAAGTTGTAGCATGAACAGTAGTCATTAAAGCTTCAACAATACCAAAATTATCATTGATAACTTTAGCTAATGGAGCTAAACAGTTTGTGGTACAAGAGGCATTAGAAACAACAGTATCAGATGCTAAAGCTTTTGTATGGTTTACCCCCATTACAAACATTGGTGCGTCAGCAGATGGTGCAGAAATAATTACTTTTTTAGCTCCACCTTTAATGTGTGCGTTTGCAGTTTCTTTTGTTGTAAAGAAACCTGTACATTCAGCAACAACGTCAACTCCTACTTCATTCCATTTTAAATTTGAAGGTTCTCTTTCGGCCGTGATTCGAATATTTTTACCATTTACGTAAAGTTTACCTTCTTTTACTTCTACAGTTCCATTAAAACGACCATGAACGGAATCGTATTTTAACAAATAAGCCAAGTGATCGACATCTAACAAATCGTTTATTGCTACTACTTCAACATTATCTCTATTATAAGATTCTCTAAAAACAATTCTTCCAATTCTTCCAAAACCGTTTATTCCTAATTTTACTTTTGACATTCTTTTTTTATTTAATCGTTTAATTAATTTAGTTTAAGAATTAAGGTTATTCTCGCACCTTGCTCTTTTTTATATTGACATTATTTCTGATACTCGCAACAATTCTCTGTCGATTTCTGTGTGTCCTTTAATAGCTTTTAATAATGGGGTTAGTTCTACTTTACCATTTAATATGCCAACCATATAATTTGACTTTCCATCCAATAAAGATTCAACTGCTTTTACACCTAGCCTACTGGCGAGAACCCTGTCAAAACAAGAAGGGGGACCTCCTCGTTGCATATGTCCCAATACCGAAACACGAACTTCATATTCTGGCAAATTAGCTTCAACGTAATCTTTTAATTCGAAAACATTTTTTCCTATTTTATCTCCCTCGGCAATAACAACAATACTAGAGGATTTTCCAGAGGTTTTGCTTTTTTTAAGGGATTCTAATAATCTTTCTAAACCCAAATCTTGTTCTGGTATTAGAATTTCTTCTGCACCAGCACCAATTCCTGCATTTAAAGCAATATGACCAGCGTCACGCCCCATTACCTCAACAAAAAACAATCGATTGTGCGAACTTGCCGTATCCCGTATTTTATCAATACATTCTACTACTGTATTTAAGGCTGTGTCATAACCCAAAGTATGGGTAGTTCCGAAAATATCATTATCTATTGTTCCAGGAATTCCCATTACAGGAAATTTGAATTCTTTATTAAAAATTTCTGCACCAGTAAAACTTCCATCTCCACCAATAACTACAAATGCATCAATTGCAGCTTTAACAAGTTGCTCATATGCTTTTTTACGACCTTCTATAGTCATAAATTCTTTTGACCTTGCTGATTTAAGAATTGTTCCTCCTTTATTAATGGTATTATTAACGCTTCTAGGTCCCATTTCTTTGAAGTCACCTTCTATCATTCCTTGATATCCTCTATAAATACCTACACATTGTATATTATGATATGCACATGTTCGAACCACAGCTCTAATAGCAGCATTCATACCTGGAGAATCCCCACCAGAAGTGAGAACGCCAATCTTTTTTATTAATTTAGGCATAATCTAAGTGTTAAAGTGCAAAAATAACAAAGATTAACAATTAAATCAGGTGTTTTTAATTAATTACTAAATAACTTCAGAATTCAAACGTTTTAGTTAATAAGTTGGCGATCTATAACTCTAATAATTAAAACTTATTTTATTCTTCTTTAGGAATGGTAGCTTCTTTATTTAATACTTGTTTTGCAGTTATTGGTTTTTTAGATCTAGAAACAGTTAGATTCTCAACTGGCGAATTTGGATCTTGATCAGTTGTGGATGACTTTTTTTCTCTTTCTAATTTATGATTTTTAAATATTTTATTTGCTAGTTCTTTAAAGGTATCAAAATCTACTTCATAAGAAACTCCTAATCCCTGGGTATAACCAATTCCTTGACCAATGTAATTAATATCATTTTCTCTATTAAACATACGTAAGTTTAAGGTTCCATCTTCATTAACTCTGTATTGTATTTCAACATCTCCAATAATAGCAGTTTCATTTATTCCGCCAAAAGGAACTCCCACTTTTCCATTGAAAGTAATTCTTTCATTTATTTTAGAAGAAATGGAAGCTACAAACCTTCCGTCAGTTTCTTTCCCAATTCTTTTATCCGCAGAAATAACATTGATATCCACTTTAAATTTATCGTTATTTGTTTGAATAATACCTCCCAATAAACCCGTTGCCGTTTCGAATACACTTCTCGAAAAATCAGATTGACTTATACCTTCCGAACTCAGGAAGCCTCCAGAGGATAATAAATACAAGGCTTGGGTTTGTCTTACATCCTTATCATTCAATTTATATTGTATTTCTGATTTTAATACATTGCTAACTGTTGGAAATTCGAAATTAAAATCTGGCTCAGGACTTGCTAAATCACCTTTTACGCCAATTATTACGTCAACGGGTACTTTTTTGGTAAATGATGAATTTTCTAATAAAATAGCTGGATTTGCAGATGTTTTATATACCGCTTCTAAATTCAACCTTGCTTTCATAGGGTCACCTTCCCAAGATATATAACCTCCCTTTTTCAACTCGAATTTTTTGTCAATAATGCCGCCATATTTAAAATTATAAGTTCCTTCATAGGCTTGAAAATCACCCCACATATTAAATTTTCCTAAGGTGTTAATTTTAAATAATAATGTTCCATTTCCCTTTCCTTTCATCCCATGTCCAGAAATTCGATCTAAAATTACCTCAACTTCAGCATTTGGAGTTATATCAAGATCAAATTCTAGTTCAAGTCCTTTGTAATTTCTAGTATTCTCAATAATTCCTTTTTTGATATTATACTTTTCTTTTGGACTCAAAAAATGAATGAAATTATTTTCACTCACATTTTCAGAATCGTTAATAGGGATTTTTAAAGCAGACCCTTTTTCAGATTTGGCATTAACTTTAATAAACAATCCATTCGTAGGACCTTTAATAGTGGCATTACCATTAATGAATGCTGTGCCATAGTAGGATGCGTCCTGATGGTCAGAGGTATTAAGGACTAGCAATCTTTTCGAATCAATATATAAATCTAACTTCCAATCCGAAAAATTATTATGCTGAATACTTCCGTTTAAAAGCCCTATAGTGCCAAATTTTGAATCCGTTAGAGTGCTCTTTCTAAATATAAACTTTTCGCTAGTCAAATCAACAATTGTTTTGTCGCTTAATGCATAATCAACATTCAGATAAGGGATGGTCAACCCTCCGCTATCAACATAGAGCCGTCCGTTGATATTTGGTTTTTTAAGATTACCTTCTATTGTAGAATTTCCCGACGCCATACCCCTTATGTTAGATAACACATCACCACCAAGCGTATTTAATACTGCTAAACTAAATTTATTAAATTTTAAATTAAGATCAAATAAGGGTTCATTATTAACGATTTCAAAACCTCCATTTAAATCAAAAGACTCTATATTTTGATTTTTTAGATTCGATTTTATAATAAACTTACTAAAACTTTTGTCTCCACTTATATTGAAATTTAATGTACCTAAATCGGTTTTATTAATATTCAAATGGTTAATTGTTATTGAAGAAGTCGGCTCATAAATGGCCTTATTCTGTTTGAAATTCACCAACCCATTTATATTTCCATTAAAAATAAATTTAGAATTTGTGGGGGTAATTTGATTTAAATCCACATCTTTAAAACTTAATTTTAAATCCTTAAATGTATTTTCTTTGATGCCACCATTAAAAGAAATTTCCTGATTTTCATGAGACAATAATATGTTATCAAAATTGAAATTTTTTAAAGATTTATCGAAAACTATTTTGTTATTTGGTGTTTCTTTCTCATTTAAAAACCATAAATAATCTTTGATTTTTATTTCGGATTTGCTAATTCCTACCACGTTATTATTCTCCTTGTTTATAGTATGATATAAGTTCAAGTTAAAATAATCTTCTCCTTTTGATCCACCCTTAAATTCGGAACGAAAGAATAGAGTATCTTTCATAGTTACGTTTATAAAACTAAAATCACGAATTTTGTAATACTTTGTTTTAATGCTATCCAGTTCAATATAGGCATTATAAAGTGGGTTTTTATTGTCAATTTTAACTCTAATATTATCAAAAGTATTTTTAGAAGCGGTAACTTGAGGTGAATTAAAATTGAGTTTGAATTCTTGATTATCTGAATTGATGTTTCCCTTGACAATCGTATTGGAACCAATAGTAATTTCCGGGTAAAATATTTCTATAATTTTATTGTAAATAGTGAAATCAAACTTTAAAAACTGTCCTTTGCTTACTTTGATAGGGTTGTAATTTGTATACAAACTTCCTAACGAATTAGTCAATAAATTCCTTAATTGATTGAATTCATATTTCCCAACTAGTTTTCCTTCAATTATATCTGGTGAATTTACCGAAATGGTTCGCTCTCTATTGGAATCAAAACTAGAATTGACTGTAAAATCATCAAAATTATAAGTTCCTTTTACATTTTGATAGGCCGTTTTATTAATAAAGATATTTCCTGTCAAATTTTCTATTGAATTCCCAGAGGCTTGAACCACAATATCCCCCCTAAAAACTGAAGTTGAATCCTTTATAAATTGTAATTTATGCAAGTCGGCATTTTTTACATTGATGTGGAAATCATACTTGTTTTCTTTTTCACTCAAATCAACCAAGCCGTCAAAATTCAAACTCAAGTTTGGATCATTTATTGAAACCTGGCCTTTATAAAGTGGCATCTTAAAATTCCCATTTATAACTATATGATTATAATTGTAATTATTATAATCCATTTGCTTTATATTTCCTTTTATGGAGGTGTCTAAATATTTTTCAGAAAAACCTATGCCGTTAACATCAATATTTAGACTTGTTTTTTTTATGTCTTTTCTGCCCAAGAATATTCCCATATTAAAACCTTCCAAAACAACATTCCCTATATAAGAAGCCTTGGCAATACTGTCAATACCTTTCATCTTGAAATTTGATTTTACTAATCCTAATTCGGTTGCTGCAATAAAATTAGCGTCAATCGAAGAAGCAGTAATCTGGGAATTCCCTTTAAGAGTAAAAAAACTTAATTTTTTTATATTAATTGGTAATTTATTGCCTAAAACATTAGGAAGTAAAGTTACCAAGTCATCATAACTAGAAGAAACCCTTTCGAATTTTCCGTTCATGTAAAATCTTTGATCTTTTTTACCAAAAATATTTTTAAAATTGATATTGCCTTTTATTTGAGTGTTTTTAGAACTAACTAATTTTAATTTTGTTAAACTTAGATTGTTTAAAACTCCTTTAATATCTACTTTAATGTGAAAAATTTGATTTCTACCCAATTCTTTATAATAACAGCGGATATCATTAGAACCTATCGATGAAGAATGTAGTTTTAAATCAAATTGTACTTTGTTATTGAAATTTTTGAAATCCTCAATATTATAATTTAATATAACATCCGCTTTCAACTTCGATTCATTTGTCAATAAATCAAGATTTTTTAATCGTATTTTCTTTTTGGTGTAACTGAATTCAGAACTTAAATTCTTGATAAATATTCCGTGGTGATCACTAAAAGACATAGTGTTAATAATAGTATTAACGTTCGGTCCGTATATTTTAAAATCAATTATTGAGGTGTTTAGTTTAGTGAAATCAACCTCTTTAGGACTTAATTGGTTTTCATCTGTTAAGATAAAATGACTATTTGAGATAACTGCTTTATTAGCTGTCATCAAAAAATGTTTTTTTTGGGGCTTTCCAGTATCAAAAGCAGCAATAAATTTGTCTAGATTAGTATTTTTTTCTTTTTTATAGGTTTTTAAATTAAAGAGCAATCCGTCTAATCCTAGGTTTCCAAAAATCAAATCACCATCCAATATTTTTTTCCCGTCCAATATATTCGTTTTGATTCTATTAGCATAAATCAAAGTATCACTATGATGGTCTAAAATCAATACTTTTTTAAGCTTTACACCTCCAAAAACAGACACCGCTACTTCATCAATGGCAATATGAACCCCATAACCCTTACTGATGCTTTCAACAAAATATTTAGCGATTTTTGTTTGTACAAAAGGTAACGAAAATGAGATGCCAAGTACCAGTAAAAGTAGGATTAGTCCAAGTAGAGAACGAAATACTATTTTTTTAAATTTTTTGATACCTATTATTTTTTTAAATTTGTCAAATATAAATCAAAATTTACGCCTTTATATGCAAAATTCCGAGGTTTTTATTCTTGCCATCGAAAGTTCTTGCGATGATACTGCCGCTGCCGTTTTACATAACGATAAAGTCCTATCTAATGTTGTTGCTAATCAGTTGATTCATAATCAATATGGTGGCGTAGTTCCTGAACTTGCCTCGCGTGCTCATCAGCAAAATATAGTTCCTGTTATTGACGCTGCGCTTCGTAAAGCAAATATACGAAAAGAACAGTTATCGGCAATTGCATTTACCCAAGGCCCAGGATTGATGGGTTCTCTTCTTGTAGGAAGTTCTTTTGCCAAGTCTTTGGCTTTAGCTTTAAAAATACCCTTGATTGCAGTAAATCACATGCAAGCCCATATTTTGGCTCATTTTATAGCTGAGGTAGGATTTGAAAAACCAGCATTTCCATTTCTTGCCTTAACAATTTCTGGGGGACACACACAAATTGTAAGAGTAGATGGTTTTTTTGATATGGAAATCATTGGAGAAACTACTGATGATGCCGTGGGAGAGGCTTTCGATAAAAGCGCTAAAATATTAGGCCTTCCCTATCCTGGAGGACCTTTGGTTGATAAGCATGCCCAACTAGGCAATCCAAAAGCATTTGCTTTTACAAAACCGAAAGTACCCGGATTAGATTTTAGTTTTTCTGGTTTAAAAACGGCAATTTTATATTTTATCCAAAAGAAAAAATTGGGAAACCCAAATTTTGTGGAAGAGAATCTCAATGATATTTGTGCCTCCATACAATATACCATTATCGAAATTTTAATGGACAAATTAAAATTAGCCGTAAAGGAAACAAACATCAATAAAATCGCCATTGGCGGAGGTGTTTCGGCCAATTCTGGTATTAGAAAAATCTTAGCGGAAGCAGAAAAAAAATACGGATGGAAGACTTACATCCCAAAATTTGAATACACCACCGATAATGCTGCCATGATTGGAATTGTTGGTTATCAAAAGTTTTTATCCCAAAATTTCGAAACTTCCGCAGTTGTTTCAAAAGCACGAATTCAATTCTAAACTATGCAATTATTTTATAATCCAAACATAAATAAAACTACCGAAAGCTTTTCTTTTGACAAAGAAGAAAGCAAGCATATAATTAAAGTTTTACGAAAGAAAGATACCGATATATTATATGTAACCAATGGTTTAGGTTTTTTATTTAAAACTGAAATTACTTTAGCATCTGACAATAAATGTACCGTTCAAATTATTTCTTTCGAAACCGAAGCTCCTAAAAAATTTCAGCTGCATTTGGCGGTAGCACCTACAAAAATGAATGATCGTTTTGAATGGTTTTTAGAAAAAGCTACCGAAATTGGCATTAATGAAATCACACCCATTATCTGTGATCGCTCCGAACGCAAAGTTATAAATGCAGAAAGATTTGAAAAAATTCTATTGACTGCCATGAAACAATCCAATGTTTTATATCTTCCAAAACTGAATAACGCCATAACTTTTAAAGAGTTTTTCAAACACGAAAATGAAGGTTTGCAATTGATTGCGCACTGTGAAGAAACCGATAAGATATCATTGAAATCGGTTTTGAAACCTAATACAAACGTGACTTTACTCATTGGACCAGAAGGGGATTTTTCGGAAAAAGAAATTGCTTTAGCGATTGAAAACAACTTCATTCCAGTATCTTTAGGAAATACTAGACTGCGGACGGAAACGGCAGCCATTGTAGCGTGTCATAGTGTTGTTTTTGTAAATGAAGAAGAATAATTTTCAATAATAATATTATGAAAAATATATATTTGTTATTCCTTTTAATATCTGTTACAGTTTTTTCTCAGGAAATCGCATTGGTAAAATACAGTGGTGGTGGAGATTGGTATGCTAATCCGACTTCATTAGCTAATTTAATAAAATATTGCAATCAAAATATCAATACCAAAATAAAGTCCAAACCCGGAACAGTAGAGCCAAGTAATCCTGATTTATTCTCCTATCCTTTTGTTCACATGACAGGACACGGCAATGTTGTTTTAAGCGATGCTGATGTCAGTAATCTAAAAAATTATTTAATGTCAGGAGGTTTTCTTCATATAGACGATAACTACGGAATGGATCAATATATTAGACCGGAAATTAAGAAAATATTTCCAAATAACGATTTAATAGAGATTCCTGCAAATCATCCTATCTTTCAAAAACCCTATTTGTTTTCAAGCGGATTACCTAAAATACATGAGCATGGCGGAAAACGAGCTCAAGCTTTTGGGATTTTCATAAACAATAGACTAGTTTTGCTATATACTTACGAATGTGACTTAGGAGATGGCTGGGAAGATCAAGAAGTACATAATGATCCAATTGAGATTCGGGAAAAAGCTTTAAAAATGGGAGCCAATATTATAAATTACATCTTTAATAATTAATTGGCTAATTAACCAAAAATCACTCCGTTAACAATTGTAATATTTTATCGGGAAATTAATCTTTATCTTCACTTCCTTCTTGTTTTCCTCCAGTACTATTTTCTTCTACTCCTGTAGTCTGAAATACATCAGATCTGATTTCTGTGTGACGAATTTCTCCTCCAGTTGTTCCTGTTTGTTGTGCTAAAAACACTCCAACAAGAGCTACGATAAGAGCTACATAAGAAATTAATTTAGCTCTGGTATGTTTTTTAAAATTCAAGTATAATCCTCCAAGAGAAATCACTCCTAAAACATACAAAATAAAAGCTAGTTTTTCGGCCATTTCTTCATGTTCATGAATGATTTGTTTTCCTACCGAAGGCATGTCTTCTACAAGTTCTTCAGCTCCTTCTCCTGTTCCCATACTAAATGCAACAAAAATTGCCGCCACAATAAATAAAACATAAGCGGTACTTTTTACCGTATTGTTTTTTAATAAAATTCCTGAAATTAAAATTCCAAGACCAAAAATCGTCCCAATAATTGGAAAATGGTTTACTAACAAGTGTAAATGTGCGTCGTTCATAATTTTATGTTTAAAGTTAAAAAAGTATAATCATTCTGTTTTAAATCCTAAATAGTTATACGGCCAATGAAACACCGATTAAAGTTCCAATTCCATATGTTACGGCTGCGGCTGCTAACCCGAAAGCAACCTGCCTAAGCCCTGAAAAAAGGATGCTTTTTCCTGTCAATAAAGTAATAGCTGCGCCAATTCCAAAAAGACCAACTACACTACTAGCTATGCTCAATAAAATGGCGTTTTTACCATCTAATATCATAAATGGATATAATGGAATAATAGCGCCAATAGCAAAAAGTATAAAAGAAGCAATGGCGGCTTCCCAGGCAGAACCACCCAATTCTTCCTTATCAATTCCTAATTCTTCTTTAATTATGGCGTCAATTGCGGAATCTGGGTTTTCAAATGCTTTGTCTGCTAATTTCTGAGCTTCAATTACATTCATTCCTTTGGCTTGGTAAAGCAAGACTAATTCTTTTTTTTCTTCTTCTGGAGAAGCTTCTAGCTCTTCCATCTCTAAATCGATTTGACGTTGATTTAATTCCCTTGAACTTTGTACAGAAAGCCACTCGCCCAATGACATTGAGATTGCCCCAGCCATAAGCCCAGCTATTCCTGTTAGTAAAATCGTGTTGTTAGAAACTGCTGCCCCCGCAACCCCCATAACTAAACTCATGTTAGAAACCAATCCGTCATTAGATCCTAAAACAGCCGCACGTAAAGCATTACCACCAACGGACTTATGACGACTTTCGAATTTTGACAAGAACCCCCCAGAAACATTAAGTGCCGCATTGTTATTAACGGCCTCAATTATATTGAGGTGATTGTGTTCAAAACCAGTAGGTTTTTCCCCTTTTTCAATTTTGTTTTTTATGGAATTTACGGCAAATTGCTTTTCAATATTCGACAAACTACTGATAATAGAGCTGTAACCAAAAAGCTTACCTAATTTCAATTGGAATTTTGCTCTCGATGATGGCGTAGGCATTTTATGATTCGGCTCTAAATCTCTGACTTTATTCAGCATATGCTCTGCGTGACCTGTTTCGATTTGTGCCAAACTTTGCAAAACTCTACTTAAATTATCATCCGATTGAATATTTGCGATGCTATTGTATAAAAATGCAGTGTCGATTTCCGTTTGTAGTTGTCCTTTTAGTTTATTTAAATCCATGATTGTTTATTATCGATTCTGTATAGAAAATTTAGCTGGGATGGGTAATTTATTTTAAAAGGATTTAAGTATAATTATTTACCTTCTATTAAATAAATAATTAAAGCCAAAGAATTATGGGATTAAAAATACAAAATTTAACATTATAACTTAATACTTTTTGTCTTTAATTATTTATTGCGTTGATGATTGTTTCTCTCGTATATCCAATTTTTAATATTAATGAAAAATATTTAGCAATTAAATTCATAACATCCCATTGTATTTTCTCACAAACCATTCCGAAGTCAGTGAAATAGCGATTAAAATCAGCAACCAAATCCAATCTATCAAAGGTGTTTTGCTGATGATTCCTTTTTGAACTGCTTTATACTTGTCGTTTTTCAAAAGGATTTTAATTAAAGCATCTACTTGATTTGGATAATAGACGCTGCCATTTGTTTGCAAAGCTAATTGGTTTAATTTCTCCACATCTGGATTGACAAATTGTTTTTCGATATCAAAATCCAAGATTTCAAAATGACTCGTATAGCTTGATTTTGAATTTAATTCCTTCACATTAAAATTATATTGTCCCGCCAAAAACCCGTCAAGATTGACTTTAAAAGAGTTGTTCTCCTTTAATAAATCGAAGTTTTTGGTTTGTTTTGTTTTGATATTAGAAACCGAAATTGATAAACGAGCCTTCTCGTCAAATTCGTAGTTTTTGTTAAAATACTGTGCTGAAATTTCGATTGGCTCCCCCGAATTGTAAAAGTTTTCATGATTGACAACCAACGATTTTTTTGAATTATTGGAAGCCAAAAACTGGATGACTTTATCTATAAAAACATCAAATTTTTCGAATGATTGATTATCAATATGACTTTGCGAGCGCCATTTCCAAAAGTTTTCTCCCAAAAGAAAAGCCGAACGTTTTCCCTGATTTTCAGCGAATGCTAATAAAGGTGAATTTGTTGCAATGTTTCTGATTTTCGACGAAAGCAAGGTAGAAACATTTCCACTCGTAGTTACCGTTCCAAAAGGATTTTGCAAAGGAGGATAATTTTCGAAACCTAGATTATCAGCTGCAAAAAGATTAAACTGTGAATTAAATTCAGCCAAATAATCTTCTTTCTGACTGCTCATATTAAATATCAAATTACTCTGCTGTTGGTTCAAAAAATTAAAATCGGTATTGTTTCCTGTGATAACAAAAGTATTGATTCCTGCCAATTTAATGTTTTCAAACACCGACTTGAATTCAGGGGTTGGTTGATATAATATTAAAATAGTATAATCTTGTAACGAATTAATTTCTTTAGGTTTAACAATAGTTACTTTACGCTGTGCATTAGTTTCTATGGCTCGTTTTAATACCCCGATATCGGGATGATTTATAGCCGATATAATTGCTACATTAGTCTTTTGATCAATGACTTCAACTGCGAAATTCTTAGTATTATTATAGGTGTTTTTCTCATTTTCTTTGGAAGAAATCTTGGCTACAAAAACTTGCACACCTACTTTATCAGCCGGAAGTAAAACAGTTATAATTGCCGATTTTTTGGATGGAGAAAATAAAATGTTTTGTTTGCTTAAAACCGAATTACCTTGACAAATACTAAAATCAGCATTTATGTTTTTGTTTCCTGAATACTGTACAAAAGTTTCTACTGGAAATTTATTTTTTTGAAAAGCATATTTATTGACGTTTAACTGGTTCACTTTCAAATCCAATAATTTTGTGGTATCACCAACAATCAAAGGATAAACGTTATTATTGGTGTCAAAAGAGTACACATAGTCATTACCGGTAGTTTGGTTTCCATCAGTAATCAAAATTGTTGGAAAAGTGGTACTTTTATAAATACTCTTTAGGTTTTTAGCTACTTCATCAAGATCTGTCTGCGTTCCTTTAAAATTAAAACTTTCAGATGATTGAAATTCACTGTCGAATTGATAGGATTGAATATCAAATTTATCTTGTAGGTCTTTATTTTTTGATAGTTTTTGATACAAATCCAAAGCCGTTTTTTTAGCGTTTAAAGCCAAAATTGAACTCGAATTATCAACAACAATAGCTAAAGGTGTTTTTACAATTTCTAGTGTTTTTCTAGTAATTATTGGATTTATTAATAATAACAATAAGGCAAAAATGGATATAAAACGTAAAAAAGCCAAAAACAAGTTCACTTTTGACTTGGTTTTGGCTTTATAATAATAATTAACATAGGACAAACCACTTGCTATTAGTAAAGAAAGTAGTAGTAATAGTATCGTGTTTGTTGTCATTTATCTATATTAAGTAAGCATTCCCCCACATACATTTAATACTTGCCCCGTTACATAAGCACTCATGTCCGAAGCTAAGAAAAGACAAGCATTCGCAACGTCTTCTGTTGTTCCGCCACGTTTCAATGGAATCCCTTCTCGCCAACCCTGTACCACTTCATCACTTAATTTTGCTGTCATTTCGGTTTCAATAAATCCTGGAGCAATCGCATTGCAACGAATATTACGAGACCCTAACTCGAGTGCTACTGATTTTGTAAAGCCAATAACCCCAGCTTTAGAAGCAGCATAATTAGTTTGTCCCGCATTTCCAGAAACTCCCACTACACTACTCATATTTATTATAGAACCCGCACGTTGCTTCAAGAAAGTACGTTGAATGGCTTTGATCATATTGAAAACAGATTTCAAATTAACATCAATTACATGGTCAAAATCGGCCTCAGACATTCGCATCAACAGATTATCTTTTGTAATTCCCGCATTATTGATTAAAATATCAACGGTTCCAAATTCAGCCAAAACAGCATCAACAAAGAGTTGAGCTTCATTGAAATCGGCAGCATTCGATTGATAGCCCTTCGCTTTTACACCCATAGCGTTCAATTCATTTTCCAATGCCAAAGCAGATTCGACAGAGGAACTATAAGTAAAAGCTACGTTGGCACCATTTTTTGCAAAAACTTCCGCAATTCCTTTTCCTATTCCGCGACTTGCGCCAGTTATGATGGCTACTTTTCCTTCGAGTAATTTCATATTGTTTTATTAGTTTAATGTTTTTTGAAGCTAATCCTGCTATTCGTTTCAATCCACGCACAAAAGTGTAAGATTTCCAATAATACTAGGGTTAATTAATGCTCGCCAAATATAAGAATAATTGTGGTTTCAAAAAATATTCCGCATTCAATTAAACCTTTTATAAAATAATTCATCTTAAAATTCGTTAGCTTTTAGTAAAATAAAACAGCTTGGTTTTAAAAACAAATTTATCTATGAAAAATACATCTTCGGTTTTGTTATTTGCTATTTATTTGACGATAGTATCTTGTAGCAACAGTAGTGACTATACGGATAATTCCGTTGCGGATTTATACCCAACTGTAACTTCAAAATTTGCTGGAAAAATTGATTTGAACAATCTGGATAATTATGCCAACCAAACTATTCCTGCTTATATTACTAAAGATAATACTGCTGGAAATCCAATTACAAATAAAGGCGCAACTCTAGGAAGAGTGTTATTTTATGATACTAATTTATCGTCAAATAATACCATTTCTTGCTCATCTTGTCATATTCAAGCCAATGCTTTTGGTGACATTGCTATCGCTAGTGATGGAGTCAACGGAGCTACAACTCGACATTCTATGCGTTTGGCAAATTCAAGGTTTTCGATAGAAAATAAATTTTTTTGGGACGAAAGAGCCGCGACTTTAGAGTTTCAAACTACACAACCTATTCAAAATCATACCGAAATGGGTTTTAGCGGAACAGGTGGTGACGGATCAATTTCAACATTAATTGCAAAACTTCAAAACATTGCCTATTACAAGGAATTATTCAAATATACGTACGGTTCTGATAAAATTACTGAAAATAAAATCCAATTAGCTTTGGCACAATTCATAAGAAGCATTCAATCATTTGATTCAAAATACGATGCCGGAAGAGCTTTGGTTGCAAACGAAAACCAAAATTTCTCAAATTTTACGGCTCAAGAAAATCTAGGTAAAAATCTATTTTTAACAGCTCCAATTTTCGATGCTACTAGTTCAAGAATTTCTGGTGGTGTTGGTTGTGCAGCTTGTCATGCAGCTCCAGAATTTGACATTGATCCCAACACAAAAAACAATGGAATAATTGGGGTTTTAAATAGTATAGGAATTGACATCACAAATACTAGAGCTCCTTCGCTAAGAAATTTGGCAAAGACAGACGGAACTTTAAATGGGCCAATGATGCACACAGGGAATCTTACCTCTTTAAAAAACGTAATAGGTCATTATGGCACAATTAATCTTGCTCCTAAAAATACGAATCTTGACCCAAGATTAGCTCCAAATGGCTTTGGTCAACAATTAAATCTTACCCCCACAGAAGTCGATGCACTAGTTGCCTTCTTGAAAACCCTTTCGGGAACAAATGTATATATTGATTCAAAATGGTCAAGTCCATTTTAATTTAAACAATAAAGCCTCACAAAATTATGAGGCTTTAATTATAATTTGAAAGTAAACTAAAAAGCCACATTCCATCTTGGCAATCTTCCGTTTTCATCTAAAAAGTTTTGCAAAATATGTCCTTCTATAAAAGTTGGAATCACCTTGTTTTTATCGTTGAAAGTTTCATACCAAGTAACTTCTAATCTGTCAATATTTTCTAATTTCATTTGTGCGGGCCAAGAATACTTTCTTCCTGTTTTGGCAAATTGGTGTCCATTTACGATTTTGTCATACAAACCCCCGTTTTTACTTTTCAGAGTTCCGTCATTTTGAATTGTTCCCGTTGAACCTACCATAATCAATTCTTTCGCTTCTCCATCAATTGCGCATACTAGAAAAATGCCACTTCCATATTCGGATGCATTACACACTTCTTCTAAACTGTCATCAGCTGTAAATGTAAATTGATTTTTAACTTTTATTTTTTTTAATTCTTTATACATGTTCTTTACTTTTGAATGTAATTATTTACAAAAAAATACCCCACGAAAATCCGTGAGGTATTTAACATTTTTAGTTTTAGAGATTAACCTAAAACTTCTTTTACTTTTTTACCTATTTCTGCAGGAGAATCTACAACGAAAATTCCACATTCTCTCATGATACGTTTTTTAGCTTCAGCTGTATCATCAGCACCGCCAACAATTGCACCTGCGTGACCCATTGTTCTACCTTTTGGAGCAGTTTCACCAGCAATAAAACCAACTACTGGCTTGCGGTTTCCATCAGCTTTAATCCATTGTGCAGCATCGGCTTCCAATTGACCTCCAATTTCACCAATCATAACGATGCATTTAGTTTCAGGGTCATTCATTAACAATTCAACTGCTTCTTTTGTAGTAGTTCCAATAATTGGATCTCCACCAATTCCGATTGCTGTAGTAATTCCTAAACCTTGTTTTACAACTTGATCAGCCGCTTCATACGTTAAAGTTCCAGATTTTGAAACAATTCCTACTGTACCCTTCTTGAAAACGAATCCTGGCATAATACCCACTTTTGCTTCCCCTGGAGTTATCACACCTGGGCAGTTTGGACCTATCAATCTACAATTTCTATTTTTGATGTAATTATTTGCTTTGATCATATCGGCCACAGGAATTCCTTCAGTGATAGCAATAATAACTTTGATACCAGCATCGGCGGCTTCCATAATAGCATCTGCTGCGAAAGCTGGTGGCACAAAAATAATAGTAGTATCTGCACCTGCTTGTTCAACAGCGTCTTTAACAGTATTAAAAACGGGTCGGTCTAAATGAATTGTCCCTCCTTTTCCTGGAGTAACACCACCAACAACGTTTGTACCATATTCAATCATTTGAGACGCATGAAAAGTCCCCTCACTTCCTGTAAATCCTTGTACAATTATTTTGGAATCCTTGTTAACTAAAACACTCATGTTATATATTTTTATGTATTTTTTAAATTATTGTGCAAAAGTACACTTTTGAAAATAATTTCTCAATCTATTTATTTCAATTTACTTAAAATTTCTGGTATCTTTTTGATATTGGCTAGTTGTTTCAATTTTTCTCTTGATTCTTCTATAGGGGTTCCAAAATAACTTTTTCCACCTTCTACAGATTTTGTAACGCCTGTCTGACCAAGAATAACAGCCTTTGCACCTATCGTAATCCCGCTGGTGGTCCCTACTTGACCCCAAATAGTAACCTCATCTTCGATTATTACACAACCTGCAATCCCGGTTTGAGAAGCAATTAGGCATTTTTTTCCGATGACCGTGTCGTGTCCAACGTGTACCTGATTGTCAATTTTTGTTCCTTCTCCAATAGTAGTATCACCTGTAACTCCTTTGTCAATAGTACACAGAGCACCAATTCCAACATTATTTTTTATAACCACTCTCCCGCCTGAAATTAACTGATCGTGGCCTTCAGGACGTTTCTTATAGTAAAACGCATCTGCTCCCAGAATAGTTCCAGCATGGATTATCACGTTATCGCCTATTAAAGTATGGTCATAAATAGAAACATTGGAATGTATCACGCAATTTTTACCTATGACAACATGATTTCCGATGAAAGAATTGGGTTGGATTATTGTTCCTTCCCCTACTTTGGCTGTAGCCGAAATAGCCACATTGGAAAATTTAAAAGGCTTGAAATGATTCGTTAATGTATTGAAATCCCTAAAAGGATCTTCAGAAATCAATAGGACTTTACCTTCAGGACATCTCACATTTTTGTTTATCAAAATAGTTGTTGCTGCCGAATTTAAAGCTTTATCATAATATTTAGGATGATCAACAAAAACAATATCGCCAAATTCCACAACGTGAATTTCGTTCATTCCAAAAACTGAAAAATCAGCATCTCCAACATATTCACAGTTGATGATTTCGGCTATTTCTTTTAACGTATGTATTTTTGGGAATTTCATTTAATTTTGGATATAAGTAAAAAAGGCTATACGTTTAGATAAACGTATAACCTTTTTTTTACTAGAAACTATTTATTCCTTTACGCGTTCCATATAATTTCCAGAAGTCGTATCAATTTTAATCTTGTCGCCTTCATTAATAAATAAAGGAACATTAACTGTTGCGCCTGTTTCAACCGTAGCTGATTTTGTAGCATTCGTAGCAGTGTTTCCTTTTATTCCCGGTTCAGCATAAGTCACTTCAAGAACAACAGACGCCGGCATATCTACCGAAAGTGGTAAATCAGTTTCGGTATTGATACTCACCATAACATTTTCTCCTTCTTTCAATAAATCAGGAGAATCCAAAATGTTTTTATTAAGTGAAATTTGCTCGAAAGTTTCTACATTCATAAAATGAAATACATCGCCTTCTGGGTATAAATATTGAAATTTATGATTTTCAACTCGAACCTCTTCTATTTTGTGACCTGCTGAAAAGGTGTTGTCCAAAACTTTTCCATTAGTCAAACTTCTTAATTTTGTTCGCACAAAAGCAGGTCCTTTTCCAGGTTTAACATGAAGAAATTCTATAATTTTATATATATCGTTGTTGTATTTTATACACAATCCGTTTTTAATGTCTGATGTTGATGCCATTTATGTTTATTTGTTTAAATTAATTATTGTTTAATGTATCTGAAAACCTAATATTATGAATTACCAGAATACCCTTTCATAATTCCTCTGGATGAATTTCTAATAAAATCCAATATCTCATCGCGCTCATTAGTAGCTTCCATTTCAGCTTCAATGATACCAATCGCCTGAGATGTATTGTAATTTTTTTGATATAAAATTCTATATATTTCTTGAATTTCCCTGATTTTCTCAGTCGTAAAACCACGTCTCCTTAATCCAACTGAATTAATACCTACATAAGACAATGGTTCTTTCGCCGCTTTTGTAAAGGGGGGGACATCTTTTCTTAAGAGCGAACCTCCTGAAATCATTGCATGATCTCCAACACTAATAAATTGATGTACAGCAGACAAACCTCCTATAATTGCATATTTACCAATCGTTACATGTCCTCCCAAAAGAACTCCATTAACAATAATAGCATTATCGCCAATATGACAATCATGAGCAATATGGGCAGCTGCCATGATTAAACAGTTATTTCCTACAACTGTTTGACCAGAAGCGATTGTACCTCGATTAATAGTAACACATTCTCGAATGGTACAATTGTCGCCAATAATTGCTAGTGAATCTTCCCCACCAAATTTTAAATCTTGAGGAACTGCGGATATTACAGCTCCAGGAAATATATTGCAATTTTTCCCGATCCTAGCTCCTTCCATAATGGTTACATTGGAGCCTATCCAAGTACCGTCACCTATAACTACGTTATTATGAATAGTTGTAAAAGGTTCAATAACTACATTTTTTGCAATTTTTGCTCCGGGATGAACATATGCTAAAGGTTGATTCATCTTTACTTTTTTTTGCTTAAGGTTTTCTTCTTTTGAAAAAGTTAAATAGTCCTTAGCCGTTTATATTTTTATTTTTTAGCTATTTGCGCCATCAATTCTGCCTCGGCAACTAGTTTTCCGTTGGCGTAAGCATTGGCTTGCATGTGGCAAATCCCTCTTCTTATAGGGGTAATTAATTCACATTTAAAAGTCAAGGTATCACCTGGTAACACTTTATGCTTAAATTTGACATTGTCAATTTTCATAAAATAAGTCAAATAATTTTCTGGGTCTGGCACTGTGTTCAATACTAATATCCCTCCTGTTTGTGCCATTGCTTCTACAATAATAACACCTGGCATAACTGGAGCACCTGGAAAATGACCTACAAAAAAACCTTCGTTCATTGTGACATTTTTCATACCTACAATATGACTTTCGGACATTTCTAAAATTCTATCTATAAATAAAAATGGAGGTCTATGAGGCAATACGGACATTATTTTGTGAATATCCATCAAAGGTTCTAAATTCAAATCATAAACAGGAACATGATTTCTTTGCTCTATTTTAATAATTTTAGCCATTTTTTTGGCAAACTGCGTATTTACAAAATGACCCGGCTTATTAGCAATCACCTTGCCTTGAATTCTCGTACCTATTAAAGATAAATCACCAATAACATCTAGTAATTTATGTCTAGCAGCTTCGTTTGGATAATGCAATGTAAGATTATCTAAAATACCATTCGGTTTAACTGAGATCTCTTCTTTCCCAAAAGCAATTTTTAAGCTATTCATCGTTTTTTCAGATATTTCCTTATCAACATACACAATAGCATTGTTCAAATCGCCCCCTTTTATGAGTCCGTCATCTAAAAGTGATTCTAGTTCATGAAGAAAACTAAAGGTTCTAGCATCCGCAATTTCAGTTTTAAAATTAGCAATATTTTTCAAATTTGCATTTTGAGTAGCTAATACTTTAGTGCCGAAATCAACCATGGTAGTTACTTGAAAATCATCACTAGGCATCACTAATATCTCACTGCCTGTTTCTTCATCAATAAAAGAAATTATTTCCTTTACCACATATATTTTTCTTTTAGCTTCTTGCTCTTGAATTCCGGCTTTTTCAATAGCTTTAACAAAGTGAATTGAAGAACCATCCATGATAGGAAGCTCGGATGCGTCTAATTCAATAATGATGTTGTCTAAATCACTCCCAACTAATGCCGCCAAAACATGTTCTGGAGTTTGAATTTTAACCCCTAATTTTTCCAAATTAGTTCCTCTTTGTGTATTAACAACATAATTTGCATCAGCTTCTATAATGGGCTGACCCTCTAGATCTACTCGAACAAAAGTAAAACCATTATTTATTGGTGCAGGTTTGAAAGTAATTTTCACTTCTTTTCCTGTATGTAAACCAACACCCGTTAGCGAAATTTCTGTTTTGATGGTCTTCTGTTTAACCATAATTATTAAGTTTTTAAGTTTAAGAAGAGTTAGCTGTTATAAGTTTTTGGTTTATAAATATCTGAATTTGATTTCTAAATTTAAACCTAACTAATTGACTAAGTATTCTTATTTATATATATTTTTTTAATTTTCCTGTATCAGAAACATTTTTTGGTAAATTTTTGAAATGAATATACGACTTGCTCTGCTGTAAATTTCATCCCGACAAAAATATAAAAAATAGATTTTAAATATTGGTTTTTATACAAGTTGTTTTGGAAAACATATATAATATTTGGTTACCAATTTAGATAACGACTTCAAATTCAATTGATCCGAGGCTTCTACAACATCTGCAATTGTCTTGTCTTTTTTAAGAATTCGTATGGGTTCTGCTTCAATGCTATAGGCTTGGTTTTTTATCTTGCCTTTAAAAATAAAATAACTAGTTTCCTCCAATGAAATATTGTGTTTTGATGCAAATATTTCTTTCAGCAGTTTTAATTCTTCTTTTGAACTTTTTGCATCACTCACTTTAATTTTTAACAAATCCCTATTTATAATCATTTTACTCAACGATGACAATATAAAATCATCCTGTTTTTGCCAAGATTTTAAGGCGCTAATAATATCAAAATCATCTAATTGGGAAAATAATTCTAAATTTTTGCTGTTGAATGTTTGAGCTGTGATTTTGTGCTGCATAAAAAAAAATAAGGGTTCACTGCAGGGCAATACAATCCCTTTTTGAGTCAGTTCTTTAGCGCGTTTTAGGACTTTAGTCAAAATTAGCTCGGCCACTAAGCTGGTTTTATGCAAATACACTTGCCAATACATCAATCGTCTAGACATCAAGAATTTTTCAACCGAATAAATGCCTTTTTCTTCTATGACCAAAACATCGTCGACCACATTCATCATTTGGATTAATCTTTCGGAATTAATATTTCCTTCTGCTACACCTGAATAAAAACTATCACGTTTTAAGTAATCCATTCGGTCCATATCCAATTGGCTGGAAATGAGCTGTAACATAAATTTCCTATGATAATCTCCTCTAAAAACCTTAATTGCCAAACTTAATTGACCTTTAAATTCCAAATTTAATTGGTTCATAAACAAAGATGAAATAGCCTCGTGATTTACGTCTTCTACGATGCTTTTTTCCATGGCATGCGAAAATGGACCGTGACCAATATCGTGTAATAAAATAGCAATATACAAAGCACTTTCTTCTTCTGATGAAATTGAAACACCTTTAAAACGGAGTACGTCGACGGATTTTTGCATAATGTGCATGCAACCCAAAGCATGATGAAATCGGGTGTGATTTGCACCAGGGTACACCAAATAGGATAAACCCATTTGGGAAATGCGACGCAATCGTTGAAAATAAGGATGCTGGATTAAATCGTAAACTAAGGCGTTAGGGATGGAAATAAACCCATAAATGGGATCATTGAATATTTTTAGCTTATTAACTTCGCTCACTTTGCTGTTTTATTTTGGTGAACAAATATAGTAAAATTAGAGCTTTAAGAAAATTTTACTTTGTAAACCCTCTAGGTTATTTGGGATTAATAATAAATATCTAAAATTATTTTCCTTTTGGAATTATCAATTAATTTTTCAATTCGGCCATAATATATTTCATTTACCATTGGACAGCCTAGACTATGGCAAATCGGTTGATTTTGTTCTTCATAAGGCACTTTGTCATATTTATGAAGCACAATACTTCTCGCAAAAGCATTACTGTTTGTTGTGTCTAATCCAAATAACTTATAGGCTTTTCCAAATCTACCAACATAATCTTTCCCGATATAATATTTACCTAATGCGGTACAAAAAGAACTATTAATGTTGCTGAATTTTAATTCTTCATTGTTTTGAGTTTCGGAACCAATTCCGTGAGCAACTAAACCTTGATCGACTATTTTATCATTTTTCAAGTCATATACAATAAATCTATTTTTACCTGACATAATTCGCATGTCAATAAAAAAAGCTAATTCGTTATTGAATTTGAGATTTGTGCTAACAAATTGCTTTATAGTTTTAACCCGCTCCAAAAGCCGTTGCTCCGTTGTAATTCCTAAAAATAATACAGATGATTTTCTGTCTGAAAGACTTGATATATTGCCGAAACTACTAAACAGGATTAGAATTGGAATTACTATAAAAATTATTTTTTTCATTAGTAAACTATTAATTTTAACATAGTTAAAACAACAATTATGCCATGTTTAATAAAAAAGACTTGATTGTCAGTGAATTAAAAAATATTCTGAAATTCATGCAATTTGTGTCGAAGTTTTTAGTTTTAACTAACATTACAATTAGAAACAATTGCTTATACATTATATTAGCTAAACACTTAAAACATCATTAAATTACAACACTATTAACGACTTTAATTTTAAAAAAAAGTAAATTGGCAGCTTTATTGATTATTTCAGAATATATTTTAAAAATATGGATACTATAAAAATACTTTGGGTCGATGATGAAATTGACTACTTAAAATCGCACATATTATTCTTGGAAAAGAAAAATTACAGTATCACAACCTGTAATAACGGTAGAGACGCGATTGATATATTTGAAGAAAATAATTTTGATATTGTTTTCCTAGATGAAAATATGCCAGGAATGAGTGGCTTAGAAACACTCTCAGAAATGAAGGAGAAAAAATCGTCCATCCCGATGATTATGATTACCAAGAGTGAGGAAGAGTATATTATGGAAGAGGCCATTGGTTCAAAAATAGCAGACTATTTAATAAAACCTGTTAATCCAAACCAAATTTTGTTAAGTTTAAAAAGAAACTTGGATCATTCGAGATTGGTTTCCCAAAAAACAACTCTAGATTACCAGAAGGAATTTCGAAAAATTTCTATGGAAATGGCCATGGTCAATTCACATGAAGATTGGGTAGAATTGTATAAGAAATTAGTTTTTTGGGAATTGGAACTCGAAAATATTGATGATCAAAGTATGATCGAAATTTTGGAATCACAAAAAGCAGAAGCTAATTCCCAATTTGGAAAATTTATAGAACGCAATTATGAAGACTGGTTTGACCCAAAATCAAAAAAACCTATACAATCTCATACTTTATTCAAAGAATTAGTAGCTCCAGAAATTGTAAAAAAGGACAAGCCTATACTATTTGTTGTAATTGATAATTTACGTTATGACCAATGGAAAATATTAGAGAGTGTGGTAGGTAATCATTATAAACTAGAAAAAGAAGTGCCCTATTACGCCATATTACCAACAGCCACACAATATGCCCGAAATTCTATTTTCTCTGGATTGACGCCTATTGAAATGGAAAAACAGTTTCCTCAATATTGGAAAAATGATCCCGAGGAAGGCGGAAAAAATTTATTTGAAGCTGAATTTTTGACTGCGCAATTAAAACGATTAGGATTAAATATCAAGCAAGATTATTACAAAATAACAAATTTAGCGGCCGGAAGAAAATTAGTAGAGACTTTTAAATCATTAAAAAACAATGATTTGATTACGGTAGTTTATAATTTTGTGGATATGCTTTCACATGCTAAAACAGAGATGGACGTAGTAAAAGAACTTACTTCTGACGACAAAGCCTATCGATCATTAACTTTAAGTTGGTTCAAAAATTCACCACTTTTAGAAATCATACAGCAAGCCCAAAAAATGGGATTCAAGTTAATTTTAACTACCGATCACGGGACGATAAACGTAAAAAATCCTACGAGAGTAGTGGGAGATAAAAACACAAGTGTTAATTTGCGTTACAAAACAGGTAAAAGCTTAACCTATGAACATCGGGATGTTTATGCTATTAAAGATCCTAAAAAAATTGGGTTGCCTTCAGTAAACATGACCAGTTCATATATTTTTGCAAAAAATGATTTATTTTTGGCGTATGTCAATAATTACAATCATTATGTTAGTTATTACAAAAACACTTATCAACATGGGGGGATTTCTTTGGAGGAAATGATCATCCCGTTTTTGATTTTTAATCCGAAATAAACACTGAAGACTTCAGATATGGAAATTACTTTTTCGTTAGACGAGATTAATGTTGTTGCCAAGAAAATTTTAGAACAAAATCCAAATAAAATCATACTTTTTCATGGTAATATGGGTGTTGGCAAAACTACTTTGATAAAAAAAATAACAAATGAATTAGGAGTTTATGGAGCTACAAGCAGTCCAACTTTTTCTTTAGTTAACGAATACCATACTAATGATAATCAATTGGTTTATCATTTTGATTTTTATAGATTAAAAACAGAAACCGAAGCTTTAGATATGGGTGTGGATGAATATCTATATTCTGGAAATTGGTGTTTTATTGAATGGGCCGATAAAATCTCTAACTTGGTGCCCGAAATTCATTCGGTAATTTTCATAAAACTACTACCTGACGGCAAGCGTCATCTAAAAATGAGTTGAATTATTTACATTAAAAATACAAAATCTAAACTTTTTACGTAAATTGTACACCTAATTTAATAGAGCCGATGTCAATAACTCCATTTACTAAACAACAGTTATTACCACAAGAAGAAAAACTTGAAATAGAGAGCCAAAAAAGTGAACTTTTTATTGGAATACCCAAAGAGTCTAGCTACCAGGAACGTCGCATTTGCCTCACTCCTGACGCTGTAAACTCATTAACTTATCAAGGACATCGTGTGATGATTGAAGCAGGGGCTGGAGAAAACTCAAGTTATTCTGACAAAGAATATGCTGATGCTGGAGCAGAAATCACAAAAGATACCAAAAAAGTATTCGGCTGCCCTATAATTTTAAAGGTTGAACCCCCGAGTTTGGCGGAAATAGAAATGATAAATCCCAAAACAATTATTATTTCTGCTATTCAATTAAAGACTCGAAAGAAAGTTTATTTTTCGGCATTAATTCAAAAAAAAATTACTGCTCTTGCCTTTGAATATATAAAAGACGAAGATGGTTCCTATCCTGCCGTGAAATCCTTGAGCGAAATTGCAGGAACCGCTTCGATATTAATTGCTGCTGAATTAATGATTACCAATGAATTTGGAAAAGGATTATTGTTAGGAAACATTACTGGAGTCCCACCTACTGACGTGGTTATTCTTGGAGCTGGAACTGTGGGTGAATTTGCTGCTAAAACAGCTATTGGATTAGGCGCTAATGTGAAAGTTTTCGACAATTCAATTACAAAACTAAGGCGTTTGCAAAATAATTTAAACCAGCGGATTTTCACCTCAACCATCCATCCAAAATCTTTATTAAAAGCACTTCGAAGATGTGATGTTGCCATCGGCGCCATGCGTGGCAAGGAGCGTTGTCCTGTTGTGGTTACTGAAACAATGGTAGAACATATGAAAAAAGGAGCTGTAATTGTTGACGTGAGTATCGACACAGGAGGCTGCTTTGAAACTTCAGAAGTAACTACTCATCAAAAACCAACCTTTATCAAAAACAATGTTATACATTATTGCGTACCAAATATACCTTCTAGATATTCAAAAACAGCCTCACTTTCCATTAGCAACATCCTCACCCCATATTTATTGCAAATTGCAGAAGATGGAGGTATCGAAAGTGCAATCAGACGCAACAACGGCTTAAAAAATGGAGTTTATTTATACCATGGAATTCTGACTAATAGAGCAATTAGCGATTGGTTTGATTTGCCTAATAACGATATTAATTTAATAGTGTTTTAAATAAACTTTATTTACCTTTGCCGAAAATTTAATTATGAAATTTGCACACCGTTTCGCTTATTATTTGATAGGGCTAATAATGGGATTATTCTTTGTAGCTGCCGTTTTTAGCGGAAAAGACACCCGATGCAATTATTTCCCAAATGCTAGGGTCTTGAACGATTTAAGAAACAAACCATTTTATTATTCTGACAAAGCTTCACAAGTATTAAACGAAAAATGGATTGACACTGCCGACATTAAAAACACATTAAAATATGGTGATGTAGATTTTGACAACAGTAATATTGTTGTTGGAAGTGGCAAATTATATGTTATTGAAGGAAAAACTATAAAAAATCAAAATATCAGAATCAACGTGATTAATTATCCCGAAAAAGCAGTTTTAGATAAAATTATTAGAAAATAAACCAAATCTATTTACTAAAAGCCTATAGTGGTTTAGTTAATCCTAGATATGATTTTTTTAGAAACACCACAAAGACATTCATAAAACCAGCACCTTATTTTTTAATTATTTTTACAATTGCTTTTTTATTATTTGATTTAACTTCCATGTAATAAGTTCCGGCTGGTAAATAATCAATATTTAACGTTGGGTTTAATGCCTTTGGATGCGCAATAAATACCGATTGTCCCATAATATTAAACAACTGAATGTCTGAAATTATTTCAGAATAAGTTAAAGTAAAATAATCTTTCACAGGATTTGGATAAAATTGCAATTCTTTAAAATCAAAAATAGTAGTTCCAAGATTATCACCAACGAATACGGCTAAAGGGGAATTACTAGTGCAACCACTTATAGTTTGCATTGCATAATATGTATTTCCCTTAATAAGTATAGTATTTAAATCTAATGAATTGATATTTGCTATTGCATTTTCAAGAGAGCTATACCAATGTAAGTTACTTCCAACAACTACTAAGTCCCTGATAGATTTTGGAACATCTGAATTAAAACTTTGATTTTCCTCACCAGTAGGCGGTGGTGTGGTGTTTACTGTTATAGTCGTAGTAGTTGTATTGACACAAACCCCAGCGGTCGGAGTAAAGGTATAAGTAGTAGTTGTAGTGTTATTTATTAATGGAGACCATGTTCCGGCGATAGCATTGGTTGATATCTGTGGAAGTGCTGCCAATATCGCTCCTGAACAAACTGCTCCTACTTGATCGAAGGTCGGTGTGGTACTTGGATTAACAACAACCTGTACTGATTTGCTATAGACTGGGGTGCATGTTCCATTCTTCACTCGATACCATGTCGTTTTTTGTAAATCAGTTGTAGAATAACTAATTGCTTTTTCATTACTAATATCAACAAAGCCGGTCGAACTAGACGTTATTGAGCGCTGCCATTGGATGGCTCCAATAGAACCAGTGCCGTAGATAAGAGTTTTACTTCCTCCTGAACAAATAGCCGAAGCACCCGTAATTAATTTAGAAGTCGATGTTGGCTCCACCGTTAGAACAATCGGCGTGGTGATTGCTTGTGCACAAACACCACTAGACAAAACAGCTCTAAAATAAGTGGTAGCCAACAATGAAGCTGCTATAAATCTAGCCGAAGTAGCTGAAGAAATTTTAGTATAGGTTCCTGTTAAAGCGGTGGCTTTTTGCCATTGAATAGTTCCAACAGAATTATTTAAAGTTAATATTGTTGAATTGACTGTTTTACAAATATTAACATTACCACCCTCGATGTTCCCAACAACTGGTTTTAAATTAACTACAACCTGAACCGCAGGACTATATATTGGATTGCATACCCCGCTACTATTCATTACTCGATACCAAGCGGATTCCTGTAAATTAGTTGCTATATATACTCCTTCCGTTTCCCCATCAATATCAACAAAACCAGTTGAGCTAGATGTTATTGAACGCTGCCATTGAATATCTCCAACTGAACCAGAGCCGTAAGTTAGAGTTTTGCTTCCTCCTGCACAAACAGCTGAGGCACCTGTTATTGTTTTAGAAACAGGGGTTGAATCAACAGTAATAACAACTGGATCTGTAATTTCTGAGGAGCAAACTCCACTAGACACAATAGCTCTGAAATAAGTAGTCGCCGTTAAGTTTGATGCAGTGTAGGTTTCTTTAATAGCTGATGTGATATTTGCGAAAGTACCCGGAGAACCTCCAATATCTAATGCCTTTTGCCATTGAATGGTTCCCTCGTAATAGTTCAAAGTCAAGTCTGTAACATTTGATGTTTTACATACGGAAATGTCGCCTCCGTCGATATAACCCGCAGCTGAAAGCGGATAGTACAAAACCTTAACCGCTAAACTGTATTTAGGATCGCAAACCTCCCCACTAGTATTCATTACCCTAAACCAGGTAGTTTCCTGTAAATCTGTTACTAAATATATTTCTCCCGATTTTCCATCAATATCATAAAAATCATCTACTGTACCGGAAGTTGAAGATTGCCATACCATGTCTCCTACGGAACCCGCGCCGTATTTAAGTTCTATGCTACTTCCTTCACAAACAGCTAAAGGTAAAGGTCCTGTTATTGTTTTAGAAATAGGGGTTGGGTCAACAGTAATTAAAACTGCATCTGTTTCGACTTTCTCACAAACCCCACTAGAAACAACAGCTTTAAAATAAGTAGTCGCAGTTAAGTTTGATGCAGTATAGGTATCTTTAGTAGCTGATGTAATATTAGCAAACGTACCAGGAGAACCTCCCGCATCTAGCGCTTTTTGCCATTGAATAGTTCCCTCGTAATCATTCAAAGTCAACTCTATAAGGTTTGATGTTTTACATACGGAAATATCACCTCCGTCGATATATCCAGCAGCTGGAAGTGGATTGACCACAACCTGAACCGCAGGACTATATATTGGAATGCAAACCCCACTAGTATTCATTACCCTAAACCAGGTTGTTTCCTGTAAATCTGTTGCTAGATATATTTCTCCCAATTTCCCATCAATATCATAAAAATCATCTGCTGTACCAGAAGATGAAGACTGCCATTGGATATCTCCAACTGAACCAGAGCCGTATTTAAGTTCTATGCTACTTCCTTCACAAACAGCTGAGGCACCTGTTATTGTTTTAGAAATAGGGGTTGGGTCAACAGTAATTAAAACTGCATCTGTTTCGACTTTCTCACAAACTCCACTAGAAACAACAGCTTTAAAATAAGTAGTCTCGGTTAATTTTGATGCAGTATAGGTATCATTAGTAGCTAAAGAAATAAGAGAATAGGTTCCTGTTAAAGCAGTTGCTTTTTGCCATTGAATAGTTCCCTCGTAACCAATCAATGCCAAATCTGTAGTGTTTGATGTTTTGCATACGGAAATGTCACCCCCTTCGATATAACCAGCTTTTGGAAGTGAATTGACCACAACCTGAACTGCAGGACTATATATTGGATTACAAACCCCACTAGTATTCTTTACTCTAAACCAGGTTGTTTCTTGTAAATTATTTGCTGTATATACTCCTCCTATTTCCCCATCAATGTCAATAAAATAATCTGCTACATCAGGAGAAGTAGTAGAATATTGCCATTGGATGGCACCAACAGAATTCGCGCCATAGGTGAATGTTTTAATTTCTCCTGCACAAACAGCTGAGGCACCTGTTATTGTTCTATAAACAGGTGTTGGATCAACAGTCAAAACTGCTTCATTTGAAGTTAAAGATCCATTAACAACTACTCTATAAGAAGTTTCTGTGACTGGTGAAGTTGGTGTTTTAGTGATGTTTAAAGTAGCTGAATTGTAAGTTGAGTAAACACTACTAGCATTAGCAGAACTTATCGTTACCCAAGAAGTCGAAGGTGTTTTATAAGACCAAGTATAATTCGGTGATGACACAGTTGCATTCACAGTAATACTTGCCATTGAACCGGTAGCACTACAAATATTGGGGTTTTGTATGGTTAAATCTTGAGAAAAAACTTCAACTGAAGAAAAAAGGGAAATAAATAAACAAATAAATAATTTTAACACTTTCAAAACTGCATTTATTTTAAAATAATAATTCGCTAATTTAGCAATTATTTTGAATATAAACTGCAATATAATTTGTGTTTATATTTTCTAATTCAATTAATTATAAACAGGATGAATCATAAAAAAAAGCAAACATTTATTTGCCTTTTTCAAAAAAAAATTTTTATTCGTCATTCTTTAGGTTTTAGAACTAATTCAAAAAAAACTTATTTTATAAATTCTATTTTCTGAGCTTCTTCTTCATTAATACTATCAAAGAAACCTTGCTCGTTCATCCAGTCGTCACTAAATACTTTACTCATGTATCGCGAACCATGATCAGGAAAAATAGCTACAACATTACTATTTACATCAAACTCGCCTTCCTCTGCATATTGTTTAATCGCTTGAAGAACTGCTCCAGAAGTATACCCTACAAACATCCCTTCTTTTCTAACTAACTCTCTAGTTGAGTGAGCGCTTTCTTCATCGGTAACTTTTATAAACTTATCAATAACGTCAAAATCGGTTGCTGATGGAATCAAATTTTTTCCCAAACCTTCAATTCTGTATGGATAGATTTCTTCATTATCAAACTCTTTGGTTTCGTGGTATTTTTTTAATACAGAACCAAATGCATCTACACCTAAAATTCTAATGTTAGGGTTTTGTTCTTTTAAATACTTAGCTGTTCCTGAAATAGTTCCACCTGTTCCGCTACAAGCAACAAGATGCGTGATTTTACCATTAGTTTGTTTCCAAATTTCAGGACCGGTAGATTTATAATGTGCATCGATATTTAATTGATTAAAATATTGATTAATATAAATAGATCCTTTAGTTTCCTCGTGCAGCCTCTTGGCAACTGTATAATACGAACGTTCATCATCTGCAGAAACATGTGCTGGACAAACATATACTTTAGCTCCTAAATTACGAAGCATGTCTATTTTATCTTTGGAAGATTTTGAACTTACGGCCAATATACAATTATATCCTTTAATGATACTTACCATTGCTAAGCTAAAGCCGGTATTACCCGATGTAGTTTCTATTATAGTGTCACCTGGCGAAAGAATTCCTCTTTTTTCAGCTTCTTCAATTATATATAAAGCAATTCGATCTTTGGTAGAATGTCCAGGATTAAAGGCTTCTACTTTTGCATAAAAATTACCGAATAATTTTTCAGTAACTCTATTTAGCTTAATAAGTGGAGTGTTTCCTATTAATTCTAAAACATTATTATAAGCTTTAATTTCTTCTTTCATAAAAAAATAGTTAATCAAGGATTCTTTCGAACTTAACCTAAAAACCCTTGCAAATTTAACAAAAATTTTTTAATTACTTTTTAATTTTTTCTAAATCTAGTAAAAAACTATATTCTTTTGCTAGTTCTTTAATGGCTTCGAATCTTCCAGAAGCACCTCCGTGACCAGCATCCATATTGGTGTCCAGAAACAAAATGGAAGTATCTGTTTTTACACTTCTTAATTTTGCAACCCACTTAGCTGGCTCCCAATACTGTACTTGAGAATCATGTAAGCCCGTTGACACATACATATTAGGGTAGTTTTGTTTTTTCACATTATCATAAGGCGAATAGGAAATCATATAATCATAATATTTTTTAACATTCGGATTTCCCCATTCATCATACTCCCCTGTTGTTAATGGTATAGTTTCATCAAGCATTGTAGTTATTACATCTACAAATGGTACTTGAGCAATGATTCCGTTGTATAATTCGGGTGCCAAATTCACAACTGCCCCCATCAACAATCCACCTGCAGAACCACCTTCGGCATACAAATGTAACTTGGATGTGTATTTCTGGTCAATTACAAATTTGGAACAGTCTATAAAATCAGTAAACGTATTTTTCTTTTTCAACAATTTTCCGTCTTCATACCATTGCCTCCCCAAATCCTCACCGCCACGAATGTGTGCGATTGCAAAAATAAATCCCCTATCGAGTAATGTTAATCGAGTCGATGAAAATGTAGCGTCCATCGAATGCCCATAAGAACCATAAGCATAAAGTAGTAATGGATTGGCGCCGTCATTTTTTAATCCCTTTCTGTAAACCATAGAAATAGGGATTTTTGTTCCGTCTTTTGCGGTGGCCCAAATCCGTTCTTCTGTGTAATTATTTTTATCAAATTTTCCACCAAGTACCTGTTGCTCTTTCTTGATTTCCTTGGTTATAGTCTTCATATTGAAATCAATTACCGAGGAAGGCGTGGTCATTGATTGATAGGAATAACGTAAAATATCGGTATCAAAATCCACATTGGTAGTGGTATATACTGTGTAGGTTTCACTTTCAAATGGCAAATAGTACTCCCCTTTTCCACTCCAAGGCATAATACGAATTTTATTCAGTCCGTTAGTGCGTTCTTCAACAACCAAGAAGTTTTTAAAAATCTCGATATCTTCTAGTAAAACATCCTCCCTGTGCGGAATTAAGTCTGTCCAGTTTTCTTTTGAAGTGGCGTTTTCCGGTGTTTTCATCAATTTAAAATTAGTGGCCTTATCTTTATTGGTCACAATGTAAAAACTGTCACCAAAATGTGAAATATCATATTCCAATCCTCTAACCCTTTTTTGAAAAATGGTGAATTTACCATCAGGATTATCGGCTAATAAAGTCCTATATTCTGTTGTCAAAGTACTTGAAGAACTGATAACAATGTATTTTTTTGATTTTTCTTTACTGACATCCACATTAAAAGTATCGTCTTTTTCTTCGAAAACCAAAACATCATTGGCAGAATTCGCACCCAATTTATGCTTAAAAACTTTATCTGACCGCAAAGTCACTTTATCCTGATGTGTATAAAAAATGGTTTTATTATCATTTGCCCAAGTACTTTCGCCGGATGTATTTTCGATTTTGTCACCAAGAATTTCATTCGTTTTTAAGTTTTTGACTTTAATAGAATAAATTCTTCTTCCAATAGTATCAACAGCATAAGTGGCGTATGTATTGTCAGGGCTAATGCTCAAACCTCCCAATTGAAAATACGAATGTCCTTTTGCCAATACATTGCAATCAAACATAATTTCCTCTTTTGCAGAAAGGCTTTCTTTTTTTCTAGAATAAATAGGATAATCTTTCCCTGTTTCAAAACGAGTAATATAGTAATAACCGTTATATAGATAAGGTACAGATTCATCATCTTCTTTGATTCTAGCCTTCATTTCTTCAAACAATTCCTTTTGAAAAACTTTGGTATGCGCAGTCATTTTTTCGTAATACGAATTCTCTTTATTAAGATAGTCAATAACTTCCGGATTTTTCCTGTCATTCAACCAAAAGTAATTGTCAATTCGCACATCGCCGAATTTCTCTAATTTTTTAGGTCTTATTTTAGCTACCGGCGGTTGTGTTTTTTCTGGCATATTTTGAGCTTTCAAATTTATTGAGTAGAATACAAAAATAACACAAAGACAACTTAGAATGAATCTATTTTTCATTAAAAATTTTATTGAATATTAGGTTGCAATATAGTAATTTAGCCGGATAAAACTTATAACAATGGATTTAATGGGCATGATGGGTAAATTGAAAGAAACCCAAAGAAAAATAGAAGAAACAAAAAAACGATTGGACTCGGTTTTAATAGACGAACAAAACACTGATGGAACTTTGAAAGTTACTTTTACTGCCAATGGAAAATTAAAATCTATTGATATTAACGATTCTTTATTGGAAGACAAAGACCAACTCGAAGATTATTTGATTGTAACATTGAATAAAGCTATCGAAAAGGCGGCAAATGTAAACCAATCAGAATTAGATGCTGTCGCCAAAGTCGATATGCCAATGATTCCAGGAATGGACGAGATGTTTAAATAGAAACATCCCTATTTTTTTGAAACTAGAATTGTTTTATTTTTACTTCCTTGATCAAGAAGCTTGAATTATCCCATTTATGAAAAAATACTTCCTACATAACGGCACCGAAAGTAGCGGACCATTTGACTTAATTGAATTAAAAGCGCAAAAAATAACTAAAAAAACTCCGGTTTGGTTTGAAGGAATGCAGCATTGGAAAAATGCCGAAGAAATCCCCGAGTTGAATAGTATTTTCGAGGTAATGCCTCCGCCTTTTGAACCCGTAGCAAAACCAAAAGCAGTAAAAAAAACGAAGAAAGTACAGATCTTAGGGCTATCTAAAAACACTTTTTTTGTCGTTTTTGGACTCTTGGCTCTGGCTGTAGGAAGCATAGTTTTTAATACCTTACAAGACGAGAGAAGTCGCGAACTAGAGCTAAAAAACCATAAAACGGAAGTGGCTAATTATCAATACGAACTCCAACAAAAAGAAATTGAAGAACAAAAACTAATAGTAGCCGAACAAGAGAAAAAAGAAGCGGAAAGACTATTAAAAGAGCAGAAACAAACTATAAGCAAGCGGCTGTTAGAAATATCGGATTTACTCGCCGTAGCCCAGGAAAATCTTGAAGCCACAGAACACAAGATCAATGATACGCGTAGTTCTAAATCCCTAAGAAACACCAACGAAAGAAACGAACAAATAGGTTTGTTGCAAAATGAAATAAACGGTTATAAAACCGAAATTGATCAATTACAAATGGAATTAGCAGAGCTGAAACTCGAATCGGAAAAAATAAAGTAAAGCAAATAAAAAGGGTTTAGAACTGTTTCTAAACCCTTTTATGTTTCTATAATTTACTGATGTAACTGCCGTATAAATCCTTGAATTGATAGCCCTCCGAAAATCTATCTTTGCTCAATTTATCGTATTCCACCAATCCCCAAAGAATAAATTCTTTCATAAAATAAGCATCTTCTTTTTGCAATTGGGGGTGGTATTTTTTGATTAAAACACCCAATGGAGCAATGCTATCTAAAATGGATATGTATTCCTCATCGGAACAATCGTCTAATAATTCGAAACCGCTTTCGGCAAAAAACCATTCCAAGGTATCAGAATATGGCGTTTTTTCACCTTGCTTTTCGAGTTTTTCGATTTTTGGGAAATATGCCGGAAAAAAGGTATGAATCGCGTCACCAATTAAATGCTGAGCCACAACGGCAGCACCTTCCTGCTCGCCTTCATACACCAATTCAACCTTTCCTGTAATGGAAGGAATAATTCCCATAAAGTCAGACAAGCGCAAAGTGGTTTGATCCCCGCCTGATTTTAGGGCGCGACGCTCGGCGGTACTCAACAAATTCTCGAAAGCTGTTATGCTCAATCTCGCACTCACCCCACTTTTATTATCAATATATTCACTTTCGCGGGCTTCAAAACTGATTTGTTCCAGTAAATCCCTAGCCAATGAAGGTACGTAAACTAATTCGCTTTGGATAGCATCCAGTTTGGCTTCCTGTTCTGTAATCGTTCTTGCAATTTTGATGGTTTCTGGGTAATGCGTCAGGATTTGGGAACCGATTCTGTCCTTCAAAGGCGTCACAATACTGCCTCTATTAGTATAATCCTCAGGATTTGCAGTAAAAACAAACTGCATATCGAGCGGCATTCTTAATTTAAAACCTCGAATTTGAATGTCACCTTCCTGCAAAATATTGAATAAAGCCACTTGGATTCTGGCTTGCAAATCAGGTAACTCGTTGATGACAAAAATACAACGATTCGCTCTAGGAATCATCCCAAAATGGATCACACGGTCATCAGCGTAAGACAATTTTAAATTGGCGGCTTTTATAGGATCGACATCACCTATTAAATCGGCAACGGTTACGTCTGGCGTGGCGAGTTTTTCGAAGAAACGCTCGCTACGGTGCAACCAGGAAATGGAAGTTGCATCGCCCTTATCGGCAATGAGGTCTTTGGCAAAACTGGAAATGGGACGCAACGGATCGTCATTGATTTCAGAACCCGCCACAAACGGAATGTATTCGTCCAACAATTCGATCATTTTACGCGCCAATCGGGTTTTGGCTTGACCGCGAAGTCCCAACAAGTTGATGTTGTGACGCGATAAAATGGCGCGTTCCAATTCCGGAATCACGGTATTCTCGAACCCGTGAACGCCCTCGAATGTAGGTTGTCCAGACTTGATTTTCTCCCTCAAATTATGACGCAATTCGTCTTTAATACTTTTGCTTTGGTATCCTGATTTTTTTAATTCACCTAGTGTGGTTATGCTATTCATTACTTGTAATTTATTGAAATTGTTGTTATTATTGAAACTGTTCTAGACTTCGCTCGAATTGACAAACTGCGACTGAAAACTATTTTATTCTTTTTTTACGATTGGTTTCATAATCCTCGAAAATCATTTCGCCCAGCCCTTTCAATCCGGTATAAAAAGCTTTTCCTTGGTTGGCTTCGGTAAACCGATTGACGAATTGCTGTAAATAAGAATCTTTAGCAATCATAAAGGTTGTAATGGGAATATGTAATTTTCGGGCTTGTTGGGCTTCATTATAACATTTATCGACAATATACTCGTCCAATCCGTTGCTGTTCATATAATACGTTCCATCTTTTTCGCGAACACAACTCGGTTTGCCGTCGGTAATCATAAAAATTTGCTTATTGGTATTGCGTTTCCTGCGCAATAAATCCATTGCCAATTGCAAACCTGCCACTGTATTGGTGTGATAAGGACCAACTTTCAAATAAGGCAAATCACGAATGGCAATCGTCCAAGCATCATTTCCGAAAACCAGAATATCCAAGGTGTCTTTTGGGTAACGCGTGGTAATCAGTTCTGCCATTGCCATAGCCACTTTTTTGGCTGGGGTGATCCGGTCTTCACCGTATAATATCATACTGTGGCTGATGTCAATCATCAAAACCGTACTCATCTGGGATTTGTATTGGGTTTCTTCAACAACTAAATCATTTTCAGTCAGCATAAAATCGGCCACACCGTTATTGATTTGGGCGTTTCGCAGGCTCTCGGTCAGGGAAATGCGTTCCAATCCGTCCCCAAAATGAAATTCCCTAAATTCTCCCGTGTGCTCGTCGCCATTTCCGGCGTGTTTTGTTTTGTGGTTTCCGGTTCCACTTCGCTTTAAATTACCAAAAATATTGTCCAAGGCTTGCTGGCGAATCGCTCTTTCTGTTTTGGCCGTAATCCCAATTCCTGATGTTCCGTCGTCTTTGAGTTTTTCTCGTATGTATCCTTTTTTCTTTAAATCATCAATAAAATCATCGATAGTATAATGTTCATCGGTAAGTTTATATTCTTTATCCAATTCCCGCAACCAATCGATAGCTTCGTCAAAATCGCCCGAAGTATGGGTGATTAATTCCTTGAAAACACCAAAGAGTTTCTCAAACTGAGACTGGAACGGGGCTTCGTATTTCTTAAAATAAAATCCTTTTTTGATAGGGTCTTTCATAGGTTTTAAAATTACATTATTTTTTAAAAGAACTGAAATAAAACAGATATTAATTTTAAGTTAAAACATTCCAATTTTTAATGTCGATTTTCATCTTATAATTTATTCTATTAAAAGGGAAAATTTGGATAACATCCAAATTATAAATCTTACTAAAATCAAATTTTTATTTATCAATATTTTATAGTTTAAGTAACTATAAATCAGTAACTTTAAGTTCTTAACTATTGTTTCATTTTATCTGTTTATATCATGTATGAAGAAATTCTAAAAGACAGAAAAGAAGCGGGTATGTTACTTTCTCAAAAATTAGAAAAATACCAACATACTGACACCATCATTCTTGCCGTTCCTCGGGGTGGTGTACCTATTGGGTACGAAATTGCTAAAAATTTAAACCTTCCCTTAGACATTATCCTTTCTAAAAAAATAGGACATCCATTTAATAAAGAGTTTGCAATAGGAGCAGTATCCCTAGACTCAACCATTATTGATGAGTATCCTGACATCCCTAAAGAATACATTGAAAGGGAAATAAAAAACCTTAGAGAATCGATGAAAGACAAATATAATCTTTATAGGGACTACCGAAAACCGGACGACATTAAAGGAAAAACAGTAATTGTTGTAGATGATGGTATAGCGACAGGAAATACATTATTAGCCAGTTTAGCGATGTTGAGGAAAAGGCATCCTAAAAAAATTATTGTGGCAGTTCCTGTTGTGCCTTTTGACACTGTAAAAGTTTTTGAACAAAACACAGATGAGTTTGTATACTTGATGGCTCCAAAAGATTTTAGGGGTGTGGGACGGTTTTACGAATCGTTTGACCAAGTCAGCGACGAGGAGGTTGTCCGTATGCTAGGGGTTGTCAACCTAATAGGATAACCGGATTTAATTTAATTTAAATTCATCCATAATGAAAAGAACAGAAATAAGTATCCCATTGAGTTCTGTGTCATTAAAGGGAGAACTAGTACTTCCTGATAACGCCAAAGGAATTATTGTCTTTTCGCATGGAAGTGGCAGTAGCCGATTTAGCCCTCGGAATATAATGGTAGGGGAATTAATTCAGCAACATGGCATGGGTACTTTATTGTTTGATTTACTAACAGAGGAAGAGGACCGAATTTACGAAAACCGATTTAACATTGATTTGTTAGTAAGTCGGTTGATAGAAACAACAGAATGGCTCTTTCAATATAAAGCAACCAAAGGATTTTCTATAGGGTATTTTGGAGCAAGCACTGGTGCAGCATCAGCTTTACGTGCGGCAGCTTATTTCGGAAAAAAAATTGCGGCTGTTGTCTCTCGGGGCGGTCGTCCTGATTTGGCTTTAAATACATTGCCGATGGTTACGGCACCAACCTTGTTAATAGTGGGGCAACTCGATACAGCAGTGATTTATATGAACAAACAAGCGTTTGACGAGTTGCATTGTATAAAAGAAATGAAAATAATACCTGGAGCGACTCATTTATTTGAAGAACCGGGCAAATTGACCGAAGTAGCTAATTTAGCCATTAATTGGTATAAAGAATACTTCATGAAACGAGGAGATTAATACTTTTTACTCCTTGCTAAAATGCATTATTCCTCCCTTGCCAAATGTATCTTTTGGTACAAATGATTCAACAAAACTTGGTACCGGCTAATTTCCAACAAGTCTTCATCCTCTTCTGAAAAATCGTGTAATTCGTCCAATAAATCACTTACTTCGACCAATTTATTGTTGGCTTCCTTGAATTTCTTTTTGGCAATCAAGTCAATTATTTCTTGCACCTCCATTTTTAATGTTGCAAATTTAGTATGGTTCATAAGGTGACGGTTGTTAAGAATTCTTTGAATTGTTATTCTCGTTAAACTTCTTCACAATTTGCTTTAATTTTTCTTTGCGAAGCACTTTGGCCGCTTTTACTTTATCCTGCTCTTTGTGCAATTTATCATTGTGTTTTTTGATATTTCTATCGCTATTTCTTCCCATTACAGTTCTCTTTTTATTTCTTCCAACGTTTTTTTGGTAAAAATTAATTCCTTAATTATTTGTTGACGTAAATCATTAATATCTTCATGTTCAAAATATTTTGCCCAAGAAGTTAAATTAAATAAATTCCTGATTTGCTTTATTTTTTTTGTGGTTTCAAAACTGGTCCTGAGTATGGCTCTAGTATCATAATCCGGATTGTTTTTATGCTGGTAATTAACCGTATTGTTGGTGTAATTAGCTTCTAAATAATATAATTCTTCCTCTGCATTATCAGGATAGAACTCGGCCCAAGGAGCAAAACCAAGTTTTGTTTTGGAAGAAGAAACTATTTCCATTGGCTCCAGCCTCCATTTACTGTTAGCTAATCGTCCCCAATGGTTCGAGAGTCTATACATTCCCAATTCAGTGTAATAATAAGAACTTCCTGATTTGCTTTGGTATTGCACGGCCAAATTTCCAATAGCTTTTACTTCTATTTCTTGGAAAACACAAAATGTATTTTTGAAAGATTTTGGACTAGGGCGAAACGATGCTTTCATGCTACAAAGATAATCAGAAAGGCCATAACAAAGCAAAGCAAATAATAATTGATTAACTTTGCACCTTAGAATTTTTTTAAATCAAATTGATTATGACCCACTCTTCACAAGAAAAAATGCTGCAAAAAGGAGTTTATACCGGAATATTAGAACAAGACGAAAACAACAACTTTTTTTGTGGCGCCTATTTATTAGATTATAAAATGGCGATATCCAACCATAACCTTGGCGATTGGATTACCATAAAATCAGTCATTGAAAACCCGAGTGATATTAGCTACAATAAATATCCAAAAAAATCAAAAAACTTTGACAAGGCCAATAATAAACCCCAACAATAGTTTTTTAACTGATTTTTTGCACCCGCAAAAAACCAAAACACAAGTCTATTTTATTCATTTTTTTTCGTGCTAAACTGAAAACTTAAAAAAAAGTGTACCTTTGCAAAAAATTGTAAATTCTGAAATCAAATTACCTTGATTCCATAGTAAAAGACAAGTAGTTACCTTATTTATGAAAAAAATAGTTGAATACCGAAAGCTACTCAATGTAGACAAAACTGCAGAGTTAAAAGATTTAAAAACCATTTACCGCAATGCGATGAAAGAAGCGCATCCTGACAAATTTCAGGGAGATGAAGCTGGTTTAAAAGCGGCTGAAGAAAATAGTAAAAAAATTATTGAAGCCTACCACTTTTTGGTAAGTATCAATCCTGAAACTACTAAAGTAAACTTACCAGAATATACCGAAACCATTGCAACGGCAACAATTTCTGATTACAAATTTGTGGAAGGACGATTGATTATCAATTTTTCTAACGGGAGCGTATACGAATACATCAGTGTACCTAAAGCTACTTATGTAAAAATGGTAAATGCTGATTCTCCTGGAAGATTTGCGAAAAGACACATTTTAAATTCTTTTACTTGGAGAAAAACAACCAACCAAGACTAAATTATTTTTATATCAATATATAAAAGCATCCTTTTTGGGATGCTTTTTTGTTTTCTGCTAGCACACTCCCTGTTTATTAAAAATAGAATTAAATCAAAAACATATAAAACTATAACAAAAATTTAGGGCTTAAAATTATTGAAGTTTTATAAATTTAAATACTTTTGCAATCAAATCAATTAACTAAATAATAATGAAAAAAATAATTTTATTACTTTCGGCTACTGTTGTATTAATTTCTTGTAGCAAAGTGGGCAAAGGAGAATACCTTATTACAGGTACAGCAGTAGGAGTTGAAAATGGCAAAACTATCATTTTAGAAACGCAAGGTGCTACTGGGATGGGTTTGGTTGCTGTTGATACCGTAAAAGTAGAAAATGGGAAATTTGAAATAAAAGGAAAAGTTAGCGAACCTGCTTTTCATTCACTTCAATTAGAATCCGTTGCTGGAAAAGAACCTTACGGAAAAGTTCCTTTTATTTTAGAAGAAGGAGAAATTAAGATTGCTATTAATAAAGATACTATTAATAAATCAAAGGTTTCAGGAACTTACAACAATGATGAGTATGTAAAATTTAACGAAGAGTTAGTAAAAATTCAAAAGAGTTTAATGGATTTTCAGACTAAAAACACGCCTTTAATGAATACTGCACAACAAAATAAAGATACTGCCGTAATCAATAGATTGATGAAAGAATATTCAAAAATTCAGGAAGTAGTAGGTGCTGATTCTAAAAAGAAATACGGGACTTATGCTGAGACTCATCCTAAATCATTTATTAGCGCCTTAATTATACAAGGGATGTTAAATGATCCTAGTGTCGATGTTAAAAAAACAGAAGGCTTATACAATAGCTTAGATGAGTCATTAAAAAATACAAAACCAGGTAAAGCGATAAAAGCTAAACTTACGGAAATAAAAACACCTTCTGTAGGAGTCACGCCTCCTCCACCCGCTCCAGCACCAGCTGAGGCGAAATGAAGGTCGGATTTTTCTGCTCCTAATCCAGAAGGAAAATTAGTTTCACTAAAAGATTGTTTAGGAAAAGTAACCCTTGTTGACTTTTGGGCATCTTGGTGTGGCCCTTGTAGAGCCGAAAACCCAAATGTGGTGGCCATCTATAAAGAATTACACCCTAAAGGATTAAACATAGTAGGTGTTTCTTTAGACAAAGATGTAAAAAAATGGAAACAAGCCATTGCAAAAGATAAATTGACCTGGACACAAGTTTCTCATTTGAAGTTTTGGGATGAGCCCATTGCCGCTCAATATGAAGTACAATCTATTCCTGCCACTTTTGTTTTAGATGCTTCGGGTAAAGTAGTAGCAAAAGACTTAAGAGGGGATGAACTCAAGGCAAAAATCATTGAACTTTTGGCTAAATAAGCGGATTATTTCCAATCCATAAAATCTCCCTAGCGGAGATTTTTTTATTTTATTCAATTCCAATACGTTGCAACTAATCACGGAAATTAAGTATTCTTTTCATTTGAAAACCTAGAAACAGTTTCTATATTTGCAGCCAATTAGTGCAAATATTTGAGCTAAATTAAGGCGTCGGGGAGATACTCAAGCGGCCAACGAGGGCAGACTGTAAATCTGCTGTGTAAACTTCGCAGGTTCGAATCCTGCTCTCCCCACGAATAAATAGAGCAATTAAGAAAAACGCCAAGTTCACTTGAGCGTTTTTTTGTTTGATCTATTTTCAAAGCGTAGCTTTGTAGGAAGGACGAAGTCAATCCTGCTATCCCCACATAAATAAAAAACACATTTTTAAGAAGTTGACTTCATTAAAAATGTGTTTTTACTTTAGATATTATTTCAACTCTTTCCTATTCCAAAATAAAACTAACGCTAACATTTGCCGTTATTTCTATTTCTCCAACTGCCAAAGTTTCTCTTGGAGCTTCTACCCCATCCATAGCCATCGCTTTCATAGCATACATTCTAGGTTGTGGATTATAGGTTTGTGAATTGTCCGATATAAGAATGGCTTTCCCTACTTTCTGACCCAAAACCGAAACAAAATCTTCTGCTTTCGCTTTGGCTTCTTTTACTGCTAGTTTACGAGCATCAGATTGAAGTTGGGTGATTTTGGAGGACTTGAACTCCACATTGTCAATTCGGTTAATCCCTTCGTTTACAAGGTCTTCCATCAATTCATCATATTTAGACAAATCCTTCAATAAAATTTGTAGCGATTGGGTGGCAACGTAATTGTGTTTCTTTTTTTCGTAATCATAATTAGGATTTAACGAAACACGAAGGGTTTGAAAATGTTCTTTTGCAATAGTCGCCTTTTTGATGGATTTCAATATGGCATCCATTTTTTTATCATTTTCCTCTTTTACCTCGGCTGCCTTTGTTCCTTTTGTTTCAATAGAAACCATGATGGCGGCTTGGTCTGGAGTCACTTTCACTTTTCCTTCGCCAGAAACATTAATCATGGGGATTTGTTTTTGCTCCTGTGAATAAGATATTGTCATCCATAAAAAACCTAGAATCAATACTGCTTTTTTCATGTTTTTAAATTTAGTTTGTTTTAAATTTTCTATGCAAATTTAGAGTTTTCCTGCTTTAGAGAGTACAAAAAGTAGTATTATGGGAATTGCCAAAAGCACCACCATAGTCGTATTGTCCACGAGCATTGCAGGCTCTTTTAAAAGGGTAATCAAATACCCTCCGATAGCGCCACCAAAATGAGCTGTATGACCTATGTTATCGTTCTTGGCTTTCATTCCGTATATGGAATACAACAGATACCCAATTCCAAAAAGATAAGCCGGAATGGGGATTGGAATAAAAAACAGATACAAACTCATGCTGGGTTCAATCAAAATAGCGGAATATAAAACTCCCGTTACGGCTCCAGAAGCTCCGATAGCTCTGTAATTATAATCATTTTTATGCATCATCAGTGTAAGCAAACTCCCAAAAACAAGACTTCCTATATAAATCAGCAAAAAGGAGGCGGTCTCAAAGTGGTTTGTAACCACAGGGGCGAACATAAAAAGAGTAAACATATTAAAAAACAAATGCCCCATATCAGCATGTAAAAAACCCGATGTCAACATTCGAATTTGTTCGCCGGCACGAATACTCCCAATGTGAAATTCGAATTTTCTAAAAAATGCCAAATCATTAAATCCCTTTAAACTGAATAAAATAGTGGTAGCAATAATTACAATTAAAATAGCACTCATAATACATTGGGTTATTTTTAAAGTGTAAATTTAATTAATATAATCTTGATAAAAATAGCTTGTAAGCCATAAACTATCAAACAAAAGGTTTTTTTGAATTATATTTGTCGAAATATATTACTTCATGCGGTTTATAGTATACCTTTTCACCTACCCATTTTTGTGGTGCATATCAGCATTACCCTTTCCATTACTCTACTTTTTTTCCGATTTTGTATATATAATCGTCTATTATGGAGTTGGATATAGAAAAAAAACCGTGCGGAGAAACTTAGCTTTGGCCTTGCCTCATTTATCGCCCCAAGAAAGATTGACAATAGAAAAAAAATCATATCATCATTTATGCGATATGTTTCTAGAAATGATAAAAACCATGACCATCTCAAAAAAGGAAATGGACAAAAGGTTTGTGTTTACCAACATTGAAGTGTTTAAAAACATTGAGAACAATCAAAAAAGCGTTGCCCTGATGATGGCTCATTATGCGAGTTATGAATGGGCTATGTCCATTACTTCGTTTGTTGATTTTGAACTTTATGGAATTTATAAAAAAATAAACAACCCTTATTTTGATAAATTAGTTCATGCCATTCGATCCAAGTTCAATGCAACCCTAATTACCACCAAGCAGACTATTGCTGTTATTATACAAAATAATAAGATTAAAAAATTATGTACTTATGGGTTTATAAGCGATCAATCCCCTAGAATTAAATCTGTTTTTCATTGGCAACATTTTATGGGAATAGAAGTTCCAGTTCATACTGGATCTGAAATGTTGGCTAAAAAATACGACATGAATGTTGTTTTTCTTAAAGTAAAAAAAATAAAACGGGGGTTTTACGAAGCATCTTTTGAGGTTATTTCGGAAAATGTACGGGAGGTTCCAAACTATGAAATCACAGATCAATTTCTAAAACTAGTGGAGCAACAAATACATGAAGCCCCTGAATTCTATTTATGGACCCACAAACGCTGGAAACATAGAAGGTAGGAAACCCTGCCTCTATTTATTAGGTGTTTCAAAAGTTTAATACAAGAATAAATAAATCCCGTTATACAAAAAACCCTTTCAAAAAAAAACATTTTCGAAAGGGTTTCAATTGATATAATAGCAATTTTAATTCCCCGCCACCGCTTTTATTTCATCTATAATTCGCAAAGCTAACGCATCAGCTTCTTGCTGCGAAGCGGCTTCTGTATAAATCCGAATAATAGGTTCCGTATTCGATTTTCTTAAATGCACCCATTCTTTGGCGAAGTCAATTTTTACGCCATCAATAGTGGTTATGTCTTCGTTTTTGTATTTCTCGGTCATGGCTACAAGAATTGCGTCGACATCAATTTGTGGCGTCAATTCTATTTTGTTTTTACTCATATAATATTCTGGGTACGAAGCGCGCAAAGCAGAAACGGTCATTTTCTTGTTGGCTAAATGTGTCAAAAACAGCGCCACTCCCACCAAACTATCTCTTCCGTAATGCAGTTCTGGATAAATAATTCCACCATTCCCTTCTCCTCCAATAATAGCATTATTTATCTTCATCAATTCCACTACATTTACCTCGCCAACGGCGCTAGCTTCGTAGTTTCCTTTGTGAGAGTTTGTCACATCTCGTAAAGCACGAGATGACGACATATTCGAAACTGTATTTCCTGGGGTTTTACCCAACACATAATCGGCACAAGCCACAAGAGTATATTCTTCGCCAAACATTTCGCCATCTTCACAAATAAAAGCCAAACGATCCACATCAGGATCAACAACAACACCCAAATGCGCTTTTTCTTTGACTACTAATTCCGAAATATCAGTTAAATGTTCCTTTAATGGTTCTGGATTATGAGGAAAATGTCCGTTAGGTTCGCAATATAATTTTACGACTTCAACGCCCATTAATTCCAATAATTTTGGAATAATAATTCCTCCTGAAGAATTCACACCATCAACAACTACTTTAAATTTAGCCGCTTTTACAGCTGCTATATCGACTAAAGACAAGTTCAACACTTCATCGATATGAATATCCATATAAGCATCATTTTCAACGATTTCGCCCAAACTATCCACATCCGAAAAATCAAATGCTTCGGCTTCGGCAATTTGAAGGATTTTTTCTCCTTCGATACCATTTAAGAATTCCCCTTTTTCGTTCAATAATTTCAAAGCATTCCATTGTTTTGGATTGTGGGAAGCGGTAAGGATAATTCCACCATCAGCTTTTTCTAAAGGAACGGCAATTTCAACTGTTGGTGTTGTCGAAAGGCCTAAATCGATCACATCAATTCCTAAACCAATTAATGTATTTACCACCAAATTATGAATCATTGGTCCTGAAATTCTAGCATCACGACCAACCACTACTTTTAGCTTTTGACTATTGAATCTTGACTCTTGGCTATTTTTCAACCAAGTTCCATAAGCCGAAGCAAATTTTACAGCATCAACCGGCGTAAGGTTATCTCCTACTGTTCCGCCAATAGTTCCTCGAATTCCTGATATCGATTTTATTAAAGTCATTTGGTTTTTGAGTATTGATTTAAGATTGCAAATATAATAAACAGTGGTTTATAAAAGTCATTTAAAATTCATAGATTAGTCGGATGAATTTTCTAGCCCACATCTACCTTTCTGGAGATAATGATTTGATAAAAATTGGCAATTTTATGGCCGATGGTATTCACGGAAAACATTTTAATCATTTTCCTGTAGATATTCAAAAAGGAATCCTTTTGCACCGAGCAATTGATACTTTCACTGATGCGCACCCTGTATTTCGACAAAGCACCAAGAGATTACATGCCAAGTACCACCATTATTCTGGCGTAATTGTAGATATCTTTTACGACCATTTTTTAGCAAAAAATTGGAGTACCTATTCTGACGAAAGATTGGAAGATTATTCGGAACGCTTTTATCAATCTTTGAGAGATAATTATTCTATCTTAACCCCAAGAACACAAGGATTGATGCCTTATATGATCAACCATAACTGGCTAGTGAGTTACCAAACTATCGAAGGTATCGGGGTGATTTTAGCGAAAATGGATACCCGTATGAAATACGAATCGAATATGCGATTTTCCATAACCGAATTGGAGTTGTTTTACTCTGAATTCGAAAATGAATTTACTGTTTTTTTTGAAGATTTAATTACTATTACAGTTGAAAAAAATCTGTTTTTAGCAACAAAAAACGATTATTAAACCCTAAATAATCTTAATTTAGCATTCTCTTAAAAAATTAAATGTTCAAAAAATACATACACAAACTAGAGAATACCATAGTATGGTCGCAAAGTAAGCTGACCAACAAACAGTTTATATTTCTCTCGAGCGTCCTAGTTGGGATTTCGGCTGCTTTTGCCGTAATTGTTTTAAAAACTTTTGCCCACTCGGTTTTTCAGTTTGCTACTTATATTAACGGGGTTTTAAAATTAAGTTTTATCAACAGTATTTTACCTATAATCGGTATTTTACTAACTGTTTTTGTGGTCAAAAAAGTTTTGGGCGGCACTATTGAAAGAGGGACTTCACAGATTTTGTATGCTGTTGCTAAAAAAGCAAGTATCATTCCTAAAAAGCAAATGTACGCCCAAATTGTAACGAGTTCACTCACGGTAGGACTTGGTGGTTCTGCGGGATTAGAAAGTCCTATTGTTATTACGGGTGCCGCTTTCGGCTCGAATTATGCCCAAAGATATCAATTACCCTACAAAGACAGAACGCTCCTAATAGGTTGTGGCGTAGCTGCCGGAATTGCAGCGGCTTTTAACGCACCTATAGCAGGAGTCTTGTTTGCTATTGAGGTACTGCTAGTCGATGTGAGTATTTCTGCTTTTACCCCTATTATGATTGCTGCCGCAACTGGCGCTTTGGTTTCGGTAATTGCTTTAGACGAAACGGTTTTATTATCCTTTAAACAACAACAAACCTTCAATTACCATAATATACCTTACTATATTATTCTTGGACTATTCACAGGATTAATATCCGTTTACTATTCGAGGAATTTTCAAAGACTCGAACATCTTTTTGCTCGGCTTAAATTCTCTCCCTACAAAAAAGCCTTTTTTGGTGCTTCCATATTAGCCATTCTTATTTTTATTTTTCCAACCCTTTTTGGAGAAGGTTATGAAAGCATCAAAACATTATCAGAGAATGATCCTGGACAGTTACTAGAAAACACTCTCTTTAGTGGTTTTAGAAACAATGGTTGGGCGCTTCTATTATTTGTTGGATTAACGATGATGCTCAAAGTTTTTGCTACCGGAATCACTTTAGGAAGCGGCGGAAATGGAGGTAACTTTGCTCCCTCACTGTTCTTAGGATCCTATGTTGGCTTTTTCTTTTCCAAATTATTAAATTTAACGGGGTTTACTAAATTACCTATCAGCAACTTTACTATGGTAGGAATGGCAGGAATTCTGAGCGGATTGTTTCACGCTCCGTTGACAGCTATTTTCCTTATTGCCGAAATAACGGGGGGTTACAACTTAATGATTCCACTTATGATCGTGGCCTCCATTAGTTTTGCCATTTCAAAACGCTTTGAAAAACACTCCTTAGACGTAAAAAGTTTAGCCAAAAAAGGACATGCTTTTACCAGTAATAAAGACACGAATATTCTTTCGACTTTAGAAACCAATACCATTATTCAAACCGATTACCTAACCGTTTCACCCGATGAAAACCTAGAAAAATTAGTAGATTTGATTTCACATTCCAATCAAGTAATCTTTGCCGTAGTAGACAAAGAGAAACAATTGCTTGGCGTAGTCCATTTTAACGATATCCGAGAAATTATTTTCAACCAATATCGCGTAAAATTCACTTTGGTAAAAGAAATAATGACAACGCCAATCGATATTATTTACCCCACCGATAGTATGGAAATTGTTATGAACAAATTCGAAAATTCAAAAGTTGCTTTTTTAGCAGTGATTAAAAACGGGAAATATTTCGGGTTTATATCCAAATCAATAGCGCTCGAAGCCTATCGAACCAAACTAAAATCGATGACGATAGAATAGTTTATTATAAATGTCCACTTTGTAAAAATCTTTTAATTAGCCATTGGAAATGATTAAAAAAAAAGATGTCGCGAAATGGCTTGTAAATTCTAAATATTATTTTTTATATTTGATAGTCAATTCCTGCTAATTTTAAATTGTAGCAGACCGCATATTTATTGTTTTTAAATAGAGACATTAACAATCTGTCAAATGAAACTCAAAAATGATTCGGCTTTACTACCCGCCGAAAATAAAACTTCAAATAGCTTCAAGAGCCTCGACTTTCCTATTGTAGGAATCGGAGCTTCAGCAGGAGGTTTAGAGGTATTGGAGCAGTTTTTTACACTAATGCCAGGAAAAACAGGGATGGCATTTGTTATTATTCAACACCTGGACCCAAACCACAAAGACCTGATGCCGGAATTACTTCAAAGAGTAACTCCTATGAAGGTTCTTCAAGTCACGGATTGCCTTAAAATAAAACCAAACAGCATCTATATTATTCCGCCTAACAAAAATATGTCCTTGCTTAAAGGCTCCCTATATTTATTTGACCCTGCAGAAAAACACGGATTGCGTTTGCCTATTGACTATTTTTTTCGCTCCCTAGCTAATGACCAACAAGAAAAAAGCATTGGAATTATTCTTTCGGGAATGGGCTTTGATGGTAGTTTAGGTTTGAAAGCTATCAAAGACCAAAACGGAAGTGTTTTAGTACAAGATCCTGCAACGGCAAAATTCAATAGTATGCCACAAAGCGCTATCAAAACCACGCTACCCGATATTATTGCTCCAGTAGAAGAATTACCTGCCAAACTAATTCATTTCCTTAAATTTAATTCCTCAATCAAAGTAGATTTAGAAATAAATCTTAAGAACAATGTCAATATCGATAAGATTATAATTCTGCTCCGCGAAAAAACTGATCATGATTTTCACTTGTATAAAAAAAGCACTTTATTTCGCCGAATCGAAAGACGTAAAAATATTCACAACATCAATATACTTGCAAATTATGTTCGTTTTCTGGAAGAAAACCCAAAAGAGATCGAATTTCTTTTTAAAGAATTACTAATAGGCGTTACCAACTTTTTTCGCGATACCGAAGTATGGGAAAAATTAAAAAAAGAAGTTTTGCCAGAATTAATCAAAAAATTGCCCGATGGCTATATCATTCGAGCCTGGATTTCGGGTTGCTCAACTGGAGAAGAAGCGTATTCATTAGCAATTATATTTACAGAAGTTCTTGAAAAAATAATAAAAAAGAAAAACATAAGCTTGCAAATATTTGCTACTGATCTTGATAATGAAGCTATAGAAAAAGCACGAAAAGGTGTTTTTTCTGAAAACATCGAAGCCGATGTCTCGACAGAACGCCTTTCCCGTTTTTTTAGTAAAGACCAAAAGGGTTATCACATCAATACTTCAATACGCGAAATGATAATCTTTGCAACACATAATGTCATTAAAGACCCTCCATTTACCAAACTTGACATCCTTAGCTGCCGGAATATGTTGATTTACATGGAGCCAGAATTACAAAAAAAAATAATACTGCTTTTTAATTATAGCCTCAAAATTGGAGGAATTATGGTACTCGGATTGGCTGAAAATATTGGAGTCACTAACGAAGGTTTTGAAGTCAACGATTTTAAATTAAAAATTTTCAAAAAATCATCCCAAAATAGTGCTGGATTACTCAATTTTCCGAGTGCTTTTACAATAAATAATAAAATAAAAAAAACCACATTAACAACACCTCTAATGGAAGAAAATATAGAAGTCCTAGCCGATCAAATTTTGTTGCAACAATTTGCTCCTGCCAGTGTGATGACAAGTCAAAAAGGAGATATTATTTATATAACAGGTCGCACTGGTAAATATCTAGAGCCTACAGCAGGTAAGGCGAACTGGAATATTTTTGCCATGTTACATGGGGAGTTACGTAGGGAATTGCCTCTTGCTTTTCAAAAGGCATTAGAGAATTATAATCCAATAAAACTGAATAGAATAGCCTTAAATACCTCTAATCCTAAAAAGTATGTTGAAGTAATCCTTCAGCAAATAGAAAAGCCAGATGCATTGAAAGGCAAAATAATGATCGTTTTTAAAGACTTGCCTGACTCGATGGAATCCGAACAAGGAAATATAAAAACAGGCGAACGAATTTCAAACACGCAACAAAAAAAAATAGAAACAGAGCTTGTTCAACGTAATGAAGACATAAAAGACCTGCGGGAAGGAATGTTAATCTCACAAGAAGAGCTAAAATCGACCAATGAGGAACTAAAATCCTCAAACGAAGAATTACAATCGACAAACGAGGAACTGACTACTTCCAAGGAAGAAATGCAAAGTCTAAACGAGGAGCTGCAAGCCATGAATGCCGAACTCCAAAGAAAAATGGGTGATTATGTACAGGCAAAAAACGATATGGAAAACCTGTACAACAGCTCTCAAATTGCCACACTTTTTTTAGACAAAAAATTGAACATTAGAAGGTTTACCGAAAAAATGACTGGAATTATTAAAATGCGTAATACCGATATTGGCAGACCTTTTACTGACTTAGTAAGTAATTTACATTATAAGGAGATAGAGAGTGACGTACAACAGGTTCTTAAAACCTTAATTCCTATAGAAAAATCCATAGACACTATTGACGGAAAGTTTTTTGATGTGAAAATTACGCCTTATAGAACGATCGATGACCGAATTGAAGGACTGGTACTAACTTTTATTAATGTAACAAAATTTAAAACCATGGAATTGGACCTAAAAAAAGCCAATGAAAAACTACAAAATAAGTAAGAAAATATAATAGAAGTTATCTTATCAAGAAAGCAAAATTAATCGGACTTAGCGCTGTTACATTATGAAAAACGGTAATACCAATGTGGAATTTCAGGACCTAATTCGCGAAAAAGCGGAAGAGATGCTACTGAATAGACAGAATTTATCAACAGAGACGCCCTTATCTTATATAGAAACCCTTGAACTCATTCACGAACTTGATGTACACCAAATTGAGTTGGAAATGCAGAACACAGAGTTACTATTAGCAAAAGAAAAAGTAGAGGTTTCGAGTCAATTGTATAATGAATTATACGACTTTGCCCCTTCGGGCTATCTGAGCTTGAACCACATAGGTGAAATTATAGAATTAAACTTTAGTACAGCAGAACTTCTCGGTAAAGAACGTTCGAATTTGTTACATACTAGATTTGCACTTTTCGTTTCTGACGACACAAAACAAATATTTGCTGACTTTTTTGACAAACTAGTAACTAGCAAAATCAAAGCCTCCTGCGAAATAACCTTATCGATAAATAACCGGATAAGCTACGTTTATTTACATGGAATTTCATCCGAAAATGGAACGCGATGCCTAATTAACATCGATGACATTAGTTCACTCAAAATAACACAAAAAGAGCTTAAAAAATCAAAGTCTATTTTAGTGTCCGCCTTAGAAAGCCAGAAAGACATATTTCTGTATTCAATTGACACCAATTACAACTACCTCAATTTTAATAAATATTTTTCCGATAAAATGAAAAGTGCCTATGGTTCGGATACTCAAATAGGACTGAATATCTTGGAATGTATCACGTCAGAGCAATACGCTACAATTGCTAAGGAAAATTTTGATCGAGCATTAAAAGGGGAATCGCATTCGACCATTAGCGAATTCGGGGGTTCTGATATAGAAAATAACATTTACGAAACCTTTTTTAACCCCATAATAGAAAGCGATAGGATTATTGGAGTCACAGGTTTGAGTCAAAATATAAGCAATCGTTTAAAAACAGAAATAGCACTGAAAGAAAGCGAAGAAAAATACCGCACTCTTTTTGAAGCAAACCGAGACGCCATAATTATAAGTGAATTTGATCTAGAGGATCAATCATCTAAAATTTTGGTAACTAACAATGCTTCTAGCACTATTTCAAAATATACCAAAGAAGAGCTACTATCATTGTCTTTGAAAGATTTAGAAATAGGTTTTGATAAAGTAAGACAACAAAGAATTGATATTCTAAAGAATCAAGATAAAATAGATTTTGAAACGATCGTTTTTAATAAAGAAAAAAAGAAAATAAATATTGAGGTAGAATCTTCATTAATAGACTATATGGGGAAACCTGCAGTAATGTCTATTGTTCGCGATATTAGTGAACGAAAAAGAATAGAAGATACGATTATAAAAGCAAATGGGAAAATAACAGCTATATTAAATGCCATTCCAGATTTACTATTTGAAATTGATGGTGATGGCCGTATATTTAATTTCCATTCCAAAAATGAAAAGTTCCTTTCCGTTTCTCCAGATAAATTCATTGGACAAACTATAAATGATGTTTTACCAGAAAATGCGGCAAATAGTATTTATAGCGCATTAGATGAGGCACAAGAAATGGGAATCTCTGAGACTCATGAATACTCGTTGGATTTAGTTGGGGGTAAATATTGGTTTGAAATTGTTATATCAAAAATAAATACGATCAAAATTACTGAAAATCATTTTGTTGCAATTGCAAGAGATATATCTCGGCGCAAAAAAATGGAAATAGAATTAATGATCGCTAAAGAAAAAGCAGAAGAGAATGAGCTACTGAAATCGACATTTCTTGCCAATATGAGTCATGAAATTCGAACCCCTATGAATGGCATTTTAGGTTTTACCGAATTGTTAAGGACACCAGGTGTGTCAAAAGATGATAAACAAAAATACCTCGAAATTATTGATGAAAGCGGAAAGCGAATGCTCAACATCATTAACGATATTGTTAATATATCAAAAATTGAATCAGGACAGCTGGAGCTATCAGTAGCAGAAACCAACATAAACGATTGGATTGAATTTATTTTTAATTTCTTCAAATTGGAAGCAGACCAAAAAGGAATTAATTTGTCCACTTCGAAGTCATTAAATTCAAATGATGCTTTTATTAATACAGACGTTGAAAAACTATACGCCATTCTTACTAATCTTGTCAAAAATGCGCTAAAATTCACCGATGTAGGTTCTATAAAATTTGGTTATGTAAAAACGGGGGATTTTTTAGAATTTTATGTGAAAGATACGGGATTGGGGATTTCCGAATCTCAAAAAAACATCATTTTTGATAGGTTCCGACAAGTCAATGAATCAACAACCAAAGAGCAACAAGGTGCAGGATTGGGATTGTCGATTTCAAAAGGGTATGTTGAATTACTAGGGGGTGAAATTTGGGTGGAAAGTGATACCATAAATGGAAGTACCTTTTATTTTACTATTCCGTTTATTCCAGTCCAGCAAGAGCAAAAAACAATTAAAAATAAAATTCCTTTAAAAAATTCAGAAGTTACCCCAATTAAAAACTTAAAAATAGTAATTGTCGAAGACGATGAAATATCAAAACTATTGTTGACGATTGCCTTAAAAAAAGTAGCAAAAGAAATTATAGTAGTAAGTTCGGGAGCAGATGCTATAGCAACTTGCCGCAAGAATTCAGATATTGATCTGGTAATGATGGATATCAATATGCCTAAAATGGATGGTTATGAAGCTACCGAACAAATTAGAAGATTCAATAAAAATATAGTCATTATTGCGCAAACGGCTAATGGCTTCAACATTGACAAAGATAAAGCCATGGCTTCGGGCTGTAATGATTATATTTCAAAACCTATAAATAAGGTTGCCTTAATCGAGTTAATACAAAAGTATTTTTAGTCCTAAAAAACAATGCTATTTAGATAAAATGAACTTATAAAGAAGACTGCTAAGAATTAACATTCAATAAATAACAACCGTTGAAAATTCCGATTTATCATGGCTAAAATTCTGAAATCACTAGCGCCCATTCCTAATAAAAAATATTCTTCTCTAGAAATTCTTCTTTACATACTATTGGTTCCTGTGTTGCTTTACTTTGGGAAAACACTTTTTATTCCATTAAGTTTTGCCATGCTCATTAGCTTTATTTTGTATCCAATATGCAAATGGATGGAAAAAAAAGGAATTAACAAGGCAGTTGCTATTGGCATTGCCATTTTTAGTGTTTCCGTTTTTTTTGGATTACTACTTTATCTTCTATTCAATCAAGTAGTAGCGTTTTCGAATGAATGGGAAATTTTTAGGATAAAACTACTAGAAACAGCAACTCAATTAAGTGGTTTTCTTTCCGATCGATTTAACATAAGTGTCGAAAAACAAATGGTATTTCTCAAAAATGTAATCAGCAATTCAGGAACCCAGGCCATTTCATTACTTAAAATCAGCCTATATTCCTTTTCTGAGTCTATTTTCTATCTTTTAATAATTCCTGTTTATTCCGTACTAATTCTCTACCATCGTCAGGCATTAGTGTATGTGCTTTATGCTGTTTTTCCTTCACATAGAAAAGAAACAATCTACGAAATCCTTGTCGAAACCATTCATGCCTATTATAATTTTATAAAGGGAATGTTGTTAGTGTATTTGATTGTTGGGCTTTTAAATAGTATTGGACTTGCCATCATTGGCATCCCACACCCTTTTCTATTTGGGTTTATTGCTTCTATTCTCACATTTATCCCCTATGTGGGAATTATCATCTCTTCGCTTTTGCCAATCGCGGTATCCTGGATTACCTTTAATTCAATTTGGTACCCAATGGGTGTAATATTAGTTTTCAGTATTGTTCAGATTCTAGAAGCTTACATCATATTTCCTTTTGCAGTAGGAAATCGTTTAAAAATAAATACACTCGTTATCATTGTCATGATAATTGCCGGCGGGATAGTTTGGGGAGCAGCGGGAATGATTTTGTTTATTCCGTTTATTAGCATTGTAAAATTAATTTCCGATAGAACAGAGGGGTTAAAAACATTGTCAATGCTACTGAGTAATGGTAAGCTCAAAAAATAAAAAAACTAATTCCAATTTTTGGTTTCAAAATCAAACTTCCAATCCTTGTCCTTTACATACCACAATTGACCTTTAGAAACCGTCAAGGGACAATCAAAATTGTTAGTATATAATTCCCCGGTTCCTAATCCTTGTGGCATCAAATTATGTTGTATAAAGGCCCATTGCGCAATGGCATTTAGCCCAATATTCGACTCCAAAGCCGAGGTGATCCACCAACCGATATTGTATTTTTCAGCGAGGGAAATCCACTCTTTTGCACCTCGAAAACCACCGATAAAACTGGGCTTTAAAATAAGGTATTGCGGTTTGATTTTTTGCAATAAGGCTTCTTTTTCTTCTAATGAAAACACCCCGATTAACTCTTCGTCTAAGGCAATGGGAATTGGAGTGATTTTACACAGTTCTGCCATACTGTCAGTATTGTTTTTTTGAATAGGCTGCTCAATACTATGTAGTTTAAATTCAGATAATTGGGTTATTTTATATAAAGCTAAAGATGTATCAAAAGCACCATTAGCATCTACCCGAATCTCGACTTGTTCTAGAGTGAAATGTTCTCGAATAAACCGCAATAATTGTAATTCCGCATCAAAATCTATAGCGCCAATTTTGAGTTTGACACAGCGAAAACCCGCTGCTAATTTTTCCTCTATTTGCTGCTTCATAAAGGACTCCTCACCCATCCAAACGAGTCCATTTATTGGAATGCTTTTTTGATGATTGGTAAACTCCGAAGGAAACAACAAAAAAGGGTTTTCGCTTGCCAAAGATTGGAACGCCATTTCGACTCCAAACTGTATTGAAGGAAACTCAATTAAGGCATCCCAAAGTTGGTTTTCACCGAGATGAATATTAGCACAAGTCCACTGTAGTTTTTCTTCGTAATCAGAACGGTCGTCAATGCTTAATCCACGTAAAAGTCCACACTCGCCTATTGCTTTTTTACCGCCCTGTTCTAAGATGATAAACCAGGTTTCCTTGTCGGTCATAACGCCTCGAGACGTTCCTGAAGGTCTCTTGAACTGAAGTGTATATTTATGATAGGTTGCTTTCAAAATAGGTTTAGCATTTTCTTAATTTAGGGAGAATCAAATAGTAATTATTGAGCCGTAAATCATGCATAATGCCAATAGTATTGAAAGTGCAAAAGTACTTAAGGCTAACTTTTTTAATTCAGGATCTAAAGTTTCTGGCTCTTGGTTTTGGGATACTCTAAGTAAATGCTTGGTTAAAGGAATGTAAGCCAATAGAAATAAATATTGAGCGAGTTGATACTTACTCAAAATCGCAAAAACCAATACTAAAACCATGGCTGAAACAATCAAAAAATAATGGTATTTTTTAGCTTTTTCCCCACCAATTTTCACCACGATGGTGTTTTTATTTGATTTCCTATCCGATGCTTCGTCTCGCATATTGTTCAGGTTCAAAACGCCAACACTTAGAAATCCGATAGCCGTTGCTGGCAAGAATAAATCAAAATCCAATTGTTTTGAATATAAAAAATTTACGCCCAAGGTACTTACTAATCCAAAAAATATAAATACAAATAAGTCGCCAAAACCTCGATACCCATACGCTTTATTGCCAACAGTATAACGAATTGCCGAAGCAATTGCTAAAATTCCCAACCCAAGATAAAACAAGGAATAGCCGATATTAGTATATCTAAAAGCAAAATAAATTAACAGCATGGCAGAAATCAAAGTCAAAGCAGCTGTTAAAATTATTGCTCTTTTCATGGCTATTGGAGAAATCACCCCACTCTGAAGAGCCCGTTTCGGCCCAACCCTATCTGCGTTATCCGTTCCTTTTATTCCATCACCATAATCGTTGGCAAAATTGGATAAAATTTGCAAACCAAGAGTTGTCAATATTGCAAACGCAAATATTCTCCAGCTAAAAACAGCTGTATATATAAAGATTTTACTGGTTGGTTGAGCCAACGCATGCATGCTTCCCACTATTATTCCCGAAACCGATAACGGCAAGGTTCTTAATCTTGCAGCTTGAATCCAATGTTTCATTTCTTTTTTTGAGTTTTGTGATATCTATCGAAACTTAGAACCTTTTTAAGGCAACCATTTTTTTTCAAAATTTGGTTTTCTTTTTTCAAGAAAAGCATTTCTACCTTCTTTAGCTTCTTCGGTCATATATGCCAATCGGGTGGCTTCACCTGCAAAAACCTGCTGCCCTACCATTCCGTCATCTGTAAGATTCATAGCGAATTTTAGCATTTTGATGGATGTTGGTGATTTTTGTAATATTTCCTGAGCCCACTCATAAGCAGTATCTTCTAACTCCGCATGCGGAATTACAGCATTAACCATCCCCATATCCATGGCATCTTGCGCGGAGTAATTTCGACCCAAGAAGAAAATTTCGCGCGCTTTTTTCTGCCCCACCATTTTCGCCAAATAAGCCGAGCCATAACCGCCGTCAAAACTGGTTACATCGGCATCGGTTTGTTTGAAAATAGCATGTTCTTTACTTGCTAAAGTCAAATCACAAACTACGTGTAAACTATGTCCTCCGCCAACAGCCCAACCCGGAACTACAGCAATAACTACTTTTGGCATAAAACGAATTAAGCGTTGTACCTCGAGAATATTTAAACGGTGTTGACCATCCTCACCCACATAACCCTGATGACCACGTGCATTTTGATCACCTCCACTACAAAAAGAGTATATTCCATCTTTAGATGAAGGCCCTTCTGCTGAAAGTAAAACAACCCCAATTGAGGTATCTTCTTGAGCGTCATAAAAAGCGTGATATAATTCAGAGGTAGTTTTTGGACGAAAAGCATTGCGCACTTCAGGTCTATTGAATGCTATTCTGGCGACCCCATTGCATTTTTTATAGGTGATGTCTTCGTAATCTTTGACAGTTATCCAATCCATTTGGTGTTGTTTTTAATTATTTCAGTGTAAAAATAAACCATTTTTTAGATTTTTTAAGAGAAGCTAAAAGTATTATTTTTTAAAACCGATTTTAACGAACATGAAAAAGAGGAAGGTTTTTGGGCTTCCTCTTTTTTAAATATCAAATCTACTAGGATTATTCTTTCACCAAATAAATTCCATCTTCTTTTATTTCAATTAATTTTTCTTTATATAAAGCGCCGATGGCTTTTTTAAAAGTCTTCTTACTCATTTTCAATACCGTTTTAATGTCTTCAGGATGTGAATTATCCGTTAAACGCAAGAAACCGCGACTGGCTCTTAGTTCATCAAGAATTATATCCGCATTGGGTTCGATACTTTGATATCCTTGTATTTGTAACGAAACATCTATTTTATTATCGGGGCGAATCGTTTTGATATACCCACGCATTCTATCTCCCGTCCGAATAGCATCATCATAAACCTCATCTTTATACAACAAGCCTTTGTATTGCTCATTAATAATAACATTAATACCTAAATCGGTGATATGAGAAACAATCAAATCCACTTCTTCTCCTTTTTCAAGTATTAGATTCTCATTTTTCAAAAACTGATTCGTTTTACTAGAAGCTACCAAGCGGTTTGTTTTTTCGTCCATGTAGAGATACACAAGGTATCGTTTCCCTTTTTCCATCGGGCGTGCTTGCTCTATGAACGGAACAAGAATATCTTTTTCCATTCCCCAATCCATAAAAGCTCCTATTTGGTTGACATAATTCACACGTAAAAGCGCAAATTCATTCAATAAAATATAAGGTTCTAATGTGGTGGCAACCGGGCGTTCTTCGTGATCTAAATAAACAAAAACGATAATCTCTTCGCCTATTTCAAATTCGTTGGGGACATATTTATTAGGTAAAAGTATGTCGTGAATACCTTCAGGATCTTTTTCTGGATTTCCTATAAAAAGCCCCACTTTAGTATCCCGTAATATCGTTAATGTGTTGTATTTTCCTATTGCAATCATATTATTCAAGTCTGCTGTTTGTTGTGGTGTAAATGTACAAATATAGGGGTGTAAATGTACATATTTTATGAATTTCGTGCGTAAATCATTTTTTTTTATATATTTGGAATTTATTTTTAGTTAATTTTATGATTTATGGAATCAATAATTGGATATTTAGCCCTTCTTTTTATCGTGGTAATTATTGTTTTAATTACTATTATTTTCTTTTGCAAAATTATTAGGACGGTTAAAAGGGTTTTTAAAAACCAAGCGAAAAAAAATAAAATAAACGAAATGAGAAGAATAAGGATTGCGAAATATGAAGAAACGGTCAATAAAAGATATAAATGATTTAAAGTTTTATTTAACCTAATTTCAATTCTAATCCAACTCCTTAAAATACTGCAACAATATTTTGTCATTTTCTCTTGTCGGAGTGAAAACTTCTAAAATACTTGGTTTTTCATTTTGAGCATATAAAGCATTTAAACTAGTTTCTAAACTAGCCTCGTCACTGGCGACACTGTACTCAAAACCAAACATTTTCGCCAAATGTTCTGCAGTGAGGCAATGAGAAGTCTCGAAAAATTTATTAAAAACCGGAGTTTCTTCATGTCCGGGCAAAATTCTAAAAATTCCACCACCCCCATTATTGATTATAATAATCTTGAAGTTTTTAGGGACGTACTCGTTCCACAACGCATTGCTGTCGTATAAGAAACCAATATCTCCCGCAATCAAAACGGTTTGTTTACCATCTACTACCGCTGCTCCAATAGCCGTTGAAGTACTCCCATCAATACCACTTGTACCTCTATTGCAAAAAACAGTTATAGAAGTATTTATATCAAACAATTGAGCGTATCGAATAGCCGAACTATTGCTTAAATGCAACATGGAATTTTTTGGCAAGGACGGCATTATTTTTTCAAAAGCTTTGAAGTCCGAAAAAGGGATCGATTTCAAATAGTCCTGATGCTTTCTTTTTCGTAATATGGCGACTTTTTCGAAAGTGGAGTGGTAATCACTTTTAATAGGAATAGTATAAGGCAAAAACTGGTTAAAAAATTGATTTGGATGTACTTTAAAATGTTTGGTCAAACAACCATATGTATCATAGGCCCTCAAAGTATCGATGTGCCAATGATGTTTGGGCGGATACTTTCGCAAAAATGCTTTTATTCTTTTGGAAACCACCATGCCTCCAAAAGTAATTAGAATATCAGGCTGAACATTTTTAAAGTCTTGATTTGAAAAAGGGGTGATTATGGTGTCAATGTTATTCAGAAATGAAGGATGATGGAGGTTTGAAGTGGTTTCGGTCATTACAACAACCGAATCATCTTTGGCTACTAATTCAATTATTTTAGCGTCAATTTCATTAGGTTTATTTACTCCAACTAGAATTAATTTATTTTTCGATACATTCCAAATAGTTGCGAATTTAAGAATTTCATCGCTTGAAATTTTATTATGGACTTTGGCAAAATCCAAAATCGTCACATCAACATTTAATTTGGAAACGGTTTCGTACAAAGGTTCCTCAAACGGTGCGTTGATGTGCACCGGTCCTTTTCTGGCAATAGCTTTATTGATGGCCTTGTTAATTTTTAAATCATTTTCAACAGAAGCTTCCTCGGTTAAATTAGCGTTATACAGCGAATGGTTTTTAAAAACATTTTCTTGCCGAATAGTTTGACCATCGCCAATATCGATTTTAGTTTGAGGTCTATCGGCAGAGATAACAATTAGTGGAAGTTGGCTGTAAAATGCTTCGGCAAAGGCAGGATAGTAATTCAGTAATGCCGAACCCGAAGTACAGACTACTGCGACTGCTTTCTGAGATTGTTGCGCAATTCCGAGGGCGAAAAAAGCGGCACAACGTTCATCGGCAATACTATAACAATTGAATTCAGGATTATTTACAAAGCCTAGGGTTAATGGTGCATTTCTAGAGCCAGGAGATATTATTATATTTTTCACTCCTTTGGCAACACAAATCTCGATGATACTTTGCGCTAAAGGTATTTTTGGGTAAATCATTAATTGAGTTTAGTAGTTTAAAAGCTTAAGGGTTTATTGTTATGAAATCCTCTCAAAAGCCAACACCACAAAGTTACAAACTTGCAAAGGTTTTTATTTATATTTACTGCATAAATTCTTATTCGATGGAAATTAAAACTAGACCCTACAAAACGGAAGATACGCAATACATTTTAGATATAATAAACCATGCTATTTTACATTCAACTTCATTATATGATTACAACATTAGAAACTACGAGCAACAAAAAACAATTTTGGAAGAGAAAATAAACAAAAATTTTCCAGTGATTGTAGCGGAACTTAATGGAATTGTTGTTGGTTTCGGAATGTATAGCGAATTTCGGGATAAGGAAGCATATCAATTCACAGTTGAACATTCTCTTTATGTAGATGAAAATTTTCACGGAAAAGGCATTGGCAAACAATTACTTCAAGAATTGATTGATTTAGCCCGAAAACAAAAAATCCACACTATGATTGGAGTTATCGATTCTGAAAATCAAGGCAGTGTCTTATTTCACGAGAAATTTGGCTTTAAAACCATTGGGGTTATAAAGGAGTCGGGGTATAAATTTGATCGTTGGCTAGATTCCGTTTTGATGCAACTTATATTCTAGTATTTATTTCCTGAAGTTGTTCCTCGTTATTGAATCTACTCTTGTCAATTTTAATATATTTGTCTTCAAATTTCACAAAGAAAAACGGGTATTAATTTCCATGAATAAAATTACAATAAAACCCTAAATTTAAAAAAATGGCAACCAACCAACCGCTTTTATCCAAAGGAATTAAATACCTGGCTTCGGCTTTACCATTTCTATTTATAGGCCCTGGGGTGATTTACAACGCCTTTATCAATAATCAAAATGTATGGCATTATTTAGTGTTAGCAATAGGGATTCTCATGTGCTTAACAGCTGTCTATCTGCTATTTTCAGGTTTGAAAACCATTATGAAAAGTTTATTTAATGATTAATGGAAAACCTACTACACACTCATAAAACCTTCGAAAAAGTCGTTTACATTAATACCAAAATTAACAACCGCGAATTTGAAGATTGTATTTTCAAGAACTGCGATTTCTCGAATAGTGATTTTTCGAACAATACGTTTATAGATTGTGAATTTATCGACTGCAATTTAACCCTGACTCAATTAGCTGGAACGAGCCTAAAAACAATACATTTCAAGAACTGTAAATTACTAGGGATTCAATTCAGCTCCTGCACCGATTTTTTGTTCAGTGTGAGTTTCCAAGATTGTGTTTTGGATTATTCGGCTTTTGCCAATAAAAAAATGCCGAAAACACGTTTTAATTCCTGTTCGTTGAAAGAAGTTTCTTTTATTGGGACGAACCTTACCAATTCTATTTTTGAAAACTGTAATTTAGACAATGCCGTTTTTAATGACACCCAATTGGCTGCAGTTGATTTTAGAACTGCCTATAATTTTAAAATTGACCCCGAATTTAACCCAATGAAGAAAGCTAAATTTTCGACCCAAGGAATTGTGGGACTTTTAGATAAATATGATATTAAAATTGAGTAACCCCTAATCCTTAACCCTTCTCCAAAGAAGAGGTGAGAAGAATTAAAAAATGAAAATGAAAAAAATATTTATTCTACCCCTGTTCCTATCATTGATTTCCTGTTACAATGTAGAACACAATTGTAAGGATTTTAAAACCGGAAAATTCCAATTCGACCACAAGGTTGATGGAGTAAAAAAAACAACTGTTTTTGAACGTAATGACAGTATTGAAATTGAAACTTTCGAAGGTAAAACTGACACTGCAAGGATTCGATGGGTTAATGATTGCGAATATGTCTTACAGAAAATTCATCCAAAGAATAGTGCCGAAAGAAAGTCGATTACTATGAAAATTTTGACCACTTCTAAAAATTCATATACCTTTGAATTCGGAATTATAGGTAGCGATACCAAACAACGTGGGACTGTCTTTAAAATAACAAGTAGTAAATAGCAGATTTCAAAAACCCAAAACTCATATCTAAATAAAAAAATGGAAGTATTTTTAAACCCCGATGCCTGGATTGCCTTATTAACACTAACCTTCTTAGAAATCGTACTAGGAATTGACAATATTATTTTCATATCGATTGCTACAGGAAAATTGCCAGCCGAAAGTCGAAAAAAAGCAACCAAAATAGGAATGTTCCTCGCCATGTTTATGCGAATTGTATTGCTTTTGGGTATTACTGTTTTAATAGCAATGAAAGAGCCTTGGTTTACAATTGATTTTAACTGGTTGAATGCTCAGGTATCGGGACAAAGTGTAATTCTACTTCTAGGGGGATTGTTCTTGATTTACAAAAGCACCAAAGAGATTCACGAAAAAGTAGATCTAAAGGGTGAAGAAGAAAAAGAATTAAAACAATCCGCAACAAAATCCTTTGGAAGTGTAATTCTTCAAATAATTTTAATTGACTTGGTTTTTTCTTTTGATAGTATTCTTACTGCCGTGGGGATGACAAACGGGGTTGCAGGCGCTTTATATATTATGATAACCGCAGTGATTATTTCAGTTTTAATAATGATGCAATTCGCCATCCCTGTGGGAAATTTTGTAAACAAAAACCCTTCCATTCAAATTCTAGGATTGTCATTTTTAATACTTATTGGCTTTATGTTAGTAACGGAAAGTGCTCATTTATCGAATGCTTTAATTTTCGGAAATCATGTTACGCCAGTACCAAAAGGGTATTTGTATTTTGCAATTTCATTCTCGCTTTTGGTGGAGGTTTTAAATATGAGGGTGTCCAAGAAAAAGAAGTCAAAATAAATTTCGTCTAAAAAAGTAAATACCTCAAAATAGAATATTTGGATAGCTTTACTTTTAAATTTTGTGAATGCTATCGTTAATTAAAATAACGTAATTTGCCCGTCTTCATCGGATTGAATATCCTCGTCAGAAATTTGATTTTCTTCTACCACCTCTAATGCTTCCGAAACAACTTCTATTGGAACTTCATAAGGTAAAGATTCAAGCAAATTAATTTGTTTTACTTTGTCGGTGGTCAATTGATTTCCCAACGCTTTAAATCCTTTAACAGCTATGAAACTCTCAATATCTACAGTCATATTTTCTTTTTGAATTCCTTTTACCTTATTGAAAACCAATTCGGCTATTGGTCGATAATCGGTAGAGACTATTTCCAGTTGGGAATTCGGGTGTTCCGTAATAAAGCTTTCATCTTTCCCTTCCGTTTCTACCAAGAATCTTTTGATATAATAACGTTCTTTTTCACCATCGTAATAAATAGCGGAAACTGGTTTTTTAGGATGCCATTTTTCCAATATTACCATGTCTTCTTCAAAATGAGTACTCAATTCAGGTATGATTACCTTTAGTTTTCCCGATTGGGAAATCACTAAGATTTTATCATTAGGTCTAAATTCTCCTAATAATTCACCCCTAGCATCTACGTTTAATCTTTGAACCGTGTCGTCAAACCAAATTTTTCTTGGTTTCAAAGTCGAAATTCCTTTTTCCTTGATTTCGACTTTCTTTATTGGATATTTGGTAACCAAATTTCCTTTAGACGCACGACCTTTTATGGTCATTTCGGCAAAATCTAAATCCCATTTTAGTTTTTTAACACTTCCTATCTGACGTAATAAAACCGTAATAACTTCGGCCTCTCCATTTGGATTACAAGTGAAATACAAAATTTGGGATCCTTTATTGCCATTAGTCAAATCATACAATTTATCGCGTGTCACTCCAGAAACATTGAACCTTTTGATATAAGCTGGCCCTGATTTCCCATCACGGTAAATCATATTGTATATTGTTCGCTTATCACTTTTATCGAAAATAGCAATATGGATTATGTCTTTTCCTACGAATTTTTTATCATCTACTTTACAGATCATCATATTTCCATCGCGAAGAAAAACAATTACATCATCAATATCGGAGCAATCAGTGACGTATTCATCTTTCTTTAATCCAGTGCCAATAAATCCTTCTTCCCTATTGACATATAATTTAGTGTTTCGCAAAGCTACTTTTGTAGCTTCAATATTATCAAAACTACGCAATTCTGTTTGGCGCTCCCGCCCTTTACCATATTTATCTTTTAATTTGGTAAAAAAGGAAATGGCAAAATCGATTAGATGATCCAAATCATATTTTACTTGTTCTATATCACCTTCCAGTGCTTCAATTTTATCTTGGGCTTTATTACTATCGAATTTTGAAATTCGCATAATTCGAATATCCAATAATCGAAGAATATCTTCTTCAGTAACAGCTCTTTTTAAATTTTTAATAAAAGGTTTAAGTCCTAGGTCAACCGCATTGATTACCCCTTCCTTGGTCGTTTCTTCTTCTATTAACCGATAGATTTTATTTTCAATAAAAATGCGTTCCAAAGAAAGAAAATGCCATTGTTCTTCTAGTTCAGACAATTGAATTTCAAGTTCACTTTTTAATAATTGTACGGTTCTGTTTGTTGAAATTTTCAACATTTCAGAAACACCTACAAACAAGGGCTTATTGTCTTCGATCACACAACCCAATGGCGCTACTGATGTTTCGCAAGCCGTGAAAGCGAACAAAGCATCAATAGTTTTATCTGGAGAAACTCCTGGGAAAAGATGAATTAAAATTTCTACCTCAGCAGCCGTATTATCCTCAATTTTCTTGATTTTTATTTTGCCTTTTTCATTGGCTTTCAAAATACTATCAATTAAAGTGGTAGTATTGGTCGAAAACGGAATTTGGGTAATAACCAAAGTGTTTTTGTCTAACTGTCCGATTTTGGCACGAACTCGAACTCGCCCACCACGCATCCCATCATTATAATTAGACACATCAGCAATCCCAGCTGTCATAAAATCAGGGAAAATCTGGAATGGTTTGCCTTTCAGGATTTTTATCGAAGCATCAATTAGTTCATTGAAATTATGCGGCAATACTTTTGTGGAAAGGCCTACAGCAATCCCTTCGGCACCAGAAGCCAATAATAAAGGAAATTTTACGGGAAGATTATTGGGTTCGGCACGACGACCATCATAAGAAACTCCCCAATCAGTGATTTTTGGAGAATACAAGACTTCCAAAGCAAATTTTGACAAACGGGCCTCAATATAACGAGAAGCTGCAGCACTATCGCCTGTGAGAATATTTCCCCAGTTTCCTTGACAATCAATCAGTAATTCTCTTTGTCCAATTTGTACCATCGCATCACCAATACTTTGATCTCCGTGCGGATGGTATTGCATCGTGTGTCCTACCACATTCGCCACCTTATTGTATCGACCATCATCCAACTCCTTAAGCGAGTGCATAATTCGACGTTGGACAGGTTTGAAACCATCTTCAATAGCAGGAACCGCGCGCTCCAAAATTACATAAGATGCATAATCCAAAAACCAGTCTTTGTACATTCCTGTAACTTTGGTAATGGTATCCTCTGCTTTTTCTGTATTTTCGTAAAAATGATTTTCCCCTGAAGAAATTATATCTTCAAAGCCTTCTTCATTTGCCGACTCGTTTAACTCTTTGTTACTTTCGTCTTCGTTTGGGATACTATTCTCTTCGTCTTCGTCCATTTAATTTCTAAAATCTTAAATTAAATAATTAATTTACCTCAATTGTATCTAATTCCACCTTCAAATTCTTGATGATAAATTCTTGTCGGTCAGGTGTGTTTTTTCCCATATAAAAAGACAACAATTGTTCCACCGAAGTGTTTTTATCCATCATTACAGGATCCAATCGAATGGTTTCTCCAATAAAATTTTTGAATTCGTCGGGTGATATTTCCCCCAATCCTTTGAATCGGGTGATTTCAGGTTTAGGTTTTAATTTTTCAATAGCTGCTTTTCGTTCTTCTTCCGAATAGCAATATATAGTTTCTTTTTTGTTTCGAACCCTAAAAAGTGGCGTTTGCAAAATATACAAATGCCCTTCTTTGATTAATTCCGGGAAAAACTGTAGGAAGAAAGTGATCAACAATAACCGGATGTGCATACCATCTACATCAGCATCAGTAGCAATGACGATATTGTTGTAACGCAATTTCTCCAAACCATCCTCAATATCTAAAGCTGCTTGCAATAAATTAAACTCTTCGTTTTCATAGACAATTTTTTTGCTCATTCCATAACAATTAAGCGGTTTTCCACGAAGACTAAAAACCGCTTGGGTATTTACATCTCGAGACTTCGTAATGGAACCAGAAGCGGAATCCCCCTCAGTAATAAAAAGTGTACTATCCAAATTTTTAGGATTCTTGGTGTCGGGAAGATGTGCCCGACAATCTCTTAATTTTTTGTTATGTAAATTGGCTTTTTTTGCTCGATCTGTTGCCAATTTTCTAATTCCAGAAAGTTCCTTACGCTCCCTTTCGGCTTGGAGGATTTTACGCAAAAGCGCATCGGCGGTTGCGGGATTTTTATGCAAATAACTATCTAATTTGTTTTTTACAAAATCATTAACAAAAGTACGAACCGATGGCATTCCTGGTTCGGAACCCATATCAGTCGAACCCAGTTTGGTTTTGGTTTGCGATTCAAAAACGGGCTCCATAACCTTGATACTAACTGCAGTCACAATAGATTTTCGAACATCAGAAGCTTCGAAACTTTTGTTGTAATATTCCCGAATCGTTTTTACAATTGCCTCGCGGTAAGCAGCCAAATGTGTTCCTCCTTGGGTAGTATTTTGTCCATTTACAAAAGAATGGTACTCTTCGCTATATTGAGTTTTGCTGTGTGTCAAGGCAATTTCAATATCTTCTCCTTTCAAATGTATGATTGGATATTCGAGATCATCGGCATGGATAGTTTCTTCCAATAAATCTTTCAATCCATTTTCAGAAAAATATTTTTCGCCGTTGAATAATATTGTTAAACCATTATTTAAGTAACAATAGTTTTTGAGCATTTTGATTACATATTCATAACGAAATTTATAGTTTTTAAAAATCGCTTCATCCGGAATAAAAGTAACTTTGGTTCCTTTTCGTTTGGTGGTTTCAATAATATCTTCTTCAAGAACTAGATTTCCAGCCGAAAATTCAGCTGCTTTTTGTTTCTCGTCGCGAACGGATTCTACTCGAAAATAATTAGATAAAGCATTTACCGCTTTTGTTCCAACACCATTTAACCCTACGGATTTCTTGAAAGCCAAGGAATCGTATTTTCCTCCTGTATTCATTTTGGAAACCACATCAATTACTTTCCCTAAAGGAATTCCACGGCCAAAATCCCGAACCGTAACTGTTTTGTCTTTGATGGTAACTTCTATAGTTTTTCCTGCGCCCATAACAAATTCATCGATACAGTTGTCTAGAACTTCCTTCAGAAGGATGTAAATACCATCATCTGGCGAGGAACCATCACCAAGTTTCCCTATATACATTCCGGGACGCATTCTGATGTGTTCTTTCCAGTCTAGCGACCGAATATTATCTTCAGTGTATTGATTTTGATCGGACATTTTAAATTTTATCGAATTTAGCTGAGTTCTGTTCGGTCTTTGCTTTACGCCCAGACCTCGAGTGTGCTAATGTAGTGTAAATTGATACAGTTTGAAAGCAGATAAATTCAAAGTTATTAAGAATGATATTGACAATTAAATATTGATATTTTTATTGAATTTCAAACTAAAAACCCTGCTAAAATTAATTTTGCAGGGTTTTTATTAAAATTTTTTATTACAAAAAATGGTTCGTTTATACATTAAATCTAAAGTGCATCACGTCGCCGTCTTTAACAATATATTCTTTTCCTTCAACCTTGAATTTTCCAGCTTCCTTACATTTGGCTTCTGACCCATATTGAACAAAATCTTCGTATCCAATTACTTCAGCACGTATAAATCCTTTTTCAAAATCAGTATGGATTACCCCTGCAGCTTGAGGTGCTGTTGCCCCAATGTTGATAGTCCAAGCACGAACTTCTTTCACGCCTGCTGTAAAATAAGTTTGTTGTTTTAATAATTTATAGGCCGCACGGATCAAAACAGACGCTCCTGGCTCGCTTAACCCCATGTCTTCTAAGAAAATCTGACGCTCTTCGTAACTTTCTAATTCGGTAATATCGGCCTCAGCTCCTACCGAAAGTATAATCACTTCCGCTTCCTCATCTTTAACCAATTCGCGAACTTGGTCTACATACTTATTACCATTAACAGCTGAATTTTCATCCACATTACAAACATACAAAACCGGTTTTGAAGTAATCAATTGAAAATTTTCAAATAAGTCTGCTTCGTCATTGTTTTGAGGAATTACTGTTCTTGCTGACTTAGCCTGCAAAAGTGTTTCTCTGATTCTATCTAATAGTGCTTTTTCGGTTTGCGCTTCTTTATTACCTGTTTTGGCAGCACGATTTACTTTTTCGAGACGTTTGTCAACTGTCTCTAAATCTTTCAATTGTAACTCAATATCAATGGTTTCTTTATCCCGAATAGGGTTTACGTTCCCATCAACGTGCACAATATTATCATTATCAAAACAACGCAACACATGAATAATGGCATTACACTCCCTTATATTGCCAAGAAATTGATTCCCCAAACCTTCGCCTTTGCTAGCTCCTTTTACCAATCCTGCAATATCGACAATATCCACAGTTGCCATTTGAACGCGTTCTGGCTTTACTAATTCTTCCAACTTTGTCATTCTTGAATCTGGCACATTTACCACTCCTATATTCGGTTCGATGGTGCAAAAAGGAAAGTTGGCACTTTGCGCTTTGGCATTGGATAAACAATTGAATAATGTTGATTTTCCAACATTCGGTAACCCTACAATTCCTGCTTTCATGATTTTTCTATTTTCTCACAACCTAGATTGTAATGTATTTTACTTATACTTTAAAAGTGTGCAAATATAAGATTTAATAAATATTTTGGATTAAATAATTCAAAAAGGAATTATGTTTATTTAATCCATAAAAAAAGCCTGAGAAAACTCAGACTTGATTAATTTATTTTTTAAAACTTTTTATTCGTTATGCAAAAACGCCTGTCTGTTCAACAAAGTTTCTTCACTTTCTACATGATTTTCGTCTGGAATACAACAGTCGACTGGACAAACAGCAGCACATTGTGGCTCGTCATGAAATCCTTTACACTCAGTACATTTTCCTGGAACAATATAGTATACCTCATCCGAAATAGGGGTTTGGGCAGCATCAGCGTCTACCTCTTCTCCTGAAGGTAAAATCACCTTCCCTTTAATTTTAGTTCCATCTTTATATCTCCAATCATCGGCGCCTTCATATATTGCAGTATTTGGACATTCTGGTTCGCAAGCCCCACAATTAATACATTCGTCTGTTATTATAATTGCCATTTTTTTTTGTTTAGATGTTTAGTAATTTATGAGTTTAGAAAAACCAATCAACTTTTGACTGTTGCCTAATTACTAATTCCTTATTTTTGTGCAAAATTACAATCAAAACTATTCATATACAAATTACTTATGTCAGAAAACGATAAAAAAAATTGTTTTATTGAATTGGGCAGGTTTTTAAGCCAGTTTTCCGAGAAGGAAAACATCAAAAGCACTTCTGTTTTGTATAACGATCTGTTTTTTGATGACTTTGTGAATTTAATTCGACTGTCACAATCTCATAATGGCTGGTATACTGCTGAAAACGTTTATTTTTCGATTCAATCTTGGGCAAAAGCGTTGAGAGAAGATAATTTAAATCAATGGCTCAGCGCCTATAATCTTGAAGTCAATAAACCAAAAAAAGTGGGACTCATTATGGCCGGAAACATTCCCCTAGTAGGATTTCACGATTTTATTTCAGTATTAATTTCAGGAAATAGTGTGTTAATAAAAACATCTTCGAAAGATCAGTTTTTACTACCCTTTTTGGCGAGATATATTAGTACCATAGAACCTGAATTTGGAACCAAAATCACTTTCGTAGAAGGAAAATTAGAAAATTTCGATGTTGTTATTGCTACAGGGAGTAATAATACGGCGCGTTATTTTGACTATTATTTCAAAGACAAGCCTAGTATTATCCGGAAAACCAGAAATTCTATTGCTGTTTTGAATGGAAAAGAGAGTACGACACAATTAATCGCTTTAGGCGAGGATATTTTTAGGTATTTTGGTTTGGGATGTCGCAATGTTTCCAAACTTTTTGTTCCAAAAGACTATTCCTTTACTGCTTTTTTTGAAGCTATATTCGAATACCAAGACGTGATTCACTATGAAAAATACGCCAACAATTATGATTATAACAAGGCTGTTTTCTTGATGAGCAATTTCAAATTATTGGATAATGGATTTTTGACCTTAAAACAGGACTCTAGTCATGCCTCTCCTATTTCGAGTGTTTTTTATGAATTTTATGATGATTTGGAAAATTTACAAATACGAATTCAGTCAGAAAGAGACGGAATTCAGTGCGTTGTAAGTAACAATCTCATTAAAAATAGCATTGAATTTGGTCAAACTCAGAAACCAAATTTATGGGATTATGCCGATAATATCGATACTATTGCGTTTTTGTTAACAACAAAGTAAAAAAATATTTAATTATTTCGAATTATATAATGTTTATTCAACTCCTATTGCCGAAATTTGCGTTTTTAAATTTTGGACATCATCAACACTATGAAAAAACACAACTACAGCGCAGGACCTTGTATTTTACCACAAGAAGTTTTTGAAAAATCAGCACAAGCGATATTAAATTTCAATAATTCTGGCCTATCTATTTTGGAAATATCCCACAGAAGCAAGGATTTTGTTGCTGTTATGGATGAAGCAAGATCTTTAGCTATCGAATTATTAGGATTAGAAGACAAAGGCTATCAAGCTCTTTTTCTTGCTGGTGGAGCAAGTTTAGAGTTCATTATGGCGCCTTACAATCTGATGAAAGAAGGTGGAAAAGCGGCTTATCTTGACTCAGGAACATGGGCAAGTGCAGCAATAAAAGAAGCTAAATCTTTTGGAGAAACTGTTATTGTCGCTTCTTCTAAAGACGACAACTACACCCACGTCCCTAAAGGATATACCGTACCTGCAGATGCTGATTATTTTCACTGCACGAGCAACAACACTATTTTTGGAACACAAATGAAAGAATTTCCAAACTTGGATATGCCAATTGTTTGTGATATGAGTTCGGATATTTTTTCGAGAGTTTTAGATTTTTCTAAATTTGACATCATTTATGCCGGAGCACAAAAAAATATGGGTCCAGCAGGTGCCACTTTGGTTGTTATAAAAGAAGAAATCCTAGGTAAAAACGGAAGAGTTATTCCAAGTATGTTGGATTACGCCAAACATATCAAAGCAGAAAGCATGTACAATACACCACCTGTTTTCCCTGTGTATGCGTCTATGTTGACCCTACAATGGTTAAAAAATCTTGGTGGAATTCCTGCAATCGAAAAAATAAACAATGCAAAAGCAACTTTACTTTATGCAGAAATTGACAGAAATCCTTTATTCAAAGGGGCTGCGGTAGTAGAAGATCGTTCAAATATGAATGCCACCTTCTTATTAAATGACCCATTGCATACAGATACATTTAACGCCATGTTGAAAGAAGCTGGAATAATTGGATTACCTGGACACAGATCTGTTGGTGGTTATAGAGCCTCCATGTACAATGCGATGCCTATAGAAAGTGTGCAAGTTTTAGTAGATGTAATGACAGCTTTAGAAGGAAACGTTTAATTTTTTAGTTTTAATAATATATACAAATCACAATAAAAATGAAAGTATTAGCAAATGATGGAATTTCAGAAAGCGGAATTCTAGCTTTAGAAAAAGGTGGGTTTGAAGTTATAACTACAAAAGTAGCTCAAGAACAAGTAGCTAATTTTGTAAACGAAAATAACGTAAGCGTAGTATTGGTAAGAAGTGCAACTAAAGTTCGCAAAGATATTATTGATGCTTGCCCAGGACTTAAAATCATTGGACGTGGTGGTGTTGGAATGGATAATATTGATGTGGATTATGCTAAAAGCAAAGGGATTCACGTAATCAATACGCCTGCATCTTCATCAGAATCTGTAGCAGAATTAGTTTTCGCTCATTTACTTTCTGGTGTACGTTTTTTACATGATTCTAACAGAAATATGCCTCTTGAAGGGGATTCAAATTTCAATGGGTTGAAAAAAGCATATGCTGAAGGAGTGGAACTTAGAGGAAAAACTCTCGGTGTTGTAGGAATTGGCCGTATTGGTCAAGCTACTGCAAAAATGGCGTTGGGATTAGGCATGAAAGTGATTGCTGCCGATAGTTTCATTCCAAAAGTGGATGTAAAAGTTGAATTTTTTGACGGACAATCTATTACAACTACAATCGTTTCACAATCATTGGAATCATTATTCAAAGAAGCCGATTTCATTACTTTACACGTTCCTGCACAAGACGGTTACATCGTTGATGAAGCTGCATTAGCAATCATGAAAGATGGTGTTGGAATCGTAAACTGCGCTCGTGGCGGAGTTGTTGATGAAATTGCTTTGATTAAAGCATTGGATTCTGGAAAAGTATCATTTGCAGGATTAGATGTTTTTGAAAGCGAACCAAAACCTGAAATCACTATTTTAATGCATCCAAAAATTTCGTTGACACCACATATTGGTGCTGCAACTGGAGAAGCACAAGACAGAATAGGAACTGAATTAGCGAGTCAAATCATTAGTATTTTGGGTTAATTTTCAAAATAATATAGTATATGCAAAAGGCTGTCTTAAAAGACAGCCTTTTTTTGTGCTTAAAAAGGATGTGTCAATCGTATTGAGAAATTAAAAAATTAAATCAATAGGTGTGGCTATTAGAATTGACGATTTTTGCAACCTATTCGATATTGTTTTATATTTGTAATCATTTGAAATTAAGATGGAACCATTTAAAAAACGTTGGGGAATAACTTCCAATTACCAACTGACCATTATATTTATCGTTTTTGCCCTTACCGGCTCAATTTCGGCATGGCTATCAAAACCTATTTGTTTTTGGTTGGGAATTGTAAAGGAAGATTTAGATTTTTGGTTTACCCCTGTTCGGCTACTCTTGATTTTCCCTTTATATCAAGTGCTTTTAGTTTTGATAGGATTCCTTTTTAGGCAACACAAGTTCTTTTGGACTTTCGAAAAGAAGATGTTAAAAAGTATGGGATTTGGGTTTTTGTTTAAAGAATAGTGGTTAGTCTTTTTATTTTTAACCTCGAATTTATCTGTTTTTTCCATTAAAAAATTATTGAATCTAATGTTCTAAGATATTTATAGAAACCATCTAAAATCTTTGTTTCTTTGTGAAAACTATTCTAAAGATGATTCAAGCAAAAAAAATACATAAATATTACGACGAACTTCATGTACTCAAAGGGGTCGATTTACACATACAAAAAGGAGAAATTGTTTCGATTGTAGGGGCTTCGGGTGCTGGAAAAACAACACTTTTGCAAATCCTTGGAACATTGGACAAACCAACAGTCGAAAGCGGAATAGAATTGCGCATCAACGACCAAGACATTCTAACAATGAACGACAAAACCTTGTCGAAATTCAGAAACTTGAATTTGGGTTTTATTTTCCAATTTCACCAATTATTACCGGAATTCACCGCCTTAGAAAATGTATGTATTCCTGCTTTTATTGCTAATAAATCAAGAAATGAAACCGAAGCTGAAGCTAAAAGATTACTCGAATATCTTGGACTTTCACACCGTATCAACCACAAGCCCAATGAGCTTTCAGGTGGCGAACAGCAACGTGTGGCCGTCGCAAGGGCTTTAATCAATAAGCCTGCTATTATTTTTGCCGATGAGCCTTCTGGAAATCTCGACACACATTCTGCAGAAAATTTGCACCAATTATTTTTTAAACTGCGGGATGAATTTGGACAAACTTTCGTCATTGTTACGCATAACGAAGAACTCGCTAATATGGCGGATCGGAAATTGGTTATGGTGAATGGGTTGATTAGTAATTAAAATGACAAACCCCGAACTCAAAACCTTTCTTGACGAAAAAGTCACTCAATACAATACGCTTGATTTTATCGAAAGTGACCCTGTACAAATTCCTCATTTATTTTCTTTGAAAGAAGATATTGAAATTGCAGGATTTCTATCGGCTACCATTGCTTGGGGCAACCGCAAAATGATTGTCAAAAACTCCCATAAAATGATGGATTTGATGGGGAATTCTCCTTACGATTTCGTCCTAAACCACCAAGAGCAACATCTAGAAAAACTAGAAAAATTTGTACATAGAACATTCAATGGGCAGGATTTAATAGGTTTTATCAAAAGTTTGAAAAACATCTACACCAATCATGGAGGACTTGAAGCTATTTTCACCAAACACCAAAAAGCCGATTCCCTTCAAAACGCTATTAGCGAATTTAAGAAAGTGTTTTTCGAAATAAACCACCTAAATCGGACCGAAAAACACGTTTCCGACCCAAGTAAAAATTCTTCTAGTAAACGAATAAATATGTACCTAAGATGGATGTGTCGCCAAGACAATAAAGGAGTTGATTTAGGGATTTGGAAGAGTATTTCGCCTTCAATCTTATCTTGTCCTCTGGATGTGCATTCAGGAAATGTAGCCAGAAAATTAGGCTTACTTACACGAAACCAAAACGACAGCAAAGCTTTGGCGGAATTAGATAGTAAACTTAGAGAACTTGACCCAAATGATCCCGTAAAATATGATTTTGCATTGTTTGGATTAGGGGTTTTTGAGGGGTTTTAACACTGGCTGGTAAACTGTTGTATTATTAGATTTCAAATACGTTTTACCGCTGAAGCAATGAGGTCGTCTATGTTTATTATGTTAGACTGGTGGGGAATAGTATTGCAGGTGATGATAGCTTCAGCTCCAGCAGCCGACAAATTTGCATAGGCATTGTCAGCAAAAATTCCGTGGATACCAATACAAACAGGTTTACGCATTCCTACTTTTTTTAAATGGCCTATAGTGGTAATCATTGTACTCGCCGTCGATATGATATCATCTACTAAAACTGGGGTGTGTGCTATATATTTATCAACATTAGGCACGGTAATTTCCACATTTTCGTCGCCTATTCTCGTTTTCTCAAGAATCAGAAAAGGGAGGTTATTATAATGCGCTACTTCAGTAACCCATTGGGTGCTTTCGGCATCAGGGCCAATTAAAATGGGTTGATCAACATTTTCAAAGATCCACTTTGAAACAAGAGCATCCGTATGTATCGTGGTTGTTGGAATAGAGTATATTTCAGATAGTGTGTTTCTTCTGTGAAGGTGTGGATCAAGAGTAAGGATTGAATCCAAAAAAAGGGAAAGAAGTTTGGCAAAATAGGCTGAAGTAATTCCTTCACCTCTTTCAAAACGCTTGTCTTGGCGCATATAAGCCAAATAAGGTGCAATAAGATGTACCGATTGGGCTCCCAATTCCTTTGCGGTTTGTGCCAAATAATATAAGGGTACTATTTTAGCATCAGGATAATCTAAAGTACAGACCAAAAATACTTGTTTATGCTGTACATCCGATTCAATTCTAATATAGGTTTCTCCGTCCGGAAATTGCCTAATCATTACTTTTCCCAACTCCGCAAAGCCTTTTTTTACTAACGATTGTGTCAGCACTTCATTATTTGGTAAGGCAAAAAATATTTTTTCCATCTTTAGGTAATTTTGATAATCGAATTTGCCGATTCGAGATAATCAACCGCATATTGTAATTCGCCTTCCGTCTCGGAATAAATTGTGTATAACGTCTGACCTAATTCGACATTAGTTCCGAGGGATGCAACAAAATAAATCCCTGCCGAAGGTGATTGGGGAGCGCCAGCAAGCTTAGCGATCTTTGCCAATCTTCTGTTATCAATAGAAATAACGGTTCCGGTAATTTTAGATTTGATTTCAGTTTTGAATTTGGCAAAAACCGGTTCTTTAAACCCCCCTTGGGCATCGCAAATACTTATAAATTTATCGTAAGCTTTGGTACTTTCTAGAATTTTTTTGGCTTCCAAAAAACCCTTTCCTTTTTCAATCTGACCCGATAATTCGAGTAAAGCACCTGCAATTTCTAATGATTTTTCTTTTAAATCTTTTGGGGCGGCATCCTGATTTCTTAAAACCGAAAGCACGTCCATCGCTTCTAATGAAGGGCCAATTCCTCTTCCTACAGGCTGTGAACCATCGCTAATCAAAACCGCAACCTTTAGCTTTATGGCTTCGCCAACGGCTTGGAAATAGTATTGCAATTTAAGGGCCTCATCATGGCTTCTGACTTTTGCTGTTGGTCCAAAGGGGATATCAATAACTACATGCGTGGAACCTACCGCCCCTTTTTTGGAAAGCACTGAGGCAATCATTTGCCCGGCACTATCAACATCTAAGGCTTTTTCGATTGTAATGAGAATATCATCGGCAGGACTTAAACGTGCTAATCGCCCCCAAGCTAAGCATCCACCCTCCTTAATTACTACTTCTTTTATTTTTTCGATTGATAGATTTACGGTGGTCATCGTTTCCATTGTATCGGCTGTTCCTGCAGGTGAAGTGATGGAACGAGATGATATTTTAGGAATAGTCAAGCCTGCGGTTGCGATAATAGCGACCACGATTGGTGTGGTGCGATTTCCAGGCACGCCTCCTACGGAATGTTTGTCGGCAATGATTTTTCTATCCCATGTTAATTTGGATCCCGAAACAATCATTGCTTTGGTAAGCCAAGTAATTTCTTCTAAATCTAGATTATCGCCGGCACAACCAGCAATAAAAGCGGCTATTTCGATATCTGAATAAAGACCATTAGTTATGTCATTAATGATTTTATAAAAAGCGACTTCATTAATCTTTTTATGGGCCATTTTGGCGCGAACATCACTTAAGGAGTCTAGTGGTTTAAGATGGGAAATATTGATCCAATCACCATCAATGACGCCTAGACGCCTTAATGCGACATCGGAAAGTGCCGCTTCATTGACTTTTAATAAATCAGAATGTACAACGTTTAGCGTTGCGATTATCGTTTTTTTGTTGTGATGAATTACAAGCCGTGTTAGTGCCGTGAAACCCTCAGAACGACAAATAGCACAATCGCTTCTAATAAAAATAATATTCTCGTAATAGGTGTCAATTCCAAGAGATTTTACTTTTAAAGTATTGGACTGCTGTTCCATTATTAGGATTTATATTATTAATCAATCTTTAGGCGCTAACTCTAATCTGTCATTTAACGGGTTTAAGAAAAAAAGCCTATAGGGGAAGTTTCTATAGGCTAATTGTAATTTTAAGTGTTATTTATGATTTTCGCAGTCTTTTTTGTGATTCATTTTAGCTCTATTCTTGTGACATTTAGGGCATTTTCCAGGTTTGGTAGAAGTAGAGCTGTCTATTTTACAAACATATCTTGATTCAGCAGCAGATGAAGGACTTCCTTTCATTTTAGAACCATATTTTGGCCTAGTTGATTTTACCATTTTCATTCCACATTTACCACAATCTTCTTCATTCATACTCATTTCTTGAGGGTGCATCGGGCAGGAATACCATACTTTTTGATGTTCTTCTTTTGAAGGCTTCTCTGTTTCTTGAGCTGATATTGATGAACTAACAGCTAAAAATGCGCTTAGCGCGATTAGTAATGTTTTCATTTTTCTATAGTTTTAAGTTAAACATGTAAGTATAAAGTTATGCTATTATTTTGCTTACTAATCTTAAAAAAATCTTAAAATTATCATTTTAGTGAGCAAAATAGTAGTCTTTTTTTTAATAGAATTAAAATAGTTTTATACACCATATCTGTCGATTTAAGAATAAAAATTTGAAATAAATATTTCATACATTCGGATTTTATTTAAAATATTCACAAAAACAGAAAAAAAGGTTTTGTTATTTTATAAAAAAATGTACTTTTGAAAACTCTTATGACAAACAACAGAAATACATATAATTCTTCGATAACAACTCAAAATTGGGTTTCCGTTTCTGTTACGTTTACTGCTACAACAACTACTACCCTTTAGGGGTATATCTTTTCACATATAATCCAATTTTTTTACTTCTTTTCCGAGATGAAGAGAGTTCATAGGTGTATAAAAAATAGTGCATTTTAAATAAAAAAAACAAAATGAAAGTATTAAAATTTGGCGGAACTTCAGTTGCCAATTCCCAAAATATAAAACTCGTATTAGATATAGTTCTTAATAAAGCAAAACAAGATAAAATTATCGTAGTTGTTTCTGCTTTTACAAAAGTAACCGATTTATTAGTTCTTGCTTCTCAAAAAGCCGCTTCAAATAACGAAAGCTTCAAGGAAGTGGTAGGCGAAATCGAGAAAAAACATTTAGATGCCATTAAGGAATTAATTCCCGTAAGCGAGCAAAGTAGCGCTTTAAGTCATATCAAAAGAATAATCAACCACTTGGAAACATTGCTTGACGGTTGTTTTTTACTTGGTGAATTATCCCCAAGAACCTCTGATACCATTTTGAGTTTTGGCGAATTGTTATCTTCATATATTATTGCAGAAGCCTTCAAACAACAAGACAAAAATTGTGGGTATAAAGACAGTCGCGAATTAATCAAAACCAATAATAACTTTGGTAAGGCTGCGGTAAACTTTGAAATTACAAATCCATTAATTGCAGAATATTTTGCATCGAATGATGCTCAAATAGTGGTTGTACCTGGTTTTATTTCTTCCTCCTTAGACGGAATTGGCACTACTCTAGGTCGTGGTGGATCGGATTATACTGCTGCAATTATCGCTGCGGCTTTGGATGCATCCGAATTAGAAATTTGGACTGATGTAAATGGAATGTTTACTGCCAACCCAAAAATCGTAAAACAAGCCCAACCAATTGCTACTATTTCGTATCAAGAAGCCATGGAATTGTCACATTTTGGTGCTAAAGTTTTGTATCCGCCAACAATCCAACCTGTTTTAAGAAAAAATATTCCTATTCTTATCAAGAATACTTTCGAGCCTCAAGCTGAAGGAACTTATATTTCGAATAAAGTAACCTCAAATACCAATCCTGTAAAAGGAATCAGTCATATTGATAATATCACTTTGATTACCCTTGAAGGTCCAGGAATGATTGGTGTTGCGGGATCGTCAAAAAGACTTTTCGAAGTTTTGTCTCACGAAAATATCAATGTTATTTTTATCACACAAGCTTCATCGGAGCATTCTATTTGTATTGGAATATTAAATTCTGATGTTGAAAATGCTGAAATCGCGATTAACAAAGCTTTTGGAACTGAAATTGCTCAAAACAAAATCGATCCTTGTATTGTCGAAAAAAATCTTTGCATTATTGCTTTGGTTGGCGAAAACATGAAAAATCACCAAGGTTTAAGCGGAAGAATGTTTAGCACTTTGGGGAAAAATAACGTGAATATCCGCGCTATTGCACAAGGAGCTTCTGAACGAAATATTTCGGCTGTTATCAACGAAAGAGATGTTAAAAAAGCATTGAATACCCTACACGAAAACTTTTTTGAAGAAAATACAAAACAGTTAAATTTATTCGTAATGGGAGTTGGAAATGTAGGCGAGAAATTCATCGAACAAATCAACCATCAAAAGAAATTCCTAAAAGAAAATCTTAAAATAAATGTTAGAGTTGCTGCCGTTTCTAATTCTAGAAAAATGCTTTTCGACGAAGAAGGAATTTCATTGAAAGACTGGAAATCACTTTTGGAAAATGGAGAAACGGCTAATAAAGAAGCTTTCATTTCAAAAGTGGCATCACTAAATTTACGTAATAGTATTTTTGTGGATATCACAGCAAATCAAAATGTTTCTGAAACCTACGAGCAGTATTTGAAACAAAATATAGCGGTGGTTACTTGTAATAAAATTGCCTGTTCCTCCGCTTATGAAAATTACAAAAAACTAAAAAATCTATCCCGTCAATTTAATGCACCTTTCTTGTTTGAAACTAATGTTGGAGCAGGATTGCCAATTATTGATACGGTTAAAAACCTAATTGCTTCAGGAGATAAAGTCAACAAAATACAAGCCGTTTTATCCGGAAGTTTGAACTTTATTTTTAACAATTTCGACGAAAATAATTCTTTTCACGATGTGGTTAAAGAGGCAGGAGTTCAAGGTTTTACAGAACCAGATCCAAAAATTGATTTAAGCGGTGTGGATGTTGCCAGAAAGATTTTAATTCTTATTCGCGAAAGCGGATACCAAATGGAAATCGAAGACATTACCAATAAATCATTTATGCCTGCCGAATGTTTGGCAACAACAAATAACGTCGATTTCTTCGCTTCCTTAAAAACCCATGCGGCCCATTTCGAGAATTTGTTGAAAGAAGCTAAATCAAAAGATTGTCGTTTAAAATACGTGGCGACTTTCGAAAACGGAAAAGCAAGCGTAGGTTTAGAATTCATCCCGAGAGAAAGTCCATTCTATAATTTAGAAGGAAAAGACAATATTGTACAATTTTATACAGACCGTTATATCGACCAACCTTTATTGATAAAAGGTGCTGGAGCGGGTGCTGCGGTAACTGCGTCGGGGATTTTTGCCGATGTAATTCGTGTTGGAAACATGTAATTTAGTTGAGCGTCATTAGTTGATGGTTGATGGATAAAATCAACTGACAACCAACAAAAATCAACCAAAACAAAAAATTATGAATGAAATAAAAATATTTTGCCCTGCAACAATCGCTAATCTTTCTTGTGGATTTGACGTTTTAGGACTTTGTTTAGCTACTGCGGGAGATGAAATGATCATACGTAAATCGGCTATAAAAGGTGTTCGTATCACTAAAATTGTAGGTGCCAATTTGCCATTGGAAACCGAAAATAATGTTGCTGGAGTTGCGGCTTTAGCCATGTTAGAGGAAGTGGAAACGGAATTTGGTTTTGAAATCGAAATCTACAAACACATCAAAGCCGGAAGCGGAATCGGAAGTAGCGCTGCCAGTTCTGCAGGAGCTGTTTTTGGAATCAACGAATTATTGGGACAACCTTTTACACGAAAAGAATTGGTAAAATTTGCCATGCAAGGTGAAAAATTAGCCAGTGGAAATGCCCATGCCGATAATGTTGCTCCCTGTTTATTAGGTGGATTTACTTTGGTACGATGCTCGAATCCTTTGGATATCGTTAAAATTGAAAGCCCTTCCGAATTATATGCAACGGTAGTTCATCCTCAAATTGAGTTGAAAACATCGGATGCGCGTTCGGTATTAAAACAAACCGTTTCCCTAAAAAGTGCCATTACCCAATGGGGAAATGTGGGCGGATTAGTGGCCGGTTTATACACGAATGATTACGAATTAATCGGTCGTTCTTTGCACGATGAAATCATCGAACCCGTTCGTAGCATGCTAATTCCTGGTTTCGATTTAATAAAGAAAACCGCTTACGAAAACGGAGCTTTAGGTTCTGGAATCTCAGGTTCAGGCCCTTCTATTTTTGCATTAAGCAAAGGAAAAGAAACTGCCGATAAAATTGCTGCCGCCATGAGCGCTGTATATGACGAAATAAATTTGCCTTATGAAATTCACGTTTCCAAAGTGAATGCAGAAGGAATAAGTATAATATAAAAATTATTTAAGATTTATGATTAACGATTTATGACCCGAGAGCTTGCTCGAAAAGGCGAAGCAATGCAGATGTAACCCAAGTTGCTAAAAAATCAAAAATTGTTAATCCTCAATATTCAATCTAAAATCAAATGAAATACTACAGTTTAAACCATAATGCGCCTGAAGTTTCTTTCCAAGAAGCGGTAATACAAGGATTAGCAACCGATAAAGGATTGTATTTTCCAGAATCAATCACTCCATTAAAAGCTGATTTTTTCGAGAATATCGAAAATTTAAGCAATGAGGAAATGGCGTACGAAGCCATCCAACAATTTGTAGGTGACGAAATTCCAGCCGAAACCTTAAAAGAAATCATTGCCGAAACTTTGTGTTTTGATTTTCCAACGGTGAAAGTGGAAGAGAATATTTACGCTTTAGAATTATATCACGGTCCTACAATGGCATTTAAAGATGTTGGTGCGCGATTTATGTCACGTTGTGTTGCGTATTTTAATAAAGATAAAAAAGACAATACCAACACAGTTCTTGTAGCTACATCGGGCGATACCGGTGGAGCAGTAGCCAGTGGTTTTCTTGGTGTTCAAGGTGTGGAAGTGATAATTTTATATCCTTCTGGAAAAGTGAGCGACATTCAAGAACGACAATTAACGACTTTGGGACAAAATATAAAAGCCCTTGAAGTAGATGGTTTTTTTGATGATTGCCAAGACATGGTTAAAAAAGCATTTTTGGATGACAGTCTAAAACATAAAAACCTAACCTCGGCCAATTCGATTAATATTGCACGTTGGTTGCCTCAAATGTTTTACTTTTTCTTTGCTTACAAACAATTGAAATCGCAAAACAAGCCTTTGGTATTTTCTTGTCCGAGTGGGAATTTTGGAAATATTTGCGCCGGAATTATCGCGAAAAAATTAGGTTTACCAATCGAACATTTTGTGGCTTCAACCAATGTAAATGATACTGTTCCTAGATTCTTGGAAAACGGAAATTACGATCCAAAACCTTCCAAAGCAACGATTTCGAATGCAATGGATGTTGGGAATCCAAGTAATTTTATTCGTATTCAAGAAATGTACAATAACGATTTGGAGCAATTCAAAAAAGATTTTTCTTCGTTTTCTTATACTGATGCCGAAACTTTAGAAGCGATGAAATCTATCTACAACGCCAACGGATATATTGCAGAACCGCACGGCGCTGTGGGCTATTTAGGCTTGAAAAAAGAATTGAAAAACCACGCAAACGCCATTGGAATTTTCTTAGAAACTGCGCATCCTATCAAGTTTTTGGATGTGGTTGAGCCTGCTTTAAACGTAAAATTACCTATTCCTACGCAAATTGAAAGCGTATTGAATAAAGAAAAAGTAAGCGTAAAAATCAAAACCTACAATGAATTGAAAGCGTTTTTGGGATAATTTTACTCTTCCAAACTCAAATAAGCCTTTCCAATATTCAAAATAATATCCGAAGCGATAAACGACTGATAACCAGTTTCAGGTAAAGCAATATCGGCAGTCAACCCGTGTAGGTAAACCCCAAGAATTGCTGCATCAATGGGATCATAGGATTGTGCCAATAAACTCGTAATCATTCCAGTTAAAGCATCGCCCGTTCCAGCTGTGGCTAAGGCGGCGTTTCCGGTGGTGTTTTCGTAAATCCTATCACCGTCAATGATGAATGTTGGTGCTCCTTTCATAACAATGATAAGTTGATGGAGTTTTGAAAAGGCGATTGTTTTTTCAAACTTTTCAGTGTTAGAATTCCATTTCCCGATGAGTCGTTCGAGTTCTTTGGGATGTGGCGTGAGAATCGTATTATGGGGCAATAACAAAATCCATGCTGCATTTTGAGATAGAATATTCAGCGCATCGGCATCGATAATTAAAGGCGTTTTGTCATTTGATAGGAATTTGTGAAGCGCATTTTGAGTTCCCAACTCCTGCCCTAGACCGGGGCCAATTCCGATGGCTTGCGGCATAATATCAAATTCAATTTTAGAAATGTGTTTTTCTTGGACATCCGTCAAAACCATCACTTCTGGAATGGCTATTTGCAGGATTTCGTAACCACATTGCGGAATAAATACCGTTACCAAACCACAACCTGTTTTCAAACACGCTTTCGACGATAAAACCATCGCTCCTATTTTGCCATAACTACCTCCAATTAAAACCGCGTGACCTTGAATCCCTTTATGAGTATCTGAATTAATAGGTTTATACCTTTTGAGAATTGCGGCACGGTCAATAGAAATTAGATTTCTCATTGGATTTTTAATTTAAATTTACAATATTTAATTTAGATTTCATGGTTTACAATTTTGATGATTATGTTTTTGGATATCTTTCCCCTAATTTTTACACTTTTGTGAAAATCTATTTCAGCATAAGACTCTTTGTTACTCGGAATAAAATCGATAAATTTGCGGCACAATTTTTACTAAAAATTCACAATGAAAAATACTGCGCTGACGCACCTACACGAAGCTTTGGGAGCTAAAATGCTTCCGTTTGCAGGATACAATATGCCTATTTTATATGAAGGTGTCAATGCTGAACATGAAGTGGTTCGCAATAGCGTGGGAGTTTTTGATGTGTCACATATGGGCGAATTCTTGCTTACAGGACCTAATGCTTTGACTTTGATTCAAAAAGTGACTTCGAATGACGCTTCGACGTTGACTATAGGGAGAGCGCAATATTCTTGTTTACCCAATAATGATGGTGGAATTGTAGATGATTTATTGGTTTATAAAATGAACGACGAACACTATTTATTGGTCGTAAATGCTTCGAATATTGATAAGGATTGGGATTGGATTTCGGCGCATAATGATTTGGGTGTAGAAATGAAAAACCTTTCAGATAATTATTCGCTATTGGCAATTCAAGGTCCAAAAGCGGTGGACGCTATGCAAGCCTTGTCATCGATTGATTTATCATCGATTGAATATTACCATTTTGTGGTTGGAGATTTTGCAGGAATTGAGAACGTAATTATTTCGGCTACGGGTTATACCGGTTCGGGAGGTTTCGAGATTTATTGCAAAAATGCGGAAGTAGAACAAATATGGAATAAAGTTTTTGAAGCGGGCGCAGCTTTTGGTATCAAACCAATAGGTCTTGCGGCTCGGGATACGTTGCGACTAGAAATGGGTTTCTGTTTGTACGGAAACGACATTAACGATACGACCTCACCTCTTGAAGCTGGTTTGGGTTGGATCACTAAATTCAATAAGGAATTTACGAATTCGGAAAACTTGAAAAAGCAGAAAGAAGCAGGTGTTTCTAAAAAATTAGTAGCTTTTGAAATGCAGGAACGCGCCGTACCAAGACACGATTATGAAATTGTAGATGCTTCGGGTAGCGTAATCGGGATCGTAACTTCGGGAACCATGTCGCCATCAATGAATATTGGCATTGGAATGGGTTATGTAACTACTGAAAACAGTGAAGTTGATAGTGAGATTTACATTAGAATTAGAAAAAATGATGTTCCGGCCAAGGTGGTGAAATTGCCGTTTTATAAGAAATAATAAAGGTGAAAGCTAATAGCCAAAAGGCATTAGAATAGCAATATTCGAATTCAAAAAAGGCAAATAGCAATTTTGAAATGGGTATTGAAAAAGTTATTTTTGTGCATTGAGAAACTATTTTTGAATTTAGATTAACAAATTATGATTTCAGAAATTTAATAAAAAATATAAAATGGGAAGAGCGTTCGAATTTAGAAAAGGCAGAAAAATGAAACGTTGGTCAGCGATGGCCAAAGCATTTACCAGAATAGGGAAAGATATTGTAATGGCCGTAAAGGAAGGCGGACCCAATCCTGAAGCCAATTCAAGATTAAGAGCAGTAATACAGAATTCGAAGGCAGCGAATATGCCTAAAGAAAATGTAGAACGCGCCATTAAAAAAGCAACCGATAAAGACACAGCCAACTATAAAGAAGTCTTGTTTGAAGGTTATGCGCCTCACGGAATTGCTATTCTTGTTGAAACGGCGACGGATAACAACAACAGAACGGTTGCTAATGTTAGAAGTTATTTTAACAAATGCAACGGTACTATGGGAACCCAAGGTTCGGTTGAATTTATGTTTGACCATACTTGTAACTTTAGAATTCCAGCAAACGGAATGGATCCTGAAGAATTAGAATTAGAATTAATCGATTTTGGTGCCGAAGAGGTTTTTGAAGACGAAGACGGAATCTTAATTTATGCTGCTTTTAATAGTTTTGGAACCATCCAAAAAGAATTAGAAAACAGAAAAATAGAAATCCTTTCTTCTGGTTTTGAGCGTATTCCTCAAATCACGAAAAAACTAACCGAAGCCGAAATAGCTGATGTGGAAAAACTAATCGAAAAAATGGAAGAAGATGATGACGTGATGAACGTGTATCATACGATGGAAGAATAGATTTAACTTCTTAGGTTTTTTAAATACCTATTGTAAGGTCAATTCGTTTCTTCTCAAAAGCAAAAAAGAACTCTTAGCTTCGGTGCTGATAACATTTTCCGCTTGGATCTACTGTTGTTCTCTTACATCTGTTGCCTTTTTTAGTTAGGCCAGTGCATTGAACCCGAGAATCAGAATTCGAATGGCTATTAGACCTATAGTGTTTTACAGATTCCCAAGACCAACACGGAATACATATCGAACTTTCTATACTCGGATTGGTAAGGCTTGGGAAAAAGTTGATGCCGGTTCTCTTTTCCACAACGTCAATCGATACAGCATAGCTTTGTAGGGATTTTGTAGAGGAATGATTGGGCATCAAAAAAGCGATGCCTTTCACACTTGGAGTGGTATAATCTAAGATTACTTTTTAGAAATATTCTGGAACAGCTACATGGTCGGGGCCTATTTTGGGTAAACCGTTCCTTAAAACAGGTCCTGTGACAATATAAATTTTTTTGTTTTCCAAAGCCCAGTCGCGGACTTTTTCTTCCAGATTTTTCCAAATTCCCCTATTAAAACCGGGTTCTTGAGGACTCATATTGCTATAATAGAATGATTCCTGCATGGCTAGTGCAGACCATCCCATATCGCCTGCGGGTGCGAGGTGTCCCCTGTCATATCCCGAACCTTTATAATCCGCTTGGGTAGCCGAACCAGTTTGCACCATGGGGTCAACTATAAATTTGTTCGTTCGGTTGTATAATTTAATGGTTTCCGTATCGGTCAGCTCATAGGCGACCCAACTTGCTTGTTCCTGTGCTTCATTGTACAAAAGAGAGTAACCTGAGTGGCGAATGACTTTGTCTTTAGGTTTGGTTTCAGGAATTTCAAAGTGGGCTTTTCCAATCGTTGGACTAGAAATATGCTTTCTAAAGGAATGGATTCCCGATGGCACTTGGGCATTTAAAGAACCTAAGATCATCAAATACAAAACGAATCCCGACAAATGCTGTTTCATAAAAATAAGGGTAAGAAGTTACAAAAATAAGATAACAAAAAGATCTAAGTCTGATAATCTATTTATTATAAATATTTAATTAAATCCCCGTTGAATTATAAATCTCCTATTCTAAAAGTTTTTCAGCAATAGATAAACTTAAATTATCAAATCTACTGTTTGTCCAATAACTTCTATAAGATGTGAATCCACCATCAACCTTACCGTTTTGATAAATTGTTCCGTTAATTGTAGTTCTTGCACCAGAAGTTTGAGTAACTATAAATATGTAAATAAAACTTTCATCTTTAATAATTTCATTAATATTGTCACAATTTTTAGACGGACAAGTGGCTTTTAAATCTTGAGGAAATATAACTGACAATCCATTTTTATTTAAATTATTTAATAGTTTATTAGCTAGAATTTGAGAATATTGATCGTCTTCAGATGCGTCAATATTAACATCACTATAAATTAATTTAATTTCTTTATTTTTATTTATTTTTGAATTTAAATGGAAATCCAAATTATTCTGTTGGGCAAGCACGAAAAAAGGTGCAATTAATATAAATAATTTAATAAATCTCATATTTTTAAAATTAAAGATTAAAAAGCATACTAGAAAAACTAATATGCTTTTTAATTTTATGAATGTTAATTCGATTATTTTTTTAATTGACCTAATCTCGAAGTGGCCTTAACTGTAGTTTTCTTATAAATTAAACCAATCCCTAAAAATGGTCTAATTACTTTTGTTTCAAATTGAGGATATAAAACAACATCATAATTTGGATTTTTTGACATTAATTCAAATAATGAATAGTTAGCTGTTTGATCAACAACAAAACTTCCAATAACAGGTATGCTTGATGCTGATACGAAATTAGATGAACCATCGTGATCAATTGAGCCTGTTCTTTGATTAAATAAACGAGCAAAATCAATAGATAGAATTTTCGTTGTTGATGCTGTAGCTGAAACTTGATCAGATAAATTGAAATCATTTTTAGTTAATTCTAATCGAGTGTTAGGTTCTCTCAATGAATGATTTAATGATGTGCAACTTGTTGCTGAAATCACAACAGCGCTTAATAATGGAATAATTTTTTTCATTTTTTTGGGGAATTTATTTTTTTTCCTACTCTATTCAGTTTTCGGATATCCTGTTTTAATATTTAAATATTAATATTCTGACAAATATAATACTAATTTTTTAATAAAATCACATTAAAAAAGAATAAAAAATATTAATTATTTACATTTTTACATATTTGTTTACGATATTAATTATATGTAATTTTAGAATTTCTCAACAGTACACTTTACTTGTTATACTATTTAAGCCCTGTAAATAACTCAAACTATTTTGATAAATTTATGATAGCAGCTTACTTGTTTCAATTAAATTGACCTTAGTTGTCGGGATATTTCCCCAGCGCACAACTAACATAAAATTCTATGTGTTTTCAATTCGCCAAAAGTACAGGGACTACAAATTCCAAAACTATAAAATAAAAACTCCCATTATTTCTAAAGGGATTTAGCGTGGGAGTTATCGATTTAACTTCAAATCACGTATTAAATTTTCTTGAAAATTTCATTGAGAAGATGTCATAAAAAAACCTCTAAAATTGCTTTAGAGGTTTTTGGTACGACAATGAGCGATGAGGGGTTCGAACCTTCCTCATAATGCGCTCATATATAATAAATTATATTAGTCTAAAACATAAGGATCTCGATTTTGCTCCTTTAAACAGATACAAATTCTTGGTTTTTCCATTTCATCCAAAAATTAGCGGTTCTACTTGTTCAATTTTCAAACCAGCATACTTGCAGAACTCCTCAATGATTACTAACTCATTTTCAAGCTTATTCAGGCTCTTTCTGATGGCCTGTAACATTCTTGTGCTTTGTCTGTAACTTTTGCCTGTGATGCGTTCAATGTCTTTTGGATAGATGCATATTCTCTTGATTTGCATTTTCATAGTCTATCTATAGCTTTGATTTGGCTATGCTATGCTTCTGATAGCTCGCTACTCAAAAACTTCTGCATTTTAATCATTATTTCAAGATGATTTATAATGATTATTTAAGCTTTATTGAGCCATTTATGTTGTATAAGGACATATGAATCTACCCCTTTTTATTGTTCTAAAATAGCTTAAAATTTGTTCTCAAATCATTCAAGATTTAGTTACAACGAGTTACAGAATGAAGGAGAAATGAACTGATTTAATAACTTAAATTTTAGAAATTATGGCAAGACAGAAATGTTTTTATTTAGTTATACTTTTTTGTTTGGTTGCGACGCGATGGGAATCGCGCAGTAGCGGTGAGTTTCCGATAAATTGAATCAATTTTAACTTACCTCCTATTTATAAGCGAACGCGAAAGGATTCGCGCACGATCGGGGGAAATTTTCAATTTTTCTTTTCATAATTTATTTTTTCAACCAATCCTCTAATTTCACATAGCTTCTAGTATTATTTGTTGATGGATAAAACACATAATACCCTGCATCAATAGGAAGTCCAATATTGTTTTTATTATTTCCGTTTTCAAGTTCTATTGAAGGATAAATTTGTAAATATTCATTTCCTGTCCAATGTCTATTATTATCAGCCAAAGGAAGAATTGCAATTTTGTCCTTAAATAATTTATAAGTGTCTGCAATTCCAACTTCCCAATTACACCATTTTGAAGAAACTGCATTATTTGTAGCCAACAATATGAATTTATCGTTTAGTTTTATTATTTGATTTTTGATATTTTGTGCAGTTACACCATTTGTCCTTTCGGGCATTGTTTGGTCAGCCCAATCAACATAAATACTAATTCCTAAATTTTCAAAAAAAATTTTGGCTTGTTCAATTTTAGCTTTATCATTATGTGAGTGTGATAAGAATATACTAGATTTTGAAAAGGTTCTAGTTTCATTTACACCACCACCTAACCCCTTAAATCCTGCTTTTTGGATAGCAATATTTCTAAATTCTTGTTCTGTAAATATGCTCATAATTTTTACTTTTACCTACTCTATTCAGTTTTCGGCTTCACTGTTTTTTTTTTAATTCAACGAATTTATTAATACCCACTTTTCAATTTCAATAGTTTCGTATATCTCATTATTAATTCCTTGTAAAACACGAACTGGACTATCCAATTCCGGATAAATTTCTTTGTAACATATTGATTGAGAAACTAAATAGTTCAATTTTATTTTAATTTTAGCCAGCTCGAATTGAACTTCGCCTAATGTATTCAGTATTTCTTCCTTGTCCGTTTTTTAATTCCTCTTCGATAACTAATTATTTACTATTTAGTTCTATAAATAGGTGTTTTTGATTAAAACTTTACTGTTACATTAATTGTGTTTCATTTAAACCTTTGCAATTTCGAGATAGTTTTTAGAAGTATTTTACGGTTTTTTCAGCTTTTTTTTACGGTTTATTGGTGATAATCTTAATTTTATTTAAAATAAAACATTGGAAATAAACTACTTAATTTTTTTTTAGACGAGATTTTTTTTTTGATTTCCGCTAGAAATGACCTGGAGGAGTGGATTTAAAGAAAGCTTAAGTCTTGGAATGTTAAAATAAAAAGGAAGAAATAAGTTGTAAGATGAGAGAAATATAATTGTTTATGGGGTTTATATCAGCCCTGAATTTTTTGCACTATCTAATAATTCTTTGTTGGAGCCTGAATCACGGATTAATTGTTTTTTGATACTTGCTTTTCGTTTTTCGATTGCACTCAAACAGAGGGGAATATACTTGGGTAAATCTTTGGTTTTGACTCCTTCGGCAATTAATCTTAAAATTTTACTATCGTTTTCATCCCAGTTAATGTTTTTTTGAATCATTATTTTACGCGATTGTTTGATCGATTTGCTGGAATAGATTTCATTATTTTCCACACTTTTGAATGCTTCGGGAAAACTTTTATAATCGATGTCGCTTTTGGCTATGAATCCTTCTGGATTAATACAATTGTAAATTTGACTTACCCATACTGGCTCACTGTGCATAGAAATAATAATTATTTTGCATTCAGGAAAATAATCCCTAATTAGTTTTGCTACATCACTACCTGAAAACAGTTTCTTTTTTTCGAAAGAAGGAAGGTTGACATCAATAAAAGCAAAATGAATGGTCTCTTTATTGTGTTTTGTTTGGTTTAGAATATTGAATGCCTCTTCGCAATTATATCCTAGTATGTAGTTAACTTTTTCGTTGGATGTAATTGTAGAAAGTAAAGTTTTATAACTATCGACGCTCATGGGATGGTCGTCGATGATTAAGATGTTTCTATTTTGATTTCTATTAAGTTCCAAGTTTGTTTAATTACGTTTAACAAAATGTATCAAACGTAATCAAAAAATATTAAAAATTACGGTTTTACCGTAAAATAGCTTTGAAGGACTATTTTAAATTGCCAACAAAAAATGCAATTTTCTTTTGTACTTATTGACGATTCAGACAATTCGACCACTACACTGGAGGCAATAAAGAATTATGAAGCATTTTTGTGTGTAGCAATCTGTACTACTAAAGAAGAAGGCATTAATAAGGTTATCAAATTGAAACCTAATATTGTATTTTTATCTATTGGCAATACCCTAATAAGTCAATCAAATTCTTTTTCATTGCTCAGTGAATTACACGAATATCTAGTTGATTTACCCAGCATAATTGTTTTAAGCAACACTAAAGAAGCTGCTTATGAAGCATATCAACGTGGAGTTTCCTGCTATTTGGTTCAACCTATTAATGAAATTGACTTGCAAAAATGCTTAATGCGCTATCAAAAAACACATAAATCACTTGCTTCGAAAATTTCGATTAAATCGAATGGTGATTATCATTTTGTAAACCCCAATGACATTATTTATTTAAAAGCGGATAGTAATACGACCGATTTTTATTTGAAAAACGGCAAAATTATTTCAGCTTTTAAAACTTTGAAACATTATGAACAACTCCTCCCTTTTTACTTTTTTAGAATTCACCATAGCTATTTGATTAATATAGAGTATGTGAGCCGAATTAATTTGGGCAAATGCAACTGCTATTTAGACAATAATGAAATTATTTTGCCCTTTTCAAGAACCTACAAAGACAATATTAACGCTATTCTGGTTCGGATATCCTAAACTGAACTTGTCAGTTATTCTCAAAAACCTACGGATTACTCTTACACGTGTGCGGATTACTAAAGACTGCCCGAAAATAGCTTTTCGAATAGTTGCGATTTCTACATTTGACCATTGAAATTAAAGCTTTAATCGCTGTTTTAAGCTAGGGAAAGATCTTAAAACAGCACTGCAAAAGACTTCCCTTCTTTTCAGAAAAATCAATATGTCGCTGCGCTCAGAAGGCTCAGCTAAGACTCTTTTTATCAATTATTAAAAATGATTTTTTATGAAAACCAAAATTTTAACCCAACTCTTTTTTGTAGCTATTGCTAGTATTTCTTTATGTTCTTGTACTGCTGATAGTGTGACAGACAGTACTCAAAAAACCAACTTATTGCCGAAAGTTTCAACTCATAAGGCTAATGACATTACTTCTGTTGTTGAACCAATTATTATAAAACCTAAAAGATAAATCAAACTTGGAATACTTTTTTAAAAGGCCACATAGAATGTGGTCTTTTTTTTGTTTATTTTTGAACAAAAACTTTTGAAAAATAGCTTTTTATTACTTTTTCTATTTGTAATTATAGGTTCTTGCACAAGACCTACAGATGCAACTGTTTCTTCGCTGTTATTTGAAACCATTAGTTATAAAGCTATGGGTACAGATAAAAAGCTTCTTTTTTTAGATTCTATAAATTCGCTTTCTAGCTCAGTAAAAAATGATTCTATTACTCGGAAATTTTTACTCGATTTGTCCACTGAATATTATTATTTGAATAAAAACACCAAATCATTTGCCGTTTGCCAAAAGGCATTATTGTTATCTAAACAAGCGAAAGATACAACAGCAATCGCTAAGAGCTACTATTATATAGGTGATACTTATGAGGTAAGTCATAAGGATAGTGCTTACTATTATTATCATCAAGCCGAAAAACTTTATCGCTTATTGAATAACCAAGCGATGACTGGAAAAATGCTATTTAACAAAGGTTATTTGTTATTTTATGAAGGCAATTATGTAGAAAGTGAAATACAAGTATCCAAATCTTTACAATTCTTAAAAGATAGTGAAGATAAAAAAATGCTCTTTTCGTGTTATATTTTGCTAGGCGCTACTTTAGAAAAATTGGAAGAATATAATAATGCTTTGAAATATTATTTATTGGCAAAAAATGAATTGAGTCATTTATTGAAAAAAGGAAGTACTCCTGATTATTTAGTTTCTGTTTCTGTCAACATTTCTAATGTTTATATGGAAATGAAACAATATGAAAACTCTATAAAGGAATTAGAAAATGTAATGAGTCCAACATTAAAGAAAGAATGGGCAAGTTATTATGCTAACATAATAGGCAATTTGGGGTATGTTAAGATGAAAAGTGGCCATCTTTCAGGAGTTGAAAAACTTTTGAAAGAGGCCTTGGAGATTTCTCAACAAGTCGGAAACGAGGCTAGTGTTGTTTATAAACTGAATAATTTGGGAGAGTATTACGCTGTAGTAAGAGACACGTTACAATCTATAAGATACTTGAAACAATCTCTGCAATTAGCAGAAAAACTAAAGTCGAGCGATGATATTAAAATAAATTTGAAATTATTATCTAAAATAGATTATCGAAATGATTCTTTTTATAATAAAAGGTACATTGCTATTAGTGACAGCCTAACAAAAGTGCAAAGAAATAATCGCAATAAATATGCTAGAATAGAATATGAGACTTCGACAGTTGAGGATGAAAACAAATCGTTGTCTGCCAAAAATTTGTACTTGATTATTGGTTCGTTTTTGATTATTTTAATTTCGGGTGGTGTTCTTACTTATCGCTATGTAAAGAATAAAAAAAGAGAACTTGCTCACCAGAAACAGCATCAAAAAGCAGAGGAGGAAATTTTCGAGTTATTAAAAGAGTATCAAACTAAGTTTAACACCATAAAACTTAAAGAACAAAATAGGATTTCAAGGGAGCTGCACGATAGTGTATTGAATAAATTGTATGGCACTCGTCTTCAATTGGGTATTTTGAACAGTAGTGATGCTCTTGAGGTTAAGGAAAAACGCCTTGATTATGTAGATTTGTTACAAGAAATAGAACTAGAAATTAGAAATATTTCGCACGATTTGCATACGGACGGCATTGAAGTTCATTTAGAGTATAGTAATTTATTGGAGGATTTGATTCAAGAAAAAAATGACCTTGCAAAAACTCATTTTACATTTTCTGATACTACTGAACTGGATTGGAATACCATTGATGGCTTGGTTAAAATTGCTATTTATAGAATTATTCAAGAAGCCTTGCAGAATGTTATTAAGCATTCCGAAGCGGATAATTGTGTTGTTACTTTAACTCAAATTGATACTAATAAGCTGCAAATGTTAGTAGAAGATGATGGTAAAGGCTTTGATAGTACTAATAAAAAAAATGATGGTATTGGATTGAAAAATATTCAAGAACGTGCCGGATTAGCACAAGCTGAATTGGTTATTACAAGCAATTTAGGAGCTGGTACTAAAATAGAGGTTGTTTTTAATTGCTGATGCTAAAAATATATTTTTCATAGTTATGCTATTTGAGCTAATGCAATATATAGAGGTTATACTGAAACAATTTTTTTGAAGTTTTTAACAAATGTATCTAAACTATTCTCGTTCTCTTTCTGGAATTGATTTTGAAAAGATACTCAATAAAATCTAGGAGTTCTAGTATGTTTAACAGTCCTTTTTGTTTTAATATCATTTGGTTTAACTTCCCATCATATGTTAGAATTTCTCGATAATTTTATTGAGTAGATATCATAAAAAAACTCCATTATTTCTAATGGAGTTTCGTGTGGGCGATGAGGGGTTCGAACCCCCGACCCCCTCGGTGTAAACGAGGTGCTCTGAACCAGCTGAGCTAATCGCCCCTATTGGGAGTGCAAATATACATTTTGATATTGTATTTACAAACAAAATATATAAAAATAAATATAAATTATATTTAATCATTTACAATAGAACTTAAAACTACAAAGATGTCTTTGTATAGCCTTATATTTGCAAAATAAAATCATTATAATGGCTCGATTTAAAGAAAACGATTTACCAAAATCAAAAATCACAACACGTTCACTCAACAAAGCAACTCTTATATTTCAATACGCCGGAAATCATCGTTGGAAATTTTATATAGGTTTGATTTTTTTATTATTTACTGGAGCAACCGCTTTGGCCTTTCCTAAGTTAATGGGTCTCTTAATTGATTGTGTTAAGGATAAAAGTTATGCACAAGCCAATAAAATCGCTTTATTGTTAATAGGTATATTATTTCTGCAATCTATTTTTTCGTTTTTCAGACTCTCGCTATTCGTTAATTTCACGGAACATACCTTAGCAAATCTTAGGCTATCTTTATATAGTAATTTGGTTAAATTACCCATGTCCTTCTTTTCGCAAAAGCGTGTAGGAGAATTAAACAGCCGCATTAGTGCTGATATCACCCAAATTCAAGACACTTTAACCTCTACTATCGCAGAATTTTTAAGACAATTTATATTAATTATCGGTGGTGTTGTATTGTTAGCGACACAAAGCATAAAACTAACTTTGTTAATGCTCTCAGTAGTTCCGCTTGTGGCTGTTGCAGCGGTTATATTTGGGAGATTCATTCGAAAATATTCAAAAAATGTCCAAGATAGGGTGGCAGAAAGCCAGGTGATTGTAGAAGAAACGATGCAAGGAATTAGTATTGTAAAGGCTTTCGCTAATGAATGGTATGAAATTGCCCGTTACAAAGGAAAAATTAAAGAAGTGGTAAAAATCGCCATCAAGGGAGGAAAATATCGAGGATACTTTGCTTCCTTTATCATTTTCTGTCTCTTTGGAGCCATCGTGGCTGTAGTTTGGTTTGGCGTAAGATTAAGTATTAGTGGTGAGATGAGCGTAGGGCAATTAATCTCGTTTGTATTGTATTCTACATTCGTAGGAGCCTCTTTTGGTGGGATCGCCGAACTTTATGCCCAAATTCAAAAAGCCATTGGAGCTACGGAACGGGTTTTTGAATTATTGGAGGAAACCCCAGAGAAAATTAATTCGGTTCAAAATGCCTCCACAATTAAAAAAATAAAGGGCAATGTTACTTTCAAAAATGTAGCTTTCAGTTATCCATCTAGAAAAGAAATTAAAGTACTAAACGACGTCAACTTCACAGCCAACTTTGGTCAAAAAATAGCGATTGTAGGCCCGAGTGGTGTAGGAAAATCAACTATAGCTTCCTTATTGTTGCGATTTTACGATATCGAAAGTGGGGAAATCTTGGTAGATGGTAAAAATATATACGATTATGATTTGGAAAATCTTCGTGGTAACATGAGTATTGTACCCCAAGACGTGATTTTATTTGGAGGAACTATCAAAGAAAACATTGCTTATGGAAAGCCAAATGCTACCGAAGAAGAAATTATTGTAGCCGCTAAACAGGCGAATGCCCTAACTTTTATTGAAAGTTTTCCTGAGAAAATGGAGACTATTGTTGGCGAGAGAGGGATTAAATTATCTGGGGGACAAAGACAACGGATTGCCATTGCAAGAGCACTATTGAAAAATCCAAGTATTTTGATACTGGACGAAGCTACCTCCTCATTAGATAGCGAAAGCGAAAAACTAGTTCAAGAAGCCTTGGAGATTTTGATGCAAGGAAGAACGAGTATTATTATCGCACACCGCCTTTCGACGATACGGAGTGCCGATCAAATTTTAGTGCTTGACAAAGGCATAATTACTGAACAAGGAACACATCAAGAATTGATTGCTCTGGAAAATGGGGTTTATAAAAACTTGAGCAATTTGCAGTTTAGTCATTCTTAAAAGTGATAAATACTACCTTCCTTTTCTTCTATTGCGTTCCATTTTAATCATTTTCAATTCCCGAGTAGTTTGTCCTGCTACCGAAGTGTTTTCCTCAGCTCGGCGAATCAAGTAGGGCATCACATCTTTAACGGGTCCAAAGGGCAAATATTTGGCAACATTATAGCCATTAGCCGCCAAATTAAAACTGATGTTATCACTCATTCCGTACAATTGGCCAAACCAAATACGGGAATCATTGTTTTTTAATTTCATTTCTTGCATCAAACGCATCAGAAAATAAGTACTCGATTCATTATGAGTACCAGCAAAAACCGCTACGCTGTCAATATTATCAATCATATAACGCAAAGCCACATTATAATTTTCGTCCGTATCTTCTTTGGTAGCGCATAAAGGGGATAAATATTCCATTTCTTCGGAACGCTCTATTTCCTTTTCCATATAAGCGCCTCGCACCAGTTTTATCCCGATGTGAAACCCTTCGTTTTTCGCTTTTTTGTGTAGTTTTTGCAAATATTCCAATCGATCCCAGCGATACATTTGCAAGGTATTGAAAACAATAGGCTTCGTTTTGTTGTATTTACGCATCATATCCGCAACTAAATTGTCTACAGCACACTGCATCCAACTTTCTTCGGCATCAATTAATAAAGCAACATCATTATCGTAAGCTGCCTTGGAGACCTTGTCAAAACGGGCTACTACCCTATTCCATTCCTCTATTTCGGAAAGGCTTATTTTTTTTTCTTCACTAATTGCTTGGTACAATTCTAATCGACCAAAAGCGGTTGGTTTAAAAACCGCGAACGGAATGGCAGTTTTTGCTTTGGCAAAAGTTATAAGTCGTAACGTTTTTTCCAATACTCGATCAAATTCTTCCTCCTCTTCCTTGCCTTCAACAGCATAATCCAAAACAGAGCAAACACCTTTAGTAAACATTTTATCAATAACAGCAATACAATCTTCCTCACTTACACCACCACAAAAATGATCAAAAACAGTCGCGCGAATAAACCCTTCAATAGGAAGATTTGCTTTTAGAGCAAAATTAGTAACTGCAGTTCCTATTCGAACTAGCGGTTTATTGGCTATTATTTTAAAAAGAAAATAGGCCCTATTTAGTTCGGTATCACTTTTTAAAGAAAAGGCGACTTGGGTATTATCAAATAAATTTTTCATTTTTTTGATTTGCTTATACAAATATAAAGAGAGTTTGGATTTTATTTGGCAAAAATTACCTTATTTTGCCGTTCAAATAATCAAACAAAATGCAAACTATAAAAGCCAACAATTATCCTATTTATTTTAACGAAAAAGGATATGAAGCCTTAAATAAACATTTAAAAGAAAATAGGTATTCCAATCTATTTATAATTGTCGACACCTACACCAATGAATTTTGCTTGCCTAAATTTTTACCTTATTTAGAAACCGAACTTACCATAGAAATAGTTGAATTTGAAGCTGGGGAACACCATAAAAACATTGAAACTTGTGTGCAAATTTGGAATGTTTTGACAGAACTTGGCGCCGATAGAAAAAGCCTTGTTCTGAATCTTGGTGGTGGTGTTGTCACTGATCTTGGCGGTTTTGTAGCTTCAACATTTAAAAGAGGAGTCGATTTTATCCATCTCCCAACCACCTTACTTTCTATGGTAGATGCTTCTGTGGGAGGAAAAACAGGGGTTGACTTAGGGAATTTAAAAAATCAAATAGGAGTTATCAATGTACCTCAAATGGTGCTTATTGACACCCAATACCTAGAAACGCTTCCGCAAAATGAAATGCGCTCGGGACTTGCAGAAATGCTAAAACACGGGTTAATTTATGACGCAGCCTATTGGGAAAAATTCTTGGATTTAAAAGCTATAGATTTTGCCGATTTTGATGAATTGATCTACCGTTCTGTTGAAATAAAGAATGAAATCGTAATCCAGGACCCTACCGAAAAGAATATCCGAAAAGCATTAAATTTTGGTCATACACTTGGACATGCCATTGAAAGTTATTTCCTTGAAAACGAAAACAAGAAAACGTTATTGCATGGAGAGGCAATTGCCGTAGGAATGATTTTAGAAAGTTATATTTCGCTTGATAAAAAATTGATTTCCCATAAAGAGTATCTTCAAATAAAAAAGGCAATTAAAACGATTTATGATGATGTGGTTTTTGAAGAAAAGGATATCAAACCCATAATGGAACTATTGATTCATGATAAAAAAAATGAGTATGGAAACATCAAGTTTGCTTTAATAGAAGGCATTGGGAAAATAAAGATCAATCAATCGGTTGAAAATGAATTAATTCTAAAGGCTTTTCAAGACTATAAATCTTAGAGTTTTTTTTACAAAAAAGGATTGCTTTACGTCTATAATATTTTTTACATTTGCCACAATGAAAAAAAATCAAAACCAAAGAAATAATAGTTCCATTAAAAACGAAAACAACAACTCTTTCCATAGGATATTGAGTCGTTTTTACACTATTAAAGATAATTTTTGTTTTGATGTATTTCAATACTTGAAAGCCGATAATGAAAAGCTTCAAATCATATATGCCAACATCAGGGTTTGAACGTTAGTTTATTTTAATTAGAATACTAACCATTTAAATCCTAAAAAAATGAATACAAAATACTTTGATTTAATAAATCAAACCTATTATTTCCCTCAGGAAGAGTTTACATTAAATAAAGATAACCTACAGTTTCATAATATTGACTTAATGAAATTGGTAGAGCAATATGGCACTCCTCTAAAATTTACCTATCTCCCTCAAATCTCTAATAACATTAACAAAGCCAAAAACTGGTTTCGTAAATCGATGGAGAAAAACAAATATGAGGCAAAATATTTCTACTGTTATTGTACTAAAAGCTCTCATTTTGAATATGTAATGAACGAGGCTTTCAAGAACAATATTCATATTGAAACTTCATCTGCTTTTGATATTAATATTGTTGAAAATTTAATGGCTTCCGGCAAAATCAACAAAAGTACTTATGTGATTTGCAATGGGTTTAAAAGAGACCAATACATTGAAAATATAGCACGACTTATTAATAATGGCCATAAAAACACCATTCCAATTATTGATAATTACGAAGAACTCGATATTTTACAAGATAAAATCAAACGAAAATTCAAAATCGGCATTCGTATTGCCGCCGAAGAAGAGCCAAAATTTGAATTTTATACCTCTCGACTAGGTATTGGTTACAAAAACATCGTCCAATTCTATAAAAAACAAATTCAAGACAACAAAAAACTGGAACTTAAAATGTTGCACTTTTTTATCAATACAGGCATCAATGACAATGCCTATTATTGGAACGAATTGGTTAAATGTATTAAAGTATATGTAGCCTTAAAAAAGGAATGTCCTACGCTTGATGGATTAAACATTGGTGGTGGTTTTCCTATAAAAAATTCCTTGGCGTTTGAATACGATTACCAATACATGATTGACGAAATTATCAATCAAATCAAGATTGCCTGCGATGAAGCTGAAGTGGACGTACCCAATATTTTTACTGAATTTGGGGCTTATACCGTTGGTGAAAGCGGAGGAGCTATTTATCAAATTCTATATCAAAAACAGCAAAATGATAGGGAAAAATGGAATATGATTGACTCCTCTTTTATAACGACTTTACCAGATACTTGGGCAATTAACAAGCGCTTTATTATGTTGGCCGTAAATCGGTGGAATGACACTTACGAAAGGGTTTTACTAGGCGGAATGACTTGTGATAGTGATGATTATTACAATTCAGAACAAAATATGAACGCTATTTATTTACCAAAATACAATAAGGAAAAACCCTTATATATTGGTTTTTTCAACACTGGTGCCTATCAAGAAACTATTGGAGGTTATGGTGGATTACACCACTGTTTGATCCCCCAACCCAAACATATTTTGATTCATAAAGATGAAAACGGAATACTAGCAACCGAAATTTTCTCTGAACAACAAACGGCAGAAGATGTTTTAAAAATATTAGGATACGAAAAAAATAAATAGCAAAATATAATTAGTGTGTTTAAAAAATTCGTTAAATTTGAGTATAGCATTCAATATTTCGAATTTAAAATATTTAAATTTTAAAAATGGGTAAAGGACCAATAAGTCAATTTATTGAAAAGCATTATTTGCATTTTAACTCCGCATCATTAGTGGATGCCGCAAAAGCATACGAACAACAATTAGCCAATGGGGCAAAAATGATGGTTAGTATGGCCGGCGCAATGAGCACGGCTGAAATCGGGAAGATTTTTTCCGAAATAATTCGTCAGGATAAAGTTCAAATTATCTCGTGTACAGGGGCAAATCTTGAGGAAGATATTATGAATTTGGTAGCACATTCTCACTACGAAAGAGTACCCAATTACCGCGATTTGACACCACAAGACGAATGGGAGCTATTGGAAAGAGGCTTAAACCGGGTTACCGATACTTGTATCCCAGAACATGAAGCGTTCCGTCGTTTACAAAAACATATTTACAAAATTTGGAAAGATGCTGATGATAAGGGAGAACGCTATTTCCCACATGAATTCATGTATAAAATGTTGCTTTCGGGAGTACTTGAGGAATATTACGAAATTGACCTAAAAGATAGTTGGATGTATGCTGCAGCAGAGAAAAACTTACCTATTATCGTACCTGGATGGGAAGATAGTACTATGGGTAATATTTTTGCTTCGTATGTAATAAAAGGAGAACTGAAGGCATCTACAATGAAATCGGGCATAGAATATATGGTATTCTTATCCGATTGGTATCCAAAAAATAGTGCCAATGGGGTTGGTTTCTTCCAGATTGGAGGAGGAATAGCTGGAGATTTCCCTATTTGTGTTGTTCCAATGTTGTATCAAGATATGGAAATGCATGACATCCCTTTTTGGAGTTATTTTTGCCAAATTTCAGACTCTACAACCAGTTATGGATCTTATTCTGGAGCCGTTCCAAATGAAAAAATCACTTGGGGAAAATTAGACATCAAAACCCCTAAATTTATTATAGAGTCGGACGCTACTATCGTTGCTCCATTAATTTTTGCTTATTTGTTAGATTTATAAAATAATTTTATGAAAAGAGTAATTGTAGACTACGCCAAACTAACTCATGAAATTTTAAACCTGCTAGTTGATCGATTTCCAGATGGCTATGATGATTCAAGCATTGTCAAGTTTAGAAATTCCCAAAATGAATTGGTAGAAGCTGTTGAGGTGCGTACTGACGAAACCATTTATTTGGTAAAAGTAAGCACCAAACTTGCTGATAGGATTGAAAATTATGATGAAGATGATGAAATTACCAATTTCATTGTCCCTATTGCACCAGTAAATGGACTAGATGACGATGACGATGACGACGATGATAGTCTAGACAAACCCGACTTTAAAGATGATGATGCAGATTCAAATGAAGAGGATGACGATGACGATGAAGAAGAGGATCTAAATGAAACCGATTTAGCTGACGTTGAAGAGGAAGAAGATTGAATCAATTTTTATCATATTATTACAAAAAAAAGAAACTCAATTGAGTTTCTTTTTTTTGTAATAAAACAGGAATTAAGCTGAATTTCTACTAGCGTTTGTATTTCCAAATAGAGAACGTGTTACAATCTTTTCATAAGTTTTAATGAGTCCTAAATCTGGATTTTGCTCCTTGTTCAACTCGTTAATTCTCAATAAAGCATATTGTTGTATTGTTAACAATGGTAGAACAATACGTTCTCTTATATCAATAGATGCTTTTCCGTCAGGGTAATTTTCCATCAATTCTTTATGCCCTGCAATTTTCAACAACAATCGTTTTGTTTCCAAAAACTCATCATAAATAATTTGCCAAAAAGCGCCAAATTCAGGATCGGTTTTCATGTAAGCAGTCAAAGGAAAAAATGATTTTGCCAAAGACATCATACTATTCTCTAAAAGGGTTTTAAAAAATAAAGAGTTATTATATAAATCTTGGACATTATCCCATTGGTCAGTATCCTCAAAATGTTTGAGCGCCGAACCTACACCGAAAAAACCAGGAACATTCTGTTTCAATTGACTCCACGACCCCACGAATGGAATGGCTCTCAAATCGGCGAAATCTAACTTTTCAGACCTGCTCCTTTTTGATGGACGGCTACCAATGTTCGTTTTGGCATAATATTTCAAAGTACTCATCTGCTCCAAATAAGGAATGAATTTAGGATGATTCTTAAAACTCAAATACTTCTGGTATCCTAATTCTGCCAGTTGGTCTAAAATAGCGGACTCCTCTTTGGTTAATTCGTTTTTACCTTTGCTAAAAACTTGATTGGTTACTCCAGCACTTAACAAATTTTCTAAATTAAAACGACAGGAATCTAAAGTGCCAAAATTAGAACTTATAGTTTGCCCTTGAACAGTAACCTGAATCTCATTATTTTCAATTTTAGGACCTAATGAAGCATAGAATTTATGCGTTTTACCACCGCCACGTGCTGGTGGTCCACCACGACCATCAAAGAAAATTGCATGTATTCCATATTTTCTTGACATAGTGGTAAGTTGTTCTTTGGCTTTATATATACTCCAATTGGCCATTAGATAACCACCATCTTTTGTGCCATCAGAAAAGCCAAGCATAATGGTTTGCTTGTTATTTCTATTGGTTAGATGTTTGGCATAAGCTGGATTGGTATAGAGTTTTTCCATAATAACATGGGCATTCTGTAAATCATCAACCGATTCGAACAATGGAATAATATCTACTGACAAATCCTCCCAATTATTTAAATGGAAGAGCGCAAAAGTTTCCATTACATTCAAGGCACTTTCATTATTACTAATGATATATCTGTCGGCACCGGATTCTCCGTTTGTGGCTTGGATTTTTTTTATAGCCTGGATGGATTCTAAAGTTGATTTTGTTATTTCATTATCAAACGCATTGGCATCAAGATTTCCCTTAACATTCGACAATACTTCAAACTTTTCAGCTTCAGTTAATTGAAAATAATTTTCTGGAAAAACCTTAGAACCACTAGATAAATAAAATTTAACTACATCTTCAAAAACAGTGTCGTGTATTTTACTGTTTTGGCGAATATCTAAAGATGCAAAATGAAATCCAAATAAATTCACCTTAATCAATAAAGCATCTAATTCTTCTAAATATAAAGATTGGTGTTGCTCTACTATAATAGTTTTTATTTTAATTAATTGTGTTTTAAATTCCTCAAGGGTAATGTATATCTCGCCTTTTGAATAAAAAACAGAACGATACAATTTATATTCCAATTCAGCTACCAAAACATCAACTTCAAAAAAGGTCAATTTTCTTTTTAAACTTCTCATTTCGATATAATAACATTTCAATATCGAATGACGAAGACGATCCGCAACCTTTAGTGTGATTTCAGTAGTGACAAACGGATTCCCATCGCGGTCGCCACCTGGCCAAAAGCCTAGTTTTATCAGTTGATTCTGGATTGATTGTCCATCAAAAACATTCTTTTGAAGGTAATGAACCATTTCACCTGAAGTTTCGTAAAAAACATTTTCTAAATACCATATCAAACTTACCGCCTCATCATAAGGATTTGGCTTTTCGTTTTGGATAAAAGGTGTTTTTCCTAGCTGCGCCAATAATTGTTTAATCTCAAGTAAATCGTTTTTACGAATAGCGTCTGTTAAATCATTAATAATACCCAAAACTGCCCCAGGATAAAATTGGGTTGGATGAGCCGTCAAAACAGTTCGTACATTGAAATTTTCAAGGAATTCGATCAATTCCTCTTTTCTATTTTTGGCCTCTGATTTTTCTTTAATGTCTCGCAACGACCCCCTTCCTTCGATATTGTTCACGACCGGAAAAGCAGCATCTTCAATGGCGTCAAAAAGCACAATTTGACGTTCTATATATTGAATAAAACGAAACATCAAATCAATTTTTTCTTTTTCGGATGCGCTATGTAAATATTTCTTGGCAAAAAAATCAAGAATTTCTTTAGGCGTTTCCTGTTTTTTGAAACCATTGTCGCATACATCTGTAAATAAAGGAAGTAGTGCCCCAGTATTGTCTATGGAGTCAAAGGGCAGTGTGATAAATACACTGTTGTAGATATTATATTTAGAAAGAACCTCTTGATTAAAACGTTCAATTTTTGGAAGCGTATACATGATGGCAAAATTAATTAAAATTGGTAATAGTTAGTCAAAAAAAAACCTCAAGAAATCACTTGAGGCTATATTTATAATAAGCTTTCAAGTGAATTACATGTTCTTAAAAATAGTATGCATCAATCGCTTTTTGTCATTTATACTTTCTTCTAATGAAATCATAGTTTCTGTTCTATAAACACCATCAATATCATCAATCATAAATATTACATCCTTTGCATGTTTAGTATCTTTAGCTCTAATCTTGCAAAAAATATTAAATTTTCCAGTTGTTACTGAAGCTACTGTTACATATGGAATCTCATTGATTCGCTGCAAAACAAATTTGGTTTGTGAAGTGTTATTAAGAAAAACCCCCACGTATGCGATAAAGGAATAGTCTAACTTATCATAATCAAGTACTAATGATGACCCCATAATGATTCCTGCGTCTTCCATCTTTTTCACCCTAACATGCACCGTTCCGGCAGAAATTAATAATTTCTTTGCAATATCTGTGAATGGAATTCGGGTATTGTCTATTAACATATCCAATATCTGGTGATCTACCTCATCTAATCGAAACTTACTCATGCTATCTTTATATTAATATTATTAGTTACTTAAGCAAAAATGTATAATCTACAGTGTGTGTTTTTTTTTAATTTAACATTGAACCATTTACAAAACAAACCTTATAATCTAAATTAAAATCGGCTTTTTGATTCAATTTGGGAAAATCACCATATGCATCATGGTATAAAGCCTCATTACCATTATATTCTACATGTCCTGAATAATTCTCTAAATCTCCGATTTCAACAATATAAGCGTTAAAACAAACTTTATCGTCTATTAACTCCTCCTTGTATTGAGCAGCAAAATTGGTGATTATTTCAATACCATCATAATTTAATTTGATATTTTTATAAATAAAATCATAAAAAACGACTTTATTTTGAATAATAATCATGTAATCATCAATTTTACTAACAACTATATCGTTATCGGTTATTATTTGCAAACTTAAAATCAATGCCATAAAAACATATTTTCGAGTTTCTTCTCTAAGATAATCATTCGGAAAATGACCCGCCTCAAATAACACGGTAGGCACTCCCAAAGATTGAAAAGTATCTCCAATACAATTGATATTAAACGAATCGTCAAAACGACCTACTTGACCCGGAATATATTGCTGCAAAACCGTGTTTATCCCAGCAATCAGGTTGATGGCCTTTAGTCTCGATTGATTTATTTCCCGAGCTTCATTATAAGCTGGCGCTAAAAAAGAAAGTGTTGCTGGTTTGCCTGTATTTCCAACTCCAAATATGGTACGTTGGTCATGAAGGTTATAACAATAATCAGGTTTAAAATTATCAAAAACCTCTCGTAAAACATTACTTTCTGGTTGTGATAAGTTCTGAGAATCCCGATTTAGATCGACTTTGTTGGCATTTTCACGGGTGTAAAGTTTTGCCCCGTCAGGATTCAACATAGGAATAAAACAAAAAGTAAAAGTACTAAGAAGTTCACGCGCTAAAACCGAATCACTATTTAACACATTAAAAAGATCAAAAAGGGCTTTGGTAGTTGTGCTTTCATTTCCGTGCATTTGAGACCAAAGCAAAATTTTTGTACTTCCATTTCCAATTTGGTATCGATAAATTGGATTGTTAAGTACCGATTTTCCAATAATTTTTACTTGATTATTGGTATTCCATTTATTCAATAAAGGTTCGATTGAATCCAAAGTAATATAACGACCAAGCAATGATGATTCTTTATATTGGCTGAATAATTGTTCTAAATTCATATCGCATTTTTTTAATTCACAAAAGTAAACATCTTTGCATTTACTTTTGTAAAACAATTAAATTTAATAATGGCAGACGTTTTAAGACTTTAACTAGCCTGAAAAATTGTTTGAATATTGTATTTGAAATAATTATTCTGGATTAAAACTGTATTCTGGAATTTTGCCTACGACCCCTTTAAAATGTTTTAGCAAAATAGTAAAATCATTTTCGATATTCCCTGATGGCAATAATGGTTTTCCTATATGAATCACTTTTTTTCCGAAATCAAATGCAACCGGAATGATAGGGACATTAACCTTCAAAGCAATTTAATAAAATCCCGTTTTTAATACGCTTACTTTTTTTCTAGTGCCTTCTGGTGAAATGGCCAGTCTAAATTCATGGTGATTTTCAAATGTTTTTGCGACATCATCTACTTTGTTTAAACCTCCCGTTCTAGTTATTGGAGCACCACCCATCCATCGAAAATAATAGCCTATTGGAAAACAAAACAACTCTTTTTTTCCGATAAAATTCATTTCTAAACCAATAATTCCCCTAGCAAATATTCCTAAATAGAAATCATGCCAACTGGTGTGTGGGGCAACCATTAGAATACATTTCTTAATTCCTGCATCCAAAGACCCTTCGATTTTCCATCCCATTAACCGAAATAAAAAAAACTTATAAATACTCTTTTTCATTTAGAATTTATTTTTAGTAAAATTAGTATTAATCTCCTAACAGCATAACAAAACTAAATAAGATTCAAAAAATGACGTGTTGACTCTTTTTGAATGTCAATTATAAATAATGTGAATCAAGGGTTAAAATATTAAGTTTATAAAAGCGGAAGCGATTTTGCCAAAGATATGAATCAACAGTCCTTTGGCAGATCTCACTTTACTAGCTCTTTGAATATCTGTTTTTTGAATTAGCCAATTAAATAATGA
>CANFHF010000005.1 GCA_947446635.1 Flavobacteriaceae bacterium
ACCGATTTAAAAGGGATTCTGGATTATACCGAAGACCCGATTGTTTCTGTGGATATTATTGGCAATAAAAACTCTTGTGTTTTTGATGCGCAACTCACTTCGGTTATTGATAAAATGGTTAAAGTGGTCGGTTGGTACGATAATGAAACCGGCTACTCCTCCCGAATAATTGACTTAATTATTTTAACAAATCCTAATAGTTCAAAATCAATACTTTGACGAACTTGTAGGTTTTTCCAAATAATTTGTAATCGTTTTATTAAATTTTTCACTTGCAGAAAGAAATGAACTTCGTATAGGCAAATAGAAAAGTTGATCCGTTGGAATACTGCCTTTTAATCTTACGTAATCTTTTTCGGTGGTAATAATAATCTTACCTTGTGCTTTATTTTCTATTTCAAACAAGTCTTTTTCTGAAAAATGATGATGGTCAGGAAAAACCAATTGCTCCTCCTTTTCACTTTGCAAATATTTAAAAAAAGGTTCTGGTTTGGCAATTCCAGCCAAAAGTAATTTGTTCTCATTTTGGATTTCGTCAACTTTTATCTTTTTATCTTCGGAATAAATAGATTCATCATAATCGATACACGAAAAATACAATTCTTGAGAAGATGAAAGATTCAATTTGGCTTTAATTTTTCCCTGTTCGTCAGGTGAAAGAGTTGCGGGACACTTCGTGACAACAACCAAGTTTGCCGTTTTTGCACTGGTTCTGCTTTCGCGTAAATTTCCGGCAGGCAATATAAAATCATCCGAATACAAATCGCCATAAGAAGTCAACAAAATATAAAAACCCGCTCTAACTTTTCGATGTTGAAATGCATCATCTAATAAAATCAATTCCGGTCTATTAGTTTGAGAAAGCAATTGTTCAATGCCGTTTTTTCTATTGGCATCAACGGCAACTTGAATAGTATTGAATTTTTTATAAAACTGGAACGGCTCGTCTCCAAGAATTTCAGCGTTCGAATTTGAATCTGCTAAAATAAAACCTGCTGATTTTCTTTTATAGCCACGACTTAAAGTAGCAATTTTATATTTTGGCGAAAGCAAACGTATTAAATATTCGATTTGTGGTGTTTTTCCAGTGCCGCCAACACTTAAATTCCCAACGGCAATAATGGGAATATCGAAAGAATGGGATTTTAGAATCCCTTTGTCAAAAAGAAAATTCCGAATACTCGTAATGAATCCGTACACAATAGCAAAGGGAAAGAGTGCTTTTCGAAGTATAATCATTTTACGAAAGTATACTATTTTATCATTATAAAAAAAGTTGAGTTAATAATTCATTAACTTTGTTTTTCGAAAAAAGCAAAAATAAAATCGAAGATTACTTCGTCCGTTTGCCTTTTAGGCTCGGGTCATAAACACAAAAAAGACTAAACAGTGAGTAAAATCAAAGAAATTCTTTCCGTACTAGAAGAAATGGCTCCCCTTGCCTATGCAGAAGATTTTGACAATGTGGGATTATTGGTTGGAGATCAAGAATCGGAAGTCACAGGTGTTTTAGTTTGTCACGATGCTTTGGAGAATGTAATTAACGAAGCAATTACTAAAAAATGCAATTTGGTGGTCTGCTTCCATCCCATACTATTTTCAGGATTAAAGAAAATTACAGGCAAAAACTATGTAGAGCGATCCCTAATCAAAGCCATAAAAAATGACATTGCTATTTATGCGGTACATACGGCATTGGATAATCATCAAGAAGGCGTGAACAAAATATTTGCTAATGCTTTAGGCTTGACGAAAACTCGAATCTTAATCCCAAAATTAAATTACATTCGGAAATTAGTAACATATACCATTCCGGAAAATGCTGAACAGCTTAGAAATGCCTTGTTTGATGCTGGAGCGGGAACTATTGGCAACTATGAAAATTGTAGTTTCAATTCAAAAGGAATTGGAACTTATATGGGAAATGAACATAGTAATCCTGAGATTGGCGAACGATTTGAATTTGTAGAAGCTGACGAAATCAAAATTGAAGTTACTTTCGAAAAACATTTGGAAAATAAAATCCTGAAAGCTCTTTTCAAAAATCATGTTTATGAAGAAGTGGCTTATGAAATTTTAGATTTACAGAACATAAATCAAAATATAGGACTGGGGATGATTGGCGAATTACCTAATCCAATGCAGGAGAAAGATTTTCTAAATTTCGTAAAAGATAAAATGCAAAGCGAAGGGATTCGGCATAGCGACTTTGTAGGAAAGCCTATAAAAAAAGTAGCTGTTCTTGGTGGTTCGGGAAGTTTTGCCATAAAAAATGCTATTCAAGCTGGAGCAGACGTTTTTTTGACGGCAGATTTAAAGTATCACCAATTTTACGAAGCTGAAAATCAACTACTTTTGGCCGACATTGGTCATTTTGAAAGCGAACGTTATACAAAAAATTATATTGTTGATTTTCTTCGGAAAAAAATCCCTAATTTTGCAATCGTTTTATCAGAAGAAAATACAAATCCCGTTAAGTACTTATAGAATATGGCTACTACAAAAGAATTGAGTGTTGAAGACAAATTAAGAGCAATTTACGATTTACAATTAATCGATACAAGAATTGACGAAATTAGAAATGTAAGAGGCGAACTTCCTTTGGAAGTGGAAGATTTAGAGGATGAAGTGGCTGGACTGAGTACTCGTTCAGAAAAGTTAAAGAATGACCTTGAAACCATCGAAGAGTTAATCAAGGTAAAGAAAAATGCCGTTGACGAGCATAAAGAGGCTATCAAAAGATACACAAAACAACAAGATAGTGTACGTAATAATAGAGAATTCAACTCCTTGACTAAGGAAGTAGAGTTTCAAGAATTGGAAATTCAATTGGCCGAGAAGCAAATCAAGGAAATGAAAGCTTCTATGGAACACAAAAAAGAAATCATCACACAATCAAAAGAGCGGTTAGAAACAAAATCGAACCACTTGAAACATAAAAAATCAGAATTAAACGCTATTATGTCGGAGACTGAAAAAGAAGAATCTTTTTTATCTGAAAAATCAGCGGAATACCAAAAATTAATTGAGGAAAGATTACTGAAAGCCTATACTAGAATTAGAAGTAGCGTTCGCAACGGATTAGCAGTAGTTTCCATCGAAAGAGGAGCCTCTGCCGGATCTTTTTTCACCATTCCACCTCAAACACAGGTAGAGATTGCTGCCAGAAAAAAAATAATCACCGATGAACACTCCGGAAGAATATTAGTCGACAGTGCATTGGCTAACGAAGAAAAGGAAAAAATGGAAAAAATGTTTTCCAAATTTTAAATCTAATTTAAGTCCCGATAAACATCGGGACTTTTTTATTATGAAAAACTTATCTTATTTTTTATTGACCAAGTCCGTTGGGCTTTACATCAATATCTTGAGTTTTGTATTTCCAAAAAAAGCATTTCAACTTGCCTATGTTTTTTTCAGCGAACCTAGGAAAGGTAAATTGGATATAAACAAGCTGCCAAAAATACTAGAAGAATCAAAAACCGAAATTTTACAATGCGGGGATGAATACATTCAAACCTATACCTGGAAAGGAAACGAAACGGTTATTTTATTAATTCACGGATGGGAAAGCAATGCTTCCCGATGGAAAGTTTTACTGCCTCATTTAAAAAAATCAAGAAGCACTATTATAGCCATAGACGCACCCGCGCATGGAATGTCTGGCGGAACAGAATTTAGCATTCCTAAGTATGCCGAATTTATTCACATGGCTGTCAAAAAATTTCAGCCCCATTATCTCATTGGCCACTCTATTGGTGGAAACTGCTGTTTGTATTACCAGTCCATTTATCAAAATACTAAGATAGAAAAAATGGTAATTCTAGGAGCGCCTTGCGAATTCAATATTCTTCTTCAGAATTACATCACATTATTAAGTTTGAATGCTAAAATATCAAAAGCATTTCAAGCACATTATTTAAGTCATTTTAAAATCAAATTAGATGATTTCTCAGGCGAACAATTTGCCTCAAAATTAAATATAAAAGGATTAGTAGCACACGATATCAATGATGCCGTAGTGGCGTTCGAAGAAGGAAAAAAAATAGCCCACACTTGGCAAGGAGTTCAATTCATCGAAACAATAGATTTAGGTCATAGTATGAATGACGAGAATTTGTATAAAAAAGTATCCCAATTTCTATTTGAAACAGAATCAATTTCATAGTACTTCACTGTCTTTTTTCAAACATTTTTAATTTTCCAATTCATCACATTTCCAAATTGACTACTTTTGGCGTATGGAAGAAAATCTAAAACGCCTCAACAAATTCATTGGAGAAACAGGCTATTGTTCCCGCCGCGAAGCCGATAAAATTATTGAGGAAGGTCGTGTAACCATAAACGGGATTGTACCGGAACTAGGGACGAAAGTAGCTCCAAATGATGAAATACGTATTGACGGCAAGTTAATCCGAGAAAAGAACGAAAAACCTGTTTATTTGGCGTTCTACAAACCGGTGGGGATTGAATGTACCACCAACTTGGACGTCCGAAATAATATTGTAGATTATATCAATTACCACAAACGGATTTTCCCTATTGGTCGATTAGACAAAGCTAGTGAAGGTTTGATTTTTATGACCAATGATGGTGATATTGTCAATAAAATATTACGTGCCCGAAACAATCACGAAAAGGAATATACCGTAACGGTTAACAAACTCATAACGGATCGATTCATTGAAAAAATGGGAAATGGTGTACCTATTTTAGACACTATTACTCGGAAATGCAAAGTAGAAAAAATTAGCTCCACCATTTTTAAAATAGTGTTAACCCAAGGTTTAAATCGTCAAATTCGTAGAATGTGTGAGTATTTAGGTTATGAAGTAACCGCTTTGAAGCGTATCCGAATTATCAATATTTCATTGGATATTCCTGCAGGAAGGTATCGAGATTTGACAGATGCTGAAATCAAAGAACTCAACCAACTCATTGAACCTTCGAGCAAAACAGAAGAAGCCAGTTTACCAAAAGCAGAAGTGCCAAAAAGAAGAACGGAATTTATCAAGAGAGATGATCCGAGGTTTAAGAAAAGAGGGGATTATTAAGTATAGCTGTTTAAAACAAAAAACCCAAGATTGATGTCTTGGGTTTTTGATTAATATATTTTTAAATTTTAGTTTTTCATTCTGATTTGCCTAGCCAAAAGGGTGTTTTTTAACAACATTGCGATGGTCATTGGCCCTACTCCCCCAGGAACTGGAGTTATAAAAGAGGATTTTTTACTTACTGAGTCAAAATCAACATCACCCGTAATTACATATCCTTTTGGATGTGATGCATCTTCTACTCTTGTAATACCAACGTCAATAACTACCACTCCTTCTTTTACCATATCGGCTTTAAGATAATTTGGAACTCCAAGAGCGGTGATGATAATATCGGCATTCTTGGTAAACTCCTCGATGTTTTTAGTCCTGCTGTGAGTGAGCGTTACTGTTGAATCCCCGGGATATCCCTTGCGACTCATCAAAATACTCATTGGACGACCTACAATATGACTACGACCAATAACTACAGTATGTTTTCCCGCAGTTTCTACTTTATAACGTTCCAGTAGTTCCATAATTCCAAATGGAGTTGCTGGCAAAAAAGTTTCCATTTCCAATGCCATTTTACCAAAATTAGCGGGATGAAAACCATCCACATCTTTATCAGGATCAATTGCCATTAAGATTTTATGTTCATCAATATGTTTTGGCAAAGGGAGTTGAACAATATAACCATCTAGGTTATCGTCTTCGTTTAGTTCCTTAATTTTTGAAAGCAATTCCACCTCTGAAATAGTTTCAGGCAACGCTACCAAAGTAGATTCAAATCCTATTTGTTGACACGATTTTACTTTGCTACCCACATAAGTTAAACTAGCCCCATTATTACCGACAATAACAGCTGCCAAATGAGGGACTTTTTGGCCTTTAGCCACCATCTTTTGCACCTCAATAGCAATCTCGTTTTTTATGTCTTCTGATGTCTTTTTTCCGTCTAGTAGTTGCATTTTATAGTACTTGTAGTTAGTGGTTTGTTATTGTTATTGAAACTAAAATCTGCAATCTGATTATCTCATTCCTGGTATTCCTCCTTGCATCCCACCCATCATTTTCATCATATTCTTTCCGCCTGGTCCTTGCATCATCTTCATCATTTTACTCATTTGCTCAAACTGTTTCATCAGTTGATTGACCTGCTCTATTTTTGTCCCAGAACCTTTTGCGATTCTAGTTTTTCTTTTCATGTCAATTAGGGCAGGTTTTGTTCTTTCTTTTGGCGTCATCGAATGAATAATAGCTTCTATATGTTTGAAAGCGTCGTCTTCAATTTCAACATCTTTCATTGCTTTTGTAGCCCCTGGAATCATTCCCACCAAGTCTTTCATGTTACCCATTTTCTTCACTTGTTGAATTTGGGAAAGGAAATCATCAAAGCCAAACTCATTTTTGGCAATTTTCTTTTGGATTTTTCTAGCTTCATCCTCGTCATAAACCTCTTGCGCTCTTTCTACCAAAGACACAACATCTCCCATTCCGAGGATTCGTTCTGCCATACGTTCCGGATAGAACAAGTCAATGGCCTCCATTTTTTCACCAGTACCTACAAATTTAATGGGCTTATTAACCACTGATTTAATGGAAATCGCTGCACCGCCACGAGTATCACCATCTAATTTAGTTAAGATGACACCGTCAAAATTTAATATGTCGTTAAATGCTTTTGCTGTATTCACGGCGTCTTGACCTGTCATTGCATCAACAACAAACAAGGTTTCGTGAGGCTGAATGGCTTTGTGTACATTTGAGATTTCGGCCATCATAGCCTCATCTACTGCCAATCGACCCGCTGTGTCGACAATCACAACATTAAAACCATTTGCTTTAGCATGTTTAATGGCATTTTGCGCAATTTCAACAGGATTTTTATTTTCAGGTTCTGAATACACCTCAACAGCTATCGAATCTCCAACAACATACAATTGTTGAATTGCTGCTGGACGATAAATATCACAGGCTACCAAAAGCGGTTTTTTTCCTTTTTTCGTTTGAAGATAATTAGCCAACTTTCCAGAAAAAGTTGTTTTTCCTGAACCTTGTAATCCCGACATTAAGATCACTGTAGGATTTCCTGATAAATTAATTCCAGCCACATCGCCGCCCATTAATTCGGTCAATTCATCTTTGACAATTTTTACTAATAATTGTCCAGGCTGAATAGTTGTTAATACGTTTTGGCCAATGGCTTTTTCTTTTACTCTGGTAGTAAAATCTTTAGCTATTTTAAAATTGACATCAGCGTCTAATAAAGCACGACGAACTTCTTTTAAGGTTTCGGCAACATTTACCTCCGTTATTCTTCCATGACCTTTAAGTATGTGAAAGGCTTTATCTAATTTTTCGCTTAAATTGTCAAACATAATTGTAATTGGCTTTTATGAGGTGCAAATATAATACAAAGTTAGAAAGGTACAATGGTAAGGTGGCGTTTGAAAAGGAACTTTTACATTCTTTCCGGAACATCAATTCCCATCAAACTAAAAGCAGCTGCAATGGTATCAGCTACTTTTTTGGAAAGTTGCACCCTGAATATTTTTTTAGTTAAATCTTCTTCTCCCAAAATGGAAACAGCTTGATAAAACGAATTATATTCACGAACCAATTCATAGGTATAATTTGCTATCAAAGCAGGGCTGTGATTTTGAGCTGCGTTTTGAATCACTTCAGGAAACAATTCGAGTTGTTTGACCAACTCTTTTTCCTTTTCGTGAAGTGAAATGATTTCCGATTTACTTGAAAAATCAAAATTGGCTTTACGAATAATCGACTGAATTCTGGCATACGTATATTGAATAAACGGACCCGTATTTCCTGCAAAATCAACTGATTCTTCTGGATCGAAAAGGATTCTTTTTTTCGGATCGACTTTCAAAATATAATATTTCAAGGCACCAAGCCCAATGGTGTTATATAATTTTGCTTTTTCTTCAAGAGAATAACCATCTAGTTTCCCCAAATCTTCGGCTATTTTCTGAGCAGTTTCAGTCATTTCTTGTATCAAATCATCAGCATCGACGACTGTTCCTTCTCTTGATTTCATTTTACCAGAAGGCAAATCGACCATTCCATAAGACAAATGAAAGAGATTTTTTGACCAATCAAAACCTAGTTTTTGCAATATCAAAAACAAGACTTTAAAGTGATAATCCTGTTCGTTACCCACAGTGTAAACCATTCCGCCAACGTCTGGATAATCCTTAACGCGCTGAATGGCCGTTCCAATGTCCTGTGTCATATAAACCGCAGTGCCGTCAGAGCGCAACACTATTTTTCTGTCCAAACCTTCCGCTGTCAAATCAATCCAAACTGAACCGTCAGGATCTTTTTCGAAAACCCCTTTTTCTAAACCTATTTGAACCACGTCTTTACCTAGTAAATAGGTGTTACTTTCGTAATAATAACTATCGAAATTTACTCCAAGGTTTTTATAAGTAGTTGCAAAACCATCATAAACCCATTGGTTCATCGTTTTCCAAAGCGCCATTACTTCCGCATCACCCGCTTCCCATTTCAAAAGCATTTCTTGGGCTTCTAAAATAATTGGCGCTTGCTTTTTGGCCTCGTCTTCCGTTTTTCCAGCAGCGATCAATTCAGAAATTTGTTCTTTATAAGCTTTATCAAAAGCCACGTAATAATTCCCAACTAATTTATCTCCTTTCAAACCTTTTGATTCTGGCGTTTCTCCGTTTCCGAATTTTTGCCATGCCAACATCGATTTACAAATATGAATCCCGCGATCGTTAATGATTTGGGTTTTATAGACTTTCTTTCCTGAAGCTTCGATGATTTCGGCAACAGAATAGCCTAAAAGATTATTACGAACGTGCCCCAAATGCAAGGGTTTATTGGTATTTGGTGAAGAATATTCCACCATTATCGCTTTGTCGTCGGGGTTTGGAGTAACGAACCCAAATTTCGAATTATTCCTGATTTCGTTGAAAAAATTTAAATAATATCCATCCGAAATAACAATATTCAAAAACCCTGAAACTACATTAAAACGGCTCACTTCAGCTACATTTTCGACTAAATAATTCCCGATTTTATTCCCTAATTCCACAGGATTAGCTCCGCTCCGTTCGGCTTCGCCTCGGGTGCTTTGAATCACTTTCAGTAATGGAAAAATAACCATCGTGATATCACCCTCAAACTCTTTCCGTGTAGTTTGGAATTCAACTTTATCAATCACAATGTCAAATAAAGCTTGGACAGCTTTTTCAATAGAAGGCTTCAGAATCTGGGATAATGTCATTTTATGTAATTTATTTTAAGGCTGCAAAGATAGCAATTTCAGAAGAAAATCTAATCTGAAATGGTAAACTCAATTATTTTTTGGCAAAAAAAGAAAGCCAAAATTTTATAAAAAACTTTGGCTTTCTCTTTCTTAAATCTAATTTACCATCTTATAATAACACTACCCCAAGTAAATCCGCTACCGAAAGCAGCCAAAATCACGATGTCACCCGATTTAATTTTTCCTTGTTCCCAGGCTTCTGTTAATGCTATTGGAATAGAGGCGGCTGTTGTGTTGCCATATTTTTGAATATTATTGAATACTTGGTCATCAGTTAATTCAAATTTCTTTTGGATAAATTGGGAAATTCTCAAATTGGCTTGATGTGGAATAAGCATGTCAATGTCAGAAACATGCAAATTATTAGCTTGTAAGCCTTCGTTAATTACTTCGGAAAAACGAACAACAGCGTTCTTAAATACAAATTGACCATTCATATACGGAAAATAACTTTCGTCATTTGGATCATTGTCCTTCAAGATATCCGTAACCCAGCGCCCTCCCATTCCTGGTGCCTTTACCACTAATTCTTCGGCGTGTTGCCCTTCAGAATGCAAATGGGTGGACAAAATCCCTTTGGACAAATCCTCTTCCCTACTCAAAACGGCCGCGCCTGCGCCATCTCCAAAAATAACAGAAACCCCTCGACCACGGCTTGACATGTCTAATCCTGTCGATTGCACTTCAGAACCAATCACCAAAATATTTTTATACATTCCAGTTTTAATAAATTGATCGGCAACAGAAATCCCATACACAAAACCCGAACATTGATTTCTTACATCTAATGCACCTACGGTTTTCAAACCCAAATCACGTTGCACTAAAACACCTGGACCAGGAAAATAATAATCAGGACTTAGGGTTGCAAAAACAATAAAATCAATATCCTCCATGGCTACTCCAGAACGCTCAATAGCAATTCTAGCTGCCTTCACACCCATTGTGGTAGTGGTGTCTTCTCCTCGAATGACATGTCTTCTTTCTTGAATTCCAGTTCTTTCCTGAATCCACTCGTCATTGGTATCAATAATTTTTGATAAATCGTCATTCGTAACAACATTGGAAGGGACATAATACCCCAATCCTGTAATTTTTGAGTGGTACATACTATTTATCATTCGTTACAAATTGAAGTGTAAAGCTAACCAACTTTTTTTTTGAAAGCCCTTAAAATAAGTTTTTTTTAAGCTTGATTTATAAACTATAGCAATTAAACTATCGGGGCTAAATATACTTTTGTTCCCAATTTCAAATCAAAATTATTATCAAAAAAAATAGTTTTTTTTTCAAAGGTGGATTCAATCAAGTAATGATTGCCTTTGAAGTAAGTTTGTTTTACAACCACCTCTAATTTAGAGTTTTCCACGACATGAAGTTGGTGTGGGTAAAACAATCCGACTTCAGCTTTGGGTGCAAAAGCATCAAAATAATATTTTGGTAATTCATTAACTTCTCCAAAAAGCGAAGCAATATAGGCGCTAGAAGGATTTTCGTATACTATTTTAGGAGTGTCTACAGCAATTACTTTGCCATTTCTCATCACAATAGTTTTGTCTGAAAAGGACAAAACTTCGGCACTGTCGTGAGTGGCAATAATACAGCTAATCTGCTTTTCTTTTAAGTAATTGAATACATTTCGCTGCAAGTTGTTTTTCCGGAACGAATCGATCTGGCTGAAAGGCTCGTCCAATAAAAGCAGTTCTGGCTCTAAGGCCAAAACCCTTGCTAATGCAACTCTTTGCTGCTGTCCGCCACTAAGATATTTTGCTTTCACTTTGGCAAACTCGCTCATTTCAACCATTTCTAAAAGGGAAGCCACACGGGCTTTCTTTTTGTCTTTGTAAATGTTCGACAAAAATTTACCTACATTCTCTTCGACCGTAATATAAGGCATGAGATCGAAATCTTGAGCTAAATATTTAATGTAGTCTTCCCCAGGAATAAGGTTGTATTTGGGCCCTAAAATAGGTTTATCATTATACCAAATCTCCCCTTCATCCAAATCATATAGGCCATAAATTAATTTTAAAAGAGTGCTTTTCCCACAACCACTTTCACCAATTATAGCCACATTATTTCCTTTAGAAATAGTGAAACTGATGTTCTTAATTACTATATCTTTCAAGTACGAAAAGGAAATGGATTTTAATTCAAGCATATAAATTTTTGAAAAACAAATTTACAATGTTTAAATTGAAGATTTAAACAAAAAACCTTATTACTGAGAAATTACTGTTTATTTAAAATTTGCATTATAGTTAAATTTGAAATTTCCGACAATTTGTCACTTTGATTTTAATTGGTATCTTATTTGAGTAAACATAGGCAATTAAAAAACTTAAAAATTCTAACTATGACAACTGGAAAAATTAACGTTTCGGTGGAAAACATCTTTCCCTTAATCAAGAAATTCTTATACAGCGATCACGAAATATTTTTGCGCGAGTTAATTTCGAATGGAACGGATGCAACTTTAAAACTTAAACATTTAGCAAGTATTGGCGAAGCCAAAGTAGACTATGGCAACCCTATTATTGAGGTTAAAATTGATAAAGAAGGTAAAAAATTGCACATTATCGATCAAGGTTTGGGAATGACTACCGATGAAGTGGAAAAATACATCAACCAAATCGCCTTTTCTGGAGCAGAAGAATTCTTAGAAAAATACAAAGATTCTGCTAAAGATTCTGGAATTATCGGGCATTTTGGTCTAGGATTTTATTCGGCTTTTATGGTGGCTTCAAAGGTTGAAATCATTACTAAATCACACAAAGACGAACCAGCAGCACACTGGATTTGTGATGGAAGTCCAGAATTTACTTTGGAACCTTCAGATAAAACTACCCGTGGAACCGAAATTGTTTTGCATATCGCCGAAGATTCTCTTGAATTCTTGGAAGTGTCAAAAATCAAAGAATTATTAAATAAGTACAATAAGTTCATGCCTATTCCAATTAAATTTGGAATTAGAACAGAAAAAATAGAACAGAAAAAAGGCGAAGAAGTTACTGCTGAAGATAAAGACAAAATTTTCACTGAAGTTGAAGTGGACAACATCATCAACAACCCGAATCCGGCATGGACCAAACAACCAACAGAATTGGCGGATGAAGATTATAAAAACTTCTACCACGAATTGTATCCAATGCAGTTTGAGGAGCCTTTATTTCATATTCATTTAAATGTAGATTATCCCTTTAACTTGACAGGGATTTTGTATTTCCCAAAATTAGGAGGAGATATGCAAATTCAGAAAGACAAAATTCAATTGTACCAAAATCAAGTGTATGTTACGGATAATGTAGAAGGAATTGTTCCTGAATTTTTGATGATGTTACGAGGTGTGGTGGATTCTCCAGATATCCCTTTGAATGTTTCTCGTTCTGGCTTGCAAGCAGATGGAGCAGTAAAGAAAATCTCTAACTACATTACGCGGAAAGTAGCTGACAAATTGAAATCCTTGTTTACAGAAAATCGTGAAGATTTTGAACGAAAATGGAATGACATCAAAGTAGTGTTAGAATACGGAATGCTTTCAGAAGATAAATTTTACGAAAAAGCGGGCGCATTCGTTTTGTACCCTACGGTAGATGACAAATACTTCACATTAGAAGAATTAAAAGAAAAAATAAAAGAAACTCAAACTGACAAGGACGGGAAACTTGTTGTTTTATATGCCGGAAATAAAGAAGCGCAACACAGTTATATTGAAATTGCCAAAGATAAAGGATATGAAGTATTGCTTTTGGATTCGCCAATTATTTCACATTTAATCCAAAAAATAGAAGGTGACAACAGCGGAATGACTTTCGTTCGTGTCGATTCAGACCATATTGATAATTTAATCAAGAAAGAGGAAACGACTATTTCTAAATTATCCGATACGGAAAAAGAAAGTTTAAAAACCGTTTTAGAAGGTTTTGTTCCAAAACAAAAATATTCGGTTCAACTAGAAGCTATGGATAGTCAAGCCGCACCTTTCATCATCACGCAGCCTGAATTTATGCGTCGAATGAAAGAAATGAGCCAATCCGGTGGCGGCGGAATGTTCGGAATGGGAAATATGCCAGAAATGTATAATTTGGTGGTAAACACCAACTCGGATTTAGCTACCAATATTTTGAATACCCAAGACAAATCAGTACAAGAAGGCTTGGTAAAACAAGCATTAGACTTGGCCAAATTATCCCAAAATCTATTGAAAGGCGAAGAACTTACGGCTTTCGTGAAGAGAAGTTTTGAGATGATCAAATAAGTATTCAAAAATAATATGAAGCCACTAAAACCTGTTAGTTATTTTGAAGTATCAGAACTTACAGGTTTTTTTGTTGAAAAAAGGTTCGGTTTTGAATCAAAAAATAATAAACTTTGAATGTTTATAAAATGGAAATGATTCCAAACATAGAATTTTAACCCCAACTTTTCGCTACTAACTCTTTACTTTTATTAGGCAAAGTTTACTGTAGTTTCTTATTAGGAAATAAGGATTTTTTTAGCTATATTTTAATGTTGAAATTGAATGATTTGACGAAAAAGAGGTATTATAAACCATTTTTTATTCAATTACAAAAAGGCATAAAATGCTATAATAGGGTCATTTATTAAAAATACAATTCCAAAACCAGCGTTTTTCTGAAAAGAATAAAAAACAATAAAAAAAAACATCCTTTTGGCTAAAAGTAATTATTTTTTTTATTAATATTGATATATATTTGAAAACAAATCTAGTAATCATCAACCCCCTATACCTGAATTAATTTTCACTAATGAAAAAGAGTAATCGCAAAGAATTGACCTGGGAACAAACAGAAAAACTTGTTACATTTGCTTTAGAAGAAAAAAATCCTTTTGAGATTATCAAAAAAGAATTTGGTTTAGCAGAAAAAGAGGTGCTGGAAATCATGAAAAAAAAGATGCCTGCCGAAAAGTTTGAAATGTGGAAAAAGAAAGCTGCTGCAAATAAACCAAAACCTAAAGCTGTTAAAATTGATGATTTTGACGAAGATTTAGACGGCAAATATTACATAAAAAATAAATTAGACTAATTACAAGCTCCTGAATTACAGGAGTTTTTTTTGTTTAAAAAATACCTATTACTTAATAGGTGTCTAGTGTTAAATAAAAAACCACCTAACAAAGTTAGATGGTTTCACTAAAGAGCCGGCGGAGGGACTCGAACCCACGACCTGCTGATTACAAATCAGCTGCTCTAGCCAACTGAGCTACGCTGGCGACTTATTACTGGTACAAATATAAGATTGAATTTGTTTTTTCAAAACAAATTCAGTCTTTTTTTATTGCGTTTTTTTACTGTAATTCGTTGATTTTAGCAATCAATTGATTTGCAGTTTGTTCCAATTCAACATTAATTTGTTTGAAATGGGCTTTTTTATCTTCCACTTTCTTAGCGTTTACTTTTGTAATCAAAGTGTCAAAAGCTGCGATAGCTTCATCAATCAAAGCATTAGTTTCAGTAGTTGGTTTTCCGGTAGTCGAAATTTCAAACAAGTAAACCGCTTCAATAATATCTCCTAAAACGTAGTTGATGTCTTTCTTTAAATTCTTAACGTTTGCCATTTTTTTTTTAATTTTAATTTGCGATTGCAAAAGTACATATAATCTTTCTATAACTGGCTATGAAATATATATTTCTAAAAGCGACGCTTTTCCTTTAAGAGCATAAGATTTCATGACAGCAGGAATCAAAATCGTGTCTCCTTTTTTATATTGGTATTTCGTGCCATCATATTCTATTTCAAAACCACCATCAACACACATATAAACGGTAAATGAATTTCCTGTTTTATCAACTACAATTTTTCCTTCCAACGGAATAAAATTAGTGGTAAAATAAGGACAATCTACTATGGTATTTGATTGATTGAGTGCTGTATTGTAATTTTTACAGGTGTCTACTTTATCATAATTTATGGCATCCAAAGCTAAATCAATGTGTAATTCTCTTTGATTACCCGCAACATCTACTCTGTCAAAATCATACAAACGATAGGTGACGTCTGATGTTTGCTGAATTTCGGCAATAACTAGTCCAGCGCCAATGGCGTGAACAGTCCCCGTTTCCAGAAAGAAAACATCTCCCACTTTTACTTTTATAGCATCAAGAATGGAAAGTAATGTTTTATTTTTTAGATTTTCTAGATAAGAGTTAGCATTCGATTTTTCCTTAAAACCAACAATTACCTTAGCGTTTTCATCAGCCTGCATAACGTACCACATCTCTGTTTTTCCAAAGGAATTGTGACGCTTTTTAGCCAATTCATCATTAGGATGCACCTGTACGGAAAGGTCTTCACGAGCATCTAGATATTTGAAAAGCAAAGGGAATTGTTTGCCAAATCGTTTATAAACTTCAGTCCCCAAAATAGCTTCAGGAGTTGATTGTATTAAATCAAACAATGATTTTCCAGTCAAAGTCCCATTAGCAACAATACTAACATCACCTTCAACCGTTGAAATTTCCCAGCTTTCTCCAGTTCTATCGGAAACAATGGGTTTGTTTAGCACTGTTTTTAGCTTTTCTCCTCCCCAGATTCTTTCCTTTAAAATGGGTTTAAACTGTAAAGGATATATATCTAGACTCATCATGATACTAATTTCTTAATCATTTCCAATGCCTTAGGAATATGGCTAGTGGCAACTAAGCTATCAAACACCAATCGAATTATACCCTCTTTGTCTGCCACATAAGTCACTCTTCCTGGAATTAATCCGAATAAATTGGGCTTCACGCCAAAAAGAGTCCTGATTTTTTTGTCATTGTCCGACAACAACTTAAAAGGCAAATGGTATTGTTTGGCAAATTTTTCATGCGAAGCAACGCTGTCACTGCTGATGCCAATAACTTCAGCACCCAAATGCTTAAAATCCTCATATTGATCTCTAAAACTACAGGCTTGGGCTGTACAACCTGGAGTATTGTCTTTGGGATAAAAATAGAAAATCACTGGCTTTTTACCCACGACTGAAGCGCTATCAAAATCATCCCCAAGACTGTCTTTTGACGTAAAATTTGGAATTTTATCTCCTAGTTTAAGAGCCATTATTCTCCTTTATAAGTTACAAAATTGCGAGGCGTTTCATAAAGCACTACCTCCAAATCAAATTCCGATGGTATCCTTTTTCTAATTTTATTCCAAATAACAACCACTATATTTTCGGCGGTGGGATTTAGATTTTCAAATTCAGGAACATCAAGATTTAGGTTTTTATGATCAAAAGGCTTTTCAACTTCCTCCAAAATAAAATTACTTAATTCCTTAATATCCATCACATAACCTGTTTCTGGATTGATTTTTCCTGTTACACTTACAATTAATTCATAATTATGGCCGTGAAAATTAGGGTTGTTGCATTTACCGAAAACAGCGTCATTCTGTTCGAAAGTCCAATCTTTTCGATACAATCGATGCGCTGCGTTAAAGTGTGCTTTTCTTGATATGGTTACTCTCATTTTTTAATTATAGATTTAGGATTTCTATATTCTGTTATCTTAAATTTTATGATCTTCCAAATAGTGATAAAATTGATCGAAAATAATTTTGAACCAGACCGTATAAATTTCAGGATGCAATTGCATATCTTTTTTCACGTCTTCAATGCACATCCATTTCCAATTTTCCACTTCTTCAAGATTTATTTTTGGTTCATCATTATAGTATCCTATCATGACGTGATCGAGTTCGTGCTCGGTTAGACCATTATCGAATGGCGCCTTATAGACAAAATGAAACAATTCCTTCAACCCTGTATGGAAACCCATTTCTTCAAATAATCTGCGGCTTCCTGCTTGAATATTAGTTTCTCCATCACGCTGATGACTACAACAAGTATTAGTCCACAACAACGGAGAATGATACTTATGTTGCGCCCTTTGTTGCAGCATAATTTCATTCTTGTTATTTAATATAAAAACAGAAAAGGCACGGTGTAATATTGCTTTTTCGTGAGCTTCCAGTTTAGGCATAAGTCCTATTTGCTCATCTTTATGGTTAACCAATATTACGTTCTCTTCTTTCATTTCTGTTTTTAGCTTGTCAAAAATACAAAAAAAGAAATTGGTTTTAGGGATGTTGAAAGTTTGTGAAAAGTTTAACGAGCGTTTAATAATCGGATTTGTTAATTTTAATGACTATAAATTCATTTAAGATTATTTATTATTTAGAGTCTAAAAACAAAAACAAAATGAAAAAAATAATCCCATTTTGTAGCTTACTATTTTTGATATTTTTATTTATGATTCAGGCCTGTGGTCAAAAAATACAAGAGCAAAAGCAAATAGAGAAAATAAACAAACAAAACTACACCCAAAAACTATCTACTATGGAAAACTCAAGTAATAAACCTGCAAATCCCTATTATTCGAGAACTAACAACACGAAACTCCATCTTACCGATGCCGAATGGAAAAAAATCCTATCCGACGATTTGTATGCCATTTCAAGAAATGCTGATACCGAAAGAGCCTTTACTGGAAAATTATGGAATTCTGAGGATAAAGGAACTTATTACTGTGCCGCTTGTGGTAATAAATTGTTTAGATCCGACCAAAAATTTACGAGCAGTTGCGGTTGGCCTAGTTTCTTTGAGCAAGAAAACAAAAATAGCGTAGTGTACAAAGAAGATAATTCCTATGGAATGAGAAGAATCGAAGCACTTTGTGGGAGATGTGACGGACATTTAGGTCATCTTTTTGATGACGGACCGGCACCAACAGGCAAAAGATATTGCATGAATTCCATCGCCCTAGATTTTGTTCCAGATAAAGTACTGACTGAAAATAACATGGAAACTATTACCCTTGGAGGCGGTTGTTATTGGTGTGTCGAAGCGGTTTATGAAAAATTAGCTGGCGTTAAATCGGTAGTTTCAGGATTCACCGGAGGTAAAAATGCAAATCCTACTTATAAAGAAGTCTGTTCCGGCACAACTGGCCATGCCGAAGTAGTTCAAATCACTTATGATACTACGATTACCAACTTTGACGAAATTCTACACGTTTTTTTTACCGTTCATGATCCTACAACTTTAAATCGTCAAGGTGCCGATGTGGGAACTCAATACCGCTCCGTTATTTTTTATGCCAATGAGGAACAAAAAAAGGAAGCCCAGTCCATTATTGACCAATTAAATGCCAAAAAAGTATATCCAAGCCCCGTTGTAACTTCACTTGAACCACTCGCCCCATTTTACAAAGCCGAGGATTATCATCAAAATTATTATGAAAATAATAAAAGTCAACCTTATTGCCAAATGGTCATCCAACCCAAAATAGAAAAATTCGAAAAGATATTTAAAGCCCGTTTAAAAAAGTAAAACAGGCCTATACTTTTCTAGAGCCGATTGGAAATCAGCAATTTTTTTGGGCTATTTTTAGAATCCCCGATAGCACGGATTAAAACAAAGTGAAGCAATCAAAGACCCATCGAAAAAATTAACCCTATCTTCGCGCAAAATTAAAGAAGTACTCCATAAAAAAGTGTTTACTTCATAAACACCATTTATGTCATTCAACTCATTAGGTTTATCTGATGCTTTATTAAAAGCCATCAGCAAAAAAGGATATTCAACCCCTTCTCCAATTCAACAAAAAGCAATTCCTCCCATCTTGGAAGGAAAAGATGTATTGGCATCTGCCCAAACAGGAACAGGAAAAACAGCGGGTTTCACACTACCCATTTTACAAATACTATCACAAGGAAAACACTTAAGTCACAGACCTATTCGTGCTTTGATATTAACTCCAACACGAGAATTGGCAGCACAAATATTGGCCAATATAAAAGAATACAGTGAATTTGTAGATTTGCGCTCTGCCGTAATTTTTGGTGGTGTAAACCAAAATCCACAAGTGGCTCAACTGCGACAAGGCATTGATATATTAGTGGCAACACCGGGTCGATTAATCGATTTGCAAAATCAAGGTTTGGTTTCGCTGTCTAAAGTGGAGATCTTGGTTTTGGATGAAGCCGATCGTATGCTGGATATGGGATTTTTGCGAGATATTGAACGCATCATGAAAGTATTGCCCTCAAAAAGGCAAAACTTATTGTTTTCGGCAACCTTTTCCAAAGACATTAAGAACTTGGCTATGGGCATTTTGCACCATCCCGTTCAGGTGGAAGCGACACCCGAAAACACGACAGTGGATGCGATTATCCAAAAAGTATATCCCTGTGCCAAAGAGAAAAAAACAGAATTGATTATTAAATTGATTACCGAAGGCAACTGGAAACAAATTTTAGTATTTACGCGCACCAAACAAGGTGCCAACAAACTGACCGAAAGCATGATTGGTGCTGGTATCAAAGCGGCAGCCATTCACGGCAATAAAGGTCAAGGCGCGCGAACAAATGCATTAGCCGGTTTTAAAAACGGAAGCCTAACTGCCTTGGTCGCTACGGATATTGCCGCTCGAGGTTTGGATATTCCCTTATTACCACATGTTGTTAATTTTGAATTGCCAAATATTCCTGAAGATTACGTGCACCGAATTGGTCGAACAGGACGTGCTGGAGCCAGTGGAGAAGCCATTTCGTTGTTTAGTCCCGACGAAACTGTTTTTTTACGCGATATCGAAAAATTGGTGGGTTTGAAATTGCCTAAAGAAAACATAGCCGGTTTTGAGCCCGACCCCAACGCTTCAAAGGAACCCATTAAACAAGGTCAAGGAAGACCGCAACGTTTTTCAAACCCAGCAAAATCTAATACCGCTAATTCTAATAGAAGTACCAATAACAGTTTTGGTCCGAGACGCCCACAACAAAATAATGATAGACGTTAATTGATAATTAAGTTCAATAACCATTATCCCAACCAACCATCACGATCCAAACTCCTGTACTGAATCGCTTCGGCAATGTGGGAAGAAATCACTTTTGGAGCGGCTTCTAAATCGGCGATGGTTCGGGCTACTTTCAGGATTCTGTCATAGGCTCGTGCCGAAAGATTCAAGCGTTCCATGGCTGTTTTCAATAATTGTTTCGAAACTTCGTCCAGCGCACAATACTCTCGAATGTGTTTGGTGTTCATTTGCGCATTATAATGGATGTTTTCCATTTGCACAAAACGTTCCGTTTGGATTTCTCGCGCGGCTGTGACTCGTTTTCGAATTTCGACGCTGCTTTCCGCCTTTTGGTCTTCGGACAATTTTTCGAAAGGAACCGGCGTCACTTCAATATGTATATCGATTCGATCCAATAAAGGTCCTGAAATCTTGCTCAAATAGCGCTGCATTTCGTGTGGCGAAGACGTTTGTGGCGAATCAGGGTCGTTAAAAAAACCACTCGGACTGGGGTTCATACTCGCCACCAACATAAATGAGGACGGATACGTTACGGTAAACTTGGCTCTAGAAATCGTCACTTCCCTGTCTTCCAAAGGTTGGCGCATCACTTCCAAAACATCTCTCTTAAATTCCGGCAATTCATCCAAAAACAAAACCCCATTGTGCGCCATGGAAATTTCACCGGGTTGCGGATAACTTCCGCCCCCAACAAGGGCCACGTTTGAAATCGTATGATGCGGACTTCTAAAAGGTCTTTGATTCATTAATCCCACTTCTTTGAGCTTTCCGGCTACACTATGAATTTTGGTCGTTTCGAGTGCTTCCCGCAAAGTCATGGGTGGCAAAATACTAGGCAAACGTTTGGCAAGCATGGTTTTTCCTGCTCCCGGGGGACCAATCAGAATAATATTATGACCTCCGGCAGCCGCAATTTCCATGCAACGCTTAATAGACTCCTGCCCTTTGACATCAGAAAAATCGAATTCTGGAAAGTCCAATGTTTTATAAAATTCGGCTCTGGTGTCAATTATTGTAGCTTCTAAAGTGCCTTTGCCTTCGAAGAAATCGATAACTTCTTGTAAATTTTCCACCCCATAAACATTCAGACCAGTTACGATTGCCGCTTCTTTCACGTTTTGCTTTGGAAGAAAAAAACCTTTAAAGCCTTCTTCTTTGGCTTTAATGGCAATGGGCAATGCCCCACGAATGGGTTGTAAACCACCGTCGAGCGAAAGCTCTCCCATAATTACATACTTGTCAATTTCATCGGCCTTAATTTGGGAAGAAGCCACGAGAATACCTATGGCGAGTGTCAAATCATAAGCCGAACCTTCTTTTCTCAAATCGGCAGGAGCCATGTTGATAGTGATTTTCTTGCCTGGCATATTGTAGCCGTTATTTTTAAGTGCCGCCGCAATCCGGTAACTACTTTCCTTGATGGCGTTGTCGGGTAGACCTACCAAATGATACCCGATTCCCTTATCAATATTAACTTCGACCGTAATTGTGGTGGCTTCAACTCCAAAAACGGAACTTCCAAAAACTTTTACTAGCATATACGTTGGATTTAAACCTAAATTTAATGTAAAAAACCTTTCAAAATGAAATTTACTCCTTCTTTTAGTATGTAATCTAACATTTAATAATTTTCTTTGATAAAACAAAAGCATACTGCTTGAATTGTATTATGCTAAATTTGACAAACGATAAATCTAGCCCATGAGAGTCATACTCCGCACCTTTAATCTCCAATTAAAACATACTTTTACTATTTCAAGACTATCTTATACTACGCAACCCACTTTAATTGTCGAATTGCAAAGTGACGGCTATTCAGGATTTGGAGAGGCCACGTCAAACCCCTACTATAATACTACCGTAGATTCGATGAAAAGAAATCTGGAAGCTATAATTCCGTTTATCGAAACTGTTACAGACGAAACTCCCGAAGAATTTTGGCGTAAATCATATGAACTACTAAAAGATGATTTGTTTGCGCTTTCCGCTCTGGACATTGCTTACAATGATTTATATGCTCGAAAAAAACAAAAAAAATTGTATGAGTTATGGGGTTATTCCATTGAAAATAATCCCAAAACCGATTATACGATTGGCATTGACAGTATCGAAAAAATGGTGTCCAAAATGAAAGAATTGCCTTGGCCCATCTACAAAATTAAATTGGGTACCAAAGAAGATCTTGCCATTGTCACCGAATTGAGAAAACATACGAATGCTGTTTTTAGAATTGATGCCAATTGTGGCTGGACTGCTCCCGAAACCATTAAAAATGCCCATGAATTAAAAAAACTGGGCGTTGAATTCTTGGAACAACCTTTGAAAGCGGACAATTGGGAAGGACATGCTACCGTTTATAAAAATTCGGTTTTGCCTATAATTGCAGATGAAAGCTGTATTCTCGAAGAAGATGTGGCAAAATGCCACAACTATTTTCACGGCGTAAATATAAAACTCGGCAAGTGTGGTGGTCTTACTCCTGCCAGAAGAATGATTGCCCAAGCAAAAAAGTTAGGCATGAAAACTATGGTGGGCTGTATGACGGAATCTACCGTAGGCATATCAGCCATTGCGCATTTGTTGCCAGAGCTGGACTTCGTTGATATGGATGGCCCATTATTATTGGCTGAAGATATAGCCACTGGAGTAACTATTTCTGATGGCATCATAAAATACGCGCAACTCAATGGGACCGGCGTTGCCTTATACACAAATAATACTATTTGCTGATTATCCTTAATAATCATAGACAATCCTATACTTATTAAACAATAACCGATTGAAAAAATCCTGGATTATAATAATTATTAGCTATATTAAGCTGAAATTATCCTAAATCAGCATTACTAAATTATAAATTTTGACATTTAATTATTCCATACCCATAAAATTTAAGGGGGTAAAATACAAATATGATAAAAATCACAGTTCAAGTTACTTTTTTTACGGGGGTATGAAATGATTTATATACTTTTATCGAAATTTAAAACTAAAAACTATGCGAAAGATTATTTTAAGTGTGATTCTAATCACGATTTTGGTGTTATCCATTTTTTCAATTTATTTGTTTCCAGAAAGTGCAACGTTAGGAGCACATGTTATCCCTCTAAAATTAGATACTGGAGATACAGCTTGGATGCTATGCGCAACAGGACTTGTATTGTTAATGACTCCAGGACTAGGATTCTTTTACGGAGGAATGGTAGGTAAGAAAAATGTAATTAGTACAGTATTACAAAGCTTTATAGCTATGGTAATTGTAACCGTACTGTGGGTTGTCGTTGGATTTGGGATGTGTTTCGGACCTTCAATAGGAGGTATTATTGGAAACCCTTCCTACAACCTATTTTTTCAAGGAGTAAGCGCTAACACAGCATGGGACTTAGCCCCAACTATTCCTTTTATATTGTTTGCCTTGTTTCAAGCGAAATTCGCTATCATTACCCCAGCCTTAATAACAGGGGCTTTTGCAGAACGCGTACGTTTCTGGGCTTATATGTTATTTATGGTTTTATTCATACTATTTGTTTATGCTCCATTATGTCACATGACTTGGCATCCTGACGGACTATTCTTCGGATGGGGAGTGTTGGATTTTGCTGGTGGAACTGTAGTACACATGAGTGCTGGTTGGGCTGCTCTTGCAGGAGCTATGTTCTTAGGAAAAAGAAAAGTGCAAAAAGCGAACCCTGCTCGTATTACTTATGTATTATTAGGAACAGGATTATTATGGTTTGGTTGGTTCGGTTTCAATGCAGGTTCTGCTGTTGGATCTGGAAGCCTTGCTGCTCAAGCTTTAGGAACAACTACTGTAGCTGCTGCTGCTGCTGCAATGGGATGGGTATTTTTAGATAAAATTCTTGGACACAAACTTTCTGCTATGGGAGCTTGTATCGGAGCTGTTGTAGGATTAGTAGCTATTACTCCTGCTGCTGGTTTTGTGTCAATTCCTTCTGCACTAGCAATTGGTTTTATTGCTAGCATCGTAAGTAATCTTGTGGTTAGCAAATTCCCTAAAGGTAAAATTGATGATGCTTTAGATGTATTTGCTTGTCACGGTGTTGGTGGTATGGTTGGTATGCTTTTAACAGGTGTATTTGCTTCAAAATCAGTAAATGCAATTGTAGGTGATAACCAAGGATTGATTTATGGTGATACTACTTTGTTTTTAATTCAATTAAAAGCCTTAGTTATTGTATCTATATTTGCGTTCTCTGCTTCTTATGCACTATTCTTTATTGTAAACAAAATAACTCCATTGAGAGTTAGTGAAGAAAAAGAAGAATTAGGATTAGATATTTCTCAACACGGAGAATTTTTGTAAATCATTTTCTTAAATAAATCAAGACACCCTAAAAATCGTTTTTAGGGTGTTTTTTTTGGTTTTATTATTGATTTTTTCACTTCTATTTAGCGTAATTACAAACCATTTGTTACTATTAATACATCAAGCTTTTTTGAAATATCTTACCTGTAAAAGACAAATAAGGCTTAAGTAATTAATTGAATATTCAAGTGGTTTTAATAAATCCTTAGCATTAATGTTTCTACTAAAAAACGCAAGGCTTCCAGCCTTTTGAAGGCTGAAAGCTTTGTGTTACTAAACTAATTTGTATTATTTCTTGAATCTGGAAATACCAGCCTTCAACCAACTTTGATATTCTTCAACATTGGTGTAGCTTATGGTTGGTGTGGTTTTGTTTAGGCTATTTCCGTCTAAATCTGTCAAAACATACAAAGGCTGGGTATTGGTTTTATATTTCGAAATCATAAAATCCGCCCACTTATCACCTATCGTTTCAATTTTTGAACCCGTGGCCTTTGAAATAAATTGTTCTTTTAAAGGTAAATTGCGCTTGTCGTCCACATATAGAGAAATCAAAACAACCTCGTTTTTTAGAATCTCTAAAATGTGTTTGTCAGACCAAACCGTATTTTCCATTTTTCTGCAATTCACACAGGCAAAACCGGTAAAATCGAGCATAATAGGTTTGTTCACAGTTTTGGCGTATGCCAAACCTTTTTCATAATCGTCAAAAACCACAATTTGATGAGGGCCTAATTTAGCTCCATCAGGTAAAATTATAGTTGGAGAAACAGTCCCTGAACCACCAAATCCGAGAGGACTTTCACTATATTCCACAGGAGGAAGATAAGAATTAATTAATTTCAAAGGTGCACCCCAAAGTCCCGGAATCATATAAATGGTTAAGAATAAAAACACTAATCCAATCGACAATCTACCCACTGAAATATGGGTGATTGGACTGTCGTGCGGCAAAGTGATTTTTCCAAACAAATAGAAGGCTAAGATTCCAGAAACAGCTATCCAAATCGCCAAGAAAACTTCCCGTTCTAACAAATGCAATTGCAAAACCATATCTGCTGTGGATAAAAATTTGAATGCCAAAGCTAGTTCTAGAAATCCCAAAACCACTTTTACGGTATTCAACCACCCACCCGATTTGGGCAAAGAATGCATCCAACCCGGAAACATCGCAAAAAACATGAACGGCAAGGCTAAAGCTGATGAAAACCCCAACATTCCTATAATTGGTGTAATTCCGCCTTTTGAAGCTGCATCAACCAAAAGTGTTCCAACAATGGGTCCCGTACACGAAAATGAAACGATTGCCAAGGCCAATGCCATGAATAAGATTCCTACAACCCCACCTTTATCGGCTTGGTCATCTACCGTATTTGCCCAAGAATTAGGCAACATAATTTCAAAAGCTCCAAGAAAGGATGCAGCAAAAATTACTAACAAAACAAAGAAAAGGATATTGAACCATACATTGGTAGACAAGGCATTCAGTGCATCGGCTCCAAAAATCCAAGTGACCAACAAACCCAAAATAACATAAATCAATATGATGGAAATCCCATAAATCATGGCATTTCGTATTCCTTTTGCTTTTGTTTTACTGTGTTTAGTAAAAAAACTCACCGTCATAGGAATCATCGGGAACACGCAAGGAGTGAGCAGTGCAGCGAATCCTGAAAGGAAAGCGATAAAAAAAATAGACCAAAACCCTCTTTGTGGTTTAGGTGGAGTTGTTACTTTTTTGAGTTGGTCTGAAGTTGCTTCAATTACATCACTCGTTCCAAGACTTGGAGTCAGAGATTCTGCTTTTGCACTATCCTTAACAACTAATACTGTTCCCGTTTTTGAAACTGCACCCGTCAATAAAGTTGGAGTTACAGCAAAACTGAACTTTTTTTCTAAATTAATACAAACCTCTTTGCAGACTTGGTAATTGAAACCCACTTCAATTTTTGAAATTTTAGGATTTAGTATTTTAATCTCTTGCTTAATTTGCACCTTCTTCTCGAAATAAGTTTCGCTTACCCCAAAAACATCATTGAAAGCAGTGGTGGTTTTACTTTCTTTGGCTTTGCCAACTAAAGTGAAATTCCCTTTTTGGTTTTCAAAATTCACCTCTAAGGGCAATGGTCCCCCATCAGGAGTAAATTGCGAATATAGATGCCACCCATTTTCTATTACCCCATTAAAAGTGAGTATGTAGTTGGTGTCTGATTTCTTTTCGATTTTGCTAGTCCATTTAACAGGATCCAGTATTTGTGCATTCCCTTTGGCAAAAACCAGGAAAGCCAGCATTATGAATAGTATTTTTCTCATTTTTGCCATTGTATTTGTACTCTGTTTTTTGTTGTTTTTCCTATTTTAAAACGCTCATCTTGGCGGATTCCGATAATCCAAACTATTGTATCATCAGAACATAAAAGCCATGTATTCTCTTTTTCTATCAACGATAATTTTTCGTCCTTAAAAATTTTACTCACTTTCTTTGATTTTCCTTCCATTCCAAAGGGTTGAAATGTATCCCCTTCTTTCCAACGTCTTAAAACTAAAGGAAAATGTAGCTTGTCTTCATCAACAAAGATAGTTGTATTGGAACCAATACTAATGTTAGCTACTTTACTAAACGAAAGATGTAAGGGAGTACTAATTTCTTTTTGATCTTTAGAAATGTAATATTCTTCCTTTTTATCCTCAATATTTATAGGACTCAAAATTAAAAAATCCCTATTTTTTACTATTCGGAATTCTTTTGAAAATACTTGTTTTCCGGATTGACTTTCAACTAAATCATAAATGTCTTCCCAAGCCGAAAACCCAAATTCTCGAAGCCATTGGTACAAATAGGATTTGTAATTGGGCAGTTGTTGTAGTTTATTCAAATCAAAATGGATGTCCTCTCCTATTTCTTTTACCACTTGCTGATATACCATAATGGACGCGTCTTCGACCATCGTTTTGGATTCTTGCAAATAGCCCTGTGTTTTATGAAACGAGGATAAAAAATCGGTATTGAGTTCTTTTAAAATGGGAACCAAATTATGCCTAATCTTATTTCGCAAATATTTATCCGAAGCGTTACTGCTGTCTTCGCACCAGTCAATGTTATTTTCCTTGGCATACTGTTCGATTTCTTGTCGAGAAAATAGTAAAAGTGGGCGAATGACATTTTCATTTTGCGCAGGAATTCCTGTCAACCCCTCTAATCCAGTTCCCCGAACGAGGTTGATGAGGAAGGTTTCTAAATTATCATCGGCATGATGTGCCGTAAGTACATAGTCAAAGTTTTCTGTTTCCAAAAGTTCGTAAAACCAGTTGTAGCGCAACTCACGGGCGGCAACTTGGGTTGAAAGTTTATAATCTTTGGCAAAAGCGTCGGTGTCAAATTGGGTTACGAATAATTGAATTTTATTGGCTTCGACATAGTTTTGAACGAAATTTTGATCTTCAAAACTTTCCACTCCACGAAGTTGAAAATTACAATGGGCAATAGCTATTTCAAAAGATAACTTGTGAAACAAATCGACCATTACCATACTGTCTAAACCACCACTAGTAGCCAAAAGCAATTTTTTTCCACTTAAAAAAGGAAAGTTTTGAAAAATATGGCTTTGGAATTTTTGTAGCATTTTCAAATTTAGTAAATTCATTTGGATTTAACCCAAAACTTCACGCATCGCTTTGGCCTTAAGCAAACACTCTTCATATTCCATTTTAGGAATAGATTGTGAAGTTATCGCACTTCCCACTGAAAATGAGGCATATCTCTTTTCTTGGTTGTATAAAATGCTTCTAATTACAACGTTGAAATCAAAATCACCCTTTGGAGTAAAATAGCCAACGGCTCCACTATACAAACCTCTTTTGGTTTCCTCTAATTCTTCGATGATTTTCAACACCGAAACCTTAGGGGTTCCTGTCATGCTCCCCATGGGGAAAGTAGTTTTAATCACATCAGCAACGGTATATTGACGGTCTAATTTTGAGGTAATCGTAGAAATCATCTGATGGACTTGCTCAAAAGAATAAATGCCGCATAGTTCTTCCACCTTCACAGAACCTTTTTGGGCTGTTCGTGACAAGTCGTTCCGAACCAAGTCAGATATCATGATGTTTTCGGTACGTTCTTTGGGATCTGAAGCCAATTCGCTTTTTGATCTTTCGTCTTCAACTGCATCCAAGAATCGTTTGGCCGTTCCCTTAATGGGTTGTGAAATAACCAACTCCCCTTCCTTCTTTAAATACCGTTCCGGCGAAGCCGAAAGCAAAAAATGAGTGTTGTTTTTGAAAAAAACAGCCAAGGGCGATTTCGAAATTTTATTCAGTTTTAAAAACTTTTCCAGTGGGTTGATGTTTGCATTTTCAAGGAAAAACTCCATACAGAAATTAGCTTCATAAATATCCCCACGATGAATGTGTTTTAGTAAATTAGATACTTTTTCAAGGTATTTTTCTTTTGAAATTCGTTGTTGAATTATAGGGATTTCTTGGCTATTGGCTCTTGGCTCTTGGCTCTTAACTATTTCCTCAAAATCTTCTTCCACTTCATCATCACACATAGTGAGATATTGAATTTCGAGTTGACCCCCCTTCAGCGTAACTATTTTTTTGGGTTGGAAGAAAAACAAATCTGGAAAATCCAAACCATCAAAATTATTGGAATGTAACACCTCGATATCATTTTTTAAATCATAGGACAAATAACCAAAAAGCCAATCTTTGGTCGTTTGTTGATACTGTTTCAAGTCTTCGAAAGCGTTTTGATAATCGGTTTGTATCGATGTAAAAGCGTCCACAGCTAGGATGCAATCATAACTAGAATACTGCTGTGGATAATCATTACTATCCATGAAAATGACTTCTCGAAATTGTTGTGCCCAAGTCACTAATTGTCGCTTGAATTGAACAGGGTTATCGATATGTTTTATAAAGGAGGTTCTCAAAGGATTGGAATGGTTTTAAAAATTCAAAATTACGACAAAATTCAGTTGGATTTATAGTTGGATATTACACCTGACTCTTAAAAAAAAGTTACTTACTTTAAAACAAATAAACCCGACAGATTTTGAAACCTGTCGGGTTTTTAATTTGAATATACTTTTCTAATTACACGTGCAAAGCTCTATTTTCCGTAGCCGCTAAGGCCGCTTCTTTTATCGCTTCGGCAAAAGTAGGATGTGCGTGGCTCATTCTAGAAATATCTTCGGCTGATGCTTTGAATTCCATTGCAGTTACCGCTTCGGCAATCAAATCGGCACAACGAGCACCAATCATGTGAACTCCCAGAACCTCGTCTGTTTTGGCATCGGCAAGGATTTTAACAAAACCGTCTAAATCTCCACTTGCTCTTGCTCTTCCTAAGGCTTTAAAAGGAAAACTGCCTGATTTGAATTCAACTCCAGCCGCTTTTAGTTGTTCTTCGGTTTGCCCTACCGCGGCCACTTCTGGCCAAGTATAAACAACCCCAGGAATCAAATTATAATTGATGTGCGGTTTTTGACCCGCTATTATTTCAGCAACCATTGTTCCTTCTTCCTCGGCTTTGTGCGCTAGCATTGCGCCACGTACTACGTCACCAATGGCGTAAATATTGGGAACATTGGTTTGTAAATGATCGTTCACTTCAACCATCCCTCTTTCTGAAATTTTCACACCCGCTTTATCTGCATTCAAACCATCCGTATAAGGACGACGCCCTACCGAAACCAGAGAATAATCCCCCTCAAGAGTAATAGTTTCCCCTTTTGTATTTTCAGCTTGAACCGTTACATTGTTTCCTTTTCTTTCTACCGATTTCACCTTATGGGAAACATAGAATTTCATCCCCTGTTTTTTCAATACTTTCGTCAATTCTTTAGACAATGAAGCATCCATTCCCGGAATAATTCGATCCATAAATTCCACTACAGAAACCTGGGCTCCTAATCGCAAATACACTTGTCCTAATTCGATACCAATAACACCACCTCCAATTATGACAAGGTGTTTTGGCACTTCTTTAAGCGACAAGGCTTCGGTGGAAGTAATGATTCTTTCTTTATCTATTTTGATAAATGGCAACGAGGATGGTTTTGAACCCGTTGCGATAATGATGTTTTTTGCCTCGATAGTTTCCGAAGTTGCGTCTGCTTTTGCAACAGTAACATGAGTGGCATCTACAAAAGAACCTAATCCATTAAAAACAGTCACTTTGTTTTTGTCCATCAAATAGTTAATTCCTCCTGAAGTTTGGTCAACAACTGCTTGTTTACGGGCAATCATTTTCTCCAAATTCACTTTCACTTCTCCAGAAACCTCAATTCCATGGTCGGTAAAATGAGCTACTTCGCTATAATGATGAGAGGAAGATAATAAGGCTTTTGAAGGAATGCAACCCACATTAAGGCAGGTTCCGCCTAAAGTGGAATATTTTTCTATTATGGCTGTTTTGAAACCCAGTTGCGCACAGCGAATTGCCGAAACATATCCTCCTGGGCCAGATCCTATTATGACTACGTCAAATGAACTCATAGTTTGTGTGTTTTTTTTAGTGTTGCAAAATTAGTTTTTTTTGTTTAAAATTTGGAGATTAAGGTTTAAAGATTTCGTAACGAAATACTACTTTCTTATTTCTCAAATTTTAAACCTCAATAATTATAATACCGTAAGTAATTTATTTGGTTGGTTTTTTTAGAATTATATTTAGACGCTTTTGTTCAGAAATACAACAAGGAGAAATTTAAAAATATTATTCTAAAACATGGAACAAAATGGCCGACAAAGGACATCAGGAAGCCTTGAAAATTAATTTTAACACTGCTAATTTTGAGCTGATAAAAGAAGCGCTTAGCTTGCAATAGAGTTTCTATAAAATATCCTCTGACACTAAATACACTAACAAAAAAAAGAGGATTACCAATTAGATAAATCCTCTTTTTTACGTTTGACCCAAAATATGGTTCTTATTTTGACTACAAAATATAATCCGTATTAATAAAATTAGATTCTTTGCTATTTAATAATTCCTGCAAAATATTATTATTGTATTCATTGTCTTTGGAAGCTACAAAAGTTCTTATAGAGAAAGAACGCAAGGCATCATGAATACTCAAAGTTCCCACAGCGGAATCTTTACGACCCGTAAACGGAAAAACATCAGGTCCTCTCTGGCAAGAACTGTTCAGATTCACTCTGCAAACTAAATTAACCAAATTATCAATAAGCGGTGCAATAGTTTTTACATTTTGACCAAACAAACTGACTTGTTGCCCGTAATTTGACTCTGCCATATCATCCAAAGGTTCCTGAATATCATTAAAAGAAATTATCGGAACAACAGGACCAAATTGTTCTTCATGATAAATACGCATTTCTTTATTTATGGGATATAAAATAGCCGGAAAGATATAGTTATCGAGTTGTTTTCCTCCTTTTGCATTAATGACTTTTGCGCCAAAACTAGTTGCATCATCAATCAATTCCTGGATATAAGCAGGCTTCTCTTTTTCAGGTAAAGGAGTAAGAAATACTGATTTATCCCAAGGATTTCCATAAACGAGTGCGTCTACTTTGGCGCTAAATCGTTTATTAAATTCATCAACAATGGATTCGTGTACATACAATACCTTTAAGGCTGTGCATCTTTGCCCATTAAAAGATAATGATCCTGCCACGCATTCGTCTATAGCCAAATCTAAATTTGCGTCTGGCAAAATTATTGCTGGATTTTTGGCTTCCAATCCTAATACTAAACGCAATCTATTTTTGTTAGGATGTAAATCCTGCAAAGCAATTGCCGATTTACTGTTACCGATCAACGCCAATATAGCCACCCGTCCCGATTTCATAATTGGGGAGGCAACTTCGCGTCCACGACCGTATAATATATTGATAGCTCCCTTTGGAAAACTACTTTTAAAGGCTTCCAATAATGGAGAAATTAACAAAACACCTAGTTTAGCCGGTTTAAAAATTACAGGATTTCCCATTATCAAGGCAGGAATTAGCAAAGAAAAGGTTTCGTTTAAAGGATAATTATAAGGTCCAAGACACAAAACAACTCCCAATGGCCCTCTTCGAACCATGGCGTTTATACTTTGTACTTTGCTAAAATGAGCACTGCGACTGTTTAATTCTTTGTAACTATTAATAGTGTCGTAAATGTATTCTACCGTTCTGTCAAATTCTTTCTCTGAATCCCCTAATGTTTTCCCAATTTCCCACATCAAAAATTTAACTACTTCAGCTCGAGTTGCCTTCATCTTAGTGACAAAATCCTCCATGCATTTTATGCGGTCCACTACTTTCATCGTAGGCCATAAACCTTGTCCATTATGAAATGCGGCGTCCGCTGCTTCTAAGGCTTTCATCGCGTCTTCTTCCCCCATAAAAGGAATAGTTCCCAACAATGTAGGCTCGTAATTTTCAGTAGAAGAAATAGTCGAATAAACAGGCGTAGTTTGACCTGTCCACTTTTTTAGTTCACCGTCTACTAGGTAGGTATCTTGAATAAGTAATTCTTTAATTTGAAATTCTTGAGGTATTGTATTCATTTCTTGTTTTGTTTATTCTTATTTTAAATTAAAAAAGGAGGTTTTGCCTCCTTTAATTTTCTTAGTTAAACTATATCGCCATTCCATTCTATAATCCCACCAAGCAAATTATAGGCGTTTTTTATACCTAATTCGTTCATGATTGCACAAGCTTTGGCACTTCTGACCCCTGAACGGCAATAGACATAATAATTTTTACTTTTATCCAATACTTCAATTGCAACAACAAATTCTTGTTCTTTATGAATATCAATATTTATAGAACATTCTATAATGCCTTGATTGCACTCATCTTCTGTTCTCACATCTAACATTACTGCATTTTGATCGGCTTCAAATTGAGAAACCCAATCTTCTTGTGTCAAATCCATAGTGTTGTTTTTTTTGCAAAAATACATGGTTTTTACCAAAAAATAAAGAACACAAATGTTAATTAGCTAATAAATCGTAGAAAACGTTTTCGCTTAAGTATAAATACATCAAATTACGAATTATTCAAATAATTCACTAAAAATTAGATAAATATAACACTTGAATAGCAAAATCAATATGTATTCCTATTTATTACCAATTTTAACATTTCCAAATTCCAAAAAATCACTCTATTTTTCGATCACTTTTCCTAGGTAATTAAAATATTTTAACAAAAAAATAACCAACATTTGTATATACAATTAAAATTATTATTACATTTGTATCGACAAATTACATATATACAAATATGAAAATTGAAGATGAAATAAAAAGTACTATACCATTAGATTATTCTAAAAAAATTATTCTAAACGTGCTTTATACTCAAAATGTAATTAACGATAAGTTTAACGAGGTTTTAAAACCTTATGATTTATCGGGTGAACAATATAATGTATTAAGAATATTGAGAGGGCAGAAAGGGAATCCAGCAAATATGTGTGTTATACAAGAACGAATGTTAGCAAAAACAAGCAATACAACCCGCTTAGTAGACAAATTATTATTAAAAGATTTAGTCACTCGAAACGTGTGCCCTGAAAATAGACGAAAAATCGAAGTGCTAATTACTCCAAAAGGACTTGGAATTTTGAAAGTTTTAGATCCAAAAGTAGTGGAACATGAAAACCACTTTTCAAAAAATTTGAATTCCGAAGAGTTAATTCAATTAAACTTATTACTAGAGAAATATAGAAATCAATAAATTAAAACAAAAAAAAATGAGCAATTTTATTACCAATCAAAACTGGAGATACGCAACAAAGAAATTTAATGCTACCAAAAAAATCTCAACCCAAGATTTAAACACTTTAAAAGAAGCGATTCGCTTGAGTACTTCTTCCTATGGATTACAACCTTACCAAGTTATAATTGTTGAAAATCCAGAATTAAGAGCGCAGTTGCTGCCTGCTGCCTATGGACAATCTCAAGTAATTGATGCTTCTCACCTAATTATTTTCGCAAATGAAACTAATGTTGATGACCAAACGATTAACAAATACATCAATAGAATCAGCGAAACTAGAGGTATTCCTGCTGAATCTTTGGCTAGTTTTGGAGATTACATGAAAGGTGGAATTAATTCTATGCCACAAGATGTAAAAAACATTTGGGCTGCTAAACAAACCTATTTGGCTTTAGGAAATTTATTAAATGCTGCTGCCGAATTAAAAATTGACATTACTCCAATGGAAGGTTTCGTTCCTGCAAAAGTGAATGAAATATTAGGTTTAGACAAACTAAACTTAAATGCTACTTTAATGGCAACTATTGGATACCGTCATGAAGAAGATACAACCCAACATTACAAAAAAGTTAGAAAATCAAACGAAGAATTATTTATCACTCTATAATTATTAATCCACAAACAAAAAATCCAAAAACAATGAAAAATTTAAAAGCAATTACATTAGCATTAGTAGTGGTTTTATCTACAGTATCCGTATCGGCTCAAACTAAAAAAATTGATGCTACAAAAAGTTCCATCAATTGGGTAGGAAAAAAAGTCACTGGACAGCATAGCGGAACCGTAAATCTGAAAGACGGTACTTTAATTTTCAAAGGTAAAAAATTAAAGGGTGGGAGTTTTACAGTAGACATGACCTCCTTAACTTCAACTGACCTTTCCGGAGAATACCAAGGTAAATTAAATGGCCATTTAAAATCGGAAGATTTCTTTGGAACAGAAAAATTCCCAACCGCAACTTTAATGTTCAAAAAAGTTGTAGCAAAAGGAGCTAATATATATAGTGTAACAGGAGATTTGACTATCAAAGGAATAAAAAATCCTATAACTTTTGATTTAGCAACAACTGCAAATTCAGCAACCACAAAATTCAATGTGGACAGAACTAAATATGACATTAAATATGGTTCTAAATCATTTTTCGATAGCATTGGAGACAAAGCAATTGACAATGAAATTGAATTATCAGTAGCCTTGGAATTTTAATTTTTGAAAAATAATAAAATTTAAAAATACTATTTTTTTTTATTTTGTTTGGATTATCAAATTTCATTTATATATTTGTGGAATGAAAACAATTACAAACAATACTTGGTGGTGGAGTAACTTACGTCAATCGTCGTGATTAAAGCTCCTATAGTATTGTAAACTATAAATATAAAAGGCTTGTCATCACGACAGGCCTTTTTTTATTCCCGACCGAGCCATGTGAATGGAAGGGAGTCAAAATGAAATTGAAATAATAACAATGAAAATGAAAACATTTGTTCTAAATACAAATTACAAACAAATCCTTGCCGATACGATTACACCCGTAAGCGTATATTTTAAAATTCGGGATCAATTCCCCAATAGTGTATTACTCGAAAGTAGCGATTATCACGGGAACGACAATAGCTTTTCTTACATCTGTTGCAACCCAATTGCGTCCATAAAAATAGAAAACGAAACCATCTACAAAACCTTTCCTGACGGGAGTTTTGAAAACAGTTCTATTGATTCAACCACTAATATTCCACAGGTAATTCAAGAGTTTTCAGGACAATTCAAATCAGAAAAAACCAATTTCAAATTCATCAATAATGGTTTGTTTGGGTACATTTCTTATGATGCCGTTCGTTATTTCGAAAAAGTGCCTATTGCCAAAAAAGGAAATAGCAATACTATTCCGGATGTGTATTATGCGGTATACCAAAACATCATAGCCATCAACCATTTCAAGAACGAAGCTTATATTTTCTGTCATAGTCTAGACGGAAGAAACAATATTTCGGAAATCGAACAATTGTTGCAATCCCGAAACATTGCTTCTTATCAATTTTCAAAAGAAGGAGATGGTTTTTCCAACTTGACTGACGAAGAATTCAAGCATAATGTGGCTTTGGCCAAAAAGCACTGTTATAGAGGAGATGTTTTCCAATTGGTTTTGTCAAGAAGATTCACCCAAGGTTTTAAAGGAGATGAATTCAATGTTTACAGAGCGTTGCGAAGCATCAATCCTTCACCCTATTTGTTCTTTTTTGATTATGGTGATTTCAAAATATTTGGCTCTTCTCCCGAAGCCCAAATTATCGTCAAAAACCGAAAAGCAGAAATTCACCCCATCGCAGGAACATTTAGAAGAACTGGTGATGACGAAAAAGACGCTGTCTTGGCCAAAAAATTATCAGAAGACAAAAAAGAGAATAGCGAACACGTGATGCTGGTCGATTTAGCTAGAAACGATTTGAGCCGAAACGGTCACGATGTCAATGTGGAAAAATACCGTGAAGTGCAATTTTTCTCCCATGTGATTCATTTGGTTTCAAAAGTAACAGGACATTTACATGAGAAAGCCACCACCATGCAAGTCGTTGCCGATACTTTCCCCGCGGGAACATTAAGCGGAGCCCCAAAACACAGAGCGATGCAACTCATCGAAGAATACGAAAAAACCAATCGGAATTTTTATGGTGGAGCTATTGGTTTTATGGATTTTGAAGGTAATTTTAATCACGCGATAATGATTAGGACTTTTCTGAGTAAAAACCACCAATTGCATTGTCAAGCAGGCGCGGGAATTGTCGCCGATTCAGACGAGGAAAGCGAAATGCAGGAAGTTTATAATAAATTGAGAGCCCTGAATGCGGCTTTGGATTTAGCAGAAACCATTTAAAACTAGATAACAGATAATACAGTTAAGAATTAAATGTTAAACGGAAGAAACGCATAACCCTTAACTCACAACATTCAACTTAAAAAAAATGAAAAAAATACTAGTCATAGACAATTACGATAGTTTCACTTATAATTTGGTGCATTATCTCGAAGATTTAAATTGTGAAGTTACCGTTTACAGAAACGATGAATTTGACATTGATGAAATCTCAGTTTTCGATAAAATATTGCTTTCCCCAGGGCCTGGAATTCCTGATGAGGCGGGATTATTAAAAGCCGTAATTGCCAAATATGCATCAACCAAAAGTATTCTTGGGGTTTGCCTTGGACAACAGGCAATCGGAGAAGTTTTTGGAGGAACGCTTTCTAATTTGGACAAAGTGTATCATGGCGTAGCGACCATGGTCAAAACATCGGTTGACGATGAGCTTTTATTCGAAGGTTTAGGAAATGAATTTGAAGTAGGACGCTATCATTCTTGGGTTGTCGATGTCGAATTACCTGAAGTTTTAGAAGCCACTTCTTTCGACGAAAATGGCCAAGTAATGTCATTGCGCCACAAAACTTTCGATGTGCGCGGCGTACAATTTCACCCTGAAAGTGTGTTAACACCAAACGGAAAGAAGATTCTTGAAAACTGGGTTAAAAATTAGTCGTAAAACATATTTTGAATAAACTGAAAATCAATATTATAATTTCTTGTTTTTTTATTTTTAGCTTCCTTTCTTGCATTCAAAAGAAGGAGCAAAAAATAGAAGTATTAACTATTGCCCAAACCGAAATTAAATTGGATTTATTGGATTTGCAGAAAAAAAACAGGCTTGGAAAAGACACCATTGTAATAATCGCAAATGATCCTGTTTATCATAAACTGAAGAAATACAATGCCGTGAGTGCATCACTTTTGATTAAAAATGAAATTGATTTAACGAAAATTGACCCAAAAAATACGAAAATAGTGTTTGAATGCATCGATGGTTATAAACCCGAAATGCCTTTGGAGTTGTTTTTAAATGCAAATCCTTACTTGGCTTACCGAGATATTGATGCACCAAAAGATTCGAATTGGGAAGCAATTATCAAGGACGGAAATGAAATGATTGCAGAACCGTTTTATATCGTTTATACTTCGGTTTCAGAAAAAGATACTCAGTATAAATGGCCTTATAATTTGGTGAGAATGAATCTTGAACCTTTGAATAAATCAACAATAGAATTATATCCGCTAAAAAGTAGAAAATTGGAATCTGGTTATACATTATTCAAAAGTCAATGCCTAACCTGTCACGCCATAAACGGAATTGGAGGAACAATGGGACCGGAACTAAATTATCCGAAAAGTGTTGCCGAATATTGGAAAGAAGATGAATTGGTTAATTATATCGTCAATCCGGCTTCTTATAGAAACAAAGTAAAAATGCCTACACTCGGAATTACAAAACAACAATCCCAGAAAATTGTTGATTATTTAAAATATATGTCTGAAAATAAAAAGAAATCATAAAATGAAAACCATCTTAAACAGACTCATCAATCACGAAATGCTTTCGGCAGCGGAGGCGAAAAATGTATTGGTTAACATCTCCAACGGAAATTATAATCCAAGCCAAATTGCTTCTTTTCTTACCGTTTATATGATGCGAAGCATCAGTATAGAGGAACTTTCAGGTTTTCGGGAAGCCTTGTTGGAATTGTGTCTTCGTGTTGATTTATCAGCCTACAACACCATCGATTTGTGTGGAACGGGAGGTGATGGAAAGGACACCTTCAATATTTCTACTTTAGCCTCTTTTGTGACCGCTGGAGCAGGAATTAAAGTGGCTAAACACGGTAATTATGGTGTTTCTTCCATTTCTGGATCGAGCAACGTAATGGAAAATTTAGGCGTAAAATTTAGTAATGACGTTAATTTCTTGGAAAAATGTGTGGATCAAGCCGGCATTTGCATTCTGCATGCGCCTCTTTTTCACCCTGCGATGAAAAACGTGGGACCTATTCGAAAAGAATTGGGAGTAAGAACCTTTTTCAATATGTTGGGTCCTATGATAAACCCGTCGTTTCCCAAAAATCAATTAGTGGGTGTATTTAATCTTGAATTAGCAAGAATGTATGGGTATTTATACCAAAACACCGATAGAAATTATACCATTTTACATTCCTTAGATGGCTATGACGAAATTTCATTAACCTGTCCAACCAAATATATTTCAAATACCAAAGAGGGAACTCTAAATCCTGACGATTTCGGCGTTCGGCAATTGATGCAAACTGAAATCGAAGGCGGAAAAACCATCGAAGCATCGGCAGAAATGTTTATGAATGTCATTTCTGGAAAAGGAACCGAAGCCCAAAGCAACGTGGTTTGTGCCAATGCGGCAATGGCAATGGCAACTGTTACAAAATGTACGCCACTTGAAGGTTTCGAATTGGCAAAAGAAAGTTTATTCTCCGGAAAAGGACTAGCAGCTTTGAAAAAATTACAAGAATTAAGTAGATAAAAATGAATATTTTAGATAAAATCATAATCGACAAAAAAAGAGAAGTCATTCTCAAGAAATCAATCATTCCGGTTTCGCAATTGGAGGAGTCGGCATTGTTTGGAAGAAAAACGATTTCTTTAAGCGCAAATTTAAAAAACAGCAATTCAGGAATTATAGCCGAACACAAACGCCGCTCGCCTTCCAAAGCTGAAATTAATTATAGCTTCACGGTGGAAGAAGTCGTAAAAGGATATGAAGATGCTGGTGCTTGCGGGATTTCAGTTCTTACCGATGGAAAATATTTTGGCGGTTCATTAGACGATTTACTATTGGCAAGAGCCTCGGTAAATATTCCATTGTTGCGAAAAGAATTCATTGTGGACGAATACCAAATCATAGAAGCCAAAGCGCACGGTGCCGATTTGATTTTGCTTATTGCGGCAGTTTTGACAAGGGAAGAAATCAAAACATTGTCGAAATTTGCCAAAAGTTTAGGTCTAGAAGTATTATTGGAAGTTCATAATTCAGCCGAATTAGAAAAATCGATAATGCCCTCTTTGGATATGATTGGCGTAAACAATAGAAACTTAAAAACCTTCGAAGTGAGTTTGGATTTTAGTAAACAACTTGCCCACAAAATTCCAAATGATTTTGTAAAAGTTTCCGAAAGTGGCATTTCGTCCATCGAAGCCATCAACGAACTAAAACCCTATGGTTACAAAGGATTCCTAATTGGAGAAAACTTCATGAAAACAGCAAATGCTGGTGAAGCGGCGAAAGAATTTATAAATCTGTTATAAGCCTTGAGCAAGAAAATCAGCCAAAAGTCAACAGCTAAAAACTTAAAGTAAGCAAAATGAAACTCAAAATCTGCGGAATGAAATATCCCGACAATATTCTCGAAGTAGGCGAGCTCCTACCCGATTATATGGGCTTTATATTCTGGGATAAATCAGCTCGTTATTTTGATGGAATCATTCCCGAATTACCAAAGTCAATCCAGAAAGTAGGTGTTTTTGTCGATGCTAATTTTGATGAAATTCTAGAAAAAATAGAAAAATACGATTTGCAAGTTATCCAATTGCACGGACATGAATCGGCCGAATTTTGCAAAACATTAAAAAAAAATACACCAAAAGGGATAGATATCATAAAAGTATTTTCAATTTTAGATACCTTTGACTTCGATTTGCTTAAACCGTTCGAAACAGGGTGTGATTATTTCCTTTTTGACACCAAAGGAAAACTACCTGGCGGAAACGGGAGCACTTTTGATTGGAAGGTTCTAGAAAACTATCCCTCAACAAAACCTTTTTTCTTGAGTGGTGGAATAGGAATTAATGAAATGAGTGCAGTAAATGAAATCTTGAAAACCAATTTGCCCCTTTATGCCATTGATATAAATAGTAAATTTGAAATCGAACCTGGATTAAAAAACATAGAATTATTAAATATAATAGTGGAACGTTTTTAGTTGTAGCGAAAATCAACAACCCAGAACAAAAAACCCAGAACAAAAAACATAAAAAAATGAGCTATCATGTTAATGAAAAAGGATTTTATGGCAACTTTGGCGGTGCCTTCATTCCTGAAATGCTGTATCCTAATGTTGAAGAATTACGTCAAAATTATTTAAAGATTAGTGCTGAACCTAGCTTTCAAGAAGAATTCAAATACTTACTTAAAGATTATGTAGGTCGTCCTACTCCACTCTATTTTGCAGAGCGTTTGTCAAAGGAATACAACACCAAAGTATATCTAAAACGAGAAGATTTATGTCATACGGGTGCCCATAAAGTAAACAACACTATTGGTCAAATTTTAATGGCTAAGAAATTAGGTAAAACCCGAATCATTGCTGAAACTGGAGCGGGTCAACATGGTGTGGCAACTGCTACAGTATGCGCTTTGATGGGACTAGAATGTATTGTTTATATGGGAGAAGTTGATATCAAACGTCAAGCTCCAAATGTAGCAAGAATGAAAATGCTTGGTGCTGAAGTACGCCCTGCTACATCAGGCTCTAAAACGCTAAAAGACGCTACTAATGAAGCAATTAGAGATTGGATTAACAATCCCGAAAATACCTATTATATCATTGGATCAGTTGTAGGACCGCATCCGTATCCAGATATGGTAGCGCGTTTTCAAGCTGTAATTTCAGAAGAAATTAAACAACAATTACTTGAAAAAGAAGGAAGGGAAAATCCTGATTATGTTGTGGCTTGTGTTGGTGGAGGAAGCAATGCTGCAGGAACTTTTTATCATTTCCTAGACGACCATGAGGTAAAAATCATTGCAGTTGAAGCTGCTGGTTTAGGCGTAGATTCTGGAGAAAGTGCTGCAACATCAGCTTTGGGAAAAATTGGTGTTATACACGGTAGTAAAACCCTTTTGATGCAAAGTGCTGATGGTCAAATTACCGAACCATATTCTATTTCTGCCGGATTAGATTATCCAGGTGTTGGTCCTATGCACGCTCATTTATTTGAAACTAAACGTGCCGATTTTATTGCTATAACTGATGAAGATGCTATGAATTGGGGAATCAAACTGTCAAAAACCGAAGGTATTATTCCTGCCATTGAAACTGCCCATGCCTTTGCTGTTTTAGACAAAATGAAATTCAAACCCGAAGATATAGTAGTCATCAATTTATCGGGTCGTGGAGACAAAGATTTGAATACGTATATTGATTATTTTAAATTATAATTAGACGTTACACTTTCCTGATAACGATCAGTAAGGCTACACGCTTTATGAATGAGATTGCTTCGTGCCCTGTAATGACGAGAGATTTCCTCCCAACCCTATAGCATATTGCAAGAACAAAAGTGCAAAAGCAAACTTTATAGATTACTAAAAACCTGTTGGGTTGAGATTAAAAGAAAGAAAAATGGAAAATTTATTTGCTTACGGAACTTTAAAAGACAAAGATATTCAAGAAACTATTTTTGGTCGTATTCTAATAGGAACTCCCGATAAATTGGTAGGTTATACCATTAAAGAAATACAAATAGAAGAAGAGTTTGGACTAGCTCAATATCCCATAATCACGTTAACCCAAAATCCAGAGGATAGCATTAATGGAATGCTATATCAACTAAGTCAGAGAGAACTAGAATTAGCAGATACTTACGAAGGAATTCATTACAAACGAATTCAAGTACAATTGCATTCTAACAAATTAGTATGGACTTATAGTGCAGCCATTTAAATTAGTAAAAAATAAGATTAAAACAGACACGGAATCTGATTAAAACAGAAAAATGAATAGAATAAACCAAAAATTACAAGAAAACAAAAAGATACTTTCCATCTATTTTTCGGCTGGCTATCCAAATTTGAACGATACAGTACAAATTATTAAGGATTTAGAAAAAAATGGAGTTGACATGATCGAAATTGGTTTGCCATTTAGTGATCCTTTGGCCGATGGACCCACAATTCAAGCAAGTTCTACCCAAGCCTTGCATAACGGAATGACAACACAAGTTTTGTTCGACCAACTAAAGGATATCCGGAAAACAGTTTCCATTCCCTTAGTAATTATGGGGTATTTCAATCCGATGTTGCAATACGGAATAGAAAATTTCTGTAAAAAATGTGCCGAAATTGGCATCGACGGCATAATAATTCCTGATTTGCCCGTTGATGTTTATGCCGATGAATATAAAGCTACTTTTGAAAAATATGGTTTACTAAACGTTTTTTTAATTACGCCACAAACTTCTGACGAACGCATTCGTTTTATTGACAGCGTTTCTGATGGATTTATTTATATGGTCAGCTCGGCAAGCGTTACTGGTTCGCAATCTGGTTTTGGAAGCGCACAAGAAAATTATTTCAAGCGTATCGCCCACATGAACCTCAAAAACCCCCAAGTTATTGGATTTGGAATCAACAATCAGGAAACCTTTAATCAAGCTACACAATTTGCCAAAGGAGCCATTATTGGAAGTGCTTTTATTCAGCATTTAACAGAAAATGGAACAGGAAAAATCGGTACTTTTGTAAAAAAAATCAGATAACCCGATTTTAAATACAACTAACACAAACTACAAATGCCATCCTCAGCTATGAAAATTCGACCATTACTACTCATTGGAATTTTCTTCATTGGAATTTTCACCCTAGAAGCTCAAGAAAAAACTAGTTTAACGCTAGATGAAGCCATACATTTAGTTTGGACGAAAAGCAACGAAGTGATTTTAGCCAACACCAAAGTAAACACTAAAAAATACGAATTAGAATCGGTAAAAAATAATCAATACCCTGACTTGAAAGTATCGGGACAGTACCAACAATTGGCAAAGGCTTCGGTAGATTTAAAAATCAATAAAGGACCTGACTCACAACCACCTCCCGTTGTAGAGCGTTTAATAATTGGTCAAGTCAATGCCAGCCTTCCTGTTTTTTCAGGATTTAAATTACAAAACAGCATCAAGGCCTACGAAAATCTATACCAAGCCGAGACGGCAACAGCAGCGCAAACCAAGGAACAAATGGCGATGAAAGTCGTGGATTATTACTCCCGTTTGTTCAAAGCTCAAAAAACCATCGAACTCCTAAAAGAAAATCAAAAAAGAGCACAACAACGTGTCGTTGATTTTAGCGAAATGGAGAAAAATGGGATTATTCCCCGAAACGATTTACTGAAAGCACAATTACAAGTTTCTAAAGTTAAACTTTCCATTGACAATACAAATGCAGAATTAAACATCGCGAATTATTATTTGGTTAGTCTTTTAAAATTGCCTGCGGGGACAAAATTAGAAATCAAGGAAAGCGATTTTGCCAATTTCCAGATGACCAATATTCCAACAAGCGATCAAACCGCATTAGAAAATCGCAAAGATTTAGAAGCCATACGATTTCAAGGGAAAGCAAGTGAGGCTAATATTAAAGTCGCTCGAAGCGCTTATTATCCAGCTATAGCCATAGTGGGTGGCTATACTTCCTTGGATATTAAAAACGTAGTTACCGTTCAAAACGCTATGAATATTGGCCTTGGCATTTCTTATGATTTGAGTGCTATTTTAAAAAATGGCACGATGGTAAAATTAGCCCAAAGTAAGTCTCAAGAGGTTAAAAATTCAGAAGAAATACTTACAGATTACATCAAGATTCAGGTGCAAAAAGGAATTGAAGACTATGATTTGGCACTCAAACAAAATCAAGTATATCTACAAGCAGTCGAACAATCGACGGAAAACTTCCGAATTGTAAAAGACAAATACGACAACGGACTATCGGACACCAATGACTTACTCGAAGCCGATGTTGAACAGCTAAGTTCCAAAATCAACTCGACATTAGCCAGGGCCAATACCATCCAAAAATATTACGAGTTACTTTCAGTGACTGGACAATTATCTCAATCTTTCAATCTCTCAAAAAAATAATCAATCCCTCACATGGAAAAGAAAAAAACAAACACAAAATTTATTACAATATTAGTAGTTTTAATAGTATTGGGAGGAACTTACGGCACCTTAAAATATGTTCATTCCTTGTCGCATGAAGATACCGATGATGCGCAAATCGAGAAAAACATGAATCCAATAATCCCTAAGGTTTCTGGATATGTGGATAAAGTGTATATCAAAGACAATGATTTTGTAAAGAAAGGCGACACCTTATTTACCATCGATAAAAGAGATTTTGAATTAAAGGTTGAAGAAGCCAAAGCCGCTTTACTGGCAGCCGAAGGTAGCTTTGAAATTTCTAAAGCCGATACAAATAGCGCGTTAGCTAACGTTTCTGCCTCTGATGCCAATGTACAATCCGCAGGCGGAAATATTGAAACGGCAAAAATTAGATTGGGACGTATCAGCAATGACTTCAATCGATATGACAATCTATATAAAAATCACTCAATCACCAAGCAACAATATGAGCAAGCTCTAGCGGCCAAACAAGAAGCCGAGAGCCAAGTTCGCATCTTGCAGCAACAACAGAAAGCGAGTGCGTATCAAAAATCAGCCGTTGTAGCGAAATCGAAAGTTTCCGATAAACAAATCGAAGTAGCTGCCGCCAATATCAAAAGAGCTCAAGCCCAACTCGATGTTGCAAAACTAAATTTGACTTACACCGCTGTTACGGCAGCAATCGATGGGCAGGTTTCGAAAATTGAAATCCAACCTGGGCAATTGGTTCAATCAGGGCAGTCCTTGTTTTATATCATCAATAATACTACAGCATGGGTAATTGCGAATTTCAAGGAAACCCAATTAAACAAAATGCGCATTGGACAAAAAGTAACTATAAAGATAGACGCTTATCCCGATTATAATTTTGAAGGAACAGTCACTTCGTTTTCTCCTGCAACCGGTTCAAAATTCTCCTTATTGCCTCCAGATAACGCTACAGGAAACTTTGTAAAAACCATTCAAAGACTACCTGTTAAAATCAGTTTGAATAAGTCAAACGATACCGAAAAAATAAAATTACTACGTCCAGGAATGAATGTAGAAGTTGATGTTCATTTGGATTAATACTGCCATTTTTTTTAGACACTTCATAATTACTATAGAATGGCAAAAACGGCAGATGACGATTTAGTAGAGTTTGGTTTCAGAAGGGTTATTATTACTATAACAGCCGTCCTATGTGCCTTACTTGAAATTGTAGATACCACCATCGTAAACGTGGCTTTGAACAACATGCGTGGCAGTCTTGGCGCTACGCTGACTGATGTGGCTTGGGTGATTACCGCTTATGCAATCGCCAATGTGATAATTATCCCTATGACGAGTTGGCTTTCGCAGCAATTCGGGCGTCGCAATTATTTTGCAGTTTCTATTATCATTTTTACCATAGCTTCCTTTTTGTGTGGAAATGCCAATAACATCTGGGAGCTCGTAATTTTTAGATTCATACAAGGACTTGGTGGCGGTGCCTTATTGGTAACTTCACAAACCATAATTACTGAAATATATCCAACGGCTAAGAGGGGTATGGCGCAAGCCATTTACGGCATGGGGGTTATTGTTGGTCCAACGTTGGGTCCGCCTTTGGGTGGTTATATTGTCGATCATTTCTCTTGGCCTTATATTTTTTACATCAATATTCCTATTGGAATTGTAGCGGCTCTACTCACGCTTTCGTTTGTAAAAAGCCCAAAATATGGTGAAAAAATAAAAGCCCTTCAGGTCGATTGGTGGGGTATTGTGTTCCTAACTTTGTTTGTGGGCTCCTTACAATTTGTCTTAGAACATGGTCAACAGGACGATTGGTTCAACAACAAAATAATCACTTTACTAGCAGTTGTTTCAGTATTTGGCTTGGTGTTTTTCATATGGAGAGAACTCACCTATAAACATCCAATTGTCAATTTAAAAGTACTGAAGGACTCCAATTTAAAAGTGGGAATCATCATGAGTTTTATCCTTGGATTTGGCTTGTATGGCTCTACTTTTATCATCCCTATTTACACTCAATCCATTTTGGGGTGGAGCGCTGCAGATGCTGGATTATTATTAATACCAGGAGCAATAACCACCGGATTTATGATGCCTTTTATCGGAAAAATGATTCAGCGAGGCGTACCGCAAGCCTACATGGTAGCAGTGGGCTTTCTGATGTTTTTCTTTTTTACTTTTTGGATGCGAGGCGTGATTACACCCAATTCAAGTGCGGAACATTTATTCTGGCCGTTGATTTTGAGAGGCATCGGATTAGGACTGCTATTTGTTCCCATTTCAACGCTTTCCCTTTCAACGCTTAAAGGAAGAAACATTGGGGAAGGTGCTGCTTTTTCAGGAATGTCAAGACAATTGGGCGGTTCGTTTGGCATTGCCATTATCACCACTTTTATCGCTCGATTCAATCAAGAACATCGAGCAAATCTGGTGAGTCACCTCAACATTACTTCCTTTCAAGTACAGCAAACCGTACAAAAATTACAAAACGGATTTAGAGCTAAAGGATACAGTGTCAATGAAGCTTTGGGAAAAGCCTATAAAGTAATTGAATACAAAGTAATGGTTCAGAGTACTGTACTAACCTATATGGATATCTTTATGTATCTGGGGATTTTGTTTTTGCTTTGCATTCCTTTTATTCTTCTGATTCGAAAAGGCAAAAAACAAGTAATTATTCCGGAGGCAGAAGTGCTATAATAGCAACTAGCGTGTAAAAACCAGTTGATTTCCTTTGGATAAATTGGCGTCAAATTGATAGCCTTCATAGTTAAACCCTTTTAAGTCATCAATCGTTTCAGTATTCGTATCAATGATGTAACGCACCATCAAACCACGAGCTTTCTTGGCAAAAAAGCTAATTATCTTCAATTTCCCTTCTTTATAATCCTTGAATTCTGGGGTGATTACGGGTACTTTCAATGCTTTGACATCCACTGCTGAGAAATATTCATTGCTTGCCAAATTGACAAACAACTCCCCTTCTTGTAGTTCCTTGTTTAGCGCTTTAGTAACAATGGGTTTCCAAAATTCGTATAGATTCTTGCTGTTGTTAATGGGTAATTTGGTCCCCATTTCTAGCCGATATGCCTGCATCAAATCGAGTGGTTTCAAGAGCCCGTATAAACCGGACAAAATTCGCAAACGATCTTGTAAAACGTCTAGTTTTTCTATTGGAATCGAATACGCATCCAATCCCGTATAAACATCACCATCGAAAGCAAAAATAGCTGGACGCGCATTTTCGGCATTGAAAGGGGTTTTCCAATCTTGATTGCGTTGCCAATTCAAATCGGCCAACTTTTCTGAAATAGCCATTAAGGACGAAAGTGCCGCGGGGGATTTTTGTTTCAAAACCTGATGCACCTGCCGCGCTTCTTTTACAAACAGCGCTTCCGAATATTTTGTGGGGGGTAAGCCTTTTTCAAAGTTTAACGATTTGGCTGGTGAAATAACAATTTTCATAGTGACACTATTTGATTCGTTTTTTATTCTTCCTCCTCGCTTGAATGCGTTTTCGAATACCCTCTCCATTTCTCAATGCAATCCTGAAAATCCTGAGGTAATTCCGTGTCAAAACGCATCATTTCGCCCGTGGTAGGATGCACAAAACCAAGTGTTTTAGCGTGCAAAGCCTGTCTTGGTAAAGCCTTGAAACAATTATCGATGAATTGTTTGTATTTAGTAAATGTGGTTCCCTTCAAAATTAAATGACCTCCGTAACGCTCGTCATTAAAAATAGGATGCCCAATGTGTTTCATGTGCACCCGAATCTGGTGGGTTCTCCCCGTTTCCAAAATGCAAGAAACCAATGTCACGTAACCAAAACGTTCCAACACTTTATAATGGGTCACGGCTGGTTTTCCAATTTCGGGATCGGCAAAAACCGCCATTTGCATTCGGTCTTTCACGTGGCGGGCAATGTTGCCTTCAATTGTTCCTTCGTCGGCAATCACATTTCCCCAAACCAGCGCAATGTATTCTCTTTCGGTAGTTTTGGCTTCAAATTGCTTGGCAAGATGCGTCATAGCCGCCTCAGTTTTGGCAATCACCAAAAGTCCCGAGGTGTCTTTATCAATTCGATGTACCAAACCGGGTCTTTCGCTACTGTTCATAGGTAAATTCTCAAAATGAAAAGCCAAGGCATTCACCAGAGTTCCTGTGTAATTTCCGTGACCGGGATGCACCACAAAATCGGGAGGTTTGTTGACGAGCAGAAGCGCAGCATCTTCATAGACAATATCCAGCGGAATATCTTCGGGGTCAACCCTGTTTTCAAAAGGCGGATGCGACAACATAATGCGCACCACGTCGAAGGGTTTTACTTTATAGTTCGATTTTACGGCGAGGTCATTCACATAAATATCCCCGGCAGTTGCCGCATTTTGAATTTTATTTCGAGTCGCATTCGGAATCATGTTCATCAAATATTTGTCAATTCTCAGGAGTAATTGCCCTTTAGGAATGTCAAATCGATAATGTTCGAACAATTCTTCGTCTAAATCTGAAGTGTCGTTATTACTGCTCATGTGCAGGCAATTGATCTGTTGAGGTGGCCGTACTGTCCACTACTTCCACATAACTTTCCTTGCCGTCGCCTAGCACCAAATCAATTTTCGAGGCTTTCAAAACGTGATCGCCTACTTTGAGGTTTCTTCCTTTGCAACGCATTTCCAAAACCATGTCTTTTCCAAGATTTGGAATATAGGTAATCGTACCTTCCTCAAGACCCAAAGCCTTTAAGGTAGGTACCGCTTCGCGGTATGTTTTTTGGATTAAATCCGGAATCCGCACAGACGAAAACCCCGAAGCATTAATCTTGATATATACTTTCCTTCCTTCTTTCACCTTGGCTCCCGGTAAAGGATCTTGCTCGACCACACTGAACTTAGGATAATCACTGTTGTAATCCACACTATCCAAAAGCACATAATCTAAATCTAAATCGTCCAATTTTTCCTCGACTTGTTCCTCGGTCAACTTGGCTAAATTAGGCACCGTGATTTCATGACCGTGATCCGTCGTGAAAGTCAACCAATGCATGAAGAAATAACCCAAAACGGCAAGAATAGCAAGAGCGGCAAGTGCTTGTCCAAAAAACACGCGGCTGGTAAGATAATTACGTAAGCTCATAAGTTTAATTTAATAAGTCGCAAAGATAAAGCTATTTCGTTCCAAAAAAAATTCTAATTTTGTTTGAAATATGTTTAATCGGTTAATCGGTTAAACGGCGAACCGATTAAACCTAAAAAATGAAAAACATTGCCATCATCATGGGCGGATATTCAAGCGAATATAAAATCTCCTTAATCAGCGGAAACGTTGTCTACCAATTTCTTGATAAAACCAAATTCAACGGATTCCGCATTCATATTTTTAAGGAAAAATGGGTTTATGTCGATGCCCAAGATGAAGAATTTCCGATTGATAAAAACGATTTTTCAACAACTGTAAACGGAAGCAAAATCACTTTTGACTGTGTTTTCAACGCCATTCACGGCACACCAGGCGAGGACGGATTGATGCAGGCTTATTTTGAATTAATAGGAATGCCGCAATCTTCTTGCGATTATTATCAATCCGCATTAACCTTCAATAAACGGGATTTATTGTCGGTTTTAAAACCTTACGGCATCAAAACAGCCACATCATACTATTTGAACAAAGGCGAACACATCGATACTGCCGAAATTGTGAAAGCCGTGGGCTTGCCTTGTTTTGTAAAACCCAATAAATCAGGTTCTAGTTTTGGGATTTCCAAAGTAAAAACGGCTAATGAGTTGCCCATCGCCATTGAAGTCGCTTACCAGGAAGACAACGAAATTATCATCGAAAGTTTTCTGGACGGCACTGAAGTTTCTGTGGGAGTCATCAATTACAAAGGAGAAATAATCGTTTTACCCATCACCGAAATAGTTTCCGAAAATGATTTCTTCGATTATGAGGCCAAATATCAAGGGAAATCCCAGGAAATAACGCCTGCTCGAATCTCGGATGAAATGACCCAAAAAGTCAGCGAAGCTGCTAAACGGGCTTATGAAGTTCTGAAAATGAAAGGATTTTCCAGAAGCGAATTCATCTTTGTGGACGGCGAACCGCACATGCTAGAAATGAATACTATTCCGGGATTAACCACCGAAAGTTTGATTCCACAACAAGCGAAAGCTGAAGGAATTTCGTTAGAGGATTTATTTAGCAATGCCATAGAATTGGCTTTGTCAGAATAACTAAATGATTTAAAAACTACAGAAACTCAAATCAAAAAAATGAGAAAAGCCATATTTCCTGGATCGTTTGATCCCATCACTTTAGGTCATGAAGATATTATCAGAAGAGGCATTCCTTTATTCGACGAAATTGTAATTGCCATTGGTGTCAATGCCGATAAAAAATATATGTTTTCGCTTGAAGACAGAAAACGATTCATCGAAGAAACCTTCAAAAACGAACCCAAGATTTCCATTGTCGTTTACGAAGGGTTGACCATTGATTTATGCAAAAGAATCAATGCTAATTTCATTTTGCGTGGATTACGCAATCCCGCCGATTTTGAGTTCGAAAAAGCCATTGCCCATACCAACAGACGGATGTCTAAAATTGAAACGGTATTTTTATTAACTGCTGCAGGAACTTCTTATATCAGTTCTAGTATCGTGAGAGATGTGATCCGAAATAATGGCCAATATGAACTATTGGTTCCTGAATCGGTGAAAGTAAAGAAATAGTATTCTGTATAAATTTGAATAAAGACTTTAATTAGCACTACTTTCGCAAAATAAAAACATCAACAATAGAATGGAAAGAGCATTAAATAAACGTAGCGGATCTCAATGTGAACTTTGCGCTGCCGCCGAAAACCTAAAAGTTTTTGCCGTTTTACCTACAAAAAAAGGGGGGTTAGACGAAAATATATTGGCTTGTACCACCTGCATCGACCAAATAGAAAACCCAGGAAACGAAGATTTAAACCACTGGAGATGTTTAAATGACAGCATGTGGAATGAGAACACAGCGGTTCAAGTGGTAGCTTGGCGAATGTTAAGCAGATTGCGAGCAGCGGGTTGGCCAAAAGAATTGCTCGATATGATGTACCTAGACGAAGATACTTTGGCCTGGGCGCAAGCCACTGGCGAAGGTGAGGAAGACGAAAACAAAGTAATCCATCGCGACAGCAATGGTGTAATTCTTTCTACCGGAGATTCTGTAGTCTTGATTAAGGATTTGAAAGTAAAAGGTTCCAGTATGGTTGCCAAACAAGGAACCGCGGTTCGTAACATTAGACTAGACCACACGAACGCCGAATATATCGAAGGTAGAGTTGACGGTCAAACCATTGTAATTATCACGCAATACGTGAAGAAAATATAGTTCAAAATTATATAAAATTAAAAAAAGTCCCGATAAATCGGGACTTTTTTTATGTAGATGTAAAAGTTTAAAATTACTCTTGCTCTTTTTTAATTACCTTTCTGGCAACTTCAATTTTGAATTTCTTGCCTTTCATTTTTTCATCCTTGATATTATGAAGGAAGTCTTTTACTTTATTGAATTTTACGGCGGCAAACGAAATAAAATCCTTTACTTCGATTAATCCCAAGTCGCCTTTCTCCAATTTCCCTTTTTGGGAAAAGAAACCTACAACATCAATTTTATTCAATTTATTTTTCTTTCCACCACTGATGTAGATGGTTTGAAATTCGGGTGGTTTTGGCAAGGTCGTAGAATTTTCCACTTTTAGGATTGGCATTCCGTAATCAATATATTCCAGCTTTTTTTCACTATCGTGCGCAATGACATAAGCTGTTCCGGAGGCCAACATTCTTGCTGTTCTTCCGTTTCTATGCGTAAATTCGTCTTCTTTGGAAGGCAAATGATAATGAATTACGTGCTTCATTTCGGGAATATCAAGACCACGTGCGGCCAAATCCGTAGTGATTAAATAACTTACACTTCCGTTTCTGAACTGTATTAAAGCGCGTTCTCGTTCGTCCTGATCCATTCCGCCATGATAATAGGTGGCATAAATTCCTTTTTCGTTCAAGGTATCGCTGATGCGTTCGGCCGCATCGCGATGGTTGCAAAACACCAATGCAGATTGCGATTTTAACGAACAAATCAAGTTGAACAAGCTGCCAATTTTATCTTTTTCTTTTGAAACAACCATTTTCATAGCTAGATTACTTGCTTCTTCTTCATTTGGAATAAAATCCAAAATCGTTGGATTTATAACTCTGGTATATTTTGGAATTTCTATATCAGAAGTTGCTGAAACCAAAACACGTTTGTTCAGTTTGGATAATTTTCCAATGATGAACGACATTTGTTCGTGAAAACCCAATTGCAAAGACTTGTCAAATTCGTCAAGAATCAAGGTTTCAATTTTGTCCAAACGAAAAGTGCCACGGTCGATATGATCTGCGATTCGTCCGGGAGTTCCAATTAAAACTGCCGGAGGATTGCTTAAATTTTTGATTTCGGTATCAATTGAATGTCCGCCATAACATACATTTACTTTGTATGCCGTCCCCATTTTTTTCCAAACTTGTTCAATTTGCAAGCCTAATTCTCTTGATGGAACCAAAATCAAACATTGTACAGACAGCATTTCTGGTTTCAACATTTCAAAAATGGGCAACAAGAAAGCGAGTGTTTTTCCAGAACCTGTTGGTGATAATAAAAGAATATTATTGTCGCTAAGAATCGTTTCTTGAGCTGCAATTTGCATTTCGTTTAGGTTTTCGATGCCTAAATTGAGAAGTATATTGTTGGAATGGGGCTTTTTATTCATTTTGCAAAGGTAAAATGAATTACGAATTATAAGTTATGAATTATGGAATAAAAAAAGGATTACTTTACAAGATTTTCTTCTTCAAACAACAATTTTATATTTTCATAAGAATTCTTTAAGGTTTCCGGAATTTCATTTGGCTTTAGCCAAACCGCTTTTTCGATACCTTCATCGATTTGTCCTACTGGAGTCCCCTCAAAATCAGAAGTCATTTCAAACCAATGGGTTATTTTTAGTTTGTAAACACCATTTCTTTTGAAAACATGATAGGTTTTTTGTAGTTTTTTGGTAATAGTCAATTTATTCACTCCTGTTTCTTCTTCCACTTCACGCATGGCAGTAACTTCTATTTCTTCTCCTTTTTCAATCCCTCCCTTAGGTAAATCCCATTTTCCGCCCCTAAAAATAAATAAAATTTCTCCTTTTTTATTGTAAACCAATCCACCTCCAGCTTTATTGACAGGGATTTTTGATTTTAAGGTTTTCATAATCTGCTTTTCATCAGGATGATAGAGATAGGCTTTTTGAACTTTATTTTGAAATATTTTAACTATAAGCTTAACGATGTCAACACTTTCTAACAAGAAAATTTGAAAATTAGTCTCCTTAGAGATTTCATTTGTCAAAAAAAGTGGTTTGTCGTTCACAAAAACTTTATACATTTGTACTATGATATTTAATAAAGATACTGCCGAGAAAACTGCCGAATTACTTTTGCAAATAAATGCAATTAAATTGAATCCAAGAAATCCTTTTACTTGGGCTTCAGGTTGGCAATCCCCAATTTATTGTGACAACCGACTTATACTGTCGTTTCCGCTAATAAGAAATTATGTTCGAGATGAGTTTGCAAAAAATATTGAAAAACAATTTGGCAAGCCCGATGTTATTGCTGGTGTGGCGACAGGAGCCATTGGAATTGGGATTTTGGTTGCCGAAAGTTTAGGATTACCGTTTGTTTATGTAAGACCTGAACCCAAAAAACATGGCAGACAAAACCAAGTGGAAGGTTTTTTACAAAAAGGGCAAAATGTGGTGATTGTAGAAGATTTAATCAGCACCGGAAACAGTAGTTTACTTGCCGTGGAAGCCTTGCGGGCGGCGGGCGCAAATATAAAAGGGATGGCTGCTATATTTACTTATGGTTTTGATATTGCAGAAGAAAACTTTAAGAATGAAAATGTAGACCTGTTTACCTTGAGCAATTATCAAAATTTATTGGATTTAGCCGTTGCTAAAAGGTATATCACCGAGGAAGAAGAGCAAACTTTAAGAGAATGGAATTTGAGTCCATCAACTTGGGGTATCGAAGTATAAAACACTACCTATTTAAGACCATTTCCATATTATTTCAGAAATTAAAAAAATTATTACAATGAATTTAGAAAGTCCTAGAGTTATTGTTGAAAAATCGGCTCAAGAATTATTTGATTTATTAAGTGATGTACGAAATTTCGAAAAATTAATGCCCGAAAATATTGCTAAATTTGAAGTCCTTGGCGATGATTCTTTTGTTTTTGGACTGAGCGGAATGCCTGAAATAAAACTTAAAATGAAAGAAAAAGTCGCACCAACCAAACTGGTTTTAGGGGCTGCTAGCGACAAATTACCTTTTTCTTTGGAGGCTGATATTAATTCCCTTTCAGAAAACTCCTGCAATGTGCAATTGCTTTTTGAAGGCGAGTTTAATACCATGATAGGCATGATGATAAAAGGCCCAATTGGCAAATTCATAGAGACTTTGGCTGTAAATATGCCAAAACTGTAAAAGAATATTATTCTAAATTAGCACTTAATACAACATTTGAATTCCCTTAATATCAAACTCAGAAACGGTATCATTATCTAAAAGAATTCGGAGTCTTCCAATGGAGGAAACGCCTTGAATAATTCCCATAAATTGGTGTTGATTTTGATCTTCAAAGGGCATTGGAATTCCTTTTTTGAAGAGTTTATTGGTGTACTCTGACCATAATAAATCTTGATTTTGATTCCAAAAAAGAACATTTTGTTCCAATTTATCGATAATCTTTAAAAGAATTTCTTCTTTATCAAAAGGGGTATTACAAATCGCGGCTAACGAGGAGGCTTTCGGCAATTGTTCAAAATTCGTTTGGTTGACATTCAAGCCCAAACCCACAAACGAAAAGATATTTCCATCGCTTTTAATGCTGTTTTCAATGAGAATTCCGCCTATCTTTTTATTATATGACATAATGTCGTTTGGCCATTTAATACTCAATTCAGGAATATTCAATTCTTCTAATGCCTGAATTATTGACACGGAAGCAACAATGCTACTATTAAAAAGCTGACTGATGTCTGTTAAAAAATTCTTAACCAAAATACTCATGATTAGGTTTTTACCAGGTTCAGAAACCCAAACTGAACCCATTTGCCCTTTGCCTTTTGTTTGATTTTCGGCAGTAACCACGGTAAAGTTTTCCAATGTTTGTTCAACGGATAATCCCTTGAGGAACTCATTTGTAGAATCTATGGCATCGAGTTTGATTAGTTTCATGAGAAATTATTTGCGAAACATAATTTAATATTATGTTAAGGTTCAAAAATAATCACAAAAAATGGTAACTTTACCAACTTATCTAAAAATAATTCATGGCGAAAAAGACTGTAAATAATGATGTTCTATTGGCTAACATCATTAAAGGCATAGAAGACGTAAAAGGAAATGATATCGATATTCTGGATTTAAGAGAAATAGACACCGCCGTTTGTGACTATTTTATCATCTGCAACGGAAATTCAAACACTCAGGTTAATGCTATTGTTAGCTCCATTCAAAAAACAGTTTCAAAAGAATTAAAAGACAAACCTTGGCATGTAGAAGGATCAGACAATGCCGAATGGGTATTGATGGACTATGTGCACATCGTGGTTCATGTTTTCCAAAAGCAAATTAGGGAATATTACAATATAGAGAGTCTTTGGGGAGATGCAAAAATAACCACAATCGAAAACAAATACTAAAGAAATAAACCAATAATGGCTAAAGATAAAAATCCAAATTCAAACAAATTCAAAGTAAGTCCTTGGTTAATTTACACGGCAATACTACTTATTTTCTTGTTCATAAGTTATATAACGGGAGGCTCTAACTTATCAGAACCTTCTCAATTAACCTCTTCTAAATTTAATGCTTATTTAGAAAAAGGGCAGATTGAAAAGGTGATTGTTTATAATAAGTCAGAGGCCGAAGTGTTCCTGAATGCCCAGGCATTAAAAGACCCAGCAAACAAACAGGTTGCGAAAGATGTTTTTGACCGGCCAAACAAAGGACCTCATTATACTTTCATTATTGGTAACGACCAACTATTTCAAACCAGACTTGAAAAAGCAGTGAATGAAGGGAAGTTAAAGGATTTTAATTTCTTACCCAAAAGCAATTGGACCGATATTCTTGTAAGCTTACTGCCAATCATTATTATCATTGGGGTTTGGTTATTTATAATGCGGAGAATGTCAGGTGGTTCTGGAGGAGGTGGTGGTCAGATTTTTAATATTGGAAAATCAAAAGCCAAACTTTTTGACGAGAAAACAGACATTAAAACTACTTTTAAAGATGTTGCCGGTTTAGAAGGTGCAAAAGAAGAAATACAGGAAATCGTGGAATTCTTGAAAAATCCTGAAAAATATACCAATCTGGGCGGAAAAATTCCAAAAGGGGCTTTACTCGTTGGGCCTCCAGGAACAGGGAAGACTTTATTAGCAAAAGCTGTTGCCGGTGAAGCTCAAGTACCTTTCTTCTCTCTGTCAGGTTCTGATTTTGTAGAAATGTTTGTTGGTGTTGGTGCATCCCGTGTACGGGATTTATTCAAACAAGCTAAAGAAAAAGCACCTGCAATTATATTCATAGATGAAATTGATGCTGTGGGAAGAGCTCGTGGAAAAAGCAACATGTCTGGAGGAAATGATGAACGTGAAAATACGTTGAACCAACTACTTACTGAAATGGACGGATTTGGAACCAATTCTAACGTAATTGTATTAGCCGCAACAAACAGAGCCGACGTACTAGACAAAGCCTTAATGCGTGCGGGTCGTTTTGATAGACAAATTTTCGTGGACTTACCAGACATTCGGGAACGCGCAGAAATTTTCTTGGTGCATCTTGCTCCATTGAAAAAAGTGGAAGGTTTAGATACCGAATTTCTAGCCAAGCAAACTCCTGGATTCTCAGGAGCTGATATTGCCAATGTATGTAACGAAGCAGCTTTAATTGCTGCCCGGAATAACAAAACAGCGGTGGACAAACAAGATTTTTTAGATGCCGTAGATAGAATTGTTGGCGGTCTTGAAAAGAAAAATAAAATCGTTACGCCCGATGAAAAGAAAGCCATTGCTATTCATGAAGCGGGTCACGCTACAGTGAGTTGGATGCTAGAACATGCAGCCCCATTAATAAAAGTAACTATTGTGCCTAGAGGTCAAAGTCTTGGTGCAGCTTGGTATTTACCAGAAGAACGCTTGATTGTTCGTACAGATCAAATGCTTGACGAGATGTGTGCTACCATGGGCGGAAGAGCAGCCGAAAAAGTAACTTTCAATAGGATTTCCACTGGAGCACTTAGTGATTTGGAAAAGGTGACTCGACAAGCTCGTGCTATGGTAACCATATATGGCTTGAATGAAAAAATAGGAAACGTAACCTATTATGATTCAACTGGACAAAGCGAATATAGTTTTTCTAAACCTTATTCTGAGGAAACAGCAATGATTATTGACAAGGAAATCTCTCTATTAATTGAAACCCAATACGAAAGGGCTGTCAAAATATTAGAAGATAATAAAGACAAACTAAACCAATTGGCTGACATTTTGATAGAAAAAGAAGTAATCTTTAAAGATGATTTAGAAGCCATTTTTGGCAAAAGAATATTTGACTCTAACCTTGAAGAGGTTGTCTCCTAATACAAAGATTAAAAAACATTTATTATTTTTAAAATCTTAATTCAAAAGTCACTTTTGAATTAAGATTTTTTTATCTTTGGACGTTTTCAAACAATATATTAAAATTAGTATAGAAAAAATATGAGTCTTTTTAGAAAAATTTTTGGCGCTAATAATCCAGCTACGGAGGAAGAAAAAGAAAACGAATATGGTCAATTCATTCCCGATGCCGATGCACCTTTAGATGAGCAGTTTATTTACAATTTTAAAAAAAATGGCGGTAAATTTTTATACTGTGAAAACACAACTGAAGTCAAAGATCATTTTGAAAACATATTAGAAGAGAACGACTGGTTCGAAAGTGAAGCACTATGTTATGAAACCGATCTTTTCAGTATGCTTGATGAAAATAAAATCACCTATGAGAAGCCTAAAAATCCTAGTTTCTTATTGGCAAGTTGTGAAAACCTGATTGCCGACGAAGGCTCTGTCTTATTTTCTTCCAATCAAATTAAGCAAAATAAACCAAACGAATTACCTACTAATATTATTATTGTCGCCTCTATTAGTCAGATTATTGAATCAAAAAGTGATGGACTTAGTGTTATAAAAAAGAAATACCTAAGGGACTATCCTACTAATATAACCACAATAAAATATTTTGAAAAAGCGGCAGAGGAAAATTTTACCCATTACGGAAGTACGGCAAAAAATCTATATTTATTGCTTTTAGAAGATCTTTAAGATGAATGAAACACTCAAGAGATCTGTATCGGGTGCGATTTATGTGATTCTATTACTATCTTCAATACAATATTCTACAAATGAAAATTTTGACAGTTTTTTTATTCTTTTTGGAATATTCCTTGTAATCGCTGTTTTTGAATTTTGTAGTTTAGTAAAAATCGGTAAAATCATCCCTATTCTTTTTGCTGGCTCCGTTTATTTTCTAACGTATCGAATTGCAAATGCTTCTAAAGATGAGACTTTACTATACTCCATTCGATACAATCAAAATATAGCATTAATTGTGCTTATAATTGCGCTACTAGTTTCGGTGAAATGTATTTTGTTTTTATTTAACGAAAAGACTACAACCCTTACTTCTTTCTCAAAATATGTCTATTTAATTGGCTATATCATCCTTCCATTTCTTTTGATTACTAAAATTCCTTTCGGAAAAGTCGGTTATAATCCCAAAATTATTATCAGTATTTTTATTCTTATTTGGACAAATGATACCTTTGCATTTATTGTTGGTAAATCTATTGGGAAAAGGAAATTATTCGAAAAAGTGTCCCCTAAGAAAACTATAGAAGGTTTTATTGGAGGGGTCGTATTTGCTGTTTTAGCAGCTTATCTCATTTCAAAATATTACATTAAAATTATTGAAACCAATACTCACATCTGGATAATAACAGCTTTGATTGTTGGTGTTTTCGGGACCATTGGTGATTTAATTGAATCAAAATTCAAGCGTATTGCCGAAGTGAAAGATAGCGGAAGGATAATGCCTGGCCACGGAGGTATTCTAGATCGACTCGATAGTGTTATCTTTGCAACACCAATTATATTTTTATTTTATCAAATTCTAAACTATGTTTCATAAAGAAGGGGCTCAATCTATTTTATTAGGTATTGTTTTTACTGCAGTTGTACTATTATTGTCCGATAAGTTTATTGAGTTGAACTGGCTGAAAATGGCCATTCAAATCAGCACTTTGGTGTTATTAATTATTATTTTACAATTTTTCAGAAACCCTAAACGAACTGTATTACCAAATGAAAAGCAAATCATCGCTCCGGTAGACGGAAAAGTAGTGGTGATTGAAGAGGTTTACGAAGGGGAATTTTTCAAAGACAAACGGATTCAAGTTTCCATTTTCATGTCACCAATCAATGTTCATGTCACCCGATATGCCCTTAGTGGTATCGTAAAATTCAGCAAATACCACCCGGGTAAATTCTTGGTGGCTTGGCATCCTAAAGCTAGTGAAGAAAACGAAAGAACCACTGTGGTGATCGAAAATAAAACATTCGGGGCCATTTTATACCGCCAAATAGCGGGCGCTTTGGCTAGAAGAATAGTCAATTATGCCGAAGAAGGAATGCAGGTGACTCAGGGAGAAGACGCTGGTTTTATAAAATTTGGATCTAGAGTTGATATATTTTTGCCTTTAGGAACCCCTATCAATGTGACCCTTAATCAAAAAGCAATAGGAGGAAAAACCATTATTGCCACAAAATTGGAATGATTGAAAAAGATTTAGACATACGATTTCAAGAAGCTGTGGAAATCGCTTCACAAATGACTCAGTCCTCCTTACCTCAGGATATTCAGCTGCGCCTTTATGCTTTTTATAAACAGGCCACTCATGCTTCACTAAGTTATGATCACTCCGATAATTATGATTTAAGAAATGCGTTCAAAACCAACGCTTGGATTCAAATAAGTCATTTACCCGAAGAGGAGGCTAAAGAAAAATACATCGAAATTATAAATTCCTTATTGAAAAAATAGTTAAAATTATGCGAAAGATTCATTTCTTATTGTTGAGTTTAGTCCTATTTATTTTGTTTGTTTCCTGCAACAACAAAAAACTTACCGAAGTAGTTGAAGTACCATTACCTACTGCCGAAGAAAAAGTGACGATGGGAATTCCTGATGATGTAACAGCAGAAGAAGGTGCGTTCCAAATGGAGAAGTTGTCTTATCCTTATGATGGCTTAAATCCTAATATATCACCACTTACCTTAGAAATGCATTATTCAAAACATTATCTGACGTATACTAATAACTTAAATAAAGCAATTGCAGGAACCGAATTAGAAGACCTAACCATTGAGGAAATCTTATCGAAATTAGACCTGAACGATGCCGAAATACGGAACAATGCTGGCGGTTACTATAATCACTCGCTATATTGGAAATGTTTAGGAAAAGGTTCCGGGCAACCCAAAGATACCTTGGCGGAAGCTATCACAAAGAAGTTCGGTTCATTTGCTCAATTCACCACTTCATTCAAAGAAGAGGCCACTAAACAATTTGGATCTTCTTGGGTCTGGTTAATAGTGGATCGATCCGGAAATCTTCAGATTACAAGCACCCAAAATCAAGATAATCCTTTGATGCATAATGCACTTGTTCAAGGAACGCCAATTCTAGCATTAGACCTTTGGGAACATGCTTATTATTTGGATTACCAATATAAAAGAAAAAACTATGTAGATGCTTTTTTCAAAGTGATTAATTGGAAAAAAGTAGGTGAAAATTATGAAGAGGCTTTAAAAAAATAAACTAAGACCAAACCATTCAAGACTTATTAAATCGAAGTCCATAAATGATCTGAAGGAATAATCCCTTTTCTAGAACAACTTTAGGGATTTAGGGATAACCTGAATCAACAATACCTCCTTTATAAATAAATCCTAATATGGATTAGGATTGTTTCCTTTTTCATAAATTTGACGAAAAATAATTCCATTGAATAAATCACTTTTTTTCATACATTTTTGGTTGACAATTCTAAGTTTTAATACGATTTTGGCACAAGCACCTAAAAAAATCATAATTGAACATTCTGATTTTGCCGACGTGAATCAATTTGAAGCTCCCGATGCATTTTTGCTAACCGGAAAGGTACGTGTCAATCACGAGGGCGTAATTTTGACTTGCAACAAAGCATATTATTTTCAAAAAGAAAATTACATCAAAGCCTTTGGTAATGTACAGTTGGTTCAAGGCGATACCTTATATTTAAATAGTAAATATGCCGAATATAATGGTAATACAAAACAGGCTTTTGCAACTGGAAACGCCGAAATGCGTTCGCCCGAATCGACTATGGTTACAGATACTATTAACTTCAACCGAAACACGCAAGAAGTTTACTACAACTCAAATGGCACAATTACCAATAGAGAAAACACACTGAAAAGTAAGTCCGGAAAATACTTTGTTATCGAAAAAAAGTATCAATTTATGACCGCAGTAACGCTCTCAAACCCTAAATATGTTATCAAGTCAAATCACCTAGATTACTATAGTAATTCTGGGCATTCGTATCTTTTTGGCCCTTCAACCATAACTAGTAAAGTCAATTTTATTTATACTGAAAAAGGGTTTTATGACACCAAAAAAAATGTTGCGCATTTTCTACGGAAATCGTATATCAAGTACAAGGACCGCTTGATAGAAGGTGACAGTCTTTATTATAATCGAAATAAAGAATTTGCTTCTGCAACACGAAATGTAAAAATAACTGATTCAATTAATCGTGGGATCATCAAAGGACATTATGCTGAAATTTATAAAAACAAGGATTCGTTGTTTGTAACTAAAAGGGCTGTCGCTGTGAATTTTGTCGAAAACGATTCGGTTTATATTCACGGAAAAAAAATGATGGTTACAGGCAAAGAAGGTAATCGTATTATACGCGCGTTTAATAATGTTCGTTTTTATAAAACGAATATGAGCGGAAAATGTGATTCCATTTATTCTAGTTCAAAATTAGCCCTGACAAAATTGATAGGAAAACCAATCCTTTGGAACGGAGAAAACCAAATTACCGGAGACGTGATACATCTAATTGGCAACAATGCAACTCGAGAATTGGATTCGCTCAAAGTACTCAACAATACTTTTCTAGTTTCTAAAGACACGCTGGGAAAGGGATATAATCAGGTGAAAGGAATGAATCTTTTTGGAAAATTCATTGAAGGGAAACTCCACGATGTAGATATAATAAAAAACACCGAAGTCATTTATTACATGCGAAATGATGCTAAAGAACTCATCGGTATCAACAAGAGCGTCAGCAGTAAAATCAATCTTATTATAGAAAAAAACGCCATAGAAACTATTACCTTTTTCAACCAAGTCAATGGTGATATCTATCCCGAAAAAGACTTACCTGAAAACGCCCGGAAACTGAGTGGTCTAGTCTGGCGTGGTGAGGAACGGATAAAATCGAAAGACGGTATTTTTCCTGACGAAGAAAATACAGAAAACGACAAACTAGTTCAGCAAGGTAAAAAGGAAAATACCAAAGAAAATGTTCCGATGAAAATCAGAAAAGAAACATTGAATTACGACAAGAAGAAGAAAAAGATTTAAGATTGAGAAATAACGATTTTTGATTGTAGATTTGAACATCGTTATTTCTCAATCAAAAACATTAAAAAAATACTTTGAATAACGATTTCATAAAATACCAAGCCCAAACCTCTCCCTATCCTTTAGGAATGGAAGTTTCGTATGCTCGAGGTTCTTATATTTTCGATACCAACAATAAAAAATACCTAGATTTTGTGGCGGGCGTTTCGGCATGCTCACTCGGGCATCAACCATCAAGAGTAAATCAGGCGATTAAAGACCAATTAGACAAATATTCACACGTGATGGTGTATGGTGAATATTCACAAAGTCCGGCCGTGGAATATTGCAAATTACTAGCTTCACTCCTGTCCTCTTCTTTAAATAAAACATACTTAGTCAATTCCGGCACCGAAGCCATTGAAGGCGCCTTAAAACTCGCTAGAAGAACAACCGGAAGGAGTCAATTAATTTCTTGCCATAATGCCTACCACGGCAACACCATGGGTTCATTGAGCGTGATGGGATTCGAGGAACGCAAACGAATATTTCGGCCACTGATTCCTGATGTCGATTTCATTACTTTTAATAATGAGGCCGATTTAGACAAAATAACAACTAAAACGGCTGCAATTCTTCTAGAAACCATTCAAGGTGGGGCTGGATTTATTGAACCTCAAAACGATTTTCTTAAAAAAGTTCGCGTACGTTGCAACCAAGTGGGTGCTCTAATGATTCTTGACGAAATTCAACCGGGTTTTGGAAGAACAGGCAAACTTTTTGGCTTCCAAAATTATGATGTTGTACCTGATATTCTCGTTATGGGAAAAGGAATGGGAGGCGGTATGCCTGTTGGCGGGTTCACAGCATCGGCAGCAATGATGGATTTATTAAGTCACGATCCCAAGTTAGGTCACATCACGACTTTTGGAGGACATCCTGTCATAGCGGCAGCCTGCTTGGCTACTTTACAGGAAATTACTGAAACAAATCTAATAGCAGCGACTTTAGAGAAAGAAAAACTATTTCGATTACTTTTGGTACATCCTTTGATACAAGAAATTAGAGGAAAGGGACTTATGTTAGCGGTCATAACCCATAGCGCAGCGATAACAAATGCAGTAATTCTTCGCTGTCAAGACAAAGGGCTTATTTTATTTTGGTTACTATTCGAAGAATGTGCCATTAGAATCACGCCGCCGTTAACCATTTCTGAAGAAGAAATTCGGGAAGGTTGCGCTATTTTATTGAACGTATTAAATGAAATTCAATTAAAAAATTAGCAAGAATAACTAGCAATAGCAACCCTTATTAATCTATTTATTTTGTTAATTAAATTGTTTACAACAATTAGCAATTTTCCTCAACAGTACAACAAGTTTATCTAATTTTATTATAGGCAAACTCAAAAAAATCAAGCTATGCAATTAAGCAATGAGGAAGAGGAATACAACTTATCTTTATCTAAATTTGAGTCGATGTTGAAAACCAACAAGGTACTCTTTTTTGACTCAGAAGAATTTGAAGAGATTATCCTACACTATCTAGACATGGGCAAAGCCGCATTGGCTAAAAAAGCCCTGAAACTAGCTTTGGAACAACATCCTAAATCTACTGGATTAAAGTTAGTTCAAGTAGAAATGCTAGTCTATGACGACAAACTCGAACAGGCCGAAAAGCTATTGAACGAATTGTATGCCATAGAGCCTACCAATGAAGAAATTTTCATCCAAAAAGCCAATATTTGTTCTAAAAGGGACCAACACGAGAAAGCAGTTGAAATGTTGAAAATTGCTTTAGAGTACACCGATGATTTAGCCGATGTTTATAATTTAATCGGGATGGAATACCTCTTTATGGACAATCTAGAAATGGCTAAAGAAAACTTCATAAAATGTTTGGAAGAAGATTTTGACGACCAGTCGGCATTATATAACGTGGTATATTGCTTTGAATTTTTAGATCAAAATCAAGAAGCAATTACCTATCTCATTTCGTACATCGATAAAAACCCCTACAGCGAAATCGGTTGGCATCAGTTAGGTCGTTTGCATTATGGCGTAAAAGAATACGACAATGCAATTCGTGCTTTTGATTACGCCACCCTTATCGATGATGAATTCCTAGGCGCTTTTATGGAAAAAGCCAAAACCCTAGAACGATTAAAAAAATACGAAGAAGCTATTGAAAGTTTCAAAAGAACCATAGAATTAGATGACGTCACTTCCTATGCTTTGCTACGAATAGGCAAATGCTACGAAAAATTAGGAAACAAAGTTCAGGCGTTAAAATACTTCAATAAAACTGTTCACGAAGACCCTCTTTTAGACAAAGGCTGGATTGCTATTACCGATTTTTACGTACGCCAGAAAAATTTCCAAAAAGCGCTACTTTACGTCAATAAAGCCTTGGCTATTGACAATCAAAATAGAATGTATTGGAAGCGATTTGCTACAATAAACAAACAGCTAAACCTGTTTGAAGAAGCTGAATTTGGCTATCGAAAAGCGGTAGAATTTGGCGACTACGGATTAGACACTTGGTTATTTTGGGTTGATATTCTTCAGTTTTTGGGCGAATTCGAAAGCGCGATACAAACCCTGTTGCAGGCCACGGAATATTTTCCAGAAGAAAACGAAGTGGAATATCGTTTGGCCGGTCTGTATTTTATGATACAGCAAACCACCAAGGCAAAATTCCATTTAAGTAATGCTTTGCGTTTAAATTTTGACAATTATATCATATTGGAAGATTTATTCCCCGTGGTTTGGGCGCGAAAAATGGTGCAAAATTACATTACAAAAAACACAAAGCCATAATGCTCGATACAATACCAAAACGCTTTGGATTACTGGGACGCAACATAAGTTATTCCTTCTCTAAAGGCTATTTTACCAAGAAATTCACCACCGAAAATTTAGCAGAGTGTACCTACGATAATTTCGACATACAAGAAATAACAGCTTTCACCGAAATCATAAAAAACAACCCTGAACTAAAAGGATTAAATGTCACCATTCCGTATAAGGAAGTCGTAATTCCGTTTTTAGATAAATTATCAAAAAAAGCGGCTTTAATTGGAGCGGTAAACACCATAAAAATTTCAAAAAAAGGAAAACTAAAGGGCTACAATACCGATTACTATGGTTTTATGATGTCACTGCAACCCTTGTTGCAAGCACACCATAAAAAAGCATTGATTTTAGGAACGGGTGGTGCATCCAAAGGTGTCGCTTTTGCCTTAGACGAATTAGGCATTGACTACACTTTTGTATCTAGGGAAGCCAAAGCAAACGCCATTGCTTATAACCAAATCAACGCTAGCGCCTTTGACGATTACCAAATCATTATCAATTCGAGTCCGGTGGGAACCAGCCCGAATATAGAGGCTTCGCCGTTAATTCCCTACGACTATTTTACAGAAAAGCATATTGCTTACGACTTGATTTACAATCCTGAGGAAACCCAATTCCTCAAAAAAGCCAAAGCGCAAGGCGCCCAAACCAAAAACGGAATGGATATGCTTGTTTTTCAGGCAGAGAAAGCATGGGAAATCTGGAATAAATAATCTAATTTTTTATTAACTTAAAAATTAATAATATAGATGATTTAGTCGAATAAATTTGCTATTTATCAAATAAATTAGCTTTTAATATATTATATACGTAAAAAAGTATACATTCGTAATCTAGTACATTTCGTTTTGATGATTCCTAAAAATAAATTTCAACTCTAATTGAGCAAAGAATCCATATAAAATAGAGATATACTCATTTTTAGATTAAAAACTGAGTATATAAACGAGTTATATAGCTAAATTCAAGAATTAAAAAAACAGGGAGGCCGAAAACTGAATAGAGTAGGTACTATCTAATAAAACCAAAATATAATGGGAGTACAACAACCAGCTCAATCAAAAACAACAATGATTTTGATTAGTTTCTTTTTAGGCGGACTAGGCATTCATCGCTTAATGATGGGTTATTCTAATTGGTGGTTAATGCTAATTACACTAGGCGGGTGTGGTTTATGGTCATTAATTGACTTCATTAAAATAATCACAGGCAGCATGAAAATGGCTGACGGAAGAGACTTAATTTAAACACCAAAAGGGAGAGGCGAAGTTTCTCTCCCTTTCTTACATTTTTGTATTATGAAACAAGAAAATGAAAAGTATTGTACCGAATGCGGTGCATTGATTAATATTAAAGCTGAAATCTGCCCAAAATGCGGAGTAAGACAGACAATTCAATCTACACCTATAAGTTCTGAAATAACAGAGCAAAGAAATAAATGGATTACTTGTTTACTTCTTTGTTGGTTTCTTGGTATTTTTGGCGCACATCGCTTTTACACAGGTCATACGGCATTAGGAGTTGTACAACTTTTGACACTTGGCGGTTGTGGTATCTGGACAATTATAGATTTTATCATAATTGTTTCAGGTAATTTCAAGGACGCACAAGGCAATCCTATAAAAAATGTCTAACCTAGTAGTAAAATATATTGCCTTCAATAAAATTACAGTAATAATAGGTGTTTATTTTTTGCTATCTGCAATTCTAAAAGCTACTACAGATATTGATTTTTGTATTCCTTGTCTATGGAAAACGATATTTGGTTTTCATTGCCCAGGTTGTGGTTTAACAACTGCATTTATCAGTCTTATGAAGCTTGACTATAGGGAAGCATTTGAAAACAATTGGCTAATATTTATAATTTTGCCAATATGGCTTTACTATTTGGCCCAAGACTATGTTAAACACAATAGAAAATACAAGGCATAATGAACCTACCTAAAGTGGCTATTCATTGGCAAAAACAAGCTTTGCACTTCTATCAAAGTTTATGTTTAATACATTGAAATGCTTAGGAATCGGCACCTTTTTGTAGTTGTCAACCATTAAAAAAATATTCAAGACTACTCGTCCTTTTTTGAGTTCTATCCTTTGAAAAATTTAATCTGGGAAAACAAATTCATTCACAGAAAAATCCAATACCTCTGATTTTTTGGCAGTGCGACTAATTTCATCGATTCCTTTTTGAAGTAGCAATGGCGTGGTATATTTTCGGCTGGTAGCTATGACGACGTCTTTCTGCATCATTTTAAAAAAATATTTTCCATTGGCCGCCCTAGATTTAACATACGTATATTTTTCTAGGTTTGACTTTATTTCTTCAATAATTTCTTCACATTCCATCTTAAGTTCAAAAGAGGGACTTGTAAAAATAGTTTTGCCTTTTCTGGAGGTAAATACAAATTTGTACTGATCATCAAATCGTTTACTGATAACAAATGCACCCATAAATTAGCGGAGAATATAAATTGAAAAAAGTTAGAAAAAGGAAATAATCTATTCGTTCATTTCGTCGTAACGCACCGGAATTTGAGGGTCATAGAGTGGACATTTGAATTCTTCCATAGTGTCTGCGAGAAGATTCATTGTTTTACCTTCGGTTCCATAGCAATCAATCTTAATGCTTTGAGGCGTGGTTTTAAGGTGAAAAGCCCCTTTTTCGTTAGGGCTTTTCCAACTGTTTTCGTCTACTTTTTCCCAGCTTGAAAAAACACTTTTAATACGATTTAGAATAACAGCCACAGGAAGATCTTCTAATCCTTCGACTATTTTGCCATCAGCAATGGCTTCATAAACCAAGTGGTGGTTGAGATAAATTCCGTCCTGATAGTTCCAAAAAAGTAATTCGTACATAGTGTAATGGTTTACTTTTTAATATTCGAAAGTTCCGTATTCGCTGGTGATGGTGAGTTTTTTGGCATCGGCTGCTTCTACTCTACCCACGATTTTTGCATCGACGTTGAATGATTTTGAAATGGCAATGATGTCCTGGGCAATTGCTTCAGGAACGTATATTTCCATACGGTGACCGCAGTTAAAAACTTGGTACATTTCTTTCCAATCCGTTTTTGATTGCTCCTGAATTAATTGAAACAATGGTGGAACGGCAAATAAATTATCTTTTATAATATGTAGATTTTGAACGAAATGCAAAATCTTGGTTTGCGCCCCTCCGCTACAATGCACCATACCGTGAATGGTTGAAGAGTCGTATTTATCGAGTATTTTTTTGATGATAGGAGCATACGTTCGTGTTGGTGAAAGCACTAATTGACCAGCATCGATTGGCGAATTTTCGACTGCATCGGTTAGTCTTACTTGCCCTGAATAAATCAAAGCTGATGGAACAGCCGCATCGAAACTTTCTGGGTATTTTGTTGCCAAATACTTCCCGAAAACATCATGCCGCGCCGAGGTTAATCCGTTGCTTCCCATTCCACCATTATAGCTTTTTTCGTAACTAGATTGACCAAAAGAAGCCAATCCCACAATCACATCACCTGCTTTTATATTGGCATTATCAATGACTTTCGAGCGTTTAATTCGGGCTGTAACCGTCGAATCTACGATGATAGTACGAACAATATCACCTACATCTGCCGTTTCGCCACCAGTAGAATGAATAGTAACACCAAAAGAATCTAGTTCTTTAATCAATTCTTCGGTACCATTGATGATTGCCGAAATCACTTCGGCAGGAATGAGGTTTTTATTGCGTCCAATAGTGGAAGAAAGTAAGATATTGTCGGTTGCCCCTACGCACAATAAATCGTCGATATTCATAATCAAAGCATCTTGCGCAATGCCTTTCCAAACCGAAATATCACCAGTTTCTTTCCAATACATATAGGCTAATGAGGATTTAGTTCCTGCGCCGTCGGCGTGCATAATCAGGCAATAATCATCGTCATTAGTTAAATAATCAGGGACGATTTTGCAAAAAGCCTGAGGAAATAATCCTTTGTCAATATTTTTTATGGCGTTGTGCACATCTTCTTTGGATGCTGAAACACCTCGAAGAGCGTATCGTTTACTGTAATCTGAACTCATTTTATTGTTATGTAGTTTTATTGCTTGTCCGCCGAAGGAGGACGGCACAAATATAATTATTTTTTTTGGTGTTTGCCTATTCGGTTTCCACAACTGTTTTGAAAAGTTATCACAAAAAATGCCTATCCAAAGCGGATAGGCATTTTAATAAAAAAAAGAGTCGACACTATTTCGTAAGCAACAATTCTCTATACTTAGTCAGCGTCCAACTTTGATCATCAACGAGCAACTCTAATTTATCACAGTGATTTCTGATGATTTCAAAATAGGGTTTTACCTCATTACAATAGGCTTCTGCCATTTCTTGAGCATCGGTCAAATTATTAGCTTTTTTTCGTTCATTTGTCATCGCCTCAACTTTAGAATTGATTCCTTCGATATGACCCGATATTTCTCTTATAAGGGTGATTTGTTCTTTTGCCAATGTTTTAAATTCATCCCCGAAAATTTCTTTCAAGCCTTTTACATTTTCAATCAAGGTGTTTTGGTACCGAATTGCTGTTGGAATAACATGATTTTGGGAAAGATCACCTAAAACCCTACCTTCAATTTGGATTTTTTTGGTGTATTCTTCCAATTCAATTTCATAACGTGCTTCCACTTCTATATGGTTCATAATTCCCATTTCGGAAAACAAGTTTAAAGCTTGTTTAGAAGCTCTTGCTTTTAGGGCTTCAGGAGTGGTTTTAAAATTACTCAACCCTCTTTTAGCTGCTTCAATTTCCCAGGCCTCACTATAACCATCTCCCTCAAAAAGTATTTTTTTAGAAACTTTAATGTATTCTCTCAAGACATTAAAAATAGCTTCGTCTTTTTTCAAATCTTTGGTTTCTATCAAAGCATCCACTTCCATTTTGAAATCTTTCAATTGTTTGGCCACGATAGTATTCAAAGTCGTCATCGCATTCGAACAGTTCGCAGAAGAACCTACTGCTCTAAACTCAAATTTATTTCCTGTGAAAGCAAAAGGCGATGTTCTGTTTCGGTCGGTATTATCCAAAAGGACGTCGGGAATTTTACCAACCACATTCAATTTTAAGTCGGTTTTTTCTTCTGGTGATAATTTTCCGGTAGTCACACCTTCTAATTCAGCCAAAACTTTGGTTAATTGTTCTCCAATAAAGACAGAAATAATTGCCGGAGGTGCTTCATTTGCACCCAATCTGTGATCGTTACTTGCTGTAGCAATCGCAGCTCTTAATAAAGTTTCGTAATCATTTACAGCTTTGATAGTGTTAATAAAGAAAGCTAAAAACTGTAAATTACTCATTGGGGTTTTACTAGGACTTAACAAGTTCACGCCTGTATCTGTTGCCAAGGACCAGTTATTGTGTTTTCCGGAACCATTTACTCCTTTGAATGGTTTCTCGTGTAATAATACTTTTAAATCATGACGTTCTGCCACTTTTTGCATCACATCCATCAACAAACAATTATGATCTACGGCTAAGTTTGTTTCTTCGAAAATAGGCGCCAACTCAAATTGATTGGGTGCCACTTCGTTATGACGTGTTTTTACTGGAATTCCTAGCAACATACATTCTTGTTCTAAATCTCTCATATACGTCAAGGCTCGACTTGGAATAGATCCAAAATAATGATCATCCAGTTGTTGTCCCTTTGCAGAAGTATGCCCTAATAAGGTCCTTCCAGTCATTACAATATCAGGGCGAGAGTTAGCTAATGCGTTGTCAATCAAGAAATATTCTTGCTCCCAACCTAGGGTTGCAGTCACCTTTTTTACGTTCTTGTCAAAATATTTACATATATCGGTAGCGGCTTCGTCTATTGCAGATAAAGCCCTTAACAAGGGTATTTTATTATCTAAAGCTTCTCCTGTATAGGAAATAAAAACGGTAGGAATACATAAAGTTGTTCCATATATAAAGGCTGGCGATGTTGGATCCCAAGCGGTGTAACCTCTTGCTTCAAAAGTATTTCTAATTCCTCCATTAGGAAAGCTAGAGGCATCAGGCTCTTGTTGAACCAATTGACCTCCGCCAAATTTTTCTACTGGATCGCTACCATCGTAAGATGTTTCGAAGAAAGCGTCATGTTTTTCAGCGGTACTTCCTGTAAGAGGTTGAAACCAATGGGTATAATGCGTTACTCCTTTTGACAAAGCCCATTCTTTCATACCCATGGCAATATAATCGGCTAATTTTCTGTCTATTTTGGTGCCGTGTTGGATCGCTCCTTGAACTCCTTTAAGAGCGTCAGAAGTCAAATATTGCTTCATCGCCTTTTGATTAAACACATTTGAACCAAAAAGGGTTGACTTTCTGTCCATCTCTTCAAAATGAATCGGTTTTCTATTGGAAGCTTCTTTTAAAGCTTGAAATCTTAATGTCGACATAGCACTATTGTTTTTCTTCAAATATAATTATTATTTTTTGCATATAAAAAATATCGTATTTAAAATTTAACCTACTTGAAAATAGGGTATTCATAAAAATTACATAACCAAAAGTTATTTTAACCCCATTATTTTATACATACGTACTTTTGAATTACATTTGCACTAATTATAATAACAAATTAATTTATAGTATCATGGCTAAAATAAAATTAGAGTACATTTGGTTAGATGGTTATGAACCAACCCAAAATCTTAGAAGTAAAACTAAAGTTGAAGAACACGAAAACTTTAAAGGAACGTTGGCAGAAATTGGAAACTGGTCTTTTGATGGTTCATCAACAAAACAAGCTGAGGGAGGTTCATCTGATTGCCTTTTAGTTCCAGTTGCTATTTATCCGGATCCTACTCGTATTAACGGGTACTTGGTAATGACAGAGGTTATGAATGCTGATGGAAGTGCTCATTCTTCAAATGGAAGAGCTACTATTGATGACGATGGCGATTTCTGGTTTGGTTTCGAACAGGAATATTTCATTATGGATACCAAAACTCTATTGCCTTTAGGTTTTCCAATTGGCGGCTACCCAGCCCCTCAAGGAATGTACTATTGTTCAGTAGGTGGGAAAAATACTCATGGAAGAGAATTGGTAGAAGAGCATGCTGATTTATGTATTGCTGCAGGAATTAACTTTGAAGGTATTAATCAAGAAGTAGCTTGTGGACAATGGGAATTTCAATTGTTTGCACAAGGTGCTAAAAAAGCAGGTGATGAAATTTGGATTGCTAGATATTTATTAGATCGTTTGACTGAAAAATACGGATATTATATTGAATATCACCCTAAACCATTAGGCGACACGGATTGGAATGGATCTGGAATGCATGCTAACTTCTCTAACGAAGTTTTAAGAACTTGTGGAGACAAAGCAACTTACGAAAAAATATGTGAGGCTTTCCGACCAGTAACAAAAGAACATATTGCAGTTTACGGAGCGTATAATGACCAACGTTTAACTGGCAAGCATGAGACTGCTTCTATTCACGATTTCTCTTTTGGAGTATCAGATAGAGGAGCTTCTATTAGAATCCCATTAATTACAGTACAAAAAGGTTGGAAAGGATGGTTGGAAGATAGAAGACCTGCTTCAAATGGTGATCCATATAAAATTGCTGCAAGAATAGTTAAGACCGTTAAGTCTGTACTATAAATAAAGTAATTCTAATGTTAGAAAAGTGCCTTCGTAAATGAAGGCACTTTTTTTTTATCCATTAAATTTTTATATCAACAGCAACGAAGTATCTTTGAAACTAATTACTTTATAATTTATAATTGAATAAAAATGTTTGTCTGGACCTCTTTTTTATCGGGTATTTTATTATTTCTTGCTCTCGATTTAGGGGTTATTAATAAAAACCCTCACATCATTAGCGCTAAAGAAGCCGGAAAATGGTCGGCAATATGGGTAACAATGTCGTTTGTTTTCTCGGGTGTCATTTATTGGCTATATAGTAATCAATATATTTCTAATCCAGACGGACTTCAGCCTATTGGCGCTTCCATAAAATACATTACCGGCTATTTAATCGAATTATCTTTGAGTGTAGACAATATATTTGTCATAGCTGTCATTTTTACTGTTTTTAAAATACCGAAAAAATACCAACATCGAGTGTTGTTTTGGGGGATTTTAGGTGCTATTGTTTTTCGGGGATTGATGATTTATTCTGGTGTACTACTAATCAATAAATTCAGATGGACTACTTATATTTTTGGGAGTTTCTTAATCTTTACCGGCGCGAAGATTTTATTCTCAAAGGATAATGAAAAATTTGAACCCAAAAAATCTTTTGTGTACAAGATCTTGCGAAAAATAATACCCATTACCAGCTCCATAGACGGCGAACATTTTTTTGTAAAAAAAAGACACATTACCGCAGCAACTCCTTTATTTGTAGCGCTAATCGTCATTGAAGTGATGGATTGCATTTTTGCGCTGGATAGTGTTCCTGCTATTTTAGCTATTACCTCTGACCCTTTTTTGGTTTTTAGTTCGAATATTTTTGCTATATTGGGATTACGCTCCATGTATTTCTTTTTAGCTAATATGCTCGAGAAATTTGCTCATTTAGAATACAGTTTGATCGCTATATTAAGTTTTGTAGGTTTGAAAATGTTATCGCATGATTTTGTTGAAATTCCAGAATGGTTTTCATTAACTTTTATTGCGCTTTCGCTTTTAATAGGCATTGTGATTTCTTTAAAAATGGGCGAAGAAGAAATTCCACCTGAATGGTAAAATGTTCTTTATATTCTTCCTAACAAGTTGCAATTAATTAATTGAATCTAGTTGATTAAAAGGTCTTAAAACACAAAATATCATAAGGCTTTTTTTTAATGAAAAATAAGATTAGTTTTGGTAAAAATTATTTTAACAAATAATTTTTACCAAAATAAAAACATGCTATCGTTCCGAAGTCCAGTAAGGAATATTGAAAATAAATTTTATGCAAAAAATAACCATACTTATTCATTGTGAAGACCAAAAAGGAATTATTGCCGCAGTAACCAATTTTATCTTAAAAGTGGAAGGGAATATAATTTACATCGACCAGCATGTCGATGTTGAACAAAATGTTTTTTTTATGCGTCTCGAATGCGAACTCGCTAATTTAAATATTAGACTTGCAAACATAAAAGAAGACTTTCAAAAAAACATTGCTGATGATTTCAAGATGTCTTTGGAAATTTACACTAAAGATCAAAAACCAAAGATGGCGCTGTTTGTGTCGAAATACGATCACTGCTTATTTGATATTTTAGGACGCTACAGTGCAGATGAATTGAATGTAGAAATTCCTTTGATTATTAGTAATCATGAAGATTTAAAACCTATTGCCGAACGCTTCAACATTCCTTTTTACTATATTCCTTTTACCAAGGAAAATAAAGAAGAAGGAGAAAAAAAACAGATAGCATTGCTTCAAAAGCACGAAATAGACTTCGTCGTTTTGGCTCGTTACATGCAAATTATAACTCCTACTTTAATCTCACTTTTCGAAAACAAGATTATCAACATCCATCATTCATTTTTACCTGCTTTTCCTGGAGCAAAACCGTATCATTCTGCCTTTAAAAGGGGTGTAAAAATCATTGGAGCCACTAGTCATTACGTGACACAACATTTGGACGAAGGTCCTATTATTGAGCAGGACATCACTAGAGTTTCGCATATCAATTCTATTGAGGATTTCATTATGAAAGGCCGGGATTTAGAACGCATCGTTTTGGCAAGAGCCATAAAACTCCACGCTGAAAGAAAAACAATGGTCTATGACAATAAAACGGTTGTGTTTTATTGAAACTTAACGTAACTACAACAAAGTAATAACAAAATCTTAACAACAAAAAGGTGAGGAATTCACAACCTTTGTAAGGTAATAAACTGGTTATTTATTATTTTGGTTTTGGTTAGTAAAAAGAATGTCCCGCAATGCGGGACATTCTTTATTTTGTTAAACCAATGAATGTTAAAACTGCATTGTTAAAAACGAGAGGTTGCTCCACATTAACCACGTGACCACATTGTTCAATTACAAATAATTGGGATGATTTGCAATGTTTTTCAACCACCAGCCGAACCGATGGCAAAAACATATAATCTTCTTCTCCCATCACATAAAAAGTTGGTATATTTAATTCTACTTGCCTGAACCACTTTAACAATGGGTTGATTTCTGCAGTGAGTTTAAACCATTTAATAAATTCTTTTTGGTATAGCTTTTTAGCCTCATTTATAAAAAGCAATCGGGATTGTTTGTGGTTTTTTTTAGGCATAATCACAAAGGCAAAAAATTGGTATAATACCAAATAAGGCAATACATATTTAAATGTATTGCCTAATTTCATCAAAATTTGCGAACGAAAATTCATCTTTAAAATGGCGCCACCTAGTATCATGCTTTGAACGCGTTCCGGATGCATCTCAGCTAATTGTCGGATAAGAATAGTACCGAGAGAAATTCCTATAAAATGGGATTTCTCAATTTCAAGATAATCAATTACTTCTAAAACATCATTGGCAATCGACTCGAAAGTATATTTTTTTTGAAAAGCATTTTTGATTTGGACATTTGAATTTCCGTGTCCGCGTAAATCTAATAACAATACATTATACTCTTTCTGAAAATCGCGAATTTGCTTGAACCAAATTGACGAACTCCCACCAGCGCCGTGAACAAAAGTTACCCATTGCTTGCTGTCTTGATTTTTATAAATGGTGTAATTTATCAAATTTAATACTTGTTAATTTGCGTTCAAAATTACTTCCATTTCTTGTTGCATTTTCAAAGCTTCTTCCCTAGCTTTTTGAGCAAAATCAGTCCCATTTGAAGCATAAATAATAGCTCGTGAAGAATTGATCAGCAAACCTACATTCGCATTCATTCCGTATTTGCATACTTCCGAAAGACTTCCGCCTTGTGTGCCAACGCCAGGAACAAGCAAGAAACTATCTGGAACAATATTTCGAATTTCAGTAAAATATTCTGCTTTTGTAGCACCAACAACATACATCAGGTTTCCGGAATTCGTCCAAGTTTTGGAGGTTTCCAAAACCCGTTTATACAATTCCTTTCCGTCAACATTTAAGGTTTGAAAATCAAAAGCCCCTTCATTCGAAGTCAAGGCTAACATAATGGTGTGTTTATTTTCGAAAGCCAAAAATGGCTCCACTGAATCTTTTCCCATATAAGGAGCTACAGTTACGCTGTCAAAATTCAAATCTTCAAAAAAAGCTTTGGCATACATAGATGAAGTATTGCCTATATCGCCTCGTTTTGCATCGGCAATGGTAAAAATTTCGGGATGATTTTCATTGATGTAATTGATTGTTTTTTGGAGAGAAATCCAACCTTGTATTCCATAAGCTTCATAGAATGCCGTATTGGGTTTATAGGAAACTACTAAATCATATGTGGCATCAATGATTGCCTTGTTAAACTCAAAAATTGGATCTTCCAATTTTAATAAATGAGATGGAATTTTATTCAAATCAACATCTAATCCTACACATAGAAACGATTTTTTGATTTTGATTTGGTCAATAAGTTGCTCTGTTGTCATTATTGTGTGTTTAACCGCAAAGTTCGCAAAGTTTTTCGCAAAGTTCACAAAGTGTTGAAAAAATGCCAAACCAAAATTCAACATGTCATCTTTTCTATTTATTCTTTACTCCTTTCTCTTTAGAAAACTTCGCTAGCTTCTTTCAGTTTTTCCATATTGTTGACTAGTTGTAATTCGTCAACAATTTTCTGGATGTCGCCATTCATAATGTTCCCCAAGTCATATAACGTCAATCCTACGCGATGATCTGTCACACGACCTTGGGCATAATTATAAGTTCTAATTTTGGCTGAACGATCTCCAGAACTTACTTGTGAAGTCCGTTTTGTTGCATCTTGTTCCTGTTTTTTGGCCAATTCTTGTTCGTACAAACGAGAACGTAAAACCGTCAACGCTTTATCTTTATTCTTGTGTTGTGATTTTTGATCCTGACATTGCGCTACCAAACCCGTTGGAATGTGCGTCAAACGAACTGCTGATTTTGTAGTATTTACCGATTGTCCGCCAGGTCCAGAAGAACAGAAAAAATCGACACGCACGTCGTTCATATCAATTTGAACATCAAATTCTTCGGCTTCTGGAAGCACCATCACCGTCGCTGCCGAGGTATGTACACGGCCTTGGGTTTCGGTTTGCGGTACACGTTGCACACGGTGAACGCCCGCTTCGAATTTCAAAGTGCCGTAAACATCTTCGCCTGTAACTTCAAAAATTACTTCTTTGAATCCACCCGAAGTGCCTTCATTCATGTCGACAACCGAAGTTCTCCAACCTCTATTTTCACAATATTTGGTGTACATTCTGAACAAATCTCCAGCAAAAATACTGGCTTCGTCCCCACCCGTTCCAGCTCGAATTTCGACCATCACATTCTTGGCGTCTTCCTCGTCTTTTGGAATCAACATAAACTTTATTTCTTCCTCTAATTCCGGCAGTCTTTCCTTAGCTTCTTCGAGTTGCATTTTGGCCATTTCGGTCATATCAGCATCCGAATTATCGGCAATTATTTCGTTAGCTTCTTCAATATTTGCCATCAAAACAACGTACTCATCTCTTTTTTTGGACAAAGCTTTCAACCCTTTATACTCTTGGTTCAACTGCACATAACGCTTTTGGTCGGCAATCACGTCGGGCTGAATAATCAAGTCCGAAATTTCGTCGAAACGTTGTTTTACTATTTGAAGTCTATCTAACATTTTTTATACCTTTATTTCTTCTAGTTTTAATTATTTGCCTAAAGGCAGAATTAACCTCTTAATACGATTCTTTTATTTTTATCTAAAATCTTCATTCGGTTCGGAGTGCAAATTTAGTGAAAAGATTACAGAATTTAGATTTCAGATTTCAGATTTATTTGAGACGCCTTTTTTAAAGCTTTGTAATGCTTTAATAGACTAATTTATTTTGAAATATTTTGCAGAAAACTATTTTAATTAACTTTCTAGTATGCCATTCCGCTCTTTTACAAAATTAAAGCAAGTTTCTAAAATGCTGCAGAAAGTTTTGAATTACAATGAAATACCAAAAAATGACGAATTATTATTTATAATTAATCTAAATAATTTTTGATAAACAAAAATTGGATTCTATATTTGCATCGTTATTCATATTTAATCTAAATAAGTACAATGAAAAATAAATTAATATTAGCAAGTTTTTTACTTATCAGCACCATGAGTTTATTAGCTCAAGACAGGAAATTCAACTACACTTATCAAAGTAGTGTCCTCGGAAAAGGACAAAAAGAGTTAGAAGTTTGGACCACTATTTTAAATGCTAAAGACAATTACTATAGAGAAATTATAAATCGAGTGGAATATGAAACTGGTTTAGGCTCTAATTTACAAGTTGCCTTATATTTAAATTCCAAACAAAAAGCCTTTTTTGATAAAAGCTCAGGAGAAATGATAATGAGTCCGACAGAAATTTCAGTTTCTAACGAATGGAAATGCAAATTTTATGATCCTGTTGCCAATACAATTGGATTTGCGGGATATATAGAACTAACCGCTGCCGCCGACGAATTGGAAATTGAATTGAAAGCCATTTTTGATAAAAAAATTGGAAGAACAACGCATGCTTTGAACTTCACTTTCGAGCCAGAATGGGAAACCATAACCACTGAGAGAAAAGTAACCACTAGAACCGAGTTGAAATACGATATTAATTATGGTTTTGCTTATGAAATTAACAAAAATTGGAATTTAGGTACAGAAATCATGAATAGAAATCTATATATAAAAGACGATAGTTTCATGCATTCAGCTATATTTGCAGGACCAACCGTTGGTTTTAATACCGCTGAATTCTGGATTAATTTATCGCTCTTGCCACAAATTGCAGGGCTAAATAATCCTACAGGAATGTCAGGTTTAAATGTTGATGAGTATACAAAAATGGATGTGCGTTTACTATTTTCTTATTCCTTTTAATATTCTATAAAATGAAAAAAATATTTCTTTTTGGTGCTGTATTTTTATTGTTTTCTTGCTCTTCGCAGCTATATATTCCTATTGACGCAACTCCCAAAGTTTCATTGGAAGACTTAAAAAAAGGAAGAGAAATCTATGTAAATAATTGTGCTAGTTGCCACCAACTATATGCGCCAAATAAATTTTCCGAAAAAGAATGGGAAGAAAATTTGAATAGAATGCAGGGTCGAGCAAAAATCAGCGATACAGAAAAACAATTGATTTACCAGTATATCACGACTGAACCTAATAAATAATAAATAAAAAGGCTGCCAAAATTAATTTTGCGCAGCCGTTTTTAATTATATTTTTATTAAATAAATCTATTTCAATCCAGCGATACTTTGTTCAATTGTACCAATCTTAGCTAATGCATCATCTTCTTTTTGCCTTTCGTTTGCCAAAACATTTTCTGGTGCTCCAGCAACAAACTTCTCGTTCGCTAGTTTACTTTGAACGGATTTCAAGAAACCTTGGGTATAAACTAATTCAGCCGTTAATTTGCCAATTTCTTCTTCCAAATTGATATTTCCGGTGATTGGAATAAAATATTCATTCGATTTTACACGGAAAGACAGAGCGCTATTCACTTTATCGGAAACATATTCTAAGGAAGTGATGTTCCCTAATTTGGCTACTACTGAATCAAAGTAAGTCGAAACTTTATCGTGATTCACAATTCGCAATTCGATGGTGTCTTTAAACGGAATATTCTTGTCTTTACGAATCGTTCTGATTCCTGAAATCACTTCGATTGTGTTTTCGAAATCGGTAATTAATTGCGTATTAAACGGTTTTATTTGGGGCCAAGTCGAAACGATTAACGCTTCATCTGGAGTTCTTTCGGCAAGAATTTGCCAAATTTCCTCTGTCAAGAAAGGCATAAACGGATGCAATAATTTCAAGTTGTTTTCCAGCATTTCTATGGCTTTCGCCAAAGTTAGACTGTCAATGGGTTGTTGGTAGGCCGGTTTTATCATTTCGAGAAACCAAGAACAGAAATCGTCCCAAACCAATTTGTAAATTCCCATCAAAGCCTCGGAAATTCTGTATTTCTCAAAATTGTCTTCGATTTCCAAAAGTATTTGTTGCAATTTAGCTTCATACCATTCAATCGCAGCTTTGGAGGATTCTGGTTGCGGAATTGCATCCGAAACTTCCCAGCCTTTTATCAGTTTGAAGGCATTCCAAATTTTGTTGGTAAATCCTTTTCCTTGATTACACAATTCTTCGTCGAACATAATATCGTTTCCTGCAGAAGCGCTCAAAAGCAAACCCACTCGAACTCCATCGGCACCAAATTTTTGGATTAACTCCAATGGTTCTGGTGAATTCCCTAACGATTTCGACATTTTACGTCTTTGTTTATCGCGAACCAAACCTGTCAAATAGACATTCGTAAATGGTTTTTTACCCGTATATTCATAACCTGCAATAATCATTCGCGCCACCCAGAAAAACAAAATATCTGGACCAGTAACTAAATCATTTGTTGGATAATAGTATTTAAAATCTTCGTTTTCAGGATCCATAATTCCACCGAAAACTGACATTGGCCACAGCCATGAGGAGAACCAAGTGTCAAGAGCATCAACGTCTTGGCGTAAATCTTTTGTTTCAAGTTTAAGGTTTGAAGTTTTAGCTCGAGCTAATTTCAAAGCTTCCTCAATGTTTTCTGCAACTACGAAATCTTCCTTGCCATCGCCATAGAAATAGGCAGGAATTTGTTGTCCCCACCACAATTGACGAGATATATTCCAATCGCGAATGTTATTCAACCAATGAGCGTAGGTATTATTAAAACGGGCCGGATGCAATTTTATATCACCATCTACTAAAACAGCCTTGATTGCCGGTTTTACCAAATCTTCCATTTTCAGGAACCATTGGTCGGATAAACGGGGTTCGATAACGGCTTTGGTTCTTTCGGAAGTTCCTACTTTATTCAGGTGAATTTCGGTTTTGGATAAAGCTCCGATCGTGTCCAATTCTTTGGCAATTGCTGTGCGAACCACAAAACGGTCTTTTCCTTGGTAATGCAAACCAAAACTATTTAGCGACGCATCTTCATTGAAAATGTCAATGATCTCCAAATTATGTTTTTCGCCCAAAGCTTTGTCATTCATATCGTGCGCCGGAGTCACTTTCAAACAACCAGTTCCAAACTCAATATCAACGTAGTCGTCTTCGATAATTGGAATCACACGACCGCAAATGGGTACAATGGCTTTCCTCCCTATTAAATGGTTGAAACGATTGTCAATTGGATTAATACAAATCGCAGTGTCACCAAAAATAGTTTCGGGACGCGTGGTGGCAACCGTCAAAAAGTCTTCACTTCCTTCAATTTTATATTTTATAAAATATAATTTTCCTTGCTGTTCTTCATAAATTACTTCTTCGTCGGACAAAGTAGTTTTGGCTTCAGGATCCCAGTTTACCATTCGGTAGCCACGATAAATCAAGCCTTTGTTGTATAAATCAACAAAAGAGCGAATCACCGAAGCTGACATATCCGGATCCATGGTAAATTTTGTTCTGTCCCAATCGCAAGAGCATCCTAGTTGTTTGAGCTGTTCCAGAATTACGCCACCATATTTGTCCGTCCATTCCCAAGCGTGTGCCAAAAATTCTTCGCGTGTTAAATCATTTTTATTGATTCCTTCGGCTTTTAATTTAGCAACCACCTTGGCTTCCGTTGCAATAGAGGCGTGATCCGTTCCGGGAACCCAACAAGCGTTGAAACCTTTGAGACGGGCTCTTCGAATCAAAACATCCTGAATGGTATTATTCAACATGTGCCCCATGTGCAAAACCCCAGTCACATTAGGCGGAGGAATTACGATGGTATATGGCGTTCGGTGATCTGGCTCCGAATGAAAATAATTGTTTTTCATCCAGTAGTCATACCACTTATTTTCAATGGTTTTGGCGTCGAATTGTGCAGGGATTGTCATAAAAAGCAACTGTTAAAACCAAAATTTACCTTTGGTCTGATTTTTGTAAATATAATCGAGAACAAAAGTAAATAATTAAGTACAGTATAAAAAGATAAATAAATAATTGTCTATTAATTAAAACTAATTACATTTACTCATTGATTTAAAAAAAACTAGGATGAAAAATATAACCGCTTTACTAGCAATCGTATTAATAAGTAGTTTGAGTTTTGCCCAAGAAGGCCCTAAAATTGAATTTAAAGTAAAAAACAATACTTTAGATTACGGTATCATTTCAAAGAAAAAGGACAATGGTCTTCGTTCTTTTGAATTTACTAACACCGGCGATGCACCTTTAATTATTACCAACGTGCTCTCGACCTGTAAATGTATTGTATCTAATAAGCCGAGCGAATCAATTCTGCCGGGGAAAACTGGAAAAATTGACATTCGATACAATATGACTCCTGGCCCAATTAGAAAAACCATTACGATTGAATCTAATGCTGTAAATTATGAAGGAGGGATAATTGCCTTAAAAATTAAGGGCGAAGTGATGGCTAACGAATAAAATTTAAATAATTTTGATTCTAAACGCTTCTTGGAAATAAACAAGAAGCGTTCTTTTTTATACTACATACTGGAATTTAAAAACTCTCATATCTCAAAACGGGCAAAGCAAAATTGAATAGAAAACACAAAATAATTGTTTTTTTACCAAAAATGATTTAAATAAAGTTAGTGGAAATAATAGGATTATAATGCATCTTTAACTACAAATAACACTATATACTCCATTAAATTCGGAAAAAAAATTGCAAATTTGCATTTCAATAATTTAAAACATGCCAAAAATATCCAACAAGGGCAGGCAAATGCCCGAATCACCAATACGAAAATTGGCACCTTTTGCAGAAATAGCAAAGAAAAAAGGGCATAAAGTATATCATTTGAATATAGGTCAACCCGATATAAAAACCCCTGAAGTTGCTATTAATGCCATAAAAAATATTGATTTAACTATTTTAGAATACAGCCATTCCGCTGGTAATGAAAGCTATAGGAGGAAATTATCCCAATTTTATTTACAACAAAAAGTCAATGTAAATTTTGAAGATATTATTATCACAACAGGTGGTTCAGAAGCCTTATTATTTGCTTTGGGTTCTATTATGGATCAGGGCGATGAAGTTATAATTCCAGAGCCTTTTTACGCTAATTACAGTGCTTTTTCAAATGCATCAGGCGGAAAGGTCGTTCCCGTAATTTCAACCATTGAAACCGGTTTTTCCCTTCCTCCTATTAGTGAATTTGAAAAATTGATTAGCCCTAAAACAAAGGCTATTTTGATTTGTAATCCTGGAAATCCTACTGGTTATCTGTATTCCGAAACTGAAATGATGCAATTGGCTGCTTTGGTAAAGAAATATGACATATTTCTAATTGCTGATGAAGTGTATCGGGAATTTATTTACGACGGAGACACCCATTATTCGGTAATGAATATACCTGGACTCGAAGAAAATGTAATTATGGTTGATTCGGTTTCAAAACGCTACAGCATGTGTGGGGCTAGAATAGGATGTTTAGTATCAAAAAACAAGGAATTCATGTCCACTGCAATGAAATTTGCCCAAGCCAGATTAAGTCCGCCAACAATGGGACAAATTGCTTGTGAAGCTGCAATTGACACACCTAAAACTTATTTTGACGAGGTAATTTCAGAGTACAAAGGGCGAAGAGATACACTAATAAGTGAATTAAATAAAATTGAAGGTGTAGTGGTAACCAAGCCAAAAGCAGCTTTTTATTGCATTGCGCAACTTCCTATTGACAATGCTGATGATTTTTGCCGATGGATTTTAGAAAAATTTGATTTGAATGGCGAAACGGTAATGATGGCCCCTGCGGCAGGATTCTATTCGACTCCCAATATGGGATTAAACCAGGTGCGAATAGCCTACGTTTTAAAGAAAGAAGATCTTATTCGTGCTATGCAAATTTTAAAAGTGGCGATTTCAGTTTATAAAACCAGAAAAAATAATTCGGTTTTAAATAATACTGACAACGAAAATTCCTAAATTAATTAATAAAAGCCTTAGAAATTCTTTAGCTTTTATTAATTATCTTTACCCCATAAAATTACACACCCATTTTAATAGTAACTTTTGATGATAAACAACGAAGAATTTCATGACGAAATAGGAGACAATCATATTAGTTTAAGCGCAAAAAATCCGCTAAGAGAAGACGCTTTTGATATTACCGATGACCAAAAAATTGAAAAAATAAAAAAAGATGTCGAAAACATTCTCATTACTCTTGGAATGGATTTGACCGATGATAGCCTGAAAGGTACTCCAAACCGTGTCGCAAAAATGTTTGTAAAGGAAATTTTTGGAGGACTGAATCCTTCCAAAAAACCAAAGGCTTCCACATTTGAAAATGGATACAAATATGGAGAAATGTTAGTCGAAAAAAACATCACCCTCTACTCCACTTGCGAACACCATTTACTTCCTATAATAGGAAAAGCGCATGTGGCCTATATTTCAAAAGGTCGTGTCATTGGATTATCAAAAATAAATCGAATTGTTGAATATTATGCCAAAAGACCACAGGTTCAAGAACGCCTAACGATGCAAATCGTACAAGAGCTTCAGATTGCTCTTGGAACCGAAGATGTTGCTTGTATCATAGATGCCAAACACCTTTGCGTTAATTCTAGAGGAATAAAAGACATCGAAAGTAGTACCGTAACCTCAGAATTTGGCGGACAATTCAAAAACGAACAAACTCGTAGAGAGTTGTTGGATTATATAAAATTAGATACAAAATTCTAATTTTATTAATCATTAATTTGTTTAATCTTCAAATTAAAAAACATTAAACTTTTATGCCTTTATACAAAACCCAAACCTTAAAAATATACAATTCTCTTTCAGGAGAAAAGGTAATTTTTACACCAATTCATGAAGGAAACGTGGGGATATATGTTTGCGGACCGACGGTTTATAGCAATGTGCATCTAGGAAATGTGCGCACTTTTATGTCTTTTGATATCATCTTTAGGTATTTTTTGCACTTGGGTTATAAAACACGTTATGTCAGAAACATTACCGATGTGGGTCATATTGTGGATGATGTGGACGATGGTGAAGACAAAATTGCCAAAAAAGCACGATTGGAACAGTTGGAACCTATGGAAGTTGTTCAACAATACACTGTTGATTTTCATGAGATCTTAAGTTTATTCCACTTTTTGCCACCGAGTATTGAACCCACAGCAACGGGACATATTATTGAACAAATTGAAATCGTCAAAAAAATTATTGACAATGGATTTGCCTATGAAGTCAATGGCTCCGTGTATTTTGACGTTGTTAAATATAACAAAACCAATAATTACGGTATATTAAGCGGCCGAAACATTGACGAAATGTTAGCTAACACAAGAGATTTAGACGGTCAGGGCGATAAAAAAAATGCACAAGATTTTGCGCTTTGGAAAAAAGCCGAACCCCAACATATTATGCGATGGCCTTCTCCATGGAGCGATGGTTTCCCAGGTTGGCATTTAGAATGTACTGCGATGAGCACCAAATATTTGGGCAATCATTTTGACATTCATGGCGGTGGAATGGATTTGAAATTCCCGCATCACGAATGCGAAATTGCTCAGAATCAAGCTTGTACAGGCCATACGCCGGTCAACTATTGGATGCATGCCAATATGCTGACTTTGAACGGCAAAAAAATGGCAAAATCTACAGGAAACAATATCTTACCAAGGGAGATTTTGACTGGCGAAAACCCTATTTTAAGCAAAGCCTTCTCCCCGAGTGTTGCTCGATTTTTTATGCTCCAAGCGCATTATAGAAGCAATCTTGACTTTACGAATGACGCCATTCTTGCTGCCGAAAAAGGATTTTACAGATTAATGGAAGCCTTAGATGGATTGGCAGCAATTACGCCAAGCTCGACTTCTACATTAGATATTTCTGGCTGGAAACAAAATTGTTATGACGCCATGAATGACGATTTCAATAGTCCAATTTTGATAGCACAATTATTTGAAGGAGTCCGTTTTATCAATTTATTAAAAGATAATGCTGCCACACTAACTTCCGAAGATATAAATAAACTCAAGACATCGATGCATTCCTTTGTTTTTGACGTTTTAGGTTTAAAAGACGAAAAAACTATTGGTAACAATACTGAAAAACTGGAAGGCTTAGTAAACATATTCATTAATATGAGAATGGAAGCTAGAGCGAATAAAGACTTTGCATTATCAGACCAAATTCGGGATCAGTTAATTGCCTTGGGAATCCAATTAAAAGACGGGAAAGAAGGAACCACTTTCAGTATTCAGTAATCCGATCCGATTTCAGATTTTTAATTCCAAAATCATGTTGTCAAGAATCATCATATTTCCATTTGTACTATTGGTTCGTTTTTATCAAAACGCAATTTCTCCTTTTACTCCCTCAACCTGTAGGTTTGAGCCCACTTGTTCGAGTTATATGATTGAAGCGCTACAAAAACACGGTCTCTTTTATGGTGGATTTCTTGGGATAAAAAGAATATTAAGTTGTCATCCCTGGGGAAAAAAGGGGTATGACCCTGTTCCTTCAAAGAAACACAACCATTAATAAAAACAAAGTCAAAACAAAAAATGTATTTTTACACCAAATAAGAAATTAAGAAATAATGACACACGTTTTAAACACAGTATGGAATCCGCCAATAGGTTTTGATTTAGGGTTTTTTGTAATTCGATATTACAGCTTAATGTTTGTAATCGCTTTTGGATTGGGTTGGTACATTATAAAAAATATATTTGAACGCGAAAATGAATCGTTAGAAAAACTAGATTCCTTATTTATTTGGACTGTTTTAGCCACATTAATTGGCGCTCGCCTTGGTCATGTTCTTTTTTACGATTGGGAATATTACCGCAATCATCTCTTAGAGATATTTTTGCCGTTCCGATTTACTCCAAACTTTGAATTTACTGGTTTTCAAGGACTAGCAAGTCATGGTGCTGCTATATCCATTATAATAGCGATGTACTATTTTAGTAAAAAAATAATGAAAAGACCTATTTTATGGATGTTGGACAGAATCGTAATACCAGTGGCAAGCGGCGCTGTATTTGTTAGATTAGGTAATTTTTTTAATTCAGAAATTGTAGGTAAGGAAACCGATTCTCCACTAGGAATAAAATTTGTGAGAGACTTTTTTAGTCCAAATGATGCCGTAAATGCTACTCAAATAGCTAATCCAAAAGAAGCCTATCACGCCATAGCTACTAATCCAAAGTTTGCAGAATTACT
>CANFHF010000006.1 GCA_947446635.1 Flavobacteriaceae bacterium
ACCCCACCATTATAGGAAATAATGTCTCTATTGGACACAATGCGATTGTTCATGGGTGCACTGTTCACGATAATGTCTTAATAGGAATGGGCGCCATAGTGATGGATAATTGTGTTATAGAAAGCAATTCCATTATAGCCGCAGGCGCTGTTGTTACTCAAAGCACAGTAGTACAGTCTGGGAGTATTTATGCTGGTGTTCCTGCCAAAAAAGTAAAGGAAATCGACCAATCTAATTTTTCGGGGGAAATTGAACGCATCGCTACTAATTATGTAATGTATTCGCGTTGGTACAAAAAAGAATAAATTTTCCTAGAAATCTTTTTCAATCACCTCATAATTATTTTCTAGAATAGCAGAAATCACTTTGGGATTGGTATTGGTATAGAAAATAGGGTCGTTATTTTCAGCCAATGAAAAACCTACTTTTTCTCGTAATATGTTTTGGGTTTGTTTGGCTACCGCTTCCCCCGAATCGATAATATGAATGTTATCTGAGATTATTTTTTTTATTTGGGGTATCAAATAGGGATAGTGGCTGCAGCCTAAAACAAGAAAATCAATATTGGCTTCAATCATTGGGGATAAATAGGAATGGAGTAATTGAGTCATTTCGGGTGAATCTATTTTGCCACTTTCAATCAGCTGAACCAATCCATGGCCTATCTGTTCAATGATTTTTGTATTCTGAAACTTCTCCGTGGTCCTATTGAAAAGTTCACTATTTAATGTGCCTTGTGTAGCTAGTATTCCTATGGTTTGGGTTTTCGAATGAGTCGCAGCTGGTTTTATGGCTGGTTCTATGCCAATAAACGGCACTGAATATTTTGCTCTCAATTCCTGAATGGCATTGGTAGTTGCTGTATTACAGGCTACTACAATTAATTTACAACCCATACTAAGCAATAACTCCGTGTTTTTTATGCTTAACGCTATAATCTCGGCCTTCGATTTTTGGCCGTAAGGGGCGTTTTTGCTGTCGGCTAGGTATACGGTTTTCTCGTTGGGAAGCAAATGGTGAATTGCCGCCCAAATGGAAGTTCCTCCAATGCCCGAGTCAAAGATTCCGATAGGTTGATTGTTATGCATAAACACAGTTATTTCGACGGATTAAATGTACTATAAATTTATATTTTAACAAACAAAACTGCTCCATCCAATAATTGGTGAGCAGTTTTTTAAAAGCGAATCGATTATATTAGAAACCTAAATCTTTTTTAACATCGGTAGTCAAGTTTGGACCATCGGCAAGTAAAAGCGTTGAGCCATCAATAACATATTGAAATCCTTTAGCTTTGCCTACTTTTTGGATGGAAGTTTTTACTTTTTCATAGATAGGTTTGGTGATGTCTTCTTGTTTTTGTTGTAATTCTTTTTGGGCATTTTGACCAAATTCTTGAATTCTTTTTTGCATATCAGAAACCTCTTTTTGACGTTCCCCGTTTATAGCTTCGCTTACTGTTGAAGCTTCTGCATCATATTTTTTTAATTTTGCCTGAAATTCTTCAGCCATTTTTTTGTAATCAGCATCATAGGATGCGCTCAATGTTTCAAGTTGTTTTTGAGCCTCTAACATAGCTGGCATTTTACTCATAATTTCACTTACATCAACATGAGCTGTTTTCGCTTGTGCATTTGTAGTTTGGTTTGCCGCTACAATAAGTAGTGCTGCAATTAATAAAGTTTTGATTTGTTTCATCGTTTTTAAAATATTTAGTAATTATTATTGTTTGTAATCTATTTTGTTGCTTTTAATTTTTCTTCGTTTGCTTTTTTAACGGCTTCTCTATCTTCGAGCACTTTTTTCTTCCTTTCTTCTAGTGCTTTTTTATAATTTTCAATCACTTTTTTGCGTTCTTCTACTATTTTAGCTCTAGCGTCTATTTGTTTTTGCTTAGGATCTTCTACTTCTATTTTTTCGGGCACTTCTGTTTTAGTAGAGTCAATTATAGTTATTGGGATTAGTGCATCCTCTATAACTTTTGTATCAGAAATTGTGTCGGTTTTTATAGTTCCTCTTTCCTTTAGAGCTTGTTTCCTTTTTTCTTCTAAATCTTTTTTACGACCCTCAACTACTTTTTTACGATCTTCCAAAACTTTTGCTTTTTCATCAGCTAATTTTTGTTTTGCCTCTGCTGCTGAAGTTTTAGCAGTTTCTTTTTCAATCTCGTTTGGAATTACTTCGGTTTTTGAATCTACAGGAGTTACATTAATTTTCATAGTTTTTCTTTCCTCTAGAACTTGTTTCCTTTTTTCTTCTAAATCTCTTTTGCGATCCTCAACTACTTTTTTACGGTCTTCCAAAACTTTTGCTTTTTCATCAGCCAATTTTTGTTTTGCCTCTGCTGCTGCAGTTTTTGCAGTTTCTTTCTCAATATCATTTGGAATTACTTCGGTTTTTGAATCCACAGGAGTTACACTAATTTTCATAGTTTTTCTTTCCTCTAGAACTTGTTTCCTTTTGCCTTCTAAATCTCTTTTACGATCCTCAACGGCTTTTTTACGGTCTTCCAAAACTTTCGCTTTTTCATCAGCTAATTTTTGTTTTGCCTCTGCTGCTGCAGTTTTTGCAGTTTCTTTCTCAATGTCATTTGGAATCACTTCTGTTTTTGAATCCATAGGAGTCACTCCACTTTTCTTAGCTTCCCTTTCGATTTGAAGTTGGATTTTTCTATCCGCTATTTCTTTTTTCTTTTGCTCTTGCAATAATTTTCTGTCTGCGATAGCTGTATCTCTCGCTGCTTTCTTATCTTCTAATGCTTTTTTTCTTTCTGCAAGCGCTGGATTTTCAACTATGGCATCCTCTTCAAGATCTTTGGCATCCTCTTCTTTAAGTTGCTTTTTAGTCAATTGTTCTCTTTTTTCCGATCTATTTAATACCCTAAGAACTTGGTCACTTATGTCAAATCTTTTTGCTACAAAAAGCATCGTTAAATCGGAAGTTTTATCAAATATGAAATCATATTTTTTTGCTTCAGCAATATCTTGTACTGCTGTAAAGACCTGGTCTTGAATAGGTTTTGTTAAAATAGTTTTTTGAAGCATTAAATCACCATTTGGACCAAACCTTTTTTGTTGGTATTCCAAGTTTTCATTTTCAAGGAAATTGATTTCAGTTTGCCGCTCTTCAATAAGTTCTTTTGTTAATAGCGCCTGCTCAGCTTTAAGCGCTTCTTTTAATTTGTTTATTTCTGTTTTTTTTATTTCAACTTGCTGCTTCCATTCTTGGGCTTTTTGCTCTAATTGGTTTTGCGCTTCTATGTAATTTGGTACATTTTGTAAAATGTATTCCATATCAATATAGCCTATTTTAGTCCCTCGGGTTTGCGCTTGAATTGTATTTCCTACAATAAGGCATAAAATTAGAAATAAAAACTGTTTTCTCATAACTATATTGTTTAGCAAATTATATCAAATTTATTTTAAAATTGTTGTCCAATGATAAAGTGAGTTTCCCAACCATTTGCTTTTGATTGTCCTGGCAAAGCATCAAATCCATTTCCAAAATCAATACCCAACAATCCAAATGCAGGCATGAACACTCGTAAACCAAATCCTGCCGAACGTTTTAGATCAAATGGGTTGTATCCTCTGAAATTTTCAAATGACGAACCTGCTTCCATAAAGGCAAGTGCATAAATTGAGGCCGATGACTTTAATGTTATTGGATAACGCATCTCCATTGAAAATTTATTATATACCGAAGCGCCTATTTGTTGCCCGTATCTAGAATCCGTCCTGTCAGTAATAACTGGGGTCAAGGAGTTATTCGGATATCCTCTTAACTGAACTGTTTCCCGACCATCCATTGAATAATTAGCCATTCCATCACCACCCACATAAAATCTTTCGAAAGGAACAATCCCTCGATCTTGATTATATGCTCCTAAAAATCCAAACTCACTTAGCGTTCGAAGTACTAATTTACCATAAATTTTGGTATACCAATCGGCTTTGAATTTAATTTTATAATATTCTAGCCAATTAAATTTCTTTTGGTCTACTTTTGACACATCCGCTGCTGCTTCTTGAAATGTTTCTACCCAATTTCCTTTACTATCTGTATAATCACCAATTTGAACAATATGTCCATTAGTATCGGGGACATTTAATCTATCAACGGTGTTTTTTAATTTATATTCTTGCTTATCTTTCAATGTAGCATAATCGATTTTGTTAATCAAAGAATAAGGAACTGTAAATTTCCCTGACAAGCTGAATTCAGAACCATAAGTTGGAAATATAGGGTTTACACCTTTGCTGCTTCTTGACAATCCAATAGTATAGGCTAAATTTCTTGAAGCTCCATCCCCAAATGTAAATAATCCCGTGTTGTAATTATTTAAATCATAATGTTGGTAGCTCACCGATTGTGATAAAACAAAGAAATCGTCTGGAACTGTCAATCTTTTGGCTAGGCCAACAGATAATGTTAAAATATTAAAACTTTTTGTTTTATCGGCTGTCTGGGTTTGATAATCGTTTAAAAATTGTTTGCTATAAGATAATGAAGTGCTAAATTCCATCGGTTTTTTCCCTCCAAACCAAGGCTCTGAAAACGACGCGCTATAGGTTTGGAAATAAGTACTTCCTTGTAATCGCAAGGATACTTTTTGACCATCGCCCATAGGGAGTGGTTTATAAGCTTCTTTTTTGAATAAATTCCTAGCTGAAAAGTTATTAAACGACAACCCCAAAGTTCCTATAAAACCACCACCACCATAGCCTCCTTGAAGCTCTATCTGGCTAGCGCCTTTTTCCGTAAGGGGGTATTCAATATCCACAGTTCCGGACGCGGCATCTACATTTTTGAATTTTGGTTCAATGGCTTCTGGATCAAAAAATCCCAGTTGTCCAATTTCACGAATGGTTCTAATGAGTAATTCTTTATTGTATTTTTCTCCAGGTTTTGTTTTCAATTCTCTGTAAATCACCCGGTCATTTGTTTTATCATTTCCCGTCACCGTTATTTTGTTGAAATAGGCGATAGGACCTTCGGTGATTCGTATTTCAAAATCGATAGTGTCATTAGCTGTTTTTACTTCCACAGCATTGATGTTTGAGAATAAATAACCATTGTTTTGATACAAATTGGTAATGTCATCACCGTCTGGCTTCGATTTGTCTGCAATTCTTTTTTCGAGAAGACCGCCATTATAGATTTCTCCTTTTTTTATACCTAACATACTGTTAAGTCCTTGATCAGAGTAAACGGTATTCCCTAAAAACTTAATATTTCCAAAATAGTATTTGTTTCCCTCTTCGATATTTATTTTAACGGACAATGCATTTTTGTCTTTGTTGTAGGCGACAGAATCTGAAATAATTCTGGCATCCCTATATCCTTTTTCTTTATAATATGCGATTACTTTTTCTAGATCGGTTTTGTATTTGTCCTTAATGAATTTAGAAGCTTTTAAGATGCGAATTGGATTTTTTTGTTTAGTATCTTTCATCGCATTTCGTAATATTTTGCCTGAAAGTTTTGTATTTCCTTCAAAATCAATATTTTGAATTTTAACTTTTTCACCTTTGTCAATACTCACCACCATATGAACTAAGTTTACAGCCGAAGTGTCTTTTACAGTATTTATGTTAACTTTAGTGTTGAAATAGCCGTCTTTTTTGTATTTATTTTCGAGGTAATTTTTTGTGGTCGTAATTAAATTTTCATTGACCACTTTTCCTTTAGTAAGATCAGTGTCTTTTATCAACCCTTCTGTTTTGTTTTTCTTTACGCCAATAAATTTAACTTCATTCAACTTAGGTAATTCTTCAATATTCAAATCAAGATAAATGCTGTCGTTTTGAATTTTATTAACATAAAATGAAATCTCATCAAATAACCCAAGTTTTCCTAGTTTTTTAATAGCGTTGCTTATTTCTTCTCCAGGAATTGTAATTTCTTGTCCTTTTTCAAGACCGGCAAAGGTCACTACGGTTTGGGTATTAAAACTTAGCTTGCCAACTATGGCTACATCGGCTAGAATATATTTTCTTCCTTGGTCAAAAGGAACCCTTTCTTGTGCTTTAATTTGTAAAAAACTTCCAAAAATTAAAATTGCTAGGGCCGTTTTTATGCTTTTATGTAACACTAAAAAATTATTTAATTTGTTCACTTGTTTTTCCAAATCTTCGTTCTCTTTTTTGATAACTAATGATAGCCTCATGTAAATGGTGTTCTTTAAAGTCAGGCCACAATACATCAGTAAAATATAATTCTGCATAAGCAATTTGCCACAACAAAAAATTACTTATTCTATGTTCTCCGCTTGTTCGTATTAATAAATCTACATCTGGTAAATTTCGCGTGTAAAGATGCTCATTTATAATTGAATCGTCTATGTCGTCTATAGAAATTATATTATTTTTAACTTTATTACTGATGCTTTTCACGGCATTGACTAATTCATCTCTTGACCCATAACTCAACGCTAGGGTTAATGTCATTCGCGTATTGCCCTTTGTTTTTTCAATTACATCAAGAAGTTCGCTTAATGCAGATTTTGGCAATTGTTCTAAATTACCTATGGCACTTAGTTTTATATTGTTCTTTTGCAAAGTAACTAACTCTTTCTTCAAGGAATTAATTAAAACACGCATTAAGGTTTGCACTTCTAATTTTGGTCTATTCCAATTTTCAGTTGAAAAAGCAAACAATGTAAGACATTCTATACCAATTGTAGCACTTGCTTCGATTATTTTTTTTACTGATTTTGTACCGGTTTGGTGTCCAATAGCTCTCAAAAAACCTTGTTGTTTTGCCCAACGACCATTGCCATCCATTATAATAGCGATATGCTTGGGTAAATTGTCTTTGTTTATAGGTTCTTTTAAATTCATTTTTTTATTTTGCACAATAGCAAGGTTTGTCTCCAAAGGTATAGGTCACTGTTAAACCTGAAAAAACATACCAATCATTATTATTTACATTTCCAAAGTCAATCCCCAATTTCTTTAAATTTTTATTCGTAGGGTTGCTTCCGTCCATATCATCTGCAAAAGTATACCTTGGGCCAAACTCAATCCCAAGGATTAAAAATCTATTGATATTTGTTTTAACACCAATTATCATGGGAATTGATACAGTCCCGTGATTAGAATCATATTTAGTTTTGCCAACATCAAAAAAGAGGCCGTTGTATATTGTATAATTAATGCCACTATATATATATGGCGTGAACTTAGTCTTAAAATCAAATAAATCAAAGTCAAAAAAATTAAATTCAAGGCCTAAAGATACTTCTTTTATGTTATTTTCAAAATGATATTCTCTTCCGTATCGGCTAGGTTCTTTTGAGCCAAGATCACTAGCTACAATTTTGGATTGGGTATATGAAAAACGGTAAGCATGTCTCGGGCTTTTATTCCATTTATATAGTATTCCAAATGCAGGTTCGTTTGGGGCAATATATGTCGTTGATCCAATATCTCCTATATAGTTACTTCCGCCAAGAAATACGCCAAACTCGTGAGTTTGTGCGTTCATTACCATAATAGGTGCTAAAAATAAAAGATGGAAAAGTTTGTACATTCTTAAATAAAAATTGGGTGCAAATATAATAATTATCACCTCTATTAATGCCCATAGTTTTAAATATGTGTCTTAGCGATAAAAAGACACAAAAAACCGTTAACAATTAAGGATTCAGTAGTATTGAAACGAAAAAAATAGGGATGTTCGTATAGCCGTCCTAAAAAAAATGATTTAATTCCTTCGGTCTTCACCCCAAAACAGCTTGGTTCGAAGTGTTTTAAGGAAAGTTTCTTCAGGGATTTCGACCATGTTTATCTGAAAAGGAGTTTTCTTTATAATCAGTATCGTTTCATTTTTAACAGAAGTAATTCTAGAATCCAAAGAAACCAAGTAATTTTTTTCTCTTCCAGAAACTTTCAGTCGAATCTCGGTCTCATCTGGAATCACAAGGGGGCGTGCGTTTAGATTGTGCGGTGCGATTGGAGTTATAACTAATCCTTTTACATCTGGAGTTAATATAGGGCCTCCACAACTCATGGAATATCCTGTTGAACCCGTAGGGGTTGCAATAATTAGACCATCGGCCCAATAGGAATTTAAAAACTCTTTGTTTAAATACGTTTCTATTGTAATCATAGAGGTGGTGTCTTTTCGGCTCACGGAAATTTCATTCATGGCAAAATTGATTTCTTCAACTGCTGTATTTGATGGGGTACAGGATAGACTCAACAAAGTCCTTTTAGAAATGGTGTATTTTTTATTAATTATAAATTGCATGAACTCCGCAATATTCTCCTTTTGAACGGTTGCCAAAAATCCCAATCGACCTGCATTTATTCCTAAAATAGGAACGCCTGAATTTCGAACTAGACCAGCGGCTCTTAAAATGGTTCCGTCCCCGCCAATACTAATCAACATATCAAAACTGCTATCTAACTCTTTATGGGAAGTAAAAGTCTTATATTCTTTTTGGATGATTTTTTTTTCGTGCAATATTTTCAAAAAAGCAGCTTCGATAATCATTTCTACCCCATTGTTGTTAAAAAACACAAAAATGTCGTTTATGATGGGTTCTGTGCTATTTAGATAGTATTTTCCGTAAATGGCTACTTTCATTTTTATTTATGCATTGTTTCTTCTCCATTGGAGAGGGTTAGGATTTAGATATTAAGATATTTGTCCAAATAATCAGAGCGTTCTTTTAATGTATTGATATAATTGTCTTCAAGATGGTCGGATATGATTTCAAAATTATATCTTCTAAATGCCTGAATTATTTCATTCATGGGCCCTAAACTTATTTTTAAAGTTACCTGAATATTTACTGAATCTGCCTCAGAAATAAACAATCCCAAAAGTTTCCCATTATTGCTTTCTACGATTTGGGTAATTTGACTCAGTGAATAATCCACTACTGCTTTTTTGATAACAATAATCCCTCCAGGCTCTTTTAAAAATGGGGTCTCGTTGAAAAATCCCATAATGTCGCCGATTTCATAATAACCAACATATTTGTTTTCTTCGTCTAAAACAGGAACTAAGTTAGTGTGGTTTTGCGCAAATACTTCCAAGACGTCCAGCCAAACCATATTGGTTCTGACAAAAAATTTCTCAAAGGAATACCTATAATCGATAATTTTTTTATCACTTATAAAAGTTTCGATGTCTTCAGTAGCAACACTCCCAATGTAAATTTGCTCTTCTACAACAGGAAAATGGGAAAAGGATAAATCACTTAAAAAGCCCTGAACATCCGCAATAGTCTCCCGGCTGTCAATCGCTTTGTAATCATTAGTAATATAGTTTGTAATTTGTGTCATGAATTGATCCAATATATTTGATGCAAAATAATCAAAATTATACAATAACAGCTAGTTTTACTTTGTATTTTTGCATTTCTAAATTCAATAAATATCTTCAAAAAGTATTCCAATGACAAAGTTAAGTGTAAATATTAACAAAATAGCCACTTTACGAAATGCTCGTGGAGGAAATGTACCTGATTTTTTAAAAGTGGCTACTGATATTCAGAAATTTGGAGGTCAAGGCATTACCATTCATCCAAGACCAGATGAAAGACATATCCGATATCAAGATGCCCGAGATTTAAAATCAATCGTTTACACCGAATACAACATCGAAGGGAATCCCGAAAAAACGTTTGTCGACCTCGTTCTCGAAATAAAGCCCACACAAGTTACTTTAGTCCCTGACGCTGTTGATGCCATAACCTCAAATGCGGGTTGGAATACTTTAAAAAACAAGGATTTTCTAACCGAAATAGTTCAGGAATTTCAACGAAATGGCATTCGAACTTCCATCTTTGTCGATCCAGTTCTCGAAATGATTGAAGGAGCCAAAAGAATTGGAACAGAGAGGATTGAATTGTATACCGAAGCCTTCGGGCACGAATATAGTTTGGGAAATAAAAAAGGGATTGACCCTTATGTGAAATCTGCTATTTTAGCTAATGAACTGGGATTGGGAATCAATGCGGGTCATGACTTGAGCCTAGATAACATCGAATTTTTTAAACAAAATATCCCTGGCTTACTTGAAGTCTCCATTGGCCATGCCCTTATTTCCGAAGCCATTTATCTCGGATTGGACAATGTGGTGAATATGTATTTGCAAAAATTGAAATAAATAATATGCTCTACTCAAAAATAGAAGGCTCCGGTAAACCCCTCTTAATTTTACATGGATTTCTGGGAATGTCCGACAATTGGAAATCCCTCGGTGTCCAATTTGCCTCGGATGGTTTTCAGGTTCATCTTTTAGATTTGAGAAATCATGGCCGAAGTTTTCACTCCGACGAATTCAGCTATGGACTCATGGTTCAGGATGTATATGACTATTGCAAAACCAATAATTTAGAAAAAATCAATATCATAGGACATTCTATGGGCGGAAAAACAGCGATGCTATTTGCTGTAACTTATCCTGAAATGATTGAAAAATTAATTGTTGCCGATATTGGGCCAAAATTCTATCCACAACACCACCAAACTATTCTCGAAGGATTGAATGCGGTCGACTTTTCAAAAAAACCAAGCCGAAACGAAGTGGAAGAAATCGTCTCACATTACATAACTGACTTTGGCACCAGACAATTCTTATTGAAAAGTCTTTATTGGCAAGAGCCAGGACAATTGGCCTTTCGATTTAACTTAGCTGTTTTTAATAAAAAAATAGAGGAAATAGGAAAGTCACTTCCTGAAAATGCAATTTATAACAAACCAACCCTTTTTATTCGTGGCGGAAATTCTAATTATATTTTAGACACTGATTTCGTGAATATAAAAAAGCATTTTCCAAATTCAAAAATAGAAACTATTTCTAATACGGGTCATTGGCTTCACGCCGAAAACCCAGAAGTGTTTTACAAAATGACGCGTTCCTTTTTAGAATAATAATAACTACTTTTATATAAATAGCAAAAGTATGAATCTGATTATAAAAATAGTAATTACTGCCATTTTAGTGATGGGAATTGCGCATGGTATTCCAGGAGTTCATGTAGTGAGTTTTGTAACCGCCTTAATTGTAGCAGTTGTTCTAGGTATGTTAAACATATTTATTAAACCAATATTGGTACTATTGACTTTGCCAGCCACCATCTTTACTTTAGGATTATTTTTGCTGGTTATTAATGCAGTAATTATTCTACTGTGCGCTAATATTGTCGGTGGGTTTAGGGTAGATTCTTTTTGGACGGCATTATTATTTAGCATCATACTGTCTTTTTTGCAATCTATTATGTATAAATTTTTAGGAAACGACAAATAAAAGAAGATTGCTTTTGGGCGAAATAAAACCCTTTAATTCGATCGATTAAAAACTTGTTTGGGTTGCAAAAATTTTATAATTTTGCAACCCAATTTTATTATGTAAATTAACGAAGAAGATGGATATTAAAAGAGTAGCATTAGACGCAGTAAACGAGACAATTGTAATGACAGTGGTTCACATGGATTACAAAGGTCAAGTAGCCAAAAGAATAAACGAGAAAATGCCTTTGGCAACCGTTAAAGGGTTTAGAAAAGGGGCTGTGCCAAAAGACCTTGTTGAAAAACAATATGGAAAGGCTATCAAACAAGAAGAAGTTCAAAAAGTAGTTGATTTAGCCTTAGAGCGTTTTGTGCAATCCGAAAGATTAAACCTTCTTGGAACTCCTCTAGCCAAATTAAACGAAAACTTTTCTTGGGACGCCGAAGAATTGGTTTTTGAATATGAAATCGGTTTGGTTCCAACTTTCGAAATAGATCTTGATGCTAAAAATAACATTGTTAAATATATAGTTTCTGCCGACGATAAATTAATTGAAGGTCAAGTAACACGAATCCAAAAGCAATTTGGTACTCCCATTACCCAAGAAGCTGTAGAGGCAGAATCTGATATTACAGGAACTTTCTCAAATGAAGCCGAAGGTATCAACAATACTACTACAATTGCTTTGTCTATTTTTAAAGATAAAGACACAGCGGATAAATTCATCGGTAAAAAAGTGGGTGATGTAGTTACAATAAATACAAAAGGATTATTCGAAGATGATCATCAGTTGATGGATTATTTGAAGGTAGGTCACGACAATGTTCACGGGTTGGAAATTGATATTGACTTTACAATTGAAGCCATCAACAGAGCAGAATTAGCGGAATTAAACCAAGAATTGTTCGACAAACTTTTTGGATCAGGGACTGTTGCTTCTCTTGAAGAGTTGAAAGCCAAAATTAAGGAAGATGCCGAAAGTCAATTTGCTCAACAAGCAGACCAAAAATTATTGGGTGATGTGACCGAGTTTTTAATCGAAAATACAAAATTCGATTTGCCAGCTGAATTCCTTAAAAAATGGTTGCAAACTGTGGGCGAAAAACAACTTTCTCCAGCTGAAGCAGAAGTAGAATACGCAAGATCTGAAAAAGGATTGCGTTTTCAATTAATCGAAGGAAAAGCATTATCTCAAAATGATATTAAAATCACTTTCGAAGATTTGAAATCATTTACCACAAAAAATATCCGTCAGCAAATGGCGCAATTCGGGCAAACCAATCCTACCGACGAAGAAGTTCAAGGAATTGTAGCGCGTGTTTTGGCAAATCAAGATGAGGTGAAAAGACTTTCTGACCAAGTGGTTGCCGAAAAACTATTGGAATTGTTCAAAGAAAAAGCAAATCCAACAACTAAAAAAGTTACCTACGAGCAATTTATTGCAGCCTCATATGGTGAGTAAATTTTAGAAAAAATTAGTATCTTTGAGCGTCAAAAGAATTTCTTTTGACGCTCTTTTTTTATTGTCACCCTGAGCGCAGTCGAAGGGTTAAACCTTAAACCTTAAAATTATGAACTACGGCTTAGAATTTAAAAAATTTGCTACAAAACACCAAGGTGTAAATGCGATGTACTATGACAAAATCGTAAGCGCCATGACGCCTACGAATATGACCCCTTATATTATTGAAGAACGCCAATTGAACATTTCTCAATTAGACGTTTTTTCGAGATTAATGATGGATAGAATTATTTTCTTGGGAACAGGAATTGATGATCAAATTGCAAATATCGTTCAGGCTCAATTGCTTTTTCTTGAAAGTGCCGATGCTTCAAAAGATATTCAAATTTATTTGAATTCCCCTGGGGGAAGCGTTTATGCAGGATTAGGAATTTATGATACGATGCAATATATCAAACCAGACGTTGCTACAATTTGTACCGGAATGGCCGCATCTATGGGAGCCGTTCTTTTGTGCGCTGGGGCAGCCGGAAAACGTTCGGCTTTGCCACATTCAAGAGTGATGATTCACCAACCGTCAGGCGGCGCGCAAGGTGTTGCAACGGATATGGAGATAAACCTCCGCGAAATGTTGAAATTAAAAGACGAATTGTACAAAATCATTTCGCATCATTCTGGTCAAACATTCGAAAAAGTGCACCAAGATAGCGAGCGTGATTACTGGATGATTGCTGACGAAGCAAAAGAATACGGGATGATTGACGAAGTGTTGAGAAGATAATAATAAAGTAATGGGTTAAAAGTTTTGCGTTTTTAACGTACAACTTTTGACGCCTAACCTAAAAAAATGGCAAAACCAAAATTAGAATGTTCCTTCTGTGGAAGAAAAAAACCGGAAACCAATTTATTGATTGCCGGAATTGACGCACATATTTGTGATAAATGTATCGAACAAGCCCATGGAATTGTTCTCGAAGAATTAAAATCAAGCGGCAAGTCTAACTTGCCAGTTGACTTGGTTTTGAAAAAACCTAAAGAAATCAGGGCTTTCCTGGATCAATATGTGATTGGTCAAGACCAAACCAAAAAAGTGATGGCAGTTGCGGTTTACAATCATTACAAACGTTTGATGCAACAAGAATTGCATGACGAGGTAGAGATTGAAAAAAGCAATATTATTATGGTAGGTCAAACTGGAACAGGGAAAACACTGGTTGCCAAAACTATTGCAAAAATGCTTGATGTTCCTTTAGCTATTGTAGATGCAACTGTATTGACCGAAGCGGGTTATGTGGGAGAGGATGTTGAAAGTATTTTGACCCGTTTGTTACAAGCCGCCGATTATGATGTTACTAAAGCCGAAAGAGGAATTGTTTTTATTGATGAAATCGACAAAATTGCTCGAAAAAGTGACAATCCATCTATAACGCGAGATGTTTCTGGAGAAGGAGTGCAACAGGCTTTGTTGAAATTATTGGAAGGAACTGTGGTAAATGTTCCACCAAAAGGAGGGAGAAAACACCCAGACCAGAAATTTGTTGAGGTTAATACCCAAAATATCTTGTTTATTGCCGGTGGCGCTTTCGACGGAATAGAGCGAATTATTTCCAAACGATTGAATCGTCAAGCCGTTGGTTATTCTACTTCTAAAAACGTGGATAATATTGACAAAGACAATTTATTGCAATATATCATTCCAAAAGACATCAAGGATTTTGGATTAATTCCTGAAATCATTGGTCGTTTACCCGTGTTGACGCACATGGATCCTTTGGACAGAGAAACTTTGAGAGCGATTTTGACACAGCCTAAAAATGCTTTAATCAAGCAATATCAAAAATTATTTTTGATGGACGAAGTAGAATTCAATATCACGGATGATGCCTTGGATTTTATTGTCGAAAAAGCATTAGAATACAAACTAGGAGCACGTGGATTGCGTTCTTTATGTGAGGCCATCTTGACCGATGCCATGTATGAATTGCCAAGTTCTGATGAAAAAACATTAGAAATAGATGTAGATTACGCTAAAGAAACTTTGAATAGAAATTTATTGAAACGATTAGAAATCGCTTCGTAATTTTTTGGTTTATATAATTTCAAACCCGACGGCTTATAATAATCTGTCGGGTTTCTTATTAAATAACAGAAACCTGTTTATTAGAAAAAACAAGGGATATTCTTTTTTATAAACAATAGATTGTCGATTTTTGTCCATTGTAAATCAATATAAATGAAAACAGAAGATAAAGAAATTATTTTGTTAAAAGTTTCTGGTCAGGATAAACCAGGGGTGACAGCTGGCTTAACTTCGATATTGGCGACTTATGATGCCACTATTTTAGATATTGGTCAGGCCGATATTCATGATACCTTATCTTTGGGAATTTTATTTGAAATAAAAACAGGATCTAGTTCAGGGCCTGTTTTGAAAGATTTATTGTTCAAAGCTTATGAATTAGGGATTAAGGTTAACTTTATTCCCATTACTATTCCAGATTACGAAAGTTGGGTTAAAGCACAAAGCAAGCAACGCTATATTATCAATGTTTTAGGCGAAACCTTGACCGCTGCTCAATTGGCGGCTGTGACCAAAATAATGTCGGACCAAAATTTGAATATCGATTCTATCATACGATTAACGGGTAGAACTTCGGTGGTGGAAAAAGAAGAATATCCTCGTTCTTGTGTGCAATTATCCGTAACGGGTACTATTGTCGATAAAACGATAATGACTGCTAACTTTATGGAAATTTCTGGAAATTTAGATGTTGATATCTCTTTTCAGGAAGATAATATGTACAGAAGAAACAGACGTTTGGTGTGTTTTGATATGGATTCTACCTTAATTCAAACTGAAGTCATTGATGAATTAGCGGAATTAGCAGGTGTTGGTGAGCAAGTTAGAGCCATCACCGAATCGGCAATGAATGGCGAAATTGATTTTAGCGAAAGCTTCAAAAAACGCATGGCCTTGTTAGAAGGCTTGAGTGAAAATGTACTACATAATGTGGCAATAAATTTACCAATTACCAAAGGTGCACATCGCTTGATGAAAGCCTTGAAATATTACGGTTATAAAACCGCTATTTTATCTGGAGGCTTTACCTATTTTGGGGATTATTTGCAAAAGGAATTGGGAATTGATTATGTTTATGCCAATCAATTGGAGATTAAAGACGGTAAGTTAACGGGGAACTATTTAGGTGAAATTGTTGACGGGGCAAAGAAAGCCGAATACTTAAAAGCCATTGCCGAAAAAGAAGGCATACACATTAATCAAACCATTGCCGTGGGTGATGGTGCGAATGATTTGCCGATGCTGAATTTGGCAGGTTTAGGAATTGCTTTTCATGCCAAACCTAAAGTAAAAGAAAACGCTGCTACCTCCATTTCCAGTCTGGGTCTCGATGGAATTTTATACCTATTAGGCTATCACGACAGGCATATTGATATGATGCAGGAGTAGTGATACACTAGTCGAATAAAAACAAACAAAGCTCAAAAACAACTGTTTTTGAGCTTTGTTTTTAACAAAACCTTTTTATAAAATCCATTCTATCGGATATTCAAATCGAAATATTTACTTAAAAATAATCTCTATCGCTTTACTTAATAAAAGAAAGCCATTTTTCATATGTATTCCCTAAGACTGGTATTGGATTCATATCTCCATTATTAGCACTAATTATGGCTTTAATATATACCTTAATCAAATATATTGAAATACTCCCCAATACAAAAACAAGTAAAATCACTGTCATTAAATATGTAAAAATACCTAATAGGTCAGAACCCACACCTGCAATAAGAAAGAAAGGTATGAATAAAAAAACAAAACTAGTGCAGTGCAAACCAAGTGCTTGTTTTAAATGATATGTTCCCAATTTTGTTTTATTATTATTGTTAATGTAAAGAGCTATAATAAAACCTATTAGAGTTAAATATGCTAAAACTGAAACTTTTTTTATGTTTTCCATTTATATTATTTATTAAAAGACAAATTGCATGTGTTACAAGTTACCATGGTATCTGGAAAATTTTCACAAGGATGAGTCCCTCCATTACATCCATTTGGACATTTTTTTTCAGAGGAACTGCTAGAAGTTTCATATGAAGATAACGACGATTTTTTATTACATCCAACATTTAATAATGTAATAGTCAATAATGATAAGATTAATAATTTTTTCATAATATAATTTTGTTTTACAGATTGATTTTAAATATTGTTTTTTAGTCTTAATTTTTAATTATTTAGGTTTTAACTATTCATTTCTGACAAATTCATGACCGCCATTTTTCCATTCTTCTATAGTTACTTTATGAATATTATTTGGCCTACTATACAATGAACCAGGGTCGTATACATCGTAAATACATCTGTATTCACTATTTCCTATAAATTTGACAGACATATATTTTACCTGCATACCCATCCTCTCTGCTCTAAATACCATATCACTCTTTATTTCATCAGAATGCCCACTACCATTGAAATACCAAAAAGTCAATATAATACCAAAAAGTAATATGAAAGGCAAAGGATGTTTTTTTAATTTTTTTTTGTTATCCATGAGATTACAATTTTATTCTATTATGGATTAGCAAACAAGCAACATAAACACAAAACCTATTATTGGGGCATTCTTGCCATTTAGGTTTGTTGTATAAAGAAGTTGTTCGTTTGTATATTTCTTTATCTGAATCTTTTAATTGATTAATTCTTTTTTGAACCGCATCTATAATTTCTTTTTTAACAATCAAAAAATAGTTCATTTTTCCAAAACGAAGTAGTAATTTTCCGTTTTCAATGGCATAATCAAACTCAGAACGTTTGCCAAGAGTGGCATGTATAAAAATTGGTGTAATTATTTTGTCTCTTAAAATGCCCATTTATAAAATTTTAACAAAAATATCTAACAATCAATCAAAAATATATATTAAAAATTTCTTAATTTGATTAAAAAGTTCTAATTTTTAACTATTAAGTCTTAAAACTATGATAGAACAGCCAGAAATTAAAATTAAACAAATACGGGAGTTAAAAAACTTTACCCAGGAATATGTGGCTCAAAAGTTGGGTTTATCCACCAGAGCTTATAGCAAAATTGAAACCGGTGAAACGCAGTTAACCATTAATCGATTGAATGAGATTTCAAAAGTTTTAGAAATAGAACCTATGCAGCTTTTGGGATTTGATGATAAAAAGATTTTTAATATCAATAACTCTACTGGGAATAATGGTTACAACAATATATATTTTCCCGAAAAATTAATTCAACAATACGAAGAAACCATACAGTCGCTAAAGGAACAAATACAATTGCTCAAGTTGCTTCAGGACAAATAAAAGAGTTTAGTAAGAAGAAGAATGTAATTGAGCATAAAAGTTAGAATTTATATGGTTTTCTAAGGCTTTTTTTTGTTAAATTTTTACAATTTGTGAATTGTGATTTATTATAAATTGATTTAGAATTTTCCTTTCTGAAGCATTACAATTTCCTCTAGGGCCACATTGCATTCGGTGAGGGCCACAAGAAGTTAGAAAAGAGAGGAGGAGAAATAAAAAAAGAAGTTTTTTCATTAATACAAATGTTCTGATTCGTTAAAAACAAAAGTGATTATTTCTATTGTTCCCTTTTGTATTCTGTAGATTAATGAAATATGTTCGTTTATAACACATTTGTGTAAATTAATAACTTTTGATTTTGGACAAATATGATTGTGATTTTCAATTCTATGTAGGAGTTCGATAGTTTGATTTTCAAATAATTCGACAATATCAATATTCCATTTTTCAAAAAGCTGTTCAATAATGAAAATGTAGTATTCTTTGGCTAATGCAGACCAAATAATTTTCATTAATTCTTTTTTAATTCATTGATTCTTTTTTTCGCTATAGACATAACCTCGTTATGAGAAAAAATATTTCCATTATCAATATCATCAATTCCTTTTTGAATGTTTTTTTTCTCAGAAAAGGAAAGGTTTTCATACCAGTCATCATTATTTTCAATAGATACAAAGTCCATGCTTTTTATTAATTCTAAAAAGAAGGAATATTTAGTTTCTTCGATATTTATTGTTAGTTTCTTCATAATGACAAAATTAGGTATTTATTTTACACTAAAAGCTACAGAATTCATATTTTTCAATTGTTCCAAATAATCTCTTTGGTTCGACAATCTCGGAATCTTGTGTTGGCCGCCCAATTTGTCTTTGTCTTTCAACCAATCGTAAAATAAATTTTTACGAGCAACATTTATAATTAAAGGATTTAGCGTCATATTGTTATAGCGTTTTGCCTCGTAATCGGAATTTAAAGATTGCAAGGTTTCATCTAAAACTTTCTGAAAAAAAGCGATGTCAGCGGGGTTTTTCCTAAACTCTATCATCCATTCGTGGGCTCCTTTTTCTTTGTCTTTCATAAAAACGGGAGCCACAGTGTAATCCACTATTTCTGTTCCAGTAATTTGGCAGGCTTTAGCGATGGCTTGATCAGTGTTTTCAACCATTAATTCTTCGCCAAAAACGTTGATGTGATGTTTCGTTCTTCCTGTCACCCGAATTCGGTAGGGGTTTAAGGAAGTAAAACGCACCGTGTCGCCTATCAAGTAACGCCACAAACCGGAATTTGTCGTAATTACAACAGCATAATTTTTAAAAAGAACCACATCGGACAATCGGATGATTTTTTGATCTGGAGTCTCAAAAGTATCCATCGGTATAAATTCGTAAAATATTCCGTAATCCAACATCAGCAACAAATCATTAGAATCATTCAAATCCTGAATGGCAAAAAATCCTTCCGAGGCATTATATATTTCGTAATATTTGAAATCTGTTTTCGGTAGCATTTTTCGGTATTGTTCGCGATAGGGTTCAAAACTCACACCTCCATGAAAATATACCTCCAGATTTGGCCATAGTTCTTGCAAATTGGCTTTGCCTGTTTCCGTAAGTAATTGGTTCATCAAAACTAGCATCCACGAAGGAACTCCGGCAAAACTAGTCACATTTTCGTTTTTGACCTCATTGATTATTGCGGGAATTTTCATTTCCCAATCGCTCATCAACGATATTTTATGGTTGGGAGTGCTGCTATATTCCGCCCAAATAGGCATATTTTCGATTAATATAGCGGACAAATCTCCAAAAAAGGTATCATTGTCTTCATATATTTGGGAACTACCGCCAAGGCGAAGGCTTTTTCCCAAGAATAGTTCAGAATTTTCGTTATTGTTCAAATACAAACACAACAAATCTTTACTCCCTTTGTAGTGACAATCCTCCAAGGCTTCGTTGCTAACGGGAATAAATTTGCTTTTGGCATTGGTCGTTCCGCTTGATTTGGCAAACCATTTTATAGGTGTTTCCCAGAAAACATTTTGTTCCCCTTGGCGAGTTCGTTCTATCAAAGGCTGTAATTCTTCATAAGTAGCAACAGGAACTCTCTCTGCAAAAGTAGTGTAGGAATGTATCGAAGCATAATCATATTGTTGGCCTATAACTGTATTTTCCGAAACCCGAATCAAGTTCATCAGCAATTCTTCCTGAACTTCATTGGGATACTTTAGGAAAAGCTCCATTTGGTGAATCCTTTGCTTTAATACCCATGAGGCAAAAGAATTTATTATAGGTAGCGGCATAGATATTTGTGATTTTAGATTGCTGATTTTAGATTTGAATATCGATTTACAAATACTAACTTTGCATTCGTATCAAAAATAGTGTTTTTTTATAAAAAAAATAAATTTCTATAAAGATTCTGACGTAGATCTGGTTACTAATAAATAGAAATCTAAAAATCGCACTTCAAATCTGTAATCAGAAATCGTTAATCTACAATCAGAAATCAAATGACTTACGAAGGCGTTCTTTCTAAAATGCAAACCGAATTTGGCCAGCCCATTCAATATTATTTGGTTTTTGAAAATAGTTTTTTGAATGTAAATCAATTACTCAACAAAAATATCGAGATTTCATTCCAAGGTTACCAATGTTTAAATTGTGGCAAAAAGAAAAAAATATTTCGCCAGGGATTTTGTTATGACTGTTTTTATTCCAGTCCAGTGGCTGGGGATTGGATTATGAAACCTGAATTAAGCACGGCACATTTAGGGATTCAAGATAGGGATTTAGCGTATGAAGAAAAAGTACAATTGCAGCCCCATATTGTTTATTTGGCTTTGTCCAGTGAAGTAAAAGTTGGTGTAACCCGAAACACTCAAGTTCCTACGCGTTGGATTGATCAAGGAGCTGAAAAAGCAATTTCAATTGTGGAGGTCCCCAATCGGTATTTGGCTGGAATCACCGAAGTCGCGCTAAAAAATCATTTTGCAGACAAAACCAATTGGCGAAAAATGCTGACAAATGATATTGTTCACATTGATTTAATAGAGGAACGTTTAAAATTAGAACCCTTACTTCCTCAAGAAGTACGCGAGTATTTTCATTTAGAGAAAAACGATTTATATGAAATGAATTATCCCGTTTTGGAATATCAAAAAAAAATAAACAGTTTGAGTTTAGAAAAAACACCTAATTTTCAAGGTAAATTAATGGGTATAAAAGGGCAGTATCTCATTTTTGAAGACGGCACCGTTTTTAATGTCCGCAGCTCCGAAGGTTATGTGGTAAGGATAGGGGTGTAAAAACATCAACCCGTTTATAAATGGGTTGATGTTAAAAAAGATATTTATTGAATAGTAATTTCAAAAGGCAGCATGGCTTGAACTCCTTTTTGAGATTGCATTCTTTTTATTTGGTTCATTATTTTATAAGTTTCCTCGCCTAGTTCCTCTTTAATAAAGGATTCTTTTGATTTTGCAAATGGCAAATGTTCTAAAATATCATCAATATTTTTTTCGAATTCTGGAAAGTTTTGGGTGTTGTACGTTTTTATTTTGGCCAATGTTGCAGCCTCCCGAATAGCGTCATCCATTCCTCCAATTTTATCCACTAGCCCAATTTTTTTAGCTTCTGAACCAGACCAAACCCTACCTTGCGCGATGGCATCAACTTTTGCAAAGGTCATTTTTCTTCCTTGGGCTACATGGGTCACAAAGGTTTTGTAAATATGTTCGACTACTTCAAGTGTAACAGTTTTGAACTTTTCGTCTAAGGGCAAAAACGGGCTATACTCCGCCGCATTTTCATGCGTTGTTACTTGTTCTGAATGCAGTCCAATTTTTGTTGCTAACGAAGTAACGTTAGGTAACATCCCAAAAACCCCTATAGAGCCGGTAATGGTATTGTTTTCGGCAAAAATTTTATTGGAGTTACAAGCAATGTAATAACCCCCAGAAGCAGCGTAATTTCCCATAGAAACCACTACGGGTTTCACTTTTTTGGTTAATTCGATTTCCCTCCAAATCAAATCTGACGTCAACGCATTTCCACCTGGACTATTGATCCGCAACACTATGGCTTTCACATTTTCATCTTTTCTAGCTTCTATTAAGGAACGACGCATGGCGCCTTCGCCAATCACATCAACATCGCCTTCACCACTTTTGATTTCCCCTTGCGCATATATAATTGCAATTTTGTCTTTGGTGTCGTTATTTTTAGAAGTTGTGCTCATTTTTCGGGCATAATCAATAAGGCTTACTTTGTTGTAATCTTTATCGTTATCCAATTTTAAGGCTTTTTTGATGGCATTATGATACACATCCTCATAAGCTACAACATCGACCAATCTTTGCGCTTTTGCCATTTCAGGAGTTCGGGCGAGAAGACCATTGGCAATTTCGTTCAGTTTTGTTACGGAAATTTTTCTGCTTTTGGATATGTCCGCTGTGATGGAATTCCAAACCGAATTCAACAAGGCCGAAATTTGTTCTCTATTGGCATCGCTCATTTTGTTTTCTAGAAAAGGTTCGACAGCGCTTTTGTATTTGCCGTGGCGGATTACTTCCATTTTGATGCCTGATTTATCCTCGAAGTCTTTGAAATACATTACTTCGGCTGATAATCCTTTGAAATCCATTTCTCCAACGGGGTTCAAATAAACGGTGTTGGCCACGGAATTTAAATAATATTCCTTTTGGGAGAAAGAATTGGCATAAGCCATAACAAATTTCCCTGATTTTTTAAAGTCTTCTAAGGCATCACGCAAGGCTTTTCTTTGCGCCATTCCTAATTCGGATTCATCATTTAAAATGGAGATTCCTTTGATGTCGTCGTCGGTTTTTGCTTTTTCGATTGCATTGATGATATCCACAAGACCAACTCTTTCTCCATCAGCGAGGATGGTCATCCAAGGATCTTTGTATTTACCGGCATAATCGTTTTTAATGTGCTCCAAGTTCAATTCGATTACTGAATTATTTTTTACTTCAACGATTTCGGCATCACCGCCAAAAATGGCCACAATAATCACTATTCCAAAAAAGCACAACATAAAAAAAACAAATAAGCCCACAATGGTAGCCAAAACATTTCCTAAAAATTTCATAATTATTTTTTTATAAGTTGTAAAAAAGGTTAAAAACGATACAAATTTAAGGTTAAATTTTTTAGTAACTCACTCTACAAATATAGTTCTATTCTAAAATTGTTTTGTTAATTTGTGGTTAATATGAAATCACAACATCAGGTCGTTTTATCTCTAGGCAGTAATCAAGGCAATCGTCTAGAAAACATAGAGAATTGCTTGCAATTGATTCATCAGAAAATTGGAACAATAATCAAGATTTCAAAGTTATATGAAACGCCGTCTTGGGGTTTTGATAGCGATGCATTCTATAATTGCGCTTTGGTTATTCATACTCTTAATTCCGCAGATACAATCTTGTCTCAAATTTTGAAGATTGAAACCCAATTAGGTCGTGTTCGCGGCAAAGCAATAGAGTATCAGTCTCGAATTATAGATATTGATTTGATTACTTTTGATGAAGTAATTATTGATGAGGAAAACCTTCAAATTCCACATCCGTTAATGCAAAACAGACGATTTGTTTTGTTGCCCATGCTCGACTTGAATTTAGACTGGGTACATCCTGTTTTTCAAAAAAATATAACCGAATTGCTTGAAATAACTCCAGACCAAAGTTCTTGCGACCTAATTCAAAATTTAGAAAATCCATTGGATATCATTTCTTTGGAACACTATAATTACATTGTATTTGAAGGGAATATTGGGGCCGGAAAAACTACTTTAGCAACAAGAATAGCCGAGGATTTTATTGCCAAAACGGTCTTGGAACGCTTTGCTGACAATCCTTTTTTGCCTAAATTTTATGAAAATCAAAGTCGCTATGCGTTTCCACTTGAAATGTCTTTCCTTGCCGACAGATACAAGCAGCTTTCAGATGACTTAGCTCAATTTGATTTGTTTAAAGAATTCATTGTGGCGGATTATCATATTTTTAAATCCCTAATTTTCGCCAAAATTACCCTTACCGAAGATGAGTGTCGACTATATCGCACGCTGTTTGATATCATTAATAGGGAAATGCCGAAACCGGATTTATATATCTATTTATATCAAAATTCAGAACGATTGTTGCAAAACATCAAGAAAAGAGGTAGGAGTTATGAGCAGGAAATCCAAGTAAACTATTTGGATAAAATCAATAGTGGCTATTTGGATTATATCAAATCACAAACGGAATTGAATTTCTTGATTATCGATGTTTCTGGTCGGGATTTTGTAAAAAATCAGGAAGATTATCTTTATATTTTGGATGAAATCCAAATGAAGGTTGGTAAATAAATTAATTTCAAGTTTATCTTATTAGAGAAAAATGCCCTCTTTTTTCGGGCGTAGTTTCGTTAATTTTTAACACATACCAATAATCATCAGCGGGTAAAGAGCGATTATTAAACATTCCATCCCAGGTTGTTTGGAATTTGTTTAAGACTGAAATTAATTTTCCGTATCGGTCAAAAATGGAAAGTTGTGCTTGGGGATAATTAAATAATCCTTCTACTTCCCAGGAATCATTATAAGTATCCCCATTTGGAGTGAAGAACTTGGGAGCAATTAAAACAATAAACGTTTGGGTGTTTTTGCTGCACAAATTCACGTCCCTTACATAAGCAGTTTGCAAACCGCTTTGTACATTAAAAAACACATTCGAGCTTTGATAATTGCTTCCATCCACCGAAAATTCATAATAAGGTTCTTCTTGTTTCAAATAAATCACGACTTTAGTTTCATTGACGTCAACTCGATCTATTTCTGGAATATTGGGCTCTATGACTTTAATTATCTTTGTGTTGGTACAATTTTTGGGTGCCGGACTGGTAATACCCACAGTATAAATCCCCCAAGAAGAGGCTGTTATTTTTTGTGTGGTTTCTCCTGTCGACCATAAATAATCCATTCCGGTAACTTTTGCATCTAATGTTACTGTGCTTGATTTACACAACACTACTGTTTCGTCTGTTACGATTGGAGGACTGTATACCTTGATATCTATGCGAGTTCTGTTTGTTGAAACACAACCGTTATTATCGGCCTCAGCATAATAAGTTGAATTTGCTGTTAGATTTTGAGTTGTAAAACTTGGTCCTATAGCTAAAATAGGTCCTCCTGTTGCGGTTGAATACCAATTTACATTTCCAATATCAGCACTTGCTTGAAGTGTTACAGTTCCCGATTCGCATCTGGAAACCCCTGAATTAGTTGATATAATATCCGGAATTGTATTTATTTCCGCAATAATTGCAATTCTATTTGGGCATCTGTTATCAACATAATAAGTTGTGGTTGTGTTTATTGGTAGAGTAGTATAATGATCGCCTGTTCCTAAAGAAATCCCTCCTGCTGGAATATCATACCAATATATAGTCCCGTCAGAAGCGGTTGCTTTAAGGGTAACGCTACCCGAACCACATCTTGTTGCAGGGGTAGTTCCAGTTATTTTTGGAATGGCAAGGCTTGTGCTTGCTGAAATTTGAATATTGTCAACATCACCAACTATCATTCCTCCATATTCTACAATATAGCCTTGAGAAGCATAGGGACCTCCTCCTCCGACATTGGGTAAATCATTCCATGAGCCTTTTATGCCAATTCCAGGAGCGGTTATATGAGCATAATCTTCATCTCCAGCTTGGTTGGGTTCATTAGTGTTCCAATAGGCAAAATTTGGGGTTGAGCCATTTGCCACTCCGTTCCAAAAAACAGTACCTGCTTCTGGGCCAGTTACCCATTTCCAAACAGCTTCACTTGCCGCATCACTTCCGCCAATCCAACCATTTCCAGGAGCCTGTTTTCCTGCTAATTGAGCTTCATCTTCATCTGTTAAGGTGGCTAGATAACCTTGTAAACCATAATAATTTCTTGCTGTGGCAGCTGCTTTTGCAGCTGTCCAAGTGATTCCAGGAATGGAAACATATTCGTAAAAATGTTTGTTCCTTGGTAAATAACTGAGTTGTCCCGTACCCAAATTAATCGAAAAAGTTCTCGTTCCTGAAGGCGAAGTTGAGGAGGTGCTGAATTTGACATCTGCAATGGCTGCTTCAAAATCAGTATAAGGAATATTGCTCCCGGTTGATGTGTATAATTTTAGTTTTCCTTCTGCTGGAATCCATTTGAAATTAATAGTTGTATGAGTTCCCGATAGCGTTAATGAATCTTCCCCAAATATATAACCTGAAGAAATTTGAACAGAAACCGCATTGGTTTTTGGTTCAAGTGGATCGAATGTAATCCCTACAGTGTCTACAATGTTTGCAAAAGTTCCTGGACAATATGGGTTTGGGTTAGATGTCGCAGTAATTTTAGGAGGATCAATTGCATAAATTGTCTTGGGAGTAAAGAATAATAAAATTAAAATTATTAAAAAAAAAACATGCTTTTCCATGCTGTAAAAGTATTGATTTTCAATCAAAAAGTCATTATTTCGGCCAATTCAATTTTTGAAATAAATTCCAAACCACAATCCCTGCACTTACTGAAATGTTTAAAGAGTGCTTGGTTCCCAACTGCGGAATTTCGATACAGCCATCACATAATGCAACCGCTTCTTGAGAAACTCCATAGACTTCGTTGCCGAAAACCAAGGCATACTTTTTGTCTTTATCCACTTCAAAATTTTGAAGAAAAACAGCGTTTTCCACTTGTTCAATAGCAATAACAATTACGCCTTCTTTTTTGAAATTCCCGATAACTTCTAAAATATCCTTGGAATGTTCCCAGGTCACGGTTTCAGTTGCTCCTAGGGCAGTTTTGTGAATTTCTTTATTAGGAGGGGTGGCGGTTATCCCGCACAAAACCATTTTTTCGATTAAAAAGGCATCAGCGGTTCTAAATACAGAGCCGATATTGTGTAAGCTACGTATGTCATCCAGCACTAAAATAATTGGTGTTTTTTTGGATTGTTTAAAATCTTCAATTGATTTTCGATCGAGTTCACTGTTTTCCAGTTTTCTCATATTCTTTCGTAATAATTTATAAAAAAAGCTTCCTGTTTTAAGAAAGCTTTTTTATTTTGATATAAGTATATAATTAAATTTTAGTAGCTGGAGTCGGATCTGGTAAAATAGTTCCTTTTATAGTAAGTGTTTTAGTTTCTTGACCCGCTGCATTTGATGTTACAGTTACTGTTTTTGTAAATGCGCCAACTCTATCTGTAGCATATTTAACACCGATAATCCCTTTCGCTCCAGGAGCAATTGGCTCTTTTGGAGTAGTAGGAACAGTACATCCACATGAACCTTGAGTGTTAGTTATAATTAAAGGTTTGTTGCCATTGTTGGTAAAAACAAATTCGCGTTTTCCTTCGGCATTGTGTGCAATTGTTCCGTAATCAATGGTTTCAGTTTCATAAACCATTCCAGCGCCATCTACTTTTGCAGATGTAACTTTTGCTGCCGTAGTTGCTTTTTTTACGGTTTTTGTAATTTTTGCGGTTTCTTGTGCATTAGAAAAAGTAAATGCTAAAAGTGCTATTGAAAGCGTAACTATTTTTTTCATTTTTTTTAATTTTTATGATTAATTGAGACAAATTTATATAAAAAATCGAAACTCAGTCCTAAATTTTTCTTAAAAATATTTTTAATTTTTGAATTGCTAGTTATTCCCCATAAAATATATAAATTCGCTGACATATTTTTTCATTTATTAAAAACAAAACAACTTGGCATCTAAAGGAGAAGCGATTAAGGAAACGCCGTTAATGAAGCAGTATAACGATATCAAAAGGAAATATCCTGATGCTTGTTTATTGTTTCGAGTGGGTGATTTTTATGAAACTTTTGGAGAGGACGCTGTCCGTGCTTCAAAAATTCTTGGAATTGTATTAACCAAGCGTGGGGCAGGTTCTGAGACGGAAACAGCTTTAGCTGGCTTTCCACATCATTCCTTGAATACCTATTTGCCAAAACTGGTCAAAGCAGGACTTCGCGTCGCAATTTGCGATCAGCTCGAAGATCCTAAAATGACTAAATCCATCGTGAAGCGTGGCGTTACGGAACTAGTAACTCCTGGTGTTTCTATGAACGATGAGGTTTTGCAATCTAAAACTAATAATTTCTTGGCAGCTGTTTTCTTTGCTAATAAATCTATAGGAATTTCATTCCTAGACGTTTCTACTGGTGAATTTCTAACAGCACAAGGCAATGCCGAATATATAGACAAGTTATTGCAGAATTTTAATCCTAGTGAGGTTTTAATTCCAAAGCAAAGCAAAAATGATTTCCGAGAAGCTTTTGGAGATGATTTTCATTGTTTTTATCTAGAAGATTGGATTTATAAAGAAGATTACGCCTTTGAAACCTTGACAAAACATTTTCAAACCGTTTCTTTGAAAGGTTTTGGAATTGAAGAATTAAAAGAAGGAATAATAGCTTCGGGAGCTATTTTATATTATTTATCCGAAACGCAGCATAACAGAGTTCAGCATATCACTTCCATTCAACGCATCTCCGAAGATGCTTATGTTTGGATGGATCGATTCACCATCCGGAATCTAGAATTATACCACAGTTATAATCCCAATGCGGTGACACTTCTCGATGTGATTGACAAAACGCTTTCGCCAATGGGAGGCCGTTTGTTAAAACGATGGCTGGCATTGCCGCTGAAAGATAGTGCTAAAATACAAAGCCGTCACAAGGTGGTTGCTTATTTGAAAGAAAATCAAAATGTTTTAAAGGATATTCAAAAGCAAATCAAACAAATTTCAGATTTGGAACGTTTGATTTCTAAAATTGCTGCCGGAAAAGTATCACCTCGAGAAGTCGTTTATTTGAAGGAGTCGTTGGATGCTATTATTCCAATAAAAAATTTGGCGTTAGAAAGCCCTCAAGAAGCAGTTAAAATAATTGGAGACAGCTTACATAATTGTGATTTGTTACGCGAAAAAATCAAATCTGTTTTAAATCAAGATGCTCCCGTGGCTATTGCCAAAGGAAACGCTATTGCCAAAGGTGTCAATGCCGAACTAGATGATTTGAGAGCCATTTCAACCTCCGGCAAAGAATTCTTAGAAGCTATCGAAAAAAGGGAATCCCAATTGACGGGGATTTCGTCTTTGAAAATTTCTTTTAATAATGTTTTTGGCTATTATATCGAAGTGAGGAACTTGCATAAAGACAAAGTTCCCGCAGAATGGATTCGAAAACAAACTTTGGTCAATGCAGAACGTTACATCACCGAAGAATTAAAAGAATATGAAACTAAAATCTTGGGTGCCGAGGAAAAAATCCATAAAATAGAAGTGGATTTGTTTGAACAATTAGTAAGTTGGATTGCTACATATATTAAGCCAGTTCAGATGAATGCTAGTTTAGTAGCCCAACTAGATTGTTTGTGTTCTTTCACCCAATTAGCCATCGAAAACAAATATGTTTATCCTGAGTTGGACGAAACATTTGAACTGGAAATTAAAAACGGAAGGCATCCCGTAATCGAGAAGCAATTGGCTGTTGGAACGCCTTATATTGCCAATGATGTTTTTTTAGATAGAGAAACGCAGCAGCTAATTATGATTACCGGGCCTAATATGTCAGGAAAGTCAGCTATTTTACGTCAAACCGCTTTAATAGTGCTTCTTTCTCAAATGGGAAGTTTTGTTCCTGCGGAGAGCGTAAGAATGGGTATTGTCGATAAAATATTCACTAGAGTAGGTGCAAGTGATAATATTTCTATGGGAGAGTCTACTTTTATGGTCGAAATGAATGAGACTGCTTCTATATTAAATAATATTTCCGACAGAAGTTTGGTGCTATTAGATGAAATTGGTCGTGGAACTAGTACTTATGATGGGATTTCCATCGCTTGGGCAATTGCCGAATTTTTACACGAGCATCCGTCAAAACCCAAAACATTATTTGCGACGCATTATCACGAGTTGAACGAAATGAGTGAGTTGTTACCGAGAATCCAGAATTATAATGTTTCTGTCAAAGAATTGAAAGACAACGTACTTTTTATTCGAAAATTAGTAAAAGGAGGTAGTGCTCACAGTTTTGGAATACATGTGGCAAAAATGGCTGGAATGCCACAAATCGTAATTTTGAAAGCGCAAAAGCTTTTGAAAAAATTAGAGAAAGATCATTCAAGCGAAGCGCTAAGCGGAATAAAATCTACAAAGGATGACTCGAGCCTTAAGGGCGAACAGGCGGAGCAAATGCAAATGAGTTTCTTTAATCTCGACGACCCTTTGTTGGAGGAAATAAAAGACGAAATTTTAAGTTTAGATATTAATACGATCACCCCTATGGAAGCCTTGATGAAACTTAATGAAATCAAGAGAATGTTGACTAATAAATAGTCTATTATTCTTAAAGTTTGGGGTATCAGAAGGTTAACTTTTACTCGAGTATTTTTTATAAAAAACGCTTGTATAATTGAATTAATGTATTAAATTTGCATCCGCAATATGGTATAAGTATTCTGTTCTTTCTATAATGAAAATGCGAAAATAGCTCAGTTGGTAGAGCGCGACCTTGCCAAGGTCGAGGTCGCGGGTTCGAGCCCCGTTTTTCGCTCAAAACCATACTGCTCGGATGGTGAAATTGGTAGACACGCTGGACTTAAAATCCAGTGAACAGCAATGTTCGTGCGGGTTCAAGTCCCGCTCTGAGTACTTTGTTAAACCGTAAAGACTTAATTGTTAATTCTTTGCGGTTTTTTTATTTTTTACAACTCCGCTTTTTAGTATCGCTAGGGTTCAAAACCTGAAATTAAAAAATAATGCAATTCTATATCAACAAAAAAGCCATAAAAACTGCTGTTTATGGTTTTTTTGTTTTCCTATATAAACTCAATTGATAATATAAAATAGGAGTATTTAGGAAAAACGCAGTTACAGTTTTTAAATATAGACCAAAAAAAAGCCACGCAATGCGTAGCTTTATTTTTTTTGATGTAATTTGAAATTACTTAACAGCAGGTGCAGCAGCAGCAGTAGTATCAGCAACAACAGCAGCAGTGTCAACAGCTACAGCAGCAGTATCAACAGCTACAGCAGTAGTGTCAACAGCAACAGCGTCAGCAGCTGGCTCAGCTTTTTTACAAGATACAACAGTCAATACAGCAACAACGGCTAAACTTAAAAATACTTTTTTCATCTTATTTAATATAAAAGGTTAATTATTAATTCGTCGCAAAGATATAAATTTTTTAATATGTAAAATATTTTTTTTATTTTTTTTTAAAAAAATAACATCCATTTGTAGTATTCTCTTTCTTCTCAACTCCTTTGTTTTGAAAGCAACCTTTGATATTACGTAACATTATTTGCTGAATACAGTCGTGCTGTGCCATTTATGGAGTATGATTGCAATCATTCATTTTACTTGTCAGCGAACGTGTCAGTGATTATTTACTATTAAAATTTTGATTTCACGAGCTAAGATGCGATTAAAAATCTTTTTCGATGCTTTAAATATAAATATTTAGGACTGCAAAACTCCCTAATTTGGCTTATTGAGGTTCTTCATAATAATAGCTGTTGCTCCTTTGTTCATTTCCACAAAAGTGCTACAAATATGCCCTTTTTCATCTCTGATGTCCTCATTGACGATTAAATTGGAAAAGGCGTCAACAAGTTCGGTTTTATTTGAAATGGAAATGCAACCGCCCATATTTACCATGGCTGTTGCTTCTGTAAAATGAGAAAAGTTTGGACCAATGACAATTGGAACTCCAAAAGTGGCAGGTTCTAAGATGTTATGAACGCCTGGGTTGCCAAAGCCGCCACCAACATAGGCAATGTCTGCATAACTGTAAATTTTGGTCAGAATTCCAATAGTATCAATGATGAATACATCAAAATCTACTAGAGTTTTAGTTGCTTTTTCCGAAAACAAAACCACTTTTTTGGAAATAGAATTTTTCAATTCTTGGATTTGTTCCTCTTTAATGTTGTGAGGAGCAATGATAAACTTGATTTTTTCAGAAGTTTGATTGATAAAATCAACAATCAAATATTCGTCTTTAGGCCAAGAACTTCCCACTACAATAGTTAAGGTGTCGTTTTTGAATGCCTCAATAAAATCCAAAGAATTGTCTTTTTCCAAAATTGAAGCTACCCTGTCAAAACGGGTATCGCCTGAAACAGCCACATTAGTTTTGCCTAATTCCATCAATAATTTTTTGGAACTTTCATTTTGCACAAAAAAGTAAGTAAAAGTGTTCAATGCAGTTCTATAAAACCCCCCATACCATTTAAAAAATAATTGGTTCTTTCTAAAAATTCCGGAAATTAAATACGTTGGAATTTCGATTTTTCGAAGTTCGTTCAAATAATTCGGCCAGTATTCATATTTAATAAAAAACACCATTTCTGGCTGAACGATGGATAGAAATTGTTGCGCATTTTTTTTGGTGTCCAAAGGCAAATAAACTGTAACATCGGCAACCGAATTTTTTTTCCGTACTTCATAACCCGATGGAGAGAAGAAGGTAAGTACAATTTTATGACCTGGATATTTCTTTGTTATTTCTTCGATAACAGGTAAACCTTGTTCGTATTCGCCAAGGGAAGCAGCGTGAAACCAAATGGTTTTGTCGGTTGCGTTAATTTTTGATTCTAAAGTTTCAAAAACGGACTTACGATCCTCCACAAAAAGTTTGATTTTTGGAATGAAAAGCGCACCAATTTTTAATAAAAAACCGGCGAACTGAACTATGAGATTATAAAGGAAAAGCATATCAAAAAATTTCTGTGACAAAAATACGTTTTCTTTTAAGTATCTATAAAATCATTCTGCTAAAATCCCTATTTTTGTTTCAAATTTAAAAACTCGGTGAACTTTGCGAAAGCTAAGGGCGTTTTGCGGCTAAAGAACTTTAAACAAAAGGTTAAATGAAAAAAATCCAAATGGTTGACTTGAAAAGTCAATATGATAAAATAAAAGACACCGTAAATACTTCAATCCAAGAAGTTCTTGATACGAATGCCTATATCAACGGTCCGCAAGTTCACCAATTTCAAAAAAGTCTTGAAGAATATCTCGACGTTAAGCACGTAATTCCCTGCGCAAATGGAACCGATGCTTTGCAAGTTGCCATGATGGGTCTGGATTTAAAACCGGGTGACGAAGTGATTACCGCCGATTTTACCTTTGCTGCAACTGTGGAGGTAATTGCTTTGTTGCAACTCACACCAGTTTTGGTAGATGTTGATTTGCACAATATGAATATTTCCATCGAAGGAATCAAAAAAGCTATTACATCAAAAACCAAAGCAATTGTACCAGTACATTTGTTTGGCCGTGCTGCTAATATGGAAGCGATTATGAGACTTGCCAAGGAAAATAATCTCTATGTTATCGAAGATAATGCACAAGCTATAGGCGCCAATTGCAAGTTTTCGGACGGAACAAAAAAGAAGGCGGGAACCATCGGCCACGTTGGGTCAACTTCTTTTTTTCCTTCTAAAAATTTGGGGTGTTATGGTGATGGCGGAGCTATTTTTACCAACGACGATGCTTTGGCACACAAAATTCGAGGCATTGTAAATCATGGAATGTACGAGCGGTATCATCACGATGTGGTGGGCGTAAATTCAAGATTAGACAGTATTCAGGCCGCGGTTTTGAATGCTAAATTGCCTTTTTTGGACGAATACAATACAGCGCGCCAAAATGCCGCACGCAAATATACTTCGGCTTTTGAAGGACACAAGAACATCATCGCGCCAAGCATTTGCGAGATTTGTGATTGCCACGTTTTTCACCAATATACTTTGCGAATCATCAACGCCGATAGAGATGGTTTGATGCAACATTTATTGAAAAAAGGAATTCCATGTGCGATTTATTACCCAATTCCGTTGCATTCACAAAAAGCTTATTTAGATTCAAGATATAAAGAAGAAGATTTCCCAGTCACCAATCAATTAGTGAAAGAAGTAATATCCTTGCCAATGCACACCGAATTGGACGAGGAACAAATCCAATTTATAACGGATAGTATCTTGGAGTTTTTAAAGTAAACAATTATGAAATATTTTTTCGCAATTCTCGCAGTAGCTGTATTCCAATTTTCAGTTTCAGCTCAAAATAGTACCAATACTAAAGAAGAAATGGCAGTTGCTTCTCGTGTCGAAACTTTGCGACAAGCAATGATTGATGCCGATGGAAAGAATCTTGCTGCAGTCTCCTCAGCAGATTTAAGTTATGGTCATTCTGATGGACACATCCAAAATCAAGCGGAGTTTATAGAAAAAATTGTTAGTAAGAAATCTGTTTTTGTTTCCATTGAGTTTCAGAATCAGACCATTGAAATTATTGGCGACGTAGCCCTAGTAAGACACACACTTGCGGCACACACTAAAGACGGAGGAATTGAAAAGGATATAAAAATTGGAGTACTACTAGTTTGGCAAAAACAAAAAAAGCAGTGGTTGCTAATAGCGCGTCAGGCTTTTAAATTTCCTCCAACAGAAAAAACATAAAAAATGAAAATTTTAGTAACAGGTGGTTTGGGTTTTATAGGTTCCCATACTGTAGTTGAATTACAAAATCAGGGGTTTGAAGTAATCATTATTGACAATCTCTCGAATACATCTTTGAATGTTTTGGATGGTATTGCTGCTATCACGGGAATCAACCCAGCATTCGAAAAGTTAGATTTACGGGACAAAGAAAAAGTACAGGATTTCTTCAAAAGACATCGTGACATTTCGGGCGTAATCCATTTTGCGGCTTCAAAAGCGGTTGGAGAAAGTGTCGAAAACCCGTTGTTGTATTACGAAAACAATATTAATACCTTAGTTTATGTGCTTCAGGAATTGCAACAAAAAACTGAAGCCAGCTTTATCTTCAGTTCCTCTTGTACGGTTTACGGTCAAGCCGAAAAAATGCCCATTACCGAAGATGCGTCCATCCAAATAGCCATGTCGCCTTATGGGAACACCAAACAAATTGGCGAAGAAATCATTATAGACACTGCTAAAGTGACCCATATCAACGCCATTTTGTTGCGTTATTTCAACCCGATTGGAGCACATCCATCGGCAGAAATTGGGGAATTGCCATTAGAAGTTCCACAAAATTTAGTACCGTTTATCACCCAAACCGGTATAGGTTTACGTCAAGAATTATCCGTTTACGGGGGTAATTATCCTACGCCGGACGGAACAGCGGTACGCGATTATATTCATGTGGTTGATTTGGCCAAAGCCCACGTTATAGCCTTGAAACGTTTATTGGATAAAAAGAATTTGGCAAAAGTAGAAACTTTTAATTTGGGAACAGGAACCGGAAGCTCAGTTCTTGAAGTGATTCACGCTTTCGAGAAAGTAAGCGGGCAAAAACTGCCTTATAAAATCGTGGATCGTAGAGAAGGCGATATTACTTCGGCTTACGCCAATACGGATAAAGCGAATACTATTCTGGGCTGGAAAGCGCAATTGACATTAGAAGAAGCAATGGAAAGCGCTTGGAAATGGGAGCGGAAGATTAGAGGTTAGTCTCTTGTATTCTCTCTAAAAATATAAAAAAGCCAAATTATCTTGATGATAATTTGGCTTTTTTTAATTGCTTCGCCTACAATACATGATGTCTATTTATGCGTTCGCCGTAACCGCTTCTTTATCAATTTTTCCAATCAATCCAGCCAACACTTTTCCGGGACCCACTTCGGTAAACAAAGTAGCTCCGTCTTTTATCATTTGTTGCACCGATTGCGTCCACTTTACAGGTGCCGTCAACTGTATGATTAGGTTTTTCTTGATTTCGGTAGCGTCAGAAACTGCTGTTGCCGTCACGTTTTGATAGATTGGGCAAATAGGAGTCGAGAACGTGGTTGCTTCAATGGCTGCGGCCAATTCCTCCCTTGCTGGCTCCATCATCGGCGAGTGAAAACCACCACCCACAGGCAATAGCAAGGCACGTTTTGCTCCGGCTTCCTTCATCGCTTCACAGGCTTTTTCTACCGCAGAAGTTTCTCCTGAAATCACTAATTGTCCAGGGCAGTTGTAATTAGCAGCTACGACGATTCCGTCAATAGAGGTACAAACTTCTTCCACAATAGTGTCGGCTAACCCTAGAACTGCCGCCATAGTCGAAGGTTTTATTTCGCAGGCTTTTTGCATGGCCAAGGCTCGTTGTGAAACCAATCGCAACCCGTCTTCAAAGGATAATACACCATTAGCCACCAAAGCCGAAAATTCTCCCAAAGAATGTCCAGCCACCATTTCTGGCTTGAAATCTTCCATAGTTTTTGCCAAAATAACCGAATGCAAGAAAATCGCCGGTTGGGTTACCTTGGTTTCTTTTAATTCCTCGGCGGTGCCATCAAACATAATATCTGTGATGCGGAAACCTAGGATTTCATTGGCTTTTTCGAAAAGTGATTTTGCTAATGGAGAGTTTTCATATAAGTCTTTGCCCATTCCGGTGAACTGTGCTCCTTGACCAGGAAATACGTATGCTTTCATAGATTTTGATTTTTCGGTTAAAATATAAGGTTCCAAATTTAAAATTACTCTTAAACTTGAAACCTTACAATTGAAATTATTTTAAAAATTAAGCTACAGCCGCTTTAATTCTTCTTAATGCTTCCGTCAACAAATCTTCGCTGGTGGCATAAGAAAAACGGATGCAATCTGGATTTCCAAAAGCGTCTCCGGTTACAGTTGCTACATTGGCTTCGCCTAAAAGATACATCGAGAAATCGTTGGCATCTTTGATGAATGTTCCTTTTAATGTTTTTCCGAAGAAAGAAGATACGTCCGGAAATACGTAAAATGCGCCTTCGGGAACGTTAATTTTGATTCCAGGAATATCTTGAAGTAATCCTACAACTAAATCTCTACGGCTTTTGAAAGCGGCAACCATTTCGTTTAAGACGCTTGGATCAGCATCTACAGCAGTAATTGTGGCACGTTGTGCGATTGAATTTGCTCCTGAAGTTACTTGTCCTTGTATTTTTGTGCAGGCTTTTGCGATGAATTCCGGTCCACCAATATATCCAATTCTCCAACCTGTCATTGCGAATGCTTTTGCAACTCCATTTACAGTTATGGTTTTTTCCAACATTCCCGGAATAGATCCGATGCTGCAGAAAGTCCCCGAGAAATTGATGTGCTCGTAAATTTCGTCAGCAACAACATAAACGTGTGGGTGTTTTTCCAATACTTTGGCCAAAGCCGTTAATTCTTCGCGGCTGTATACAGAACCACTTGGATTACAAGGGGAGCTAAACCACATCATTTTTGTTTTTGGCGTGATGGCCGCTTCTAATTGTTCTGGTGTGATTTTGAAATCAGTTTCGATTGATGTTGGAACCTCTACAGGAACTCCACCTGATAATTTTACGATTTCGAAATAAGAAACCCAGTAAGGCGCTGGCAAAATCACTTCGTCGCCGTCGTTTAACATTACTTGTGCAATGTTATACAACGATTGTTTTGCTCCTGTTGAAACTACAATTTGTGATGGTTTATACTCTAGTCCGTTGTCTCTTTTGAATTTTCTGCAAATGGCATCTTTCAAATCCCCGTAGCCATCTACTGGTGAATAGGTGCTGTAATTTTCGTCAATCGCTTTTTTGGCAGCTTCTTTAATGAAGTCAGGTGTATTGAAATCAGGCTCGCCTAAACTTAAACTGATAATATCTTTTCCTTGTGCTTTTAATTCTCTGGCCAATGCAGCCATGGCTAATGTTTGTGAGGTAGCCAGATTGTTAATTCTGTCTGAAAGTGGATTGCTCATTAAAATATAATTTTTGGTTTATTAATTTGATTTTGTTGAGACGCACCGCAGTGCGTATTTACTATATTGCTGGTTCCATTCCCAGTTCTTTCAAGTGCTTGAAATGGGCAATAACAGCACTTCTCATGGTTTTGTATTCGTAATACGGCAGGTTGCATTCTTGCGCGGTTTCTTTAACAAATTTGGCAATTTTACCATAATGAACATGGCTAATATTAGGAAATAAATGATGCTCAATTTGATGGTTTAGTCCTCCGGTGTACCAATTTACTATGAAGTTTTTTGGAGCAAAATTTACCGTTGTAAAGAGTTGATGAATTGCCCAAGTACTTTCCATTTCCCCATTTTCATTTGGATTTGGATTAGTTGTTTCATCAGTAATATGAGCCAATTGAAAAACGATGCTCAATATTAAGCCGGCTGTATAATGCATAATGAAAAATCCAATTAACACTTTCCACCAAGAAATGCCTAAAACCATAGGAATTACAATCCAAACAGCAAAATAAATCACTTTTGTGATCACTAAAGTTGTCCAAAGTGTTTTAGGTTTTTTGGCTTCACCATACGATAAATTTCTTTTTAAATAGGCCTTCATTTGTTTAAAATCAGTAGTCAAAGACCAGTTAAAAGTCAATAAGCCATATAAAAAAACAGAATAATAATGTTGAAACTTATGGAAACGCAGCCATTTTGCTTCTTTGGTAAAACGAATCACCCGACCTGCGTCTAAATCCTCGTCGTGCCCGGGAATATTGGTGTAGGTATGATGCAAAACGTTGTGTTGTACTTGCCAATTATAAACGTTTCCAGCCAAAATATAGATGGTGCCACCCATAAACTTGTTGATCCAATTTTTGTTAGAATAGGAGCCGTGGTTTCCATCGTGCATTACGTTCATTCCGATTCCAGCCATTCCAATTCCTATGACGATAGAAAGTAATATAAAAAGCCAAAAAGGAATTTCGGTCAAGGTTACGATTAAAAAATAGGGAGTTAAAAAGACAGAGAATAGAATGGCTGTTTTTAAATATAACTTCCAGTTGCCCGTTTTTTCAATATTATTTTCTTTAAAGTAGGTATTCACTCGAGAGTTTAGCGTTCTGAAAAACTTTAAACTGTCTTGTGTGGCAAATGTTGGGGTAATGTTGCTCATTGTAAAGTTTGAATAAGGTGCAAAGATAATTATTATAAATTTTCAATCTGTAAAAATGCGTTAAATATTCAAAACTAAAAAATGTACTTTTGTTAAAATTTTAATGATGGACGAAATTCTGAAGTATTTTCCCAACTTAACGGCTGTTCAAAAAGAGCAATTCGCAAAACTCGATTTTTTATACCACGACTGGAATGCTAAAATCAACGTCATTTCCCGAAAAGATATTGACGAATTGTATACTAAGCATATTTTACATTCGTTGGGGATTGCCAAAATCATACAATTCGAACCCGGAACTTATGTTTTAGATGTGGGTACTGGGGGAGGATTTCCAGGAATTCCGTTGGCGATTCTTTTTCCGGAAACCCGTTTTCATTTGATTGATGTCATTGCCAAAAAAATAAAAGTGGTTCAGGCTGTTGCCGAAGCTTTGGAACTCAAAAACGTGAAAGCAGAACAATTGCGCGCCGAATTGGTAAAAGGGGATTTTGACTTTATCGTGAGTCGTGCCGTGACCAATATGCCGGATTTTGTGTCTTGGGTAAAAGATAAAACCAAAAAGAACAACAAACACGAACTTAAAAACGGAATTCTCTACCTAAAAGGTGGTGATTTAACCAAAGAATTGGCGACTTTCCCGAAAGCTACAGAATATAATTTATCTGAATTTTTTGAAGATGAATTTTTTGAGACCAAGAAAGTAGTGTATTTGCCGCTTAAATTTACGAATTAAGAATTACGATTTACGAATGAAAAACAAAACCCACAAGGACCCAAACTACTTGATTCTTGTGGGTTTTTAAATATCGTATTTCGTATATCTAACCTCGTATCTCAAAAATTATTCTCCCAAAAACGGGTATCTATAATTTTCAGGAGTCACAAACGTTTCTTTGATGGTTCGTGGCGAAACCCAACGCAACAAGTTCAAAGCTGAACCCGCTTTGTCATTGGTTCCAGAAGCCCTTGCGCCACCAAAAGGCTGCATTCCCACAACGGCTCCAGTTGGTTTGTCGTTGATGTAGAAATTCCCGGCTGCGTTTTGTAAAGCTATCGTCGCTTGCTCAATGGCATAACGATCTTGGCTGAAAACAGCCCCTGTCAAAGCATAAGGCGAAGTAGTGTCAACTAAGGTCAATGTTTCTTCCCAATTGTCATCTTCATAAACAAATATCGTTACTATTGGTCCGAACAATTCGGTTTCCATTGAGGAGTAATGTGGATTGGTGGTTAGGATTATGGTGGGTTCAATAAAATATCCCACCGTTTTATCATAGTTTCCACCAACGATGATTTCAGCATCAGAATCTTTTTTAGCTTGGTCAATAAAACTAGCCAATTTATCGAAAGAACCTTCGTGAATTACGGCAGTTATGAAATTACCAAAATCTTCCGGAGAACCCATTTTCATTGATTTTACATCAGTAATCAATTGATTTTTAAGTTCCGGCCAAAGGCTTTGAGGAATGTATGCTCTTGAAGCTGCGGAACATTTTTGTCCTTGAAATTCGAAAGCACCACGAACAATTCCGGTTGCCACTTGTTTCACTTTGGCACTTGGATGCGCCACAATAAAATCTTTTCCACCAGTTTCACCCACGATTCTTGGATAAGTTTTATAAGTATGAATATTGGTTCCTATTTTTGACCAAATGTCTTTGAACACGTGAGTTGAACCAGTATAATGGATTCCAGCAAAATCAGTACTTGCCAAAATTGTATCTGTAATCATTGTTGGGTCGCCAAAAACGACGTTGATAACACCATCAGGAACACCGGCTTCTTTAAAAATATCGATGATTATTTTTGCTGAAAACACCTGGCTTTCGCTTGGTTTCCAAATCACAACATTTCCCATCATGGCAGCACTTGCGGGAAGATTCCCTGCAATGGCTGTAAAGTTGAAAGGCGTAATAGCGTAGACAAACCCTTCGAGTGGGCGGTATTCCAGTCGATTCCACATGTCAGAATTTGATTTGGGTTGGTCGTTGTAGATTTGCGTCATAAATTCTACGTTGAATCGCAAAAAATCAATCAATTCACAAGCGGCATCAATCTCGGCTTGAAATATATTTTTGGATTGTCCAATCATGGTTGCCGCATTGATTCGGGCTCTGTAGGGTCCAGCAATCAATTCAGCTACTTTTAGAAATATAGCTGCGCGCTGTTCCCAGGCCATAGCGGCCCATTTTATTTTGGCTTCAAGAGCATTAGTAATGGCCTTTTCAACATGAGTTTTTTCGGCAACATGGTAGGTCCCTATGACGTGTTTGTGGTCGTGTGGTGCTATTATATTTCGGATGTTTCCAGTTCTGATTTCTTCGCTTCCAATATACAACGGAATGTCGATTTTTGAATTCCACATTTGCTTGTAAGCGACAAGAACGGCTACTTTTTCAGGAGAATTTGGCGCATACGATTTCACAGGCTCGTTTACGGCTTTTGGCACATTGAAAAATCCTTTAATCATATAATTTTATTTAGCTCCGCTCCCTTAGAACTTTGCCCTCGAGCGAGAATTAGCAAATGGAATAATTAGATAATCTTCTCAAAAGTACAAAGGATTGTTGAATAATAGAGGATTATGATTATAATATCCAACTAGAAAACAGCGAAAAATAAATTTAGTGTGCTTTAATAATCAAGAAATCATAATTATTAATTCAAAGCATAAGGAGCACACAACCTAAAGGTAGGCACGATGACTTTGAATTTTCTGGTTGAGGTGAAATTGACCATATTAAAATAGCCTCTCATAGCGCCATAAGGGGACGACAGTAAACAACCCGAGTTGTATGTGTGGAGTTCGCCAGGTTTTAATACGGGTTTTTTGCCTATTACACCTTCGCCATCAACAATTTCTCGGTCGTTTAGAGAATCAAAAATTTCCCAATGGCGTGAAATTAATTGTACGGAATCCTTGCTGTGATTTTCGATTGTGATTTCGTAACTAAAGGCAAAATGAATCTTGTAGTTCTTGAAGTAAGTGCCTTCAAAACTAGTCAACACCGATATTTTTATGCCTCTTGTTATCTGTGAAACCATAGTAAGCTATTAAATAGGAGTTTAATAATGGCAAATTTACAAAAAAACGCATTTGTTTCACCAATTTTTTAATATTTTTTAATTGATGATGTTTAGCGAGTTTGCGCTACCTTTTCCAATTACTCTATCGTAGCGGTCTCTGTTTTCCCGATAATATACTATTATGATATAATCATTTTCGGTTTGATAAAAATTGCCATCAATGTTGTTTTCATTGTCAATGTTGCCTTTGTCGTCTGCAACAGTATATTGAAAGTTTGTAAACCCTTGCTTTATTAAAACCCCTTTTTCATAAACTCCTTTTTGAGTGTTATACTCCATCTTAAATTCAGGAGTTAGGCTGAAATTATTAAACATGCCATTTACATAAATTCCTTTATCGCTCATGTAAGCTGGAGCCGATAGACTAAAATAAACCCAAGAATAATCAGCCTCAACTTCACTATTTGTTCTATTTATATTTCGTGGGACAAAATTTCCGTTGACATCTTGCGTCAGGGAATATGGAAAATTTGTTTGGGCTCTATTGGTATACAAATAGGAACTATAGATGTCATTTCCTGCGTCTATTCGCGCCACATTATTACTGGAGGCTCTTATGTCTTTGTTGTCGAAAAATAAAAACTCGTTTCCCGCCCAAAACTGGGTTTGGGTATCATATTTATAAACCAAATCGTTTCCAATGGTGTATTGGGGTAAAATGTCTTTAATTGCAGTATTCCATTGCCCATTTTGAAGCAATACCACTTTTACATTTTTTAGCGGATTTTGAAAGGTGATATTGTTGGATTTTATGGAAAATTCCAAATTGTGTTTGTATTCCAAATTTGCAATAGTCCTAGCGCGTTTTATTTGTGTTGGTACGTTGACTCGTTCTTCATAAAGAATAAATTTTCTAGAAAACACAACTTCTTTGTTTTCGTCTAATATTTTCAACATATAATTACCACTAATTCTTAATTGTTGGGTAAACTGATTTGGAATAGACAATTTGTAATGAGAGTAAATTTGCAAGGTGTTAAAGGAATTGGTGTATTCCTGTATTCTTTGATTATCAAATCCTAGTAAATATTCATTTTTAGGAATTTGAGTTGGAATCCAATTGTAATCGCAATGAATAATTTCGTAGTAATAATTGGCTTCGTTTCCGTACAAATCATCAAACTGCAATTGAAAACCTTCTCCTAATTTGAAAATAGGGATTTGGTTTTGACCATTTTGAACAAAGGAAATGGTTTTAATATTGAATGGAGGAATAACTTCATGAACTGTTTGCGCAGTAGTCGAAGTAATTATAAAAAAGAGGACTATTTTTCTGAAGAAGGAACCAAGCATAGAATTGAATTGTAAAAATGTAAATATAACAAAATATACTTTGCCAAAATTATGCCAAAAATAAATAGACTCAAGCAAGCGTTTATTTAAAACACACAGGGATGATTTCACCTTTGGCTAAACAGTATTTTTCTACCAATTCGGGCGAAATTTTGTTGGTGTAATCTTCTTCAACAACTTTGAATCCAATACTTCTTAATTTGTCAAAATAATCACGTCCGTAAATGCGGACGTGATCGTATTGTCCAAATATTTTGGCACGCTCTTTCTGATCCGTAATGGAATCGTCAGAAAAAGTCGTAGCTCTTGCCAATTCTTGCGGAATTTGCAGGATTGCCATTCCTCCTTTTTTCAAAACTCGCAATAATTCCTGCATTGCTTTGGTGTCATCCGGAATATGTTCTAATACGTGGTTGCAAAAAATGGTGTCATAAGAATTGTCCTCAAAAGGCAAATTGCAAATATCAGCTTTCACATCGGCAAGTGGCGAAAACAAATCGGTTGTGGTGTAGTCGATGTTTTTTTGATTTCGGAACAATTTGTAAAAAGCTTGTTCTGGTGCAAAGTGCAAGACTTTCTTTTTCTCGTTTGAAGTAAAAAAATCGGTTTTATCATTCAAATACAACCATAATAAACGGTGTCTTTCCAAGGATAGTGTGCTTGGCGAAAGGACATTATTGCGTTGTGTTCCGTAGCCATAAGGCAGGAACATTTTGAAACTTCTACCGTCAATTGGATCGGTGAATTTGTTTCCCTGAAGTATAAATGCTAGGAGGGGACGCGCCAAATAACTAAGTCTAATTAGTATGGGACGAGGAATGGTATTGAGGATTAGTTTAAAAAGCTTTTTCATTAGAGTTTTAGCGGTTGTCTTCTAAATTCATCTTCCTCATTGCTTACGATTCCCAAAGCTTGGTATACATAAGCAAAAGTCGATAAAATCTCCGGTTTACCGTCAATGATTGCCACATCGTGTTCAAAATGGGCGCTTGGTTTTCCATCGGCAGTCAGAATTGTCCAGCCGTCTTTGAGTTGCTTGATATTTTTAGTTCCCATATTAATCATGGGTTCAATAGCCACAACCATGCCTTCAACAAAAAGTTTTCCGCGGCCCCGTTTTCCGTAATTGGGCATTTCTGGATCTTCGTGCATTTTTTGGCCCAATCCGTGACCTACCAATTCGCGAACCACACCATAACCGTGACTTTCCGTATATTTTTGAATAGCATTTCCTACATCTTCCACGCGGTTTCCCAATTTTAATTCTCGGATTCCAACGTATAAGGATTCTTTAGTAACCTGCAATAATTTTTTGGTTTCTGGAGCAACTTCTCCAATCTCGAAAGAATAGGCGTGGTCGCCATGGAAGCCGTTTTTAAAAGCACCACAATCTACTGAAATCACATCGCCACTTTCTAGGGGAATATTGTTCGGAATCCCATGAACTACTTGCGAATTTGGACTCATGCAAAGGGTGTTTGGAAAACCATATAACCCAAGAAAACTTGGAACCGCACCATGATCACGAATAAATTCTGCGGCTAATTTGTCAAGATATAATGTAGTAACTCCAGGCTTAATTTCCCGAGCAATCATTCCTAATGTTTTAGAAACGATTAAAGCACTTTCGCGCATTAATTCTATTTCTTCACGAGTTTTTGGGATAATCATAATGTCTTTTTCAGATCGCGAAAATACAATTAAAAAAGGAATTTATAAAATTTCAATTAACATGAGTTTTGTCATATTTTGATTAATTTTAGATATTTAATTTTGCATAAATTTATTAGTTATGAGTAAATATGTATCAGCAGAAGATGCTGTAAAAATTGTAAAATCGAATGACCGGGTTTATGTGCAAGCGGCTGCAGCTGCACCATCTGTTTTAACCAATGCCTTGACAGAAAGAGCTTCCGAATTGCGGAATGTAGAAATTTGTCATTTACACACGGAAGGCCCAGCGCTATATGCAAATCCGGAACTTTCAGAAAGTTTTCACGTGAATTCTTTCTTCATCGGAAAAAACGTAAGGCATACTTTGGCTGCTGGAAATGGGTCTTACACACCTGTTTTTTTAAGTGAATTGCCCCATTTATTTCGGAAAAAAGTGGTCCATTTGGACGTAGTTTTTATTCACGTTTCACCACCAGATATCCATGGATATTGCTCGCTTGGAGTTTCTGTAGAAGCAACTTTGGCAGCAATTGAAAATGCTAAAATTGTAATAGCACAGGTAAATCCTCATATGCCACGAACTTTTGGCGATGGAATTCTGCATGTTTCAGAAATTAATTATTTAGTGGATGTCAACAAGCCAATTTATGGTCATGAAATGGAAATGATTTCTCCATTAGAAGATAAAATAGGTACCTATGTAGCCTCTTTAATTGACAACAAAAGCACCTTGCAAATGGGAATTGGTTCTATTCCGAACGCGGCTTTAGCCAAATTAACCAATCATAAAGATTTAGGTTTGCATACCGAAATGTTCTCGGACGGTGTGATTGATTTAATTGAAAGCGGTGTGATAAATTGCAACTATAAAGGAACAACAAGAGGCCGTGTTTTGGCAACTTTTTTAATAGGTTCCAAACGATTGTACGACTTTGTAAACGACAATCCCTTTATAGAAATGAAAGAATCATCGGCTGTGAATGACACGGCTCGAATTCGAAAAAACCCAAAAATGGTAGCTATAAATTCCGCTATTGAAGTTGATGTTACGGGGCAAGTTTGTGCCGATTCTATTGGTGCAAAAATGTATTCTGGAGTTGGTGGTCAAATGGATTTTATCCGGGGCGCATCCTTAAGTGAAGGAGGAAAAGCGATTATAGCATTACCTTCAATTACTAAAAGTGGCGAAAGCAGAATCGTTCCGTATTTAAAACAAGGTGCGGGTGTGGTTTCTACGCGTTCGCATGTTCAATACATTATTACCGAAAATGGAATTGCCGATTTGTATGGAAAAACATTGCGACAACGCGCAAAGGAATTGGTTAAAATTGCACATCCAAACCATCAAGAATGGATTGATAGGGAATATTATAATTTGATAAATGCTAGATAAAAAAAGAGTTCCGCAATTGCGGAACTCTTTTTAGAAACTTAGATAAGCACTATTACAAAAGCGAATGTCTTGTCATTACGGGTGGTTTTTCAATGCCCATTAACTCTAAGATAGTTGGGGCTATATCACCTAAAACGCCATCGTGAATTTCTTTTAATTCTTCGTCAACTAAAATAATAGGGACGGGATTTGTAGTATGCGCCGTATTTGGACTTCCATCAGGATTAATCATTGTTTCGCAGTTTCCGTGATCAGCAATAACAATCGTCGTATAGTTATTGGCCAAAGCAGCAGTAATCACTTTTTCGACACATTGATCTACCGCTTCACACGCTTTTATTGCTGCGCTCATTACTCCGGTATGTCCCACCATGTCACCATTGGCAAAATTTAGACAAACAAAATCCACTTCGCCTTTTTCAAGTTCAGGGATCAATGCATCTGCCAATTCATAGGCGCTCATTTCGGGTTGTAAATCGTAAGTGGCCACTTTTGGGGAGTTTTTCAGGATGCGGCTTTCGCCAATAAAAGGTAATTCCCTACCGCCGGAGAAGAAGAATGTCACGTGTGGATATTTCTCTGTTTCCGCAATTCTGATTTGTTTTTTACCTGCCTTTTCTAAAGCTTCACCAAGGGTTTCCGTAACGTTGTCTTTGTTGTAAACTACTTTTACATTTTGGTACGTTTCATCATAGTTGGTCAGTGTCACATAGTACAAATTGAGCTTGTGCATGTTTTGCTCGTGGAAATCTTGTTGCGAAAGCGCTTCTGTTAATTCGCGTCCCCTATCGGTTCTGAAATTAAAGAAAATCACAACATCATTTTCTTTAATTGTAGCTAATGGCTTGTCATATTCATTAACGACTATAATAGGGTTAATAAATTCATCGGTCACGTTTTTTTCGTAACTTTCTTTTATGCTTTTCACTGCGTTTTTCGAATGAGTTCCAGTTCCGTTTACCAATAAATCATAAGCAATTTTAACTCTTTCCCAGCGTTTGTCTCGATCCATCGCATAATATCTTCCAACAACTGAAGCCATTTTTACGGAAGTGTTTGCGATATAATTTTCTAAATTTTGAATATAAGTTGCTCCTGATTTGGGGTCTACGTCTCGGCCATCCGTAAAAGCGTGAATGAACACTTTTTGCAAACCAAAATCTTGGGTTGCGTCAATTAATCCTCTTAAATGGGAAGTGTGAGAATGCACGCCGCCATCAGAAACCAGTCCTAGAAAATGAATGTTTACGTTTTTGTCTTTGGCATATTGAAATGCATCCACAAGCGCGGGTTCGGTGTTTAAGGTTTTATTTTCAACAGCTAAATTTATTTTGGCCAAATCTTGGTAAATAATTCTTCCTGCTCCAAGATTCATGTGTCCCACCTCAGAATTTCCCATTTGTCCTTCTGGCAAACCCACATTTAAACCATCGGTTCGAAGCTGTGCGCTGGGATATTTTTTATACAAACTATTGATAAAAGGAATAGTAGCATTATCAATTGCAGATACTTTTGGGTCTGGAGATTTCCCCCAACCATCCAGAATCATAAGGATTACTTTTTTGTTCATTGTAAATTATTTTTCGCAAAGATAAAGCATTTCTAAAAATTTTCGACTTGGTTTTTAAACAACAATCTTTTAAATACAAAGGATTTCAACTCTTTAAAACTGCTCCAAATCATATTTTTTTCTTAAAAATTTTAAAAAAAAGCATTTCGGTTGTATATTAGCAATCCCAAGCATACTATTAAAACCTACATTATCAATGATTTACAAATTATTTCCTATCTTTTTGTTTTTCCTGTTTTCATTCATTCCAAGTGAAGCGATTTCTCCCAATCCGAAGAGCATCCAAAAAAGTATAGTTGTTACCCTAACACCACAGCGTTTGGATTCAAAAACCGAATTGGTTTACAATGCCTTGAAATCCAATCAATTTGCCTTGCCCAATCTTGAAAGTTTTACCAAAGCTTTGAAAGGTTTTTATTTGTTGAAAGAAAAAGGACTAGTTCAAAAAGATATTTTAACCTTGGTTGACTTTAGTTTATCCTCAAACACGAAAAGACTCTGGGTAATTGATTTAGCCACCAACACGATTTTGTATAATTCGCTTGTGGCACACGGAAGAAATACTGGAGAAGAATTTGCCAATAGTTTTTCAAATGCGGCACAATCTTTCAAAAGCAGCCTAGGATTTTATACCACAGCTGAAGTATATAATGGAAAACATGGCATGTCTTTAAAATTAGACGGTCTAGAAAAAGGAATAAATGACAATGCCAGAGCTAGAGGAGTTGTGATGCATGCCGCAAACTACGTGTCTAATCTATTTATCAAAAACAACAAAAGATTGGGAAGGAGTGAAGGTTGTCCGGCCATCCCAGAAGAATTATCAAAAGGAATTATCAATACAATAAAAAATAAATCGTGTTTGTTTATATACTATCCTTCAGTAAATTTTAAAACAGCGTCAAAACTAGTTTCCTAACGCTTTATACAAAACGGCATCAAGAGTATATATGTCATCCCTAAAAACCAACTTGTTTTTTTCGCTCCAGGCGGTCCAATACAATAGATGAAAAAAGACTTTTTTATTTATAGTAGCGTATTCTGTTTTTTCGTTTTGCAGGGTTTCAGTAATTTTTTCCAGATTCCAGCGAGTTGGATCATTTAGTAAGTATTCTGTTAGTGCTATCGGATTATCTACTCTTATGCATCCGGAACTCAAGGAACGTTCTGTTTTTTCGAAAAAATCACGGTGATTGGTATCGTGCAAATAAACTGAAAACCGGTTGGGAAATATCATTTTGACCATTCCTAGTGAGTTGAATTTTCCTGGAATTTGCACATAACGATAGTTATAAGCATTCGATATACTCCAGCTATATGCAGGGATCGCATTTCCGTTTCTGTCGTATAACCTGATTTTTGTTTGGGTTAAATAGCTTCTATTTTTCAAAATGGCAGGAATCACGTCTTCCCTTAAAATCGTCGGCGGCACAGTCCAGGTTGGATTGAAAATCACTTGGGTTAATTTTGAAGATAAAACAGGGGTTTTTCTTTTAGGCCTTCCAACTATTACCCTATGCGTTCTCAGGGTATCTTGGTTTTTAACTAAAGTCAATTTGTAATCCGGAATGTTGACGATTATATATTCGTTTCCCATGTTTTTTGGAAACCATTTCCAACGCTCGAGATTGACAAGAATTTGCTCTTTCCGCTGTTCTTTAGAAAAATTGAGGGATTCCACAGTTCCTTTTCCAATAATGCCGTCAGCGCCTAAACCGTGTCGGGTTTGGAATTTTTTCATGGCTTTGACCGTTTCATTATCATATATCAAGGATAAGCTGTCTTTAGGTTGTAAATCGTGCCAATAAATAAGTCTTTTTTTGATGTCAATTACGGCTCGATTACTGTCGTTTGGATACACGTTGCCCGTTATTCTTATCTTTTTAAAATTATCTATTGGAAAAGTGTTGATTATTTTAAGTGCATTCTTTAATCTTTTGTAAACAATATGATTGGGTTTCAGTAGTTCTATTTTTTCTGACAAGGAATCGCTTTTTAGTAATTGCCGTATTGTTTTATTAACGTCAATTTTGTTTTCTTTTAAATCCCATTTTTTATATATATTTCTCGGATTCACTCGTCCATTTGTCAAATGCGAAATGTATTTTTGAAAGTTGAGCGTGATTAAGATGTCGAAGTTTGCTAATTCTTGGCCCGTTAGCGTAGCGATTTTTTGCTCATAATCCATTAATTTAGTAATGTTGTAGTCCAAGGGATTTAATCCTTCTTCATCAGATTTCGCTAGTTGTTCCAAAACCGTTTTTCTAGTTTTTTCCTTTCCCCAAACCGTTACATAATTTATGGACTTATAAAAACTTAGGAGTGCATTATTCTTGTATTGGAATAATACAACAGGGTCAATGGCTATGGTTCTGCTTGTTAGGGTTTGAGCAATAGGAATCGATTTTGTTATGCGTAGCGTCGCCTCAGTTTTAGTGGGTTCATTTTTGCACCCCAAAAAAAGGCCTATAACTAGGAAAACAGAAAATAGATTCATTTTTATAGGTTAGTGATTGATTTATAAAGTTACTGAATTTATAACCATTTAATTTTAAAATGATTATAAAAAAATAATGTCCGCTAATAAAATTTTTAGAAAAAACTTGCAAAGAAGCTAAGTAATTAATTATATTTGCACCGTTGTAATGCGAAAGTAGCTCAGTTGGTAGAGCTCCAGCCTTCCAAGCTGGTTGTCGCGAGTTCGAGCCTCGTCTTTCGCTCTAAACCTCAAACGAAAGTTTGGGGTTTTTTGTTTTATAAACTCAAAGGTCTCTTTCTTCTACTATTGATTATTGAATTTAAAATTAGTCTAGTTGTTAATTTTTTATAAATTTTGATCATTTGTAACTCAACAACTTTGTAACTTTGCGACTTAAAATAACAGAGTATGTTTGGTATAGGAGGAGGCGAATTGATTTTTATCATCTTTATCATATTGATGCTTTTTGGCTCGGACAAAGTGCCGGAAATGGCTCGGACCATGGGAAAAGCGATGGCACAATTAAAAAACGCCACTAATGATATCAAAAGTGAAATTCAAAAAGGCGCCGAGGCCAACGGTTTTGATCCCAATACGTTGAAGGATTTGTCTCATAGTATTACCTCAGAAATGGATAAGGCTAAAAGCAATTTATTAGGCGAAACAACCGCCTCTTTAACGGATATATCGAGTACTTTTACCTCAGAAATAGACAAAGCTAAATCCAATTTATTGGCAGAAGCTACAACTGAAATACAAAAAGTAAAAGAAGAAATCGACGAGGGTATAGGAGCTATAAAACGCAAAAAATAATGCTGGAAAAAATACAGTCTTTAGATATCCAGTTATTCATTTACTTAAACAGTCTGGGTACTCCGGCCTATGATCATTTATGGCTCATCATAACCAAACAAGTGTATTGGACCCCTTTTTTCGTATTATTGGCTTATTTACTGTACAAGAAAATTGGCTTAAAAAATTTGGGAATAGTATTGATTTTCATTGGATTGATACTCTTATGTTGCAACGAATCTGTCGAATTATGTAAGGTTATTTTTAAGCGATTACGCCCCTGTAATAATCCAGAAATTAAAAATGTAATCCGAATAGTCCATCAATCCAATACCTATAGTTTCTTTTCTGGGCATGCCGCGAACTCAATGGCGACAATGACCTTTTTATTTTTAATACTAAAGAAACAGTATCAATACATTTTTCTGATTTTTTTATATCCGTTGATTTTTGCATACAGCCGAATATACCTAGGAGTTCATTATCCAACTGATATTTTGACAGGTTATGTTTTTGGGTTGCTTTATGGCATTATCTTTTATAAAGGATACCAATATTATCAATCTCGAATGCAGCTTAAATAACTCTCGAAACGGTCAATCCATCGCGAATAGGCAGTAAAACACTTTCCACCCTTGGATCGTTTTTCAATAATTGATTGTATTCCAATAGCGTTTTTGTGCTCAGGTCATTTGGTTGTAGCGGCTCTAAAACCTTGCCGCTCCACAATACATTGTCCGAAAGGATAATTCCTCCTTTGTTCATTCTTGGAAGAATCATTTCAAAATAGCGAATGTAATTTTCCTTGTCGGCATCGATGAAAACCAAATCAAATTTCAAGTCCAGTGTTGGAATAATGGCAACGGCTTCGCCAAGATGTTGCACGATTTGTTTTCCCCAAGGCGATTTGTCAAAGTATTTCCGCTGGAAATCAACCAATTCTTCCTTGATGTCAATTGTATGAAGCATCCCATTTTTCTGCAGGCCTTCACATAAACACAAGGCCGAATAACCAGTGTAAGTGCCGATTTCGAGAATAGTTAACGGACGAATCAATTTGGAAAGTATACTCAAAACCCGCCCTTGAAAATGCCCGCTCAGCATTCGTGGCAACAAAACTTTCTGATAGGTTTCTTTGTCTAAAGCCGCCAATAATTCAGGCTCTTTCTGCGAATGTTGTTCGATGTAATCTTCTAATTCTTGTGAAATGAAATGCATTTTTTGATTTTTTGTCAAAGTTATCAAATTATCAAATCAACCCACGAGCATTTATGCGAATTGATGAAATAAATCAACAAATAGTCATTAAATTTGCGCTATGCAAATGGAGAAAAAAGATATTAGAGCTTTATCAAAAGAACAATTACGAGATTTTTTTCTTGTTAATGGGGACCAAGCATTCCGGGGCAACCAAGTATATGAATGGTTGTGGAGCAAAGGGGCACACGCTTTTGAAGACATGAGTAATGTGGCAAAAACCACAAGACAAATGCTTGAAGAAAACTTTGTGATCAATCACATCAAGGTCGATACTATGCAACGCAGCGAAGACGGAACGGTAAAAAATGCGGTTCGGTTACACGATGGTTTGGTGGTAGAAAGTGTCTTGATTCCAACAAATACCCGAACCACCGCCTGTGTTTCTAGTCAAGTGGGCTGTAGTTTAGATTGTAATTTTTGCGCCACAGCACGCCTAAAAAGAATGCGAAATTTGGAGTCCGCCGAAATCTATGACCAGGTGATTGCCATTGATAAAGAAAGTCGTCTGTATTACAATCATCCGTTGTCGAATATTGTTTTTATGGGAATGGGCGAGCCACTTATGAATTATAATAATGTGATGAAAGCTATCGAGATGATTACTTCAAATGAAGGTTTGGGGATGTCACCCAAACGAATCACCGTTTCGACCTCGGGAGTCCCTAAAATGATACGAAAACTCGCCGATGATGAGGTAAAATTCAAATTGGCAGTTTCTCTGCATTCTGCCATAGACGAAATTCGCTCAAGAATAATGCCTTTTAGTGCTAGTTTTCCTTTGATTGATTTACGAGAATCATTAGAATATTGGTATAAGAAAACCAAAAGCAAAATATCCTACGAATATGTCGTTTGGAAAAATATCAACGATAATAAAGCCTCAATTGATGCCTTGGTGAAATTCTGTAAATATGTTCCTTGTAAAGTGAATTTGATAGAATACAATCCTATTGATGACGGCGAGTTTCAGCAAGCTTCTGAAGAATCTATTAATGCCTATATAAAAGCGCTGGAATCTAGCGGTATTGTGGTAAAAGTGCGCAGAAGTCGCGGTAAAGATATTGATGCAGCTTGCGGACAATTAGCCAATAAAGAAGCGTAATTAATTTTTTTAAAAAGAAAATTAATGGCAGTCTAATGTAGTATATTTGAACTCTAATGAATATCACTTCTCAAATAAAACAACCAATTTTTAACGAAATGGAGCTTTTTGAAAAAAAGTTCTATGAATCGATGACTTCAAAAGTGGCTTTGTTAAACAGAATTACGTATTATATTGTCAATAGAAAAGGCAAGCAAATGCGTCCGATGTTTGTTTTCTTGACTGCTAAAATGGTTTCAGCGGGGATTGTAAACGAAAGAACCTATCGTGGAGCCTGTGTTATAGAACTTATCCATACGGCTACTTTAGTGCATGATGATGTGGTGGATGACAGCAATCGCCGAAGAGGTTTTTTCTCTATTAACGCTCTTTGGAAAAATAAAATAGCCGTTTTGGTGGGCGATTATTTGCTATCGAAAGGTTTGTTACTTTCTATAGATCATGGGGATTTCGATTTGTTGCGAATTATTTCCGTGGCTGTTCGTGAAATGAGCGAAGGAGAGTTACTCCAAATAGAAAAAGCCCGAAGATTAGATATCACCGAGGCTATTTATTACAAAATTATCCGAAAAAAAACAGCAACTCTTATAGCGGCCTGTTGCGCTCTTGGAGCAAAATCGGTTATTGAAGATGAAGTCCAGGTGGAGAACATGCGTACATTTGGAGAACTCATAGGGATGGCCTTTCAAATAAAAGATGATTTATTCGATTATAGCGAAGAAGCCATTGGTAAACCTACAGGAATTGACATTAAGGAACAAAAAATGACTTTGCCGCTTATTCATGTTTTGAATAATTGTACTTCAAAAGAAAAATCATGGTTAATCAATTCTATAAAAAACTACAACAAAGACAAAAAACGAGTGAAAGAAGTTATTGCTTTTGTAAAAGACAATAATGGCTTGATTTATGCCGAACAAAAAATGGCGCAATTTCAACAAGAAGCACTTTTGCTTTTGGAAAACTATCCTAATTCTGAATTTAAAGAAGCTTTGATTTTGATGGTCAATTACGTTATCGAAAGAAAGAAGTGATACTTCAATCAAAAAATAGAGAATTTCAAAAATTCATATTTTTTTCATTTTGATTTGTGTATTTTTACCATCTTTCAATTATTAAATTTTACCACCCATTTTGATTTCAAAAACTACCATTGATACCGTTTTCGAAACTGCTCGAGTTGAGGAGGTCATTGGCGATTTTGTACAATTAAAACGAGCTGGCAGTAACTTCAAAGGATTAAGTCCATTTTCAGACGAGCGATCTCCCTCTTTTATGGTGTCGCCGGCTAAAGGAATTTGGAAAGATTTCAGTTCTGGAAAAGGAGGAAATGCTGTTGCTTTCTTAATGGAACATTCTCATTTTACCTACCCAGAATCCATCCGGTATTTGGCTAAAAAATACAATATTGAAATTGAAGAAACCGAACAAACGGATGAGGAAAAGGCAAATACTGATGTTCGCGAAAGTATGTATTTGGTTTCTGAATTTGCAAAAGAGTATTTTCATAACACGCTCTTGCATTCTGAAGAGGGAAAAGCCATTGGTCTTTCTTATTTCAAAGAAAGAGGTTTTACCAATGAAACGATACAGAAATTTTTTCTAGGGTATTCGCCCGAAGTTTGGGATTCTTTTACCAAAGAAGCCTTAGGTAAAGGATATAAACTTGAGTTTCTGGAAAGCACAGGATTGACAATTCCAAAAGACGATAGACCATTTGACCGTTTTAAAGGTCGCGTGATGTTTCCTATACAAAGTATGTCGGGAAGGATTTTAGGTTTTGGGGGAAGAATATTGGGAAATGACAAAAAAGCTGCAAAATACCTCAATTCACCAGAAAGCGATATTTACCATAAAAGCAAGGTTTTATATGGAATTTTCCAGGCGAAGCAGGCCATTGCTAAGCAAAATAATTGTTATTTAGTGGAAGGCTATACCGATGTTATCCAGTTCAATCAAGCGGGAATAGAAAATGTGGTGGCTTCCTCAGGAACTGCACTGACGCCTGACCAAATCCGTTTAATCAACAGATTGACCAAAAATATAACTGTCCTTTTTGATGGTGATGCTGCGGGGCTTCGCGCTTCTGTTCGAGGAATCGATTTGATTCTGGAGGAAGGGATGAATGTAAAAGTCTGCGCTTTCCCTGACGGCGAAGATCCTGATAGTTTTGCCAAGAAAACCCCTTATGAAGAGCTAGTTAAATATTTAGAAGAAAATTCCAAGGATTTTATACAGTTCAAAGCATCCTTGTTGATGAATGATGCGAAAAATGACCCGATTAAAAAAGCTGATTTGATTCGGGATATGGTGGTGAGTATTTCGAAAATTCCGGACAGAATTCAAAGAGAAATCTATATTCAGGAATGCTCCCGAATTATGGATATTTCCGAGCAAGTGCTTATTAGTACCTTGGCACAATTAGTAAAAAAAGATATTTCAGAAATTGGAAAGAAACAGAAGCAAGAACAAAAAGCTTTTGAAGTTGTAAAAAATGAAGCTCCAATCCAGATCGAAAAAATAGACATTCTTTACGGATTAGAACGAAAAATTATAGAAATTCTTTTGTTGTATGGCGATAGGACGGAGGAATTTGAAGATGTGCTTCTAAAGGCCAATGAAGAAGGTGAAATTGAAAATGTAATCGAAAAAAAAGAATATAAGGTCTATCTAAGAATCTTTTTGAGCTTACAAGAAGACGAAGTAGAGTTGGCAAATCCTTTATTTCGAGACATCTTTAATAATTTGATAGCCTATTTCCACCAAAATGAAAGTTTTAGTATAGAACAGTATCTAATGCATTTGCAGCCAGAATTTGCTCAAGAAGTGACAGATATTTTAATGGAAGACGAGAGGGTTGTTTTACACAATTGGGAAGGACAAAACATTTTTGCAAAGACTAAAAATGATACCATAAGCCAATATGTATCCGAAACAATACTGACTTTGCGTTGGTATCTTGTGGACAAAATCATCGAAGAAATAAAAGGCTCCATTTCATCAGAGCCTGATTCTGATAATATGGAGCCCTTGTCTATGGCAATGGATTACTATAAACTAATTAATTCATTTTCGAAAAAATTAGGAAGAGTAATGTCAAGAAATACTTAAACCACCTCTAGTGTTTTGGCCTTGTTAACTAAGTCTACTAGATTGGTGACATTTAATTTTTGCAATAACCTTAATTTATAAGTACTTATTGTTTTTTCGTTGAGGTTTAAGATTTTAGCAATCTCTTTATTTTTTTTACCATCGCTTAAATAGCGCAAAACTTCCACTTCGCGATTAGATAATTTTCGATACAAACGCTCACTTTTATTTTGTTTTGCAATTAGAGCCAGGTTTTTCTTGACAGTTTCATTTATGATAATCTTTCCTTGATGTACTTTGATTATCGCCTGACCTAGAGTTTCTAATTTTTCTTTTTTAGAAAGAAAACCTGAAATACCTGCTTTGATTGCGTTTGGCGCATAAATTTGCTCTGAAAGATCGCTAAAGATGATGATTTTTGTTTTTGGAAAATTTTTCAAAATTGATTTAACTTCAAAAATACTGGAAAGACCCTCCAATTCTAAATCCAAGATCAAAACATCAACCTCTTTTGTATGCAATAGATCTTTTACCATTAAAAAATTCCCTACGTTGGCAATGATTGATATCGTATCGTGGTCTTTAAAATACGATTTTACTCCATAATGCACAACGGGATGATTATCCGCTAAACAAACTTTTATCATAACGTTAGATTTTATAATTGTTTTATTCTTTTTTTTGAAGAATAAAGTTAGTGAAAATAATTCTTTTAATTATCATAATTAGTTGAAAATTACTACTTTAAATTTTCGGGAATGATGCAAACGGGAATTTCCTTCATTTTATGCCGGTTGTTGGCATTCAATCGTTTGTAAATTTCGAAAACTATTTTTTTTCTTCCCGAGAAATCTTCAGGATTTTTTCTTTTTTCATCTTCGAGCATGGCCCATTCTAGCTCATCATAACTAGCGCCAAGTTGATCCTCGTCGGTTCTGTCATCCCCAAACAATCCATCCGTCGGCGAAGCTTCTAAAATAGAAATGGGAATTTTTAAAAATTCTCCCATAGCAAAAACGTCTGATTTCATCAAATCTGCAATTGGACTCAAGTCAACGCCACCATCACCATATTTTGTAAAGAAACCTACGCCAAAATCCTCTACTTTGTTTCCTGTTCCGGCAACCAATAAACCGTAAATACCAGCAAAGTAATATAAAGTTGTCATTCGCAATCGGGCACGCGTATTGGCCAAAGCCAAATGAATTTTACTTACATCGGTAGTGTTTGGAACTGCTTTTTTGAAATCTTCAAATACTGAATTCAAATCAGCTTCTATATGCTTCACATTTGCAAATCTTTTTTTCAACTGCTCAATATGCTCCCTGCCTCTACTTACGTGAGTTGGAGCTTGGTGAATAGGCATTTCGACGCATAAAGTGGTTAAGCCAGTTTGAGCGCAAAGAGTAGAAGTAACTGCTGAATCAACTCCGCCAGAAATCCCCACAACAAAACCATCTACTTTTGCGTTTTCAGCATACGATTTCAACCAATTTACGATATGTATATTCGCTTTTTCAACCTGGAGCATACTTTTATTAGTCATAATACATTGAGTTTTTCAAAAGTAGGAATTGTATATTTGCAAAAATAATAATTTTAAAGAAAGCACCAAATCCATTTTATATGAAGTTCATAGTGTTTTGATGAAATTTATGATAAGTGAAATGATTTGAGCTAAACAAATTGAGATGAGAAAAATAATTTTTATAATCATTTTAACAATCGCTTTAATTTCTTGCGACAAAAAATTAAAAGTCGAAAAAGCGATCGAGGCAATTCCTGTCAAAATCAAGGTGGAAAGGTTTGACAAGCTTTTTTTTGAAACACCTCCGAAGGATTTGAATACATTAAAAACAGCGTTTCCTTATTTTTTTCCACTAGAAAATGACGATAGCGTTTGGATAAACAAAATGAAAGACCCACTTTGGAGGGATCTTTATACTGAAGTTCAGAAAAAGTATGCTAATTTCGAACCTGTCCAAAAAGAACTCGAAACGCTTTTTAAACATATAAAATATTATTTTCCCCAAACTAAAACACCTAAAGTAATTACAGTGATCTCTGAAATGGATTATAACAATAAGGTCATTTATGCTGATAGTTTAGTGATTGTCTCACTCGAATTGTATTTAGGAAAAGGGCATAAATTTTACCAATTCCCAAATTATTTAAAACAAAATTTCGAGCAAAAACAAATTTTACCCGATGTTGTTTCGAGTTTTTCAACCCGAATAATTCCCCCCGTTTCGGCTAAAAATTTGTTGGGACAAATGATTTATTTCGGAAAACAATTGTACCTAAAAGATCTACTTTTGCCAGAATATACAGAGTCGGAAAAAATGGGGTATTCACCCCAACAACTGAGGTGGTGCCAAGAAAACGAAAGTTATATGTGGCGTTATTTCATAGAAAATGAAATGTTGTATAATGATGATCAAAAATTGAACAATCGATTCATTAATCCCGCTCCTTTTTCTAAATTTTACCTAGAGATTGACAATGAATCTCCTGGAAGAGTAGGGGCTTGGATAGGTTGGCAAATTGTTTGTTCGTATGTGAAAAATAATGAAGTGACTGTGGCGCAATTATTGAAATTAGATGCCAAAGAAATATTTGAAAAATCTAAATACAAACCTAAAAAATAATGCCAAATAATAACACATCAAGCCCAAGTAATAGCGGACGGGAAACGCAAATTAAGTTAAGTATCGAATTAGATGAAAATCGAGTTCCAGAAAAATTAATGTGGACGGCAACTGAGGGAGGAATAAATGCGGAAGAAGCAAAAGCATTTATGCTCTCGGTTTGGGACGGCGCAGAAAAATCGACTAAATGTATTGAATTATGGACCAAGGATATGCCTGTTGATGAAATGAAAATTTTCTTTCATCAAACTTTGATGTCCATGACCGAAACTTTTCAACGCGCAACGGGAGATCAAAAAATGGCGGACACCATGAAGGATTTTTGTGATTATTTTGCAGAAAAATTGGAGTTGAAGTTATAATCCAAGACTGTTTTTTTGTTTTTGAATGTAGATTAAAAATCACTATTATTCTTGAAAACTTCTTGATTTACTTCCTCAATATAGTTTAAAACAGCTTCTTTTCCTGTAGATTCTGTTGCAGATGTTACAAAATACTGGGGCATTTCGGCCCAATTGTTAGCAAACATTTTCTTTTTGTAAGCTGCAATGTGGGAGTCTATTTTTGTTTTGCTAATCTTGTCTGCTTTGGTATAAACAATACAAAAAGGGATTTCGCTTTCGCCCATGTAGGACATGAATTCAATATCTATAGTTTGTGCTTCGTGTCGAATGTCAATTAAAACAAAAGCACATACTAGTTGCTCCCTAGTTTCAAAATAATCGGTAATAAATTGCTGAAAAACGGATTTGGTTTTCTTGGAAACTTTAGCATAACCATAGCCAGGTAAATCGACTAAAAACCAATTGTTGTTAATCAAAAAGTGATTGATTAATTGTGTTTTTCCAGGTCTGCCAGAAGTTTTTGCTAAATTTTTATGATTGGTAAGCATATTAATTAACGATGACTTGCCTACATTGGATCGGCCTATAAAAGCATATTCCGGTAAAAAGTCTTTTGGGCATTTATCGACATCGGAGTTGCTGATTATAAATTCGGCAGTATTAATTTTCATAATTTAGTGTTGTAGATTCTGCACTATACGCTTAGTGTGCTTTCAAATGGGTGTGCGATAACCAGTCTTCGAGCAAACGATTAAACTCTTCAGGATGTTCCATCATGGCGGCATGACCACATTTATCAATCCAATATAAGGAAGAATTGGGTAATAATTTATTAAATTCTTCAGCAACTTCAGGAGGTGTAACTTTATCATTTTTGCCCCAAATTATGCAGGTTTGAACGTGCATCTTGGGTAAATCTTTTGCCATATTGTGTCGTATTGCACTTTTAGCAATAGTCAAAGTTTTTATCAATTTTATTCTATCGTTCACCGATTCGTAAACCTCATCAACAAGTTCTTTAGTAGCTATTTTTGGGTCATAAAAAACATCCTCGGCTTTTTTCTTGATGTACTCATAGTCGCCTCTTTTTGGGTAACTATCGCCCATTGCACTTTCATAAAGTCCTGAACTACCTGTTATTACAAGTCCTGCTACTTTTTCTGGATACATTTTTGTGTGGTATAATGCAATATGACCACCTAGTGAATTTCCTAATAAAATTACTCTTTCAAACCCTTTAAAAGCGATAAAATCTTTAACATACTTTGCGAAACTTTTTACATTAGTTTTCAAAATGTTTTGCGTGTATATTGGTAAATTAGGAATAATTATTTTATAACCTCTTTCAGAAAAATAACTGGCTACACCATCAAAATTGCTTAATCCACCCATTAATCCATGTAAAACAACAATTGGAGTTCCTTCCCCAGCTTCATAATAGCCGTACCTGCCTTCTTTTTTATAATATTTTTCCATGTGTTTTATTGCAATTTTCACAAATATAGGATTTAAAAAATATAAATGAATTTTTGAAAACAATTTTTAGCATATAATTTATTATAACCCATAAAACGCCTTAAATCAGTATGCCAATTGTTCCGTTTTATTGTTTTAATAACAGCAATTTCCCTGTCCCGCCTCAGTTCTCAACAGTATGTGTAAAAAAAAGCTAATGTTCTGATTGTCCTAAAAGTAAGGGTTCTTTATAGAAAGTGGTAAAACTTATTAACAAAGTGGTATATAGTGGTAAATAGTGGTAATATTTTTTATATTTTTGCTCAACATCATTTAATTTTTTTCTCTTGAATACAATTGTCGGAACATATGAATGTAAAGTTGACGCTAAGGGAAGGCTGCTATTGCCAGCGCCTTTGAAAAAGCAATTGGCCACATCTCTTCAACATGGGTTTGTTTTGAAGCGTTCTGTTTTTCAAGCTTGTTTGGAATTGTACCCAATGGAAGAATGGAATTTGATGATGCAAAAAATCAACAAACTCAATCGGTTTGTTAAGAAAAACAATGATTTTATTCGTCGCTTTACCGCTGGAGTTAAAGTGGTTGAAATTGATGCTTTGGGAAGATTATTGGTGCCTAAGGATTTGGTGATTTTTGCTAGTATTTCAAAAGACGTTGTTTTCTCCTCGGCTGTCAATATAGTTGAGATTTGGGATAAAGAACTATATGAAAAATCAATCGATGGTCAAGATATGGATTTTGCTGATTTAGCTGAAGAAGTAATGGGAAATACAAATGACGACAATGGAATATCATAACCCTGTTTTGCTTCAGGCATCGGTCGATGGTTTGAATATTAAACCTGACGGTATTTATGTTGATGTGACGTTTGGCGGTGGTGGGCATTCAAAGGAAATTTTAAGCCGATTGGATCCTAATGGAAAACTGTTTGCCTTCGACCAAGATGAAGATGCTTTGGTTAATGCTTTGCCAGATGAAAGGTTCTCCTTGATTAATGAAAATTTTAGATTTATAAAAAGATTTTTACGTTTTTATGGCGTGAAATGTGTGGACGGAATTTTAGCTGACTTAGGCGTTTCCTCCCATCAGTTTGATGTTGCAGAAAGAGGGTTCTCTACTCGTTTTGATGCCGAATTGGACATGAGAATGAGTCATAAAAATGATTTGAATGCGTATCGAGTAGTAAATGAATATGATGATGCAAATTTGAGAAGAGTATTCTTGGATTATGGAGAATTGAAAAATGCGCCAGCTTTGGCAAGAACAATTATAGAAGCTCGGGAAGATTATCCAATCAAAACTACAGATGAATTGAAAGAAGTTTTGGGGAGATATTTACCAGAAAGAATTAGGAATAAAATCTTGGCTCAAATATATCAGGCTATTCGAATTGAAGTCAATCAAGAAATGGATGTGCTCAAAGAATTCTTAGAACAATCTTTGGAGATTTTAAATCCAGGCGGAAGATTAAGCGTGATTTCCTATCATTCATTGGAAGACCGATTGGTAAAAAGATTTATGAAAAATGGAATGTTCGAAGGAGAGCCAGAACGAGATTTCTTTGGCAATTTTTCGGTTCCATTCAAAACCATTGGAAAACTCATTGTTCCGGATAATGCTGAAATCAAAATCAACAATAGAGCGAGAAGTGCCAAATTAAGGATTGCCGAAAAAGCAAATTAGTTAGAATAAATAATGAAAAACGGAGTCTATAGCATATTAAAAGCACGATTTCTTATTGATGATGATTCAATAAAAAATTGGCGTTTCATCGTTTTTCTAATCATTTTGGCAATTATTATGATTGCCAATACTCAAAGATTTGAGCAAAAAGTATTCAAGATTGCCGAGTTGACAAATCAAGTAAAAGAACTGCGTTCTGAATTTGTAGACAGGCGTTCGGAGTTAATGAAGTTAAAAATGGAATCGACGGTTTCGGAAAAAATGGTAGAAAAACAAATTTTTCCATCCCCGGTTCCGCCAATAAAAATAAAAGTTAAAAAAGTAGCAGAAAAAAGTTTTTTCCAAAAAATATGGCAGTAGAAGATAAAAACATATCCTACCGAATTTACCTAGTTGCTTTTGTTGTCTTCTTGATGGCAATTGCAATTACCGTTAAGTTGACAAACATTCAGTGGATTGAGGGGAATTATTATCGAAAATTAGCCAAAGAAAGAACCGTTAGAAATTTTGTTATCCCTGCCAATAAGGGAAATGTCTATTCTGCCGATGGAAGTTTGCTCGCCACTTCTATTCCAAATTACGAGATTCGTTTCGATGCTGCCGCTCCAAAATCGGAGGTATTCGAGAAAAACGTGAAATCTTTATCGGATTCCCTTTCCATTCTTTTAGAAAAACCAAATGGTTTTTTTCTTAATGAATTTCGAAAAGCCAGAGCGAACAAAAACAGGTATTTTTTAGTAGCTCGCGGTTTGAGTTACACAGAATATGTAAAAATTAAAGATTTCCCATTATTTAATTTAGGTGCTTATAAAGGAGGAATTATTGTTCAACAAGAAACAGTAAGGAAATATCCAATGGGAGAAATTGCCGGACGAACCATAGGGTATGAAAGAAAAAATCCGGACGGAACTCCTGATGGAAAAGGGATTGAATGGGCCTATCGAAAATACCTCAATGGAAAAGATGGTAAAATTTTAAAGCAAAAAATTGCAAAAGGGCAGTGGAAACCCATTCGTGATGTTAACGAAGTGGATCCGCAGGATGGTTATGATGTTGTTTCGACAATAGATGTTTTTATTCAAGATATTGCACACCATGCTTTGTTAAAACAATTAGAAGATTATAAAGCGGATCATGGTTGCGTAGTAGTTATGGAAACTAAAACAGGACAAATAAAAGCCATTTCAAACTTAGGTAAAGCTGTAGACGGGTCTTATTATGAAACCATAAATTATGCAATTGCCGAATCGCACGAACCTGGCTCGACTTATAAATTAGTTGATTTAATGACTTTGCTTGAAGATAAAAAAATTGATACATCCGCTGTTTTTGATACTCATGGTGGACGGATTACCTATTCTGGAAAACCAGTGATTGATTCTCATAAAGGGGGTTTTGGAAAGATTTCATTGGCTCGCGGATTTGAGCTTTCTTCGAATACGGTAATGGTTCAGGCGGTGTATAACAATTATAAAAATAACCCTTCTGCATTTGTAAATCACATTAATAAATACGGATTAAATAAGCCTTTGGGACTTTCGATTCAGGGAGAAGGAATTCCTAAAGTTCCACAACCAACTGACAAAACCTGGTCTAATCTTTCGCTTCCTTGGATGGCTTTTGGTTATGGGGTTTTGATTACGCCTTTGCAAACCTTGACATTTTATAATGCGGTTGCTAATAACGGTGAAATGGTAAAGCCGCAATTTGTTTCTGAAATTAAGGAGTGGAACAAAACCATAAAAAAATACGATACCGAAGTCATCAATCCGAAAGTGTGTTCGCAGGAAACCATTTTGAAACTAAAAGCAGTTATGGAAAATGTGGTTAAAAGAGGAACAGCTTTAAAATTATATTCAAAGGATTTCTCGATGGCCGGAAAAACAGGTACTGCACAGGTAAATTATGCCAAAAACGGAGGTTCAGATAAATATTACGCCTCTTCATTTGTGGGTTACTTCCCAGCTGAAAAACCTAAATATTCCTGCATAGTCGTGGTTCATAAACCAAGTACGGTAAATAATAATTACTATGGTGCCGATGTGGCTGGGCCAGTTTTCAAGCGAATTGCACAAAAGATTTTTACTGATGCACCTTCAACAAATGAGATAAAAAATATAAACAGGAAAATACAAAAACAAGAGAGTGATTATGATGCTTATTTTGTGAAATCACAAAAACAGCAGTCTTCAATTCCAAATGTTAAAGGAATGTCAGGAATGGATGCCGTATCCCTATTGGGAAATCTTGGAGTGAAAGTAAAAACAATAGGTGTTGGAAAAGTAAAAAGACAATCCCTTCAGCCTGGAGAAAATTTGATCAAAAACACAACTATAACATTAGAATTATCGTGATTATTCTAAAAGAAATAATTTACAAAGTAGCTATTGAAGCCGTGAAGGGTTCAACGGATATTCCTGTCCATAAAATAGATTTTGATTCTAGAAATATTGTTGCAAATGATGTGTTTGTGGCCATTCGCGGCACAATTTCAGACGGGCACGATTATATTGGAAAAGCCATTTCTTTAGGGGCAGTAGCTATTATTTGCGAGACTTTTCCTGAAGTTCTTCTAAATGGCACCACCTATATCCAAGTAAAAGATAGCAATAAGGCTTTGGCCTTTATGGCAGCCAATTATTTTGGTAATCCATCACAAAATTTAAAATTAGTTGGCATTACAGGAACCAATGGCAAAACAACTATTGCGTCTTTATTGTTCCAATTATTCAAAAAGGCAGGTTTTAAAGTAGGACTATTATCCACTGTAAAAATCATGGTTGATGATGTCGAATACAAAGCTACTCATACCACGCCTGATTCAATAACTATTAATCACTACTTGAAGGAAATGATTGATACGGGAGTTGAATACTGTTTTATGGAAGTGAGTTCGCATGGAATCCATCAAAAACGCACCGAGGCCCTACATTTTGCAGGTGGAGTTTTTACTAATTTATCTCATGATCATTTAGATTACCATCCCACTTTCGCGGAATATCGTGATGTGAAAAAATCCTTTTTCGACAATTTGCCCAAAACTGCTTTTGCTTTATCTAACATTGATGATAAAAATGGGCTGGTGATGTTGCAAAATACGGCAGCCCAAAAACGAACGTACGCTTTGAAATCGTATGCCGAATACAAAGCACAAATTCTAGAAAACCAATTATCGGGTTTGTTGTTGAAAATAAACGGAAATGAAGTATGGGTAAAACTCATCGGTACTTTCAACGCGTATAATCTATTGGCAATATATGGAACGGCGGTAGAGTTAGGCTTAGAAAGCCTTGAAGTTCTTCGATTATTATCTGATTTAGAGAGTGTTTCAGGTCGTTTCCAATTTATCGTTTCCGATACTAACATTACCGCGATTGTGGATTACGCTCACACGCCAGACGCCTTGGAAAATGTACTAAAAACAATAAACGACATCCGTACCAAAAACGAACAATTGATTACGGTTATAGGTTGTGGAGGCAACAGAGATAAAGAAAAAAGACCTATTATGGCAGGTATTGCTACTGAATTGAGTGATAAAGTAATACTGACATCTGACAATCCAAGAAATGAAGATCCAGAAGTTATTATCGCTGAAATGGAACAAGGAGTAGCGCCACAAAATTATAAAAAATCATTGTCAATTACAGATAGGAAGCAAGCCATAAAAACAGCTTGTCAATTGGCTCAGCCTAATGATATTATTCTAATTGCAGGAAAAGGACACGAAACTTATCAAGAAATTCAAGGTGTTCGTCACGATTTTGACGATATGAAAACAATAACGGGATTACTAAACCAACTCAATAAATAAAAAATATGCTGTATTACTTATTTGAATATTTAGACAAAACACTCGATGTTCCTGGAACTGGAGTTTTTCAATATATTACTTTTAGATCAGCCTTGGCATTGATGCTTTCTTTGCTTTTATCCACCATTTATGGAAAAAGGGTTGTTGGATTTTTACGTAAACAACAAATTGGAGAAACGGTTCGTGAATTAGGGTTGGCTGGTCAAAATGAGAAAGCGGGAACACCAACAATGGGAGGATTAATCATCATATTTGCCACCTTGATTCCTGTTCTTCTTTTTGCTAAACTAGACAATATTTACATTGTATTATTAATTGTGACCACTTTGTGGATGGGCACTATTGGATTCATTGATGATTATCTCAAAATTTTCAAAAAAGATAAAGAAGGTTTAAAAGGGATATTCAAAGTTTTTGGCCAAGTGGGTTTGGGTTTAATAGTGGGTTCGGTTTTGTATTTTCATCCGGGAGTAAACATTAGAACCGACATTCAAAAGTTAAATGAGAGCCAAAATAGAAAGGAAAATAGTATAAAACAAGCGCCAGTTTTCGAAAAATCGACAGCGACCACCATCCCTTTCTTTAAAAATAACGAATTTGATTATGCTGAATTATTGGCTTGGACGGGTGAGGGCTATGAAAAATGGGCTTGGTTAATTTTTATTCCGATGGTTATTTTTATTATCACGGCGGTTTCGAACGGGGCAAATCTTACAGATGGAATTGATGGTTTGGCCGCGGGAACTTCGGCGGTCTCGGTCTTGGCTTTGGGAATTTTCACTTTCGTTTCTGGAAATATTATTTTTTCCAATTATTTGAATATTATGTACATCCCAAATTCGGGTGAAATGACCGTTTTTATTGCGGCTTTTGTAGGGGCATTAATCGGATTTCTTTGGTACAATTCCTATCCCGCATCTGTTTTTATGGGAGATACGGGAAGCTTAACTATTGGAGGAGTGATCGCCGTTCTTGCTATCGCCGTTCGAAAAGAATTGCTTATCCCTTTATTATGCGGCATATTTTTAGTCGAAAACTTGTCGGTGGTTTTGCAAGTGGGTTATTTTAAGTACACCAAAAAACGTTTTGGCGAAGGCCGAAGAATATTTCTAATGGCTCCTTTGCATCATCATTATCAAAAGAAAGGGTATCACGAAAGTAAAATTGTAACCCGATTTTGGATTGTTGCCATTATGCTGGCCATTTTGTCTATTGTGACTTTAAAATTAAGATAATGCGATTAGTAGTTTTAGGGGGTGGCGAAAGCGGTATTGGAACTGCAATTTTGGGCAAGAAAAAAGGGTATGATGTTTTTGTATCCGATTTCGGAAAAATAAAGGAGAATTACAAAGAAGTTCTTATTATTAATGGTATTGCTTGGGAGGAAGAAACGCATACAGAAGCCCTGATTTTGAATGCCGACGTGGTAATGAAAAGTCCGGGAATACCTGAAAAATCAATCATTGTAAAAAAATTGATTGAAAAAGGAATTTCGGTAATTTCAGAAATTGAGTTTGCAGCGCCATTTACAAAGGCAATCACGATAGGGATCACAGGAAGTAATGGGAAGACAACGACGACAATGTTAACCCATCATTTACTAAAATCGGCTGGGTTGGGTGTGGGTCTTGGAGGTAATATCGGAAAGAGTTTTGCTTGGCAGGTTGCTGAGGATAAATATGATAGTTATGTGCTCGAGTTGAGTAGTTTTCAGTTGGACGGAATACTAAATTACAAGCCACACATCGCTATTATTACTAACATAAGTCCAGATCATTTAGACCGATATGATTATAAATATGAAAATTATATTGCCTCGAAATTTAGGATTACAATGAATCAAACCGAGGATGATTTTCTCCTTTATGATGCAGATGACGAAGCAATTGCACAATGGTTCAAAAACAATAAAACAAAAGCCCAATTAATTCCTTTTTCGTTAACCAAAACATTCGAAAACGGAGCATTTATAAAAGATAAAAATATGGAAGTAAACATCATCAACGAAGAAGAATTCATTATGGAGACGGAGTACATTGCACTAGAAGGGAAGCACAATATGAAAAATGCTATGGCAGCAACTTCTGTGGCCAAATTGATGAAAATCCGAAATGCCACCATTAGGGAAAGTTTATCGAATTTTCAAGGGGTGGAACATCGTTTGGAGAAAGTGTTGAAAATTCAAAATGTGCAATACATCAACGATTCAAAAGCGACTAATGTAAACGCTACTTTTTTTGCTTTGGACAGTATGAATGCACCAACAGTTTGGATTGTTGGTGGGGTTGATAAAGGAAATGATTACCATGAATTAATGTCAATGGTTCGTGAAAAAGTAAAAGCAATCATTTGCCTAGGCGTCGATAACAAAAAAATTATTGATGTTTTTGGAAATGTTGTCGACATTATGGTTGAAGTTGACAATATGGAAGATGCCGTAAAAATGGCACAACGATTAACAGAAAAAGGGGATGCAGTTCTGTTGTCTCCAGCTTGCGCTAGTTTTGATTTATTCGAAAACTATGAAGACCGAGGAAATCAATTTAAAAAAGCGGTTAGAAATTTATAAAAAAAGCGCTGCAAGGTTAAAGTTCTTAGACCTTTAACCCAAAACCCAAAACCCAATATGAAGCAACTAATATACAATCTTAAAGGAGACAAAGTAATATGGTCATTCGTGGCTTTGTTGGCGCTGTTTTCGTTTATGCCTGTTTTTAGCGCGAGTAGTAATTTGGCTTATTTGAACCACGGAACGGGAAATACAATTAGTTATTTACTCAAACATTTGGCTCATATTTTTATTGGATTCATCATTATTTTTTGGGTTCATAAAGTGCCTTACCATTATTACAAAGCAATTTCTATAATTGGATTACCAGTAGTTTGGTTATTATTAGGTTATACTCTTGTCAAAGGAACAGTTATTGCAGGGGCCAATGCGAGTCGATGGATACAAGTTCCGTTTATTGGGATAACATTCCAAACGTCTACCTTGGCTTCTATTGTTTTGTTAGTTTACGTGGCTAAATATTTGTCCAAGAAAAGAGAAGAAGAAGTTACTTTTCAGGCCTCTTTTTTGGAGCTTTGGCTACCTGTTTTCGTAACATTACTTTTTATTTTACCTGCAAATTTTTCGACGACAGCGCTAATATTTTCCATGGTCTTAATGCTTGCTTTTGTGGGGAAATATCCTTTAAAATACATCGGTTTTATTCTTGGAACTGGAATTGTGATGTTTACTTTTTTTGTTTTGTTGTCGAAAGCTTTTCCAGATTCTCATTTTTTTAGTAGGGTGGGTACCTGGACGAGTAGATTTGAAAATTTCACCTCAAATAAACCAGGAGAAGATGATTACCAAATTGAAAAAGCAAAAATAGCTATAGCCTCTGGCGGTGTATACGGATTGGGTCCAGGAAAAAGTGTTCAAAAAAACTTTTTGCCTCAATCGTCTTCCGATTTTATTTACGCCATTATTGTCGAAGAATGGGGGTTAATAGGAGGTTTAGGGGTTTTGACATTATACCTATTGTTGTTTTTTAGATTTATAGTAGCTGCCCATAAAGCCAATACCTTATTTGGAAAATTATTAGTTGTAGGATTGGGATTTCCAATGATTTTTCAAGCCATGATAAATATGGCAGTTGCGGTCGAATTATTGCCAGTTACAGGACAAACACTGCCATTGATAAGTAGTGGGGGAAGTTCAATCTGGATGACCTGTATTGCTTTAGGAATCATCATTAATGTGACCAAAAAGGAAGAAGAAATTGCCGAAGAAATAAAAGACAATGCAAGAAGAGAATCGGCATTTAAAAAACGGATTGACATGGAATTAGAAGAAGAAAACAGCCCGCTAACCCCCGAAGGGGAAATTGAAAAAGCAAATGATAATTATTCTATCGTAGATCGTTCGGATAATCCAATCAATGCAGTTTTTGGAAAATAATTAATTTAAAAAAGGAAATATAGTTTAAGAATAATGGCAAAATATAAATTCATTTTAAGTGGTGGCGGAACAGGAGGACATATCTATCCTGCGATTGCGATTGCTAATGAATTAAAGGCTCGTTTTCCTGACGCCGAATTTCTTTTTGTGGGCGCCAAAGATAAAATGGAAATGCAAAAAGTGCCACAAGTGGGGTATCATATAAAAGGCTTGTGGATAGCTGGTTTACAGAGAAAATTAACTTTGCAAAATGCATTATTTCCAATAAAATTAATAAATAGTTTGTGGAAATCTCGAATGATACTCCAGCAATTCAAACCTAATGTGGTGATAGGAACTGGAGGCTTTGCTTCTGGACCCTTATTGCAAATGGCTAATATGATGGATATTCCAACGGTGATTCAGGAACAGAATTCCTATCCGGGAATAACCAATAAATTATTGAGCAAGAAAGCAAATAAAATTTGTGTTGCCTATGAAAATTTGGAACGATTTTTTCCAAAAGATAAAATGATTTTAACGGGAAATCCCGTTCGACAAGACTTAATTGATATCGAAAGTAAAAAGGAAGAAGCGATACAGTATTTCAATTTAGATGCCAATAAAAAAACGGTATTGGTTCTTGGCGGAAGCCTTGGCGCCAGAAGAGTAAATCATTTAATTGAAAAGGAATTGGATACTATTCTTTCCCAAGATGTTCAGGTTATTTGGCAATGTGGAAAGTTATATTTCGAAGAGTATAAAAAATACAACTCGCAAAAAGTTCAGGTTTCGGCATTTATTGACCGAATGGATTTGGTTTATGCGGCTGCCGACATTGTGATTTCAAGAGCTGGCGCATCATCGGTTTCGGAGTTGTGTATTGTAGGTAAACCGGTTATTTTTATTCCTTCTCCAAATGTTGCTGAAGATCACCAAACCAAAAACGCAAAAACGATAGTCGATAAAAAAGGAGCATTAATGTTAAAAGAAACGGAATTGGATTTGCAATTCAGCCTTGTTTTTGAGTCCTTGTTGAAGGACTCTGGAAAACAAGATCAGTTGAGTAAAAATATAAAGCAATTGGCTTTGCCTAATGCCACAAAACAAATAGTTGACGAAATTTTAAAATTAGTCTAAAGTCAAACGACTTTAGACTTTAAAACTGTAAGACTTTCAAACTAAATTATGAATCTAAACCAAATACATAACGTTTATTTTATAGGAATCGGAGGGATTGGGATGAGTGCTTTGGCGCGCTATTTCAAAGCTATCGGCAAGAACGTATCGGGTTATGATAAAACCGAAACGGAACTTACTAAAGAATTACAACAGCTTGGAATCTCCATTCATTTTGAAGATCGCATTGATTTAATTCCAGCTGATTATTACGTTGAAAACACCTTGGTAATTATAACTCCTGCGGTTCCAATGTATCATTCGGAATGGAATTATTTCTTGGAGCGAGAATACGAAGTGAAGAAACGAGCCGAAGTTTTGGGGATTATTACAAAAGACACGTTTTGTTTTGCAGTGGCGGGTACTCATGGCAAAACCACAACATCTAGTATACTCGGTCATATTTTATTTGAAAGCGGAGTAGATGTTACTGCTTTTGTAGGCGGAATTGTTGAAAATTATAATTCGAATTTAATAGGAAATGGCAAGACGGTAACTGTTGTCGAGGCCGATGAATTTGACCGTTCCTTTCTGTATTTGCATCCCAATATTGCTTGTGTGACATCAATGGATGCGGATCATTTGGACATTTATGGAGATAAATCGGCGATAGAAGCTTCGTTTGTGGAATTTGCCAGTAAAGTTACCGATAAAAGTAAACTTTTTATCACCAATGAACTGCCAATACAAGGTGTTACTTGCGCTGTCAATGCAGCTGCTAATTTTTCTGCGTACAATATCAGAATTGTCAATTGTCAATACGTTTTTGACGTTAAAACGGGAACAGAGATAATACTAAATATAGAATTTGGTTTGCCTGGAAAACATAATTTGATGAATGCATTAATGGCCTTGGCAATGGCTAAAACTTTTGGTCTTCCAAACGAAGCTATTGCCAGCGCCTTACTTTCATTCAAAGGGATAAAGCGACGATTTTCGTATCAAATCAAAACTGAAAATTTAATTTATATTGACGACTATGCACATCATCCAACAGAGATAAACGCAGTGCATCAAGCAGTTCGAGAATTATATCCCAACAAAAAGGTATTGGCGATTTTTCAGCCTCATTTATTTAGTAGAACTAAAGATTTTGCCGATGATTTTGCACAAAGTTTGGCCGCTTTTGATCAAGTGATTCTATTAGATATTTATCCTGCACGTGAATTACCTATGGAAGGCATTAATTCACAATGGTTATTGCATAAAATAGACAATACAAATAAAAAATTGGTTTCAAAACAGGAATTAGTACCATCGATTTTAGAAAGCGATGCCGTGGTTATCGTAACCATCGGAGCGGGAGATATTGGAGAATTAGTGCCATCAATTAAGAAAGCAATATATGAAACTATTTAATTGGACAAATATTAGATTAGTACTGATGTTTGCATTAGTAATTTTCTTGTTTTCGTTTACATCAAATCGAAATAACAATAGGAAAATTGCCAAATCGGTTGTTTTTTTTAGTGGAGATAACGCTCCTTTTGTCGATTCAGAAACGGTTAATAAATTGTTAATAGAAAATAAAAAGGACTCGCAAACTATCGGTAAAGATAAATTAGATTTGAATAAGTTAGAAATGACTTTGAATGCACAGGAAATGATTGAAAGTTCGGATGTGTTTCTAAGTATAGATGGAGTTCTAAAAGCAGTGGTGAAACAAAAAACTCCTATAGCCAGGGTTTTCGACGGCAATGGTTCTTTCTATATTGATTACGAAGGAAATACAATGCCTTTGTCAGCTAATTTTACAGCTAGAGTTCCGCTTGTTTCGGGGGAAATAAATAATAAAAATAGCAAAGATTTAGCCGAATTATTTCGCATAATTCATGACGATGTTTTTTTAAAAAAAAACATTATTGGTGTTCAAATTATGCCTAACGGGAGCTTGTTAATGTTCAATAGGAATTTTAATTACCAAATAGATTTTGGAAGAGCTATAAAATTAAAATCAAAATTCAACAATTATAAGGCGTTTTTTCAAAAAGCGGTTTTAGATAGTTCGTTATATAAATATAAAACAATTGACCTCCGGTTTACACAACAAGTAGTTTGTACTAAATAATAGATGATGGAAAAAGAGAATATTGCAGTAGGTCTAGATATTGGCACAACCAAAATTGTCGCCATGATAGGCCGGAAAAATGAATATGGAAAGCTGGAAATTTTAGGTATTGGAAAATCTAAAAGTCTCGGTGTGGCAAGAGGTGTAGTGAATAATATCACTCAAACCATACAATCTATTCAACAAGCAGTATTAGAAGCCGAAACCAAATCAGGATATAAAATTAAAGATGTGGTCGTTGGAATTGCGGGTCAACACATTCGAAGTATTCAGCATAGTGATTACATCATTAGGAGCAATGCCGAAGAAGTGATTGATGGGAATGACATCCAGCTTTTGATTGACCAAGTAAATAAATTGGCTATGTTACCTGGCGAAGAAATAATTCACGTTTTGCCACAAGAATTCAAAATCGATGGTCAATCCGAAATCAAGGAGCCTATTGGCATGTATGGAGGAAGGTTAGAGTCTAGTTTTCATGTGGTAGTAGGTCAAGCAGCTTCCATCCGAAATTTAGGTAGATGCGTTCAAAGTACCGGGATAGAATTATCGGGATTGACCTTGGAGCCATTAGCATCGGCTGACGCGGTTTTAAGTCAAGAAGAAAAAGAAGCAGGAGTTGCCTTGATTGATATTGGAGGAGGAACAACAGATTTAGCCATTTTTAAAGATGGAATTATTCGCCACACCGCCGTAGTCCCTTTTGGAGGAAACGTCATTACAGATGATATAAAAGAAGGTTGTTCTATTATCGAAAAGCAAGCCGAATTATTGAAAGTAAAGTTCGGATCAGCATGGCCAGGTGAAAATAAAGAAAATGAAATTGTTTCCATTCCAGGACTTAGAGGAAGAGAACCAAAAGAAATATCGTTAAAGAATTTGTCTAAAATAATTAATGCCCGTGTAATCGAAATTATTGAGCAGGTTTTTACGGAAATTAAAGAATACGGACACGAAGATCCTCGTAAAAAATTGATTGCAGGAATTGTACTTACCGGTGGTGGAGCGCAATTGAAACACATCAAACAATTAGTGGAATATATCACAGGAATGGACACTAGAATTGGCTATCCAAATGAGCATTTGGCTGGAAATTCAGACGAAGAAATATCAAGTCCGTTATATGCCACGGCGGTTGGATTAGTAATGAATAGCATTGAAAATAAAACACAAAGCGCAGTAAGATCCGATGTGCCGGGAGCAATAAATACAAATCCTGTTGGAATGTCAATAATTCAAAACCCTGAAAATGAAGAGTCTGGAATTGAGGTTGAGATGGAAAGGGAAGAAATTGTAGATGTTGAAATTTCCACAGACCACAAAATTAGAAGTTCGTTTTTTGGAGGATACTTAGATAAGATCAAAGATTTTCTAGACAACGCAGAATAATAAACGAAGCATAAACTATATATAAATATTAAAACCCAATAAGATGATGAGCAACTCAGAATTTGGAAGTATTTCATTTGATTTACCAAAAAACCAATCAAATGTAATAAAAGTTATTGGAGTCGGTGGTGGCGGAAGTAATGCTATAAACCACATGTTTAAACAAGGGATTAAAGGCGTAGACTTTATCGTTTGTAATACCGATTCTCAAGCGTTGGAAAACAGTGCGGTTCCCAATAAAATTCAATTAGGAGTAAATTTAACCGAAGGACTTGGCGCAGGAGCCAATCCAGATGTGGGACAACAGTCCGCTATTGAAAGTATTGCCGATATTGAAAAGATGCTCGATAGTAATACTAAGATGGTTTTTATTACTGCTGGTATGGGTGGGGGTACTGGTACAGGTGCTGCGCCAGTAATTGCTCAATTGGCTAAAGAAAGAGATATTTTAACGGTGGGAATTGTGACTTTGCCTTTTGTGTTTGAAGGAAAGGTACGTCAGGAGCAAGCCCTTATCGGAATTGATAAATTGCGCAAGCAAGTCGATTCGTTAATTATTATCAATAATAATAAATTAAGAGAGGTATACGGAAATCTAGGTTTCAAAGCTGGCTTTTCAAAAGCGGATGAAGTTTTGGCTACTGCCTCAAGAGGCATCGCCGAAGTAATCACGCATCATTACACTCAAAATATTGATTTAAAAGATGCCAAAACGGTATTGTCCAATAGCGGGACAGCTATTATGGGTTCTGCAGTAGCTTCGGGCGAGAATAGAGCCAAAGAAGGTATTATGGCTGCTTTGGACTCTCCGTTATTGAATGACAATAAAATCACTGGTGCCAAAAACGTATTGTTGCTCATCGTTTCTGGTTCAGCTGAAATTACAATTGATGAAATCGGGGAAATCAACGATTTTATCCAAACAGAGGCCGGTCACAATGCTAATATTATTATGGGTGTAGGCGAAGACGAAACCCTTGGTGACGCTATTTCGGTGACTATCATTGCTACAGGTTTTGATGTGGAACAACAAAATGAAATTGTAAATACCGAACCTAAAAAGATTATTCACACGCTGGAAGACGAACAAAAAAGTGTACACGACTTAACAAAAATAATGGTTCCTGCCTTTAACTGGGAAAAAGAAACTCCATCGGCCAATACCACCGAAAGAATTGTTTTCGAATTATTGGAAGATGAAGTGGAGGAATCTGTCCCAGCAGCAGCTGCGTCAATAAGCAAAGAAGAGTTAATGGGTATGTCTGAATTTATTAAAAATTTAGATGTGACTTTTGAAATTGTTTCTCCTATTAATGATTTAGATTTTATTGTTTCATCAACAACTGTTCAGGATATAAAAGTAGTGGAGCCAAAAGTTTTTGAAAGACAAGAGCAAGCCACTTTTTCATTTGATTTGCCTCTTTTTAATACGACTGCTACACCAGAACCGGTTGCAGAAGTTACCGAAAACAAAATTCTGTTTGAACTGACTAATGAGACTCGGGATATCAATGTAAACGAAGCGGTTCAGTTTGTTCCAATGACTGAATTGAACGATAAAGGAATTATCATACATACACTAGAGGAATTCACCGAGGCGGAAAACATTTTTTCGAATACAACGCCAACAATAACTGCCCTAGAAGAGGTTGTTCCTGAAGAAATGAATATTACCATGAAACAAGTGGATTTTTCGTCGGATAGCACTTCTAGTTTTGATGAAATATCACCTATGGAAATGACAATTGAAGATACTTTGAAATTTAGAGCAGATGAACGAAGAAAAAAACTAAAGGAATTCAATTATAAATTCCACAATAATATTTCCAGAATTGATGAGCTCGAAAAAGAACCAGCATACAAAAGACTAGGCGTTGATCTTTCAAGTTCCCATTCAAACAATTTCCATTCTAGGATTTCCTTAGGAGTGGATAGCAATGACGATTTGCAATTGCGGTCTAATAATTCCTATTTGCACGACAATGTGGACTAATTACCCAACCCAAATTTAAAAGTGAACCAACCCGAAAATTGAATTCAATTTTCGGGTTATTTTTTTTATCTTTGCCATCTTTGTTAGTCGTTCCCGTTTTAGTTCGAAAAGCAAATCTAAAATCGTTAATCAAAAATCGTATATGAGTTTATCAATACAAATCATGGAGGAAATCAAAGCCGCCATGAGAGCCAAAGACACGATGGCTCTAGAAGCCTTAAGAGCTATTAAATCCGAAATCCTTTTAGCGCAAACTGCCACAGGATCAAAAGAGGAAATATCGGCGGCAGACGAGATCAAATTGCTTCAAAAATTGGTAAAAACCCGTAAGGATAGTGCCAAAATTTTCACGGAACAAAACCGAATGGATTTGGCAGAACCTGAATTGGCACAAATCGCTGTCATCGAAAAATTCTTACCTGCACAAATGAGCGAAACCGAAGTGGAAGTCATTATTGCAAAAATCATTGCCGACACAGGTGCTACGGGAATTGCTGCGATGGGAAAAGTAATGGGGCTGGCCGCTGCCCAATTAGGCGGAACCGCCGAAGGAAAAACTATTTCGACTATCGTTAAGAAGCTTTTGATCTAAATAACGCACTCGATTAATGTTTTTAAATCCTACATCTAAAATCGTTAATCTACAATTATAATGGCTTCGTAGTTCAACTGGATAGAATTTCAGATTTCGGCTCTGAAGGTTGCAGGTTCGAACCCTGCCGAGGTCACTACTAAAAAAAACTTCAAGTTTTCTTGAGGTTTTTTTGCTTTTCCAAAATGCAAAAGACTTTGCTACAAAAAAAAGCCACTACTTTCGTAGTGGCTTGAATTAACTGTTTATGGTTGCTTATAGTATTTTTATTTTTTAATAAACGTACTAGTATTGGTATTGTCTAACCTAATAAAATAAATTCCTTTTGATAAATACTCCACGTTAATGGGGGTATTATCCTTGTTTAGCTTTCCTTCTAAAACGATTTTCCCTAAAGCGTTAGCTATTGTATAGGTCTGTTTCGTATGATTAGCGCCTACTTTTATATTTAATATACTTGCAGTAGGATTAGGATATAGCGTTATATTATTTTTATCAAAAGCTTTAGTAGTTACAACCGACTCTCTTGTAGTAGGGGTAGAACTATTACAATTAGGTTTTTTTGTTACGCTCAAGGTTTTTGCTCCATATTGAGACGTCCCTATACCATTTCTTGAATCAATTGTTAATATTTGTTTTGTATCCTCCGAAACAGCACCTAGATAAACAACATTAAATTTCAAATCTGAGGTGGTTAATTCATTTGTAGTATTAGAAGGAGAATTTGAAGAAGTAACAACTGACCCTATAGGAGCTTTAATTAAATACTCATTAGCTAACGCTATGGGTGTGATGGTGTAAGTAAATCCAATAGGTCTATTGCAAACTGTCAAGGGTCCTGCAACAGTAGTAGGTGCAGTTCTCGGCACGCTTCCTGGTAAAGGTAAGGTTTTAATTAGGGAGTTTCTAGTATTGTTTACAGCATTAATACTCACAGTGTACGCATTTTTAACATTACTAGAGGCGTCTTTGAAATTAACCGTTATTGAAGGTAATAAGCTGGTATAAATCCCAGTTGAAACTAATGTTGCATTCCCTGAAGCAGTAACGCCCTCAGGAAGGTTCCATTTATAGAAATCGGCTTCTAATCCTTGCGTAGGAGTTTTACTATAGGTAGCGGTTAAAGTTAAGTCTTTATCAACTTTAAAATAAGGGCTAATATTAGTAATTGCAACAGTTGAAGCATATGAAATAGTTAGTTTTAAAGTACTAGGGGCTGTTGGCAACGTTCGTTTTAAAGTTATTGTTTTGGCCAATGTAGATTTACCAATAGCATTATTAGGGTACACTTTAATAGTCAAATCGCCAGTCTGTTTATCAACGCCCTCGAAATTGACATTTATATAGGCATTTGTGCTGGTGTAAGTATTTGCAACTAGTGTTTCTGTCGCATCAGATGTAACTCCAGCAGGAAGTACCCATTGATAGGTATTGGCTTGTAATTCTTGTTTTGGAGTAGTGCCGGTGGTATATCCAGCGGTCAAAACCAACTCTTGATTAACTCCTAAATATGGACCTACGTTGAGAATTTCGTCTGCTCCATCAGTAAGTGTTAATTTAGTTAATGCTGATGGTGTAGTCCTACTTAATAGTAACGTTTTAGAAGATTGTGAAATACAACCTAAATCCTTAGTAATGTATGTAACTTTACAAGTCGTATTTTTTGCAGGGGTATTGTCTTTTGGCGGAAATTTAATATAGATAACTTCATCAGGTGTATTCAAATCAACCAGAGTTTCAGTTCCAGTTGCATTCGTTCTGATTGCATTTTCAGGAAGTGCCCACATATATTCATAAGGATTATCAGTTAATTTTTCTGCAGTTAATTTTAAAATTTTACCTGTGCCGATGTAATATCCTAGATTGTTAATTATTGTAGTTCCGTCATCTGCAGTATCGGTAAGAAGCAAAGTTTTTGAAATATAAGTTGGCAAAGCATTTATTGTTACTGTAATGACAGCTCTTGCGCTTTCTTCTGTTTCTGTTCTCATTCGAGAAACCCAAAATGATTTAACGCCTGATTTTTCATTGGTTTTTGTTAATGTTGAAGGGGCAGTATCTGAAGCTTTGCCACCAGTTGCAGTACTATACCATTTTAATGGATAAGCTTCGCTATTAGTAATAGAGGCTGTCAAGTCAACAGAAGCAGACCCAGCACATACATCTATATTATTTGTAATAACGGTTGGTGGAATAAACTTGCCATCTGTAATCACCCAGTGATAGTTTGCTTTTAAGTTATCATGAGCGGTTGCTCCGTTTTCATAGTTAGATTTTCCTCCCGAAAAAACTACTCCGTCTTTTGGTTTTTTATCAGGATCTAATTCGCTTGGAGTTGCCCAGCCTGAAAGTAAGATGTCATAATTAATGGTTGAAAGTGTAGTATTATAAAACATACTTTCCATTTTTGTCACGCTTCTAATGTCCCAATCGCCAATAGGTTGATCAAAAGTAGTGTTTTCAAACATACTAGTCATATTTGTCACTTTACTCACATCCCACAAATCAAGACGTTGGTTAAAGGCGCTAGCATTAGTAAACATATAATACATATTTGTCACCTTACTCACATCCCACGAATTAAGAGGTTGGTCAAATGCGGTAGCATTATAAAACATATTCGACATATTTGTCACCTCGCTCACGTCCCACGAATTAAGAGGTTGGTTAAAGGCGGTAGCATTATAAAACATATTCGACATGTCCGTACACAAACTAAGATCCGGCAATGATGAAGGGAACTCAATTAAAGAGGTACAACCTTCAAACATATTGGCCATACTAGTCCAATTTTGTGTACCCCAATCCTGAATTCCTATTAGGTTAGTTTGATCCGTAAATTTTAAGTGATTAAAAGTCCCTTTAAATGTTATACTTCGTTCCGATGTAACTCCAGTATTATCAGAAATGTATGAATGAGAAGGGGTGTCTTCTGCTGTATAATTTTCTTCTGCGCCATCTCCCCAATTTATTGTATAGTTTCCAGTGTCTGGTTGTGCAGGCAAACTGATAAGGGTAGTACTCAGAGCAATAATGTCATTGGGGATTTCCCAGGTGGTAATAAAACCATCAATAACCGTCACAGTTTTTGTAGTTGTAGCAATACAACCTAAATTTGTTACAGTATAAGTTATGGTTGAAGCCCCAGCTGCAACTGCAGTTACAGCTCCTGTTGATGAATCTACGGTGGCAATGTCTGTATCTGATGATGTCCATTCTCCTTCTTCATCTCCGTTTGATGTAAAAGTAGTGGTTTCAATAGAACTAATAGTTTGAGCACCACTTATAGTTCCTGCATTTGGTGCCGCAGTAATAGTTGCTGTTCGTGTAGCTGTAGTATTACAACCACCCAAACCTACGGTATATCTCATAATTGCCACTCCCCCTGCAACTGCGGTTACAACTCCTGTTGATTCGTTTATAGTGGCTTTACTTATAGCTGATGAGGTCCATTTTCCTCCTGAATCTCCATCTGATGTAAATGTGGTTGTTCCGTTATAACATATGGCTTGGGTACCACTTATGTTTCCTGGATTAAGAGGTGCAGTAACGGTCACAGTTAGTGTAGCTATAGCATTAGCACAACCTCCTGAACCTGTTACGGTATACGTAATGGTTGAAGTTCCTGCTGCCACTGGAGTGATAACTCCTGTTGATGGGTCTACGGTGGCTTTAGCCATATCAGATGATGTCCATGCTCCTCCTGAAGCACCATCTGATGTAAATGTAGTTGTTCCGTCAGAACATATTGCTTGTGTGCCACTTACAGTTCCCGCATTTGGTGTGGCAGTAACAGTAACCGTTCGTGTAGCAGTAGCATTTGCACAACCTCCTGAACCTGTTACAGTATAAGTCATAGTTGAAATTCCAGCTGCCACTGGAGTAATTACTCCTGTTGACGCGTTTATAGTAGCAATGGCTGTATCGGATGATGACCATGCTCCTCCTAAAGATCCATTTGAAGTAAATGTAGTTGTTCCGTTAGAACATATAGCTTGTGTACCACTTATGTTTCCTGCATTTGGCGTGGCAGTAACAGTCACTGTTCTTGTAGCTGTAGCATCAATAGAACAGCCTCCTGTAGCTTTTACAGTATAAGTCATGGTTGAAGTTCCTGCTGCCACCGGAGTGATAACTCCTGTAGAATCTATAATAGTGGCTTTGGTTTCATCTAATGATTTCCATTTTCCTCCTACATCACCAGTTGATGTAAATGTAGTTGTTCCATTGGAACAAACACCTTGTGTACCACTTATGGCTCCTGCTTTTGGTGCGGTTGTAACGGTCAATACAACCTCATTTGAAGGTAAATTACCATTTATAACTACTTTATAAGAAGTTCCTGTAACTGGTGAAGTTGCTGTTTTCGTAATATTTAAAGTAGCTGTTTTGTAATTTGAATATACGCCAGCAGCATTAATTAGAACCCAACTTGAAGTAGGTGTTTTTTTATAATACCAAGCATACCTAGGCGATGCCGCATCTGTAGTTACAGTAATACTTGCCGTTGAACCGGTAGTGCTACAAATACTAGGTGTGGGTGGAATTGTCTGAGAAAAGACTTTAGCTGAAGAAAAAAGCAGTAGAATGCAAAAAATAAAAATGTTTTTTTTCATGATTAATTGATTTTAAAATAGTTATTTAAATGGTTACATAGTGCTTTTTTTAATTCACCACCTACAAATGTATCTATTAATTTCGTAATACCTAATTTTTTGTTAAAAAAATCTAAAATAATTAATAATTTTAAAGATATGGGCTCTAAATTATTAAGATATCGCTCTTTTTATTTATATCCAAAAACTAATAAGCTAAATTTACTCTAAAGCCCCTTTTTTACGCTAATAAATTAAATGAAAAAATAGCCTACTATTCAAAAAAATATTTATTTTTGCTATCCTATGATTCACCGTTTTATAGCCTATTTTAAATTATTTTTTATGAAAAGACGTATTGTTACTCTTGTTTTTGGGTTGTTTTCCATTTTTGCATCCGCCCAATCGGGTTATGAAATTACCGTTAATCTTAAAAACTGTAAAGACACCCTAGCGTATCTGACCTTTTACCAGTTTGACAAAACACTTATAAAAGACACTTGTACCCATATTAAAAACGGAAAAATCGTTTTTAAGGGTAAGGCCAAACTCGATAAAGGTATTTATTCTTTGGTGAGTCAACAAAAGGCAATCTACTTTGATTTTTTTATTGATGAGGATACCCAAAACTTGGAACTCAATAGCGATGCGAGTATTGGTGTAGCCAAAGGTCTTACGGCTGTTAATTCTACCCGAGAGAATGATTTTTTAAACTACATCAAATTTATAGGCAAGCAAAACGAGGATTTTGAAGCGGTAAGGCAAGCATCAAAAGGGTTGGCTAAAAATGATTCTATTGCCAAAGTCAGTACCAAGCAGAAAGTTTTGGATAAGGCTATTCAAGACTATGAACAGGAATTTTTAGAGCAAAACAAAGGCACTTATATAGGAGCTGTTTTGAATTTAAAAATGGAAAAGACACTCAAGGAAATACCGAAAGCCTCGAACGGCAGGCCAGACAGTTTGATGGTTTACACCTACTATAAAAAACATTATTGGGACAATGTTGACTTTAAGGACGATGGCACGATGCGAAATCCTTTTTTCCACAATAAACTAAAGAAGTATTTTGACCAGGTGGTTGTTGCTCATCCGGATTCGGTTTCGGTTGAAATTGATAGGATAATGGATCAGACTTTACCAGAAAGCTTACTCTATAAATTGTTATTGGCGCATTTCACCTATTCCTATGAAACCTCTAAAATAATGGGGTTTGACAAGGTTTTCGTACACCTGGCTGATCGCTATTTCAAAACCGGTAAAGCCCGTGGGATTTATGACGACGAGAGTGTGGTGGAGCGCATTGTTAAACAAAGCGATAAATTGAGGCCGCTTTTGGTGGGTGCTGTTGCTCCAGATTTGTCGATGATCAATGCAGCTGATCGGGATATAATAGCTAAAATGGGATTTGAATCGGCTAAAACCTCCGAGGAAGTTACCAAATTATTTTACGATAACAACCCAAAAATAAACAACTTATTTAATCACTTGCATAATGTAAAGGCGGATTACCTGATTCTTGCTTTTTGGGATGTAGATTGTGGCCATTGCCAAATAGAAATACCGAAACTCCTAGAAGAATACCACAAGCTACAGAAAGAAAATAAAGATATAAAAGTATATTGTGTGTATACTTTAAATGAAGGAGAAAAATACCTCAAATATATCGCCGAGAAAAAATTAGATTGGATTAACGTTTATGACGGGGTTCATTATAATAATGTAACAGAAAAATACGATGTATATTCTACTCCGGTAATTTACGTTTTAGATAAAAATAAAGTAATCAAAGCCAAAAGAATAGGAGTAGAGCAATTGGATGATATAGTCAAGCTAATGGAACGAGAATACAAAAAAGTAAAATAAAATAAAGGCTCCTTTTAGGAGCCTTTATTTTTAGAATGAAGTCAATTTTTTCAAATCGGCAATAGTTTGGGTTGGGTTTTCGGCTTTGAAAACATAGTTTCCAGCTACGAGAACATCAGCGCCAGAATCTACCAATTGTTTTGCGTTTTTATTGGTTACCCCTCCGTCAATTTCTATAATAGTGGAAGCGCCTTTTAGAATGATTAAATCTTTCAATTTTCTAACTTTTGCATACGTATTTTCAATAAAGGATTGACCTCCAAAACCTGGATTCACACTCATAATACACACCAAATCAATATCGTTGATGACGTCTTCTAATAAGTCAATATTGGTATGGGGATTAATTGCCACGCCGGCTTTCATTCCCTCAGCTTTGATGGCTTGAAGCGTTCTGTGAAGATGCGTGCAGGCTTCATAATGCACGGATAATATATTGGCACCCAGGCCGGCAAAAGTTTTAATGTACCGGTCTGGATCAACAATCATCAAATGGACGTCTATTGTTTTTTTGGCATGTCGTGTAATGGCCTCCAAAACGGGCATTCCAAAAGAAATATTAGGCACAAAAACGCCGTCCATAATGTCGATATGAAACCAATCGGCTTCGGAATTATTTATCATTTCGATGTCGCGTTGTAAATTAGCGAAGTCAGCGGCAAGGACAGAGGGCGCAATTAGTGTATTTTTACTCATTGTTTGTATTTTTTTGTATCTAGTAATCGCAAAAAGCGATTTTATTTATTGGTTGTGTTGGGCTGAAAATTCAAAATTCACAGTTCGTTTTTCAACATGCAACATTTTGGCAAAGATAGTAGAAATTATAGTAACAATAATTGAAGTTTCTAAAGTTTGATTAACGAACTTCGAATAACAAATTTTGAAGTTTTGATAAAAAAAACTCCGAAAGTGATTCGGAGTTTTGTTGTTTTGATAGTAAGACTTTCGCCTTTAAGACTAAAATTATCCTAAATAGGTTTTTAATATTTTGCTTCTTGAAGTATGTTTCAATCTGCGGATTGCTTTTTCCTTGATCTGACGAACACGTTCGCGAGTTAGGTCAAAAGTTTCCCCAATTTCTTCCAATGTCATTGGGTGTTGATCCCCCAAACCAAAATACAAACGAACGACATCAGCTTCTCTTGGTGTTAATGTTTCCAATGAACGCTCAATCTCAGTACGCAATGATTCTTGAATCAAAACTCTGTCTGGATTTGGCGATTCTCCAGAACGCAATACATCGTAAAGATTGGAATCTTCTCCTTCAACAAGTGGAGCATCCATAGAAAGGTGGCGACCCGAGTTTTTCATAGATTCCCTAACGTCATTTACGGTCATATCCAATTCCTTGGCAATTTCCTCAGCCGTTGGAGGTCTTTCATTAGATTGCTCTAACAAAGCGTACATTTTATTGATTTTATTGATAGAACCAATTTTATTCAAAGGCAAACGAACGATACGAGATTGTTCAGCCAAAGCTTGTAAAATCGATTGACGAATCCACCAAACGGCATACGAAATGAATTTGAAACCACGGGTTTCGTCAAAACGTTGAGCTGCTTTTATCAATCCTAAATTCCCTTCGTTAATTAAATCGGGAAGTGTTAATCCTTGATTTTGGTATTGTTTGGCCACAGAAACTACGAAACGTAAATTGGCTTTTGTCAATTTTTCAAGCGCAGCTTGATCTCCGGCTTTAATTTTCTGAGCCAATTCCACCTCTTCATCGGCAGTAATCAAATCTACTTTTCCAATTTCCTGTAAATACTTGTCTAATGATGCAGTTTCACGGTTGGTTACCTGCTTGGTGATTTTTAGTTGTCTCATAGTGGTGTCTCCTTAATTTTTTAAGTGTACGAATGATTATACGTGTGGAGTTATATAAAAGTTACAAAATTTATGAATTAATTTATTTTTTTAATGAAAAACCCCCAATTCAAATGAATGAGTTGAGGGTTTTATGTGAAACTATAACAAATTGAATTTGTCCAGTTGATTTAAGATTCTCTAGGAGGTCTTGGTAAAAGTGCTTTTCTTGACACTTTTTCTTTTCTAGTTTTTGGATCCATACCTAAGTATTTAACCTGGAAAACATCACCCATATTCACTACATCACCTACATTTTCTGTACGTTCCCAAGCCAATTCAGATACGTGAAGCAAAACCTCATTTCCTGGAGCGTCAAGGTATTCTACGACTGCACCAAAATCAAGCATTTTAATAACTTTTACGTCATAAGCTTCATTCATTTGTGGTTTGAAAGTGATAGAATGTATTTTAGCCAATACCGCTTCAATTCCAGCAGGATCAGTTCCTAAAATTTCAATTACCCCTTGCTCATTCACTTCATTGATTACGATAGTAGTCCCCGTAGCTTTTTGTAATTCTTGAATTACTTTTCCTCCAGGTCCAATCAACGCTCCAATGAATTGACCAGGAATAGTTCTGGTGATAATTTTTGGAGCATATTCCTTAACATCTTCTTTTGGAGATGCAAGTGTATCAGTAAGTATTTTAAGAATATGCAAACGTCCGTCACGGGCTTGCGCCAATGCTGCTTCCATAATCTCATATTTCAATCCGTCAATTTTGATATCCATTTGACAAGCTGTAATTCCTTCTGAAGTTCCAGTTACTTTGAAATCCATATCTCCTAAATGATCTTCATCACCTAAGATATCGGATAAAACCGCAAAACGATCACCGTCTGTGATTAATCCCATTGCAATTCCAGAAACAGGACGTATCATTTGAATACCAGCATCCATTAAGGATAATGTACCCGCACAAACAGTTGCCATTGAAGACGAACCATTCGATTCTAATACTTCAGAAACCAAACGAATCGTATAAGGACAATCAGCAGGAATCATATTTTTCAATGCTCTTTGCGCCAAGTTTCCGTGACCAACTTCTCTTCTTGAAGTTCCTCTCAAAGGACGTGCTTCTCCTGTAGAAAATGGTGGAAAATTATAGTGCAAGTAGAATTTTTCTTCTCCTTGTTCAGATGGCGAATCAATTTGGTTTGCTTCTCTAGAAGTTCCTAAAGTAGCTGTTGCCAATGCTTGAGTTTCTCCACGAGTAAACAATGCAGATCCGTGAACTGATGGTAAATAATCTACTTCACACCAAATTGGTCTGATTTCTGTAGTTTTTCTACCGTCCAAACGGGTACCTAAATCTAAGGTTACGTTACGAACTGCTTCTTTGTTAGTTTTGTAAAAATATTTACTTACTAAATCGCCATCAACTGCTAATTCTTCTTCTGTAAATAACGCTTTAACTTCTTCTTTTACAGCGTCAAATGAAGCCGTGCGTTCTTGTTTAGAAGAACCTTTACTTGCAATGGCATAAATTTTATCGTAAGCTGCTGCTTTTACTTTTGCATAAATAGCATCGTCTGTTCTTTCAGTTTCGTAAGTACGAACTTCTTTTTTGCCAAAAGCATTTGCTAATCTTTCTTGCGCTGCAATTTGGTTTTTGATATGTCCGTGAGCAAATTTAATTGCTTCAACCATTTCTGCTTCTGAAATTTCTTTCATTTCTCCTTCTACCATTGCGATAGAATCTGTTGAAGCACCAATCATCATATCAATGTCAGATAATTCTAATTGCGCACGACTTGGATTGATGATGAATTTTCCATCAATTCTTCCAACTCTAGCTTCAGAAATTAAAGTTTCGAATGGAATGTCAGACAAAGCAAGTGCTGCCGAAGCGGCTAATCCTGCTAATGCATCTGGCATAATATCATCATCATGAGACATTAACTGAATCATAACTTGAACTTCTGCATGATAATCACTTGGGAAAAGTGGACGTAAAACACGGTCAACTAATCTCATTGTTAGCACTTCGTTGTCACTTGGACGCGCTTCTCTTTTGAAGAAACCTCCAGGAAAACGTCCTGCTGCTGCAAATTTTTC
>CANFHF010000007.1 GCA_947446635.1 Flavobacteriaceae bacterium
CCTATCCTAACCCTGCAACATCGGTATTTACTCTTGATGTCAATTTGGCTAAAGGAACATCAGCTGGAGTACAGGTATATGATATGGCAGGACGATTCATCGAAAAGCTTCAAGTTCAATCAGGACTAACTCAACTAGGGGCGAATTACCCAAGTGGTACTTATATCTTGAAAGTAAGTCAAGGCAAAAACCTAAAATCACTACAAGTGATTAAGAGATAATTGTTAGAGAATTCCGATTTTAATATAAATACCTTTTATAAAGAATAAATTATTAATTGAAAAATAATTCCTCAACAAAAACAGCCTCTAGACCCATTTTACTATTTTTGATTTGTACTCTAGTCTTTAATTTATTAGCTGCGGTTCATGTAAATGCAGCCACAATAAACGTTGATTCTATTGAAGCACTACAAAACGCTTGTGACAATTCAAATTCGGGGGATATTATTATTCTAAAGGATGGAATCTATCAAGATGTTTTTTTGGATGTCATTAATGATAATATTATCATAAAAGCCCAAACTCTGGGAGGGGTTTTTTTAAATGGCTATGATAATATTGATATTTTGGCTGATGGCGTTACTTTTAGCGGTTTTCAATTTACCACAGGAGATATTGGAACTAATTATCTTATTGAGGTTTATGGAAGTCATAACATTTTATCACAATTGAATTTTAATGGATATGCTGCTAAAAAATTCATTGTTATTGAAGCAAAATCACAATACAATACTATTGAGTATTGTAATATTTCCAAACTAGCTGACAGTAATAAAGCTGAATTAGGTTGTGCAATTCAAGTCCATACTTCTCTTACAATTCCAGGATACCATAAAATTAGGTATTGTTCTTTTCAGAATTTTTTGGGAGCAGGTGGTGATTATGGTAATGAGCCTATTCGAATTGGATTAAGTACTGAAAACAATAATGCCTCGAGGACCATAGTGGAGCATTGTTATTTTAACAATACTGGGCTAGGGGATAGCGAAAGCGTGTCTGTGAAAAGTAAAGAAAACATTATTCGATTTTGCACCTTTACCAATCAACAAAATGCGATGCTTTGTTTTAGAAATGGAAACAATAATGTAGCTTATAGTAATTTTTTTATTAATGCAGGCGGGATTAGGGTTAAAGAAGCTAATACTATTTTTTGTTACAATAATTATTTTGAAAATTCAGGTGTTGGAAGCTCTGCTGATGCAGTTTCTTATGTTTATGATACAACAACCTATCCTGTAGTTCTGAACAACATTAATTTTATACATAATACTTTTTATAATTGTGGTTATATTAATATGGGAGGAATCGGAGCTACCAATAATACTTGGGCTAATAATATTTTTCAAAAGAGTTCAGGATCTATTTTTAAAAATGCAAATTTAGGAACGACTTGGGCAGGAAATATTTATCAAGGAACTTTAGGTATAACGATTGACTCAGGGATGACTAATACAGATCCGCTTTTAATATCCAATGGAGATGGGTATTTTGGTTTGTCGGCTAGCAGTCCTTCTATAGACGCAGCTAGTTCTAGTTATCCCGTAATCTTGAATATCCCAGTTATTGATGATGACCCCAATATCTTGTTTGATATAAGCGGACAAACGCGTCCTTCAACAGTTACCTCGAAAGATGTTGGTTGCGATGAATATACAACGGGACCAACAACGAATCATCCCTTAGCACTAAGCGAAGTGGGTCCATCTTATTTGGGAGGTCCTTCGCTTTCCATAAATACAAATGAGCTATTAGATAATACTAACATATTTATTTTTCCAAATCCTGCAAAGACCTCTTTTAGTATTGAGACTTCAACAACAGCAGGGTTGTTAGTTCATGTTGCTGTTTATAATTTGAATGGACAACTAGTGAAAAAATATGATGATTTTCAAAAACAAGTTCTTGGGAGTCAAAAGAATCGCTACGATATCTCGGATTTAAATAATGGAATTTACTTTGTAAAAGCGATTTCAGAAAACAGCTCAAGAACAATAAAGTTGATTGTAAAAAAGTAATTTTATTCAATTCAACGTTGTTTTTATCAAAAAAAAAGCCAAAAACACCCCAAACACAACTGTACAAATTTACCCTTAATATGTATTTCTAGGGAGTCTATAATTTTTATTTTTGAAAGGGAGAATACTTTATTAATATATCCCATTAAACCTTTTTATAAAAAGTCATTCTTAAAAACATTCTTATTAATTTAGTATTTAAAAAATATTCAAAAATTGACAACTAAACAAATGAAAAAAAGCAATCAAGCATTCTCTTTATTAATTATTGTATTCGCAATGGTAATTACAGCTCCAGTAGTGGCGCAACAAAAAACAAAACCCAATATTCTATTTATAGCTATTGATGATTTAAAACCAATATTAGGTTGCTATGGCGATAAATTGGTTAAAACTCCAAACATAGACCGATTAGCCAAAATGGGTACTGTTTTTATGAGTAACTATTGCCAACAAGCTGTTTGTGGGCCAACAAGAGCTAGTATAATGACAGGGAGACGTCCAGATTACACAAAGGTTTGGGACTTAAAAACCAAAATGCGCGATATAAATCCAGATATTTTAAGTTTACCTCAATATTTAATTAGCCAGGGATATAGTACACAAGGTATAGGTAAAATTTACGATTCTCGTTGCGTTGATAAAAAAATGGATGCACCTTCATGGAGTGTTCCCTATTACAACTACTTTAAAACTGAAGAAAAATATTATGCTAAAGAAACAGGCATGCCTGTTTTAGGAGCCTATCAATTGCCAGATACAAAAGAATTGGCGTTGAAATACACTAAAGAAGGAAAAGAAAAAGGATTAGTTGATAAAGAACTAGAGGATTATGTTTCAGAATTGGTAAAACCATCTGTTGAATGTACAGACGTCCCTGATAATGCCTATAATGACGGTGCTAATGCTGCACGGGCTTTAGAAATTTTAGAAAAGCTAAAATCGGACACTAAACCTTTCTTTTTTGCTGTCGGATTCTCTAAACCCCACTTGCCATTTGTAGCTCCCAAAAAATATTGGGATTTATACAAAAGAGAAGATATGCCTTTAGCCCCTTTTCAAGAAAAATCAAAAAACAGTGTTGATGTTGCTTATCATAATGCAGGTGAAATGAGAGGTTATTCAGACATTCCACCTTTGTTATCATTCACAGATCAAAAAGATTTTGGTTTGACTTTGCCAATCGACAAACAAAAAGAATTAATTCACGGTTATTACGCATCGGTATCTTATACTGATGCTCAAGTAGGAAAATTATTGGATAAATTAGAGGCTTTAGGATTAACAAAAAATACGATAATTATTCTTTGGGGTGACCATGGATGGCATTTAGGTGATCATAATCTTTGGTGTAAGCATACCAACTTTGAGCAAGCAACGCGTACGCCAATGATAATTGCTGCTCCTGGAATCGCCTCAACCACCATCACAGCATCAACAGAATTTGTGGATATTTTCCCAACATTATGTGATTTGGCAGGAGTCAAAATCCCTGAAACATTAGACGGAAAAAGCCTTAAGCCATTGATGAACAAAACGGCTAAGTCGGTAAAAGATTTTTCTATCAGTCAATACCCTCGAAGCGGAACAAAAAGTGAAACCGAACGTCAAGGCTACGCTTCTTCAAAAGTAATGGGATATTCTCTACGAGATAAAAGATACCGATATACTATTTGGATGACCAATGATTTCAGAAGTTCCCAAGCTTTCAATGCTGATTTGATTGTTGGGACTGAATTATACGACTATGACAAAGATCCAAATGAAACGATAAATGTTGCCAATGAAGTGGATTATAAATCGGTTGCCAAGGATTTAAAAGCTAAAATGCTTGCCTTTTTAAAAACACAAGTAAAATAGTTTGTATTAGCTACTAAACATTATCAAAATGAAAAATCACAATCACTATTTTTCACTTTTTATTTGTACTTGCTTTGCGATTACTGTAAATGCAACTGTGCATCCAAATATTATTTTTAGCGATAATATGGTATTACAACGCGGGGTTCAGGTGCCTATTTGGGGTACTGCAAATATAGGCGAAAAGGTAAGTATTGAATTTGCAGGACAAAAATACACCACGGTTGCCAAAGAAGGTAAATGGCTTTTCACGCTAAAACCTTTGAAAGCAGGTGGTCCTTTTATTATGGTAATCAAAGGTGAAAACACCATTTCAATTTCCAATATATTGGTTGGGGAGGTGTGGCTTTGCAGTGGTCAAAGTAATATGGAGATGTTATTAGGGCCAATGAAAGGAAGAATAACTATCGAAAATGCAAAGGAAACCATCGCTAATGCCATTAATTACCCCACTATACGTGAGTTTACCGTTGCACGTGATGCGTCAGATGTGTCTTTAGTGGAAGTAAAAAAAGGGCGGTGGGATGTATGCGATTCTGTAACCGTAAAAAGTTTTTCGGCTGTGGGTTATTTTTTCGCTAATGCCTTGTCTCAAAAATTACATGTTCCTATAGGACTAATACATTCCTCTTTTGGAGGTACAGGTGCAGAAAGATGGACAAGCAGAGAGATGTTAGAAAGCAATACAGAATTAAAAGAATTAGTGTCGAAGTATGAAAAATCTATCGTTAGTTTTTCAGAACGATTCCAAAAGTATAAAGAGAATGAAGCTGCTATTATAGAAGCATGGAACCAAGAAGTGTTGCTTGCAAAAGAAAATAAAACCGCACTTCCTAAAAAGCCTATAGCTCCAGTGGAGCCAGCAAAATCGGGTGATTGCGGAGGTCTTTTTAACGCTATGATTGCCCCGATTATCCCTTATGCCATCAAAGGTGTAATCTGGTATCAGGGGGAACATGATAGTAACAAAGCAAAAACATCGAAAGAATACCAAACTCTTTTCCCAGCGTTAATAAGCGATTGGAGATCAAGGTGGCAACAAGGTGATTTTCCTTTTTTGTATGTTCAAATTGCTCCTAACGAAAAGAATACCCCGGAATTAAGAGAAGCCCAGTTATTGACTTTGCAACGATCGCCAAACACCGCAATGGCAGTCATTACGGACTGTGTTGACCCTACGTTCAATATTCATTCCCCGATTAAAAAGCCTGTTGGTGATCGATTGGCATTGGCGGCAAGAGCTTTAGCGTATAATGAAAAAATAGAATATATGGGGCCAATTTACCAATCGATGAAAATTGAAGGTAATTCCATCCGTATCAGTTTTACCCATATTGGTAGTGGGTTACTGGCTAAAGAATCGGATTTGATAGGTTTCGCAATAGCGGGAACTGATGCTAATTTTGTTCCGGCCAAAGCAATAATTGAAGGCAATACAGTACTTGTTTCCGCAGTAGATGTAATTAATCCAACCAATGTAAGATTCGGGTTTGTGAATATTCCAATTACGAACTTATACAATAAGGAAGGATTACCCGCATCTCCATTTAGAACTGATTTGCCATAAGAAATTTTGCAAAAAAAATAAATGACAATAGAGCCAACTAATAAAAGAAAACCGGAGAACTTGAATAATTATAAAAACAGTATGAATAAGGTTCTTAAATTTTGTGTTTTTACTTTCCTGATTATATTAGGCCAAGTGTCTGATGCGCAAACAAAGCCAATTTCCCAAAAATCTACCGTTAATGAGGGTGTTGTTAAAAAAAACAGCTCCACTACAAAAACGTGTTGCACGGCAGCTATTCCAAATAGATTTGGAGTGAAACCAAGTTCAAAATTCAATGTTCTTAAAGAAGAAATAAGGCCCAATGTAAAAAATTCAGAAGGCATGGTTTGGATTCCTGGCGGAACTTTTAGTATGGGAGGTGATAACGATCAAGCGCGTCAGGATGAATTTCCAAAACACGATGTGAAATTGAATGGCTTTTTCATGGACGTTACCGAAGTGACCAATGCACAATTTGCACAATTTGTTACTGCAACGGGTTACATTACCACAGCTGAGAAAGATATTAATTGGGAGGACTTAAAAAAACAACTGCCGTCAGATACTCCAAAACCTGAACCTGAAACTTTGAAAGCGGCATCTCTTGTATTTGTGCCTACGGAAGGTGAAGTGAGTTTGCAAGATTACAGTCAGTGGTGGAGCTGGACTCATGGAGCCAATTGGAATCATCCAAAAGGAAAAGATAGTGATGTTGTTGGAAAAGAAGATTTACCTGTGGTTCATATTAGTTGGGATGATGCGAATGCCTACTGTAAATGGGCAGGAAAACGATTACCAACAGAAGCGGAATGGGAATATGCTGCCAGAGGGGGTTTAGTAAAAAATGTATATACTTGGGGCAATGAAAAAGTAGATGAAGGAAAAATACATTGTAATTCCTTTCAAGGATATTTTCCTTATAAAAATGTAGGAAGCGATGGCTTTACGGGATCGGCTCCCGTAAAGTCATTTGTTCCAAATGGATATGGATTGTATGATATGGCAGGAAATGTTTGGGAATGGTGTGCGGACAACTACAACAATACTTATTATGATTCCTTCAAAGAAGTTAAAGTTGTATTTAATCCAAAAGGTCCTATAAAAAGCTTTGATCCTGATGAGCCTTTGGTAGCAAAAAAAGTAATGCGTGGAGGTTCCTTTTTATGTAATGAATCCTATTGTAGTGGCTATCGTGTTTCGGCTAGAATGAAAAGTTCGGCTGATTCTTCCATGGAACATTTGGGATTTAGATGTGTAACAAATTAAATAAAAAGCTATGAAAAATTACTTTTTAGTAATTATTATATTTGCTTTAACAACGCAAATTTCTTCAGCAAAAGGGATAGAGTCTTCCTTTTTTTTGAAGTCCAAAAATGTTGAAAAAATTACACAGCGCGATACGGTAGTACTCGATAACGCCTATATGACCGTCATTCAAAATGGAGCAGCTTGTACTTTAGCCAACAAGCCAAATTATGGAACTAGGATTATTGTTGCTTTGGAAAAAATTAAATTCAAAAGTAAACGTGGTTGTATTAAACTAAAACGAGGAAAAATAGCCGTTTTTCTACAAGAGGAATCATATGATTTGCCGAAAGGTGCTTTTTTTGAAATCGCATTAAAAAAAAATCATCCTCCACTGACAAAACCATTAGAATGGGTAGAGCCTTTAAAAAACACTATCATATATGAAGATGCTGAATTTCGAGTTTTTGAAGAGCGTTTAAAGCCAGGTGATGTAAGAGCCTTGCATAGCCATGCACAACGTTTAGTGGTTCGGCTGAATGAAGTGCAGTTGACAGACCCCCGTTATTTTCCAAATGGTAAGCCAGGAGTTGGTATTCAGGTTCCTAATACAGTTAAATTTGCGGAACCTATGGTACATGTAACAAAAAATCTTAGTAAAATACCTTTGTTTAATATAGTTGTAGAATACAAAATCCCTCATTAATAAATACACATGAAATATTCGATTTTTAAAAGTATTTGTTGGCTAATAGTAGTGTTTTTTACATCATCAACAATAGTATTTGCTCAGAAAAAAGCAATGAAAAAGCCTAATGTTATAGTTATACTAACGGATGATATGGGGTATTCTGATGTGGGTTGTTTTGGCTCGGAAATTAAAACCCCAAATATTGATCGTTTGGCTCAAAATGGATTGAGTTTTACTCATTTCTACAATACGGGCCGCTGCAGTCCAACTCGAGCTTCCTTGCTAACGGGATTGTATCCGCATCAGGCTGGCATGGGACATTTGTCAACAGAAAATTATAAGGAACTAGGTTATGTAGATGATTTAAGTAAAAATGCGGTGACCCTAGCCGAAGTTTTTAAGCAAGCAGGGTATGCTACATATATGACCGGAAAATGGCATATTGCCAAAAACCTGAAAAAAGAGGGGGATAAAAGTAACTGGCCTTGTCAACGAGGATTCGAACGTTATTTTGGTACGTTAAATGGTTCTGGAAGTTATTATGACCCGGGGACACTCATAAGTAATAATACTTTTATTACACCAGGGAAAGATTTTTATTATACCAATGCCATTAGTGACACTACTGTAAAGTTTATAAAGGAACACAAAATAAACAAACCCTTTTTCTTTTATGTAGCTTATACCGCAGCACATTGGCCTTTGCATGCGCCAGAAAGTGAAGTACAAAAGTACAAAGGGATATATGATAAAGGTTGGGATGCGACACGTGAAGCCCGTTTTACCAAACTTAAAAAGCTAGGTATTATAAGTGACAAAGCAGTCTTGACGGAACGTGGCGTTTCGATACCCGAATGGAAGGACGAAAAAATGAAAGACTGGCAAGTTCGCCGTATGGAAGTTTATGCTGCTATGATCGATGTGATGGATCAAGGAATCGGTCGAATTATAACAGCCTTAGAGCAAAAAGGAGAATTAGACAATACAATTATTTTTTATATGCATGATAATGGAGGCTGTGCAGAATCTTTGAATTCTAACCAAATTGAAGTGCCTGCTACTGCAGAACAACAACTAGGGAAGCGGTATGCTAAAGATTCCATTTTTATGGGTAAACAACCCTTATATAGCCGCGAGGGAGAATTTATTAGAAGTGGAAAAGGAGTAATGCCAGGTAATGTAAATAGTTGGGTTACTTATGGTGAAGAGTGGGCTAATGTGAGTAATACACCTTTTCGATTGTACAAGCATTGGACGCATGAAGGAGGGATAGCCTCTCCCTTAATTATTCATTGGCCTAAAGGCATAACGACAAAGGGGATGTTAAATAACCAATCTACACATTTAATTGATATTATGGCTACTTGTGTTGACATTGCAGGAATTAAATATCCAAAAGAATTCAATGGAAACGCCATTCAACCCTATGAAGGAGTAAGTTTACAACCTACATTTCACAATAAAACAATACATCGGGATTATATTTTTTGGGAACATGAAGGAAATCGAGCATTCCGTTCGGGTAAATGGAAATTGGTTTCAAAAACTCAAAAAAACAAAGTTTTTACCCTAGTTGACCAGAATGCATGGGAATTATACGATATGGAAAATGATCCGACAGAAACTAAAAATGTATCTTCCTTATATCCTGATAAAGTAAAAAAAATGTCAGCAGTTTGGGAAAAAGAAGCTAATAGAACAATTGCTAAACCCTGGCCTTGGGAGTCCAAAAAAGTAATTAAAAATAATCAATAAATAATAATATCAGAATCAATATGAAAAATAAATCGCTCTTACTAATCGGTTTTGCAAGTGTAGTAATTATTACGGCTTCCTCATTTCAACTTTCGAATTCAAATTTTGAAAAAAGCAGAATCACTAGAAGTACTAAAATTCAAAATAACGAGGATGCACAAAATGATTTGGCAACCGCTTTATATGAAAAATTGGGTGTGAAAAAACCGGTCATTGCCTCATTAAAAAATCAAGGAATCGTAATTCATAATATAGGTAAAGTAAAAGACCCAAGCCCTAAACCGGATATCTTGTTTTTTCTTGCCGATGACATGACCTCAATTGATTGTGAACCCTATGGAAACAAAGATGTGCATACTCCAAATTTAGCTAAACTAGCTAAAGAAGGGATGTGTTTTGATAATATGAACAACGCTACCGCCATGTGTGGTCCTACTCGTCAGAGTTTATATACGGGTTTATTTCCCGTAAAAAATGGTAGTTATCCCAATCATGCCCAAGTTTATGATAATATCATCAGTATTGTGCAGCATTTTACCAAAATAGGCTACCGTGTAGCTTTGATCGGAAAACAACATTATGCACCAATGCCAAATTTTCCATTCGAATATTTGGGAGGAAGAAATAGCGATAATGGCAAAGGACAAGATATTGAACTCTTGGATGCCCAGAAATGGATTGATAAAGATAAATCCAAACCCTATTTATTGATTGTGGCAACAAATCAACCCCATGGTCCATGGAATAGAGGTAATCCAAAACAATACGACGCTAGTAAACTTACCATTGCGCCTTACATGGTCGATACCGATTTGACAAGAGAGAGCTTGGTTAAATATTATGCTGAAATCACTTATGCCGATAGCCTTGTTGGAAATTGTATGAAAATGGTAGATAATTCTGTGAAAAAGGATAACACGATGTTTCTTTTTGCTAGTGAACACGGAAGTTCGATGCCTTTTGGTAAATGGACGTGTTATAATATGGGACTAAAAGCGGCATTTATTGCCCGTTGGCCAAAAGTTATTAAGCCAGATACAAGAACCGATATTTTAGCACAATACATAGATGTTGTTCCTACACTTTTTGAAGCTGCAGGCGGGAATCCTGAAACTTTAAGAGGAAATAAAGAGCAAACTCTTCCGCTTGATGGAAAAAGTTTTTATGCCACTTTAAGTGGGAAACCAAAAGAAGTTCGCGAGTATGTTTATGGCGTTCATACCACTCGAGGGATTAAAAATGGCTCTGATAACTACCCGGTGCGTTCGATTCAAGATCATAATTATAAATTGATTTGGAATCTTAGTTACGCCGAACCTTTTTTATCTTCGGGTTCACAACCAGGAAATAAACTCTACGAAGGTTGGTTGAAATCAACCAAAACAAATCCAAAACAAGCAGCACACGCCAAATTGTATAGAAATAGACCTGAATTTGAGTTGTATAACATCAAAAAAGATGTTTATGAATTGGATAATTTGGCAGATGACAGTGCTCTTACTGCCGTTAAAATTAAACTAGTGTCTGAATTGAAAAAATGGATGCTAAGTCAAGGGGATAAAGGTATTAAAACCGAAGCTGAAGCCTTAAGAAGATTAAAAGGAGATACTTTAGATTGGAAAACTTCTGGCGATTAATTTGTATTTAGCATTTTTAGTTTTTTACAATAAAGTACAAATAATTTCTAAGATGATTAAAACTGTTACATATATCTCATTTCTTTTTATTTTTTCAAGTATAACTGCTGTTTTTGCACAAAGTAGTAATAAAACGGCACATAATTTCCCTAGGACACTTGTTTTAGACGGTGCCATTTTGCAAAAGAATTTCGAATTAATCGCTGCAAACGATATCGAAAAAACAACGGCGTTAAAATCGCTGTTGAAGAAAGCGGATAATTTACTCAAAGAAGCTAAATTGTATTCGGTGATGGACAAAAAGCAGGTGCCACCTAGCGGTGACAAGCACGATTATATGAGTACTGGACCATATTGGTGGCCTGATCCTTCAAAACCTGATGGTTTGCCTTATATCAAAAAAGACGGGCTTCGCAATCCAACCTATTATGATATTAGTGATACCCAAGAATTGGATAAAGTCAAAGAGGATTCAGAGACCTTGGCTTTAGCATATTATTTTACTAAGGAATATCAATATGCAAAATTTGCTTCTGAACTTATACGAACCTGGTTCTTGGATACTGCCACACGTCAAAACCCTCATCTTAATTTTGGTCAAGCTATTCCGGGTTTGAATACGGGTAGGGGAACAGGAATCATTGAAACTAGAGAATTGTATCGTATAGCAGATGCAGCTATTTTGATTCAAGGAACACCTTATTGGTCTGATGAAGATCATCGGGCACTAAAAAAATGGTTTTCGAACTATTTAACGTGGCTTGTGGAAAGCCCAATAGGGAAAGATGAAGCGAAGGCAAAAAACAACCATGGAACGCATTATAGTGTTCAAGTGATTGACTTTGCACTTTTTACAGATCGTCCTGAAATTGCTTTATCCGAAATAGAAACGTTTAAAAATCGAATGGAAAGTCAGTTACAACCTGACGGAAGCCAACCTCTAGAATTGGTGCGTACCAAATCCTGGAACTATGTCAATATGAATTTAGATGGTTATTTTATAGCCGCTCAATTGGCCGAAAACAGCAAGGTCAATCTTTGGCAACAGCAACTAAGTGAAGGGAAAAATATTAAAAAATGCTTGGATTGGTTATTACCATATTTAAAAAACGAAAAAAAATGGGACTATGAGCAAATCCAAAAAATGGAATACAAGGAGACGATTAGGATTTTAAAAATAGCCTCCAAAAAATACTCAAATTCAGAATACGATGACTTGGCAAAGGCCGTTGAGGAAAAAATATACGCATCCGAAATCAATCAATTGACTTTATAAATACATTTTTTATTACTTAAATATATTACCATGAAAAAAAATCATTTTCTAGTTGTGCTTGCTTTTTTCATTACTGTTTCTGGGGTATTTGCCCAGAATAAAAAAGCAAAAATCAATGCCTTAAAACCTAATATTATTTATATTCTTGCCGATGATTTAGGTATTGGTGATGTGAGTTGTTATGGTTCTGACAACAATAAAACACCTATTATTGACAAATTGGCTCAGGGAGGAATACGATTTACCCACGGCTACACCGCACCCTTATGCGGCCCGTCTAGGGCTATGATTTTAACAGGGCGTTATGCTTTTAGAACTGGTGCGGTAAATCAGGATATGGTGGGGCAAATAAAACCAGAAAATGAGGTTTTAATTCCTTCGGTTTTGAAAACGGCTGGCTATACTAGTGCCATGGTAGGAAAGTGGAGTCAGTTTGGGTTAACCCCAAAGGATTTTGGTTTTGACGATTACATTACTTTTCAGGGAAGTGGCGATTATTGGAGTACCGAAAAAAAGAAAGCTGAAAATTATATTGAAAATGGTGAAGACAAAAAGTTAGACAGCTTAACGTATATGCCCGATTTGATGCACCAGCATTTAGTTAATTTTCTAACTACAAACAAAGACAATCCTTTCTTTTTATACTATTCTATGGTAAATGTTCACGCACTAATTCAACGAACTCCAGACAGTAAGCCAGGTAGCGATTTCTATGACGACAATATTGCCTATATGGACAAATTAATAGGGAAACTATTAAGTACATTGGATGATTTAAAATTAAGAGAAAATACCCTAATCGTTTTTATGGGCGATAATGGGACAGCTAGTCAGTACGCAGGAAGAAGTTCGATAGGAGGAAAAGCACTTTCTGGTAAAAAAGGGACGATGCTCGAATGTGGAAGTTTAGTACCTACAATTGCTAACTGGCCGGGTGTAATCGCCTCAGGAAAAGTGAATGATGTGTTGATTGATTCTAGTGATATTTTACCAACTTTTGCTGATTTAGCAGGAGCAAAATTACCCACTAAGAATGTGATAGACGGACGCAGTTTTTTACCTCAATTACTAGGTAAAAAAGGAAATCCGAGACAGTGGATTTTTACGGAATTAGGAAACAAGTGGTACGTTCGGGAAGCCAAGTGGAAATTGACTCGAGAAGGCGAACTTTTTGATATGAGCAACGCTCCTTTTGAAGAAAAGTTAGTTGTCGATTACACCAATAATAAAGAAGCTGGCGCAGCTTATACACGTTTGCAAATTGTATTAAAAGGGTTGAGTCCTGAAAAAGGAATTCTAGACAATGCCGGTGGCAGCGGAAGACACGCAAGTAATGTAAATAAACAAAATAAAGACAAAGAAAAATTGGAAAAGGAAAAGGACCCTGAATAATAAATAGCACTACTTGATAGATTTCAAATTGATTTTGAAATCATTGAAAGTATTTGTCTTTAGATAAAAACACCTATGATTTACTTGTAAATCATAGGTGTTTTTATTTTTGATTTCTTGTTGGTATTCCCTACAAATAAAATCCTTCCAAAAAGCTACACATTGTTAGGTGTATTTTTATGAAATAAAATGTCAAATACAATTATGAACTTATTCTTGGCTATGAAGTAGATGTTATTACTTATCTTTCGGACAATTTTACCCCTACATTTGGATTTTTATTTGTGTCTTGGGGGATACATTTGCTGTGTTAATTAATTGTTGTTTTATTTTTCAATATTTAACATAAATAAATCGCATATTATTTCTATAAAGTTTACAAACAAAAAATTATTATGAAAAAACCATTTTTATTGTTGCTCTTAATTTTAACCTCTGTCATTTATTCACAGACTGATAAACTGAAAATTTCAGGTGTTGTGTTTGATAGCAAAGGGGAGTCTATACCAGGAGTTAATGTTACTTCTGAAGATCAGAGTATTCAAACCGATATTGAGGGAAAGTACTCGATTAATGTAAAAAGTTCCAAATCGATTTTGAAATATACTTCTATAGGGTTTGATGCTCAAATAGTAGTAGTAGGAAAAAACAAAGTGATTAATATTACTTTAGCGGAATCAAAAAATGTACTTGATGAAGTTGTTGTTATTGGTTATGGTACACAGAAAAGATCGAATGTTACGGGTTCAGTATCTAAATACAAAAACGAGAAGATGGATGAAATTGCCGTATCTAGGCTTGATCAAGCTTTGCAAGGAAAAATTGCGGGGGTTCAAGTTCAAAATGTTTCTTCTGAAGCGGGTGCTGACGCAGTAATATCTATACGAGGAATTAGTTCGGTTAATGCAGGCGCTAGTCCACTTGTGGTTGTAGATGGTCAGCCTAATCCTGATGGGCTCGCCTCAATAAATATGGCTGATGTAGCCTCGGTTGAGGTTTTGAAAGATGCTGCCTCAGCTGCTATTTATGGTTCTCGTGGGGCAAGTGGGGTTATATTAATAACTACTAAAAGTGGTAAAACCGATAAGGTTAAATATGCTTTTAAGTATTCTAGTGGTTTTAAGACGGCTTATAATAGGTATCCTCTTTTAAACACGAGTCAGTATACACAATTGTTGTATAATGAACGTGATATTAGAGCTACTGATCCTTATTTCATCAATCCCGATCCTATTACTCATATAATACCCGTAAATAACATTCTTTATTTAGGGAGTAATACGAAAGTTAAAAGTATTCAGGCGGCTTATATAGTAGAGCAAACGCTTTTAGGAGGTAAAGGTTATAATTATCAAGACGAAGTATTGCAAACAGCCGGATTTAAAAACATTCAATTGAGCGCCTCAGGTGGAAATAAGAATATGCGTTATTTTGTTTCTTCTGGATATCAAGGAGACGAAGGGGTTATGCTGAAGAGCAATTATGAGAAATTTAATTTCCGTTCTAAAATTGACATTGATTTGAGTAAAAAAGTAAAACTTTCTTTTAATTTGAATCCTTCGTATACAACCAAAGAGTCACCTTCGGAAAATTTCACTAATTTTTGGCGTTACGCTAGTTGGTTGCCTGCTGTTCATACAGCCGCAACAATCGATTTTATTAAAAATAACCCAACACCAAATTCTTTTTCTCCATTACTTAAAATTGGAGACTATGCTCATCCTAGACATTTTATTGGATTAACGTACAGTTCTTTTATGCCGGATGGCTCTCAATTTTTCATGCCAGACGGACTTTCTTTTGGTACTAATGGTGTAGCAGTTGCAACGCCTAATAATTCAGCTCAAAACAACCCTATGGCGTCTTTACTAAGTCATGATATTAATGCTAAAACATATGGTTTACAAAGTGGTGCTAGCCTTTCGGTGAATCTACTGCCAGGTTTAGATTTTAAAACCATGGCCTCTTTGTATATGAAATATGATACCAAATTAGATTGGAGTAATAGGGATGCTGATGGAGATGGGCTTGAAAATAAAGGGGTTTATTATAATAATTCATACATTGACTTACTATCCGAAAACACCTTGAATTATAAAAAGGAATTTGAAAACCAATCATTAGATGTGGTTTTAGGTTACACTGCTCAAAAAACTAAGGGAACCAAAACTCAAACGACAGGCTTGAGTTACGCTAGCGATGACGTGCAAACTTTAAATAGCGCCGTTTTTGTTGATAAATTGGGTACATTTGGTTCTCAAAATCAAGTTGGATTATTGTCGTATTTAGGAAGGGTTAATTATGGTTTCAAGGGAAAATATTTGTTGTCAGCTAGTTTTCGTTCTGATGGTAGTTCTTATTTTGGGCCTGGTCATAAATGGGGTAGCTTTCCTGCGGCTTCTGTAGGTTGGGTAGCAAATAAAGAATCTTTTTTGAATAAAGTAGGTTGGTTAAATAAACTTGCTTTCAGAGGAAGTTATGGAGTTTCTGGTAACAATAGAATTTTAGACTATGGTTTTTCAAATTTATTGTCTCCGGCTAATTATTCTTTTGGTTCTGAAACGGGAACGCAAACTCCAGGGTTAGCGACCACATCAACCATTATTGCTAATCCAGATATTACTTGGGAGAGTACGTATCAGACAAATGTAGGTTTAGATTTATCGTTATTTAACAATCGTTTCAATATTACAGCAGATGTCTACCAATCCATGACAGATAAATTACTATTACAACAAGCTACCATGGCATTTACTGGAGTGCCACTGGCATGGAACAATATAGGAAGTTTAGATAACAAAGGGTACGAGTTTGAACTTTCTACTACTAATATTAAATCAAAAAACTTTAAATGGGCTACCTCGGTTAATATAGCTCATACTGAAAACAAAATTAGAGAGTTAGGAAATGAAAAATATTTACGCAATCAGGGGGAACGTACCGAGCTTTATCAAAATAAAGTAGGCGATCCCTTAGTCGAATTTTTTGGCTATAAAACAGATGGAGTATGGTTATCTCAAATTCAAATCGATGCGGCTAAAGCTTCAGGTTTAACCAGTACTTTGCCTTCCTTATTTAAACCGGGAGGTTTGAAATTAGTAGATGTTAATGGGCATCATATTGATTCGGTTACAGGTGCATTTGTTTTAGATGAAGGAAAACCAGACAATATAATAGATATTTATGACAGAACGGTAATAGGGAATCCATATCCTGATTTTACTTGGGGTGTCACGAATACTTTTAACATTAAATCAGTAGATTTTAGTTTCTCATGGCAAGGCGTTCAAGGAGGTCAATTAATTAATGGCGATCCTAATTATTCGGATGTTAGGTCTAGGAATACGAATTACAACAGAAATCGTTGGCTTAGTCCAGAACATATTGGAGATGGAAAAACACCTTATGAGGATATTGGGTTTAACTGGTTACTTACAGATTATGTAGTGGAGTCCGCTTCTTATTTTGCGCTTAGGGAGGTTAATATTGGATATACATTGCCAAGTGATTTCTGTAAGCAAATCGGGTTGAGTTCTTTACGTTTGTATTCTTCAGCTAACAATCTTTACATTCATTCCGCTGCAGGTTATAGAGGGATAAATCCTGAAGGGCGTTCTAATTCAGGACCTTATGCTTCGTCTTTAGTTGCGGGTTACCAAAGAGGAAGTTTTCCAGCCTCCAAAACTATTGTTTTAGGTATAGATATTAATTTTTAATTTTAAAAAATTTACAATGAAAAAATCATTCAAATATATAAGTGTTCTTTTTTTAGTCAGTCTACTAGGGTGTACTGATATCATTGATTTGAATTCAGAATCAAACATCGTACAAGAAAATTATTTTACCAATTATTCCGAGTTACAAGAAGGCTTAACAGCTTGCTACAATGGCCTTCAAAAGCCGTTAACATACGAGTGGATCTTAACGGAACTTCGTAGTGATAATACCATTATGGATGGAGGTACCTCTACTTCAACGGTTAATAACGATTTAGGTTATGTAGACCAGTTTTATCCCCCTACTATACATGAAGGTATTAAAAATTATTGGCTTAGTAGTTACAACAATATTAGAAATACCAATGTTGTTTTAACCGCTATTGGTGCCACTTACATCCCGCCAACAACTGTGGGAGGAACGGATGGAATAATAAATATCGCTGCGGATCTTCCTAATGCTACATTAGCCCAACGTAAAAAAATAGCTGCTGAAGCTTCGTTTATCAGGGCGTATCATTATTTTAACTTAATTCGATTATTTGGAACCGAAGCCATACCTAAAGGGGGTGTATTTTTATTAGATAAGGTTATAACTCCAGAAGCTGCTAAGCAATTAAATCGTTCTAGCGTTGCAGAAATCTATGATTTAATTATTGCAGATTTAAAAAATGCCGTTCTTAACGGAAGCACTGAACCTTATAGTACTAAAACACCAGATCAATTAGGGCATGCTAATAAATGGGCAGCAAGTGCGCTTTTAGGTAAAGTATACCTTACTTTAGGTAATAAAGCACTTGCTATTGATGCATTAACACCTGTCGTTGCTAATACTAGCGGATATTCTTTAGAATCTTCTTATGCTAATGTTTTTGCTGTAAACAATGAAATGAACAAAGAAATGCTTTTTGCAATTCGTTTTAAAGGAGGTGGAGTAGGAATGGGAAATCCTCTGCCTAATTTATTTGCTCCAACAAATAGTGGTGCTTTTGTTATAAAAGGAGATGGAAAAGGATACAATACCCCAACCACAGAATTAGCTGTTAATTTAAAAACTAACCCTACCACTTTTTCTTATACAGACCCAAGTGCTGCTAGAGCTCTTGTTAATTACAATTCTTATTCAACAACTGATGTTTATGTAAATAAGTTTATGTCTAAGCCTTTTTTAGCCAATGATGCGGAGAATGATTTTCCGGTACTTCGTTATGCAGATGTTTTATTGATGTTAGCTGAGGCTTATGGCCCATCGAATCCTCATTGTTTAGAATACATAAATTTGGTACGAAATAGAGCATTGTTGCCGTCATTAAATTCAGCTGCTATTTCTACAGTAACAACTAAAACCTACACTGTTTCTAGTGGTACAACCACTTTGTCGGTTACCTATTCATTGTTTGAAAAGGCTTTGTCTGATGAAAGAAGGTATGAATTTGCATTTGAGAACCAGCGTTGGTTCGATTTGCTTCGATTTAATAAGACTTTTACTACTCTAAATGCAGAAAAAGTGATGAAGTATCATTTTGTTTCTCAGTATGATGCTATTTATAAAGGCTTTACCGTTCTTCCTGTGACCCTTGATGAACTTTTAGGTAATGTAACCAATGATAACAACGCTCGGTTTGCATTGCCAATACCTCAGTATGAGATTGATACCAATACACAGATTCAAATACAACAAAATCCATCTTATTAAAAAAAAAATAAGTTTGTAAATAAAAAAAACCCAATACCATAATCGCTATGGTATTGGGTTTTTTATTTAGATTCTTTATTGTGGATTATATTATATCATATCAATATCATGGTAGATGCCTTATTTACCTTGCCTTTTTTCTTATACAACTTTAAAAAAGCTTTTTTTTGGACAATTTTACTCCTATTATTGTATTTTAATTATTGTATTTATTCTTTAATTTGTACTCCGTTTGAGTTCGAAATATAAAAAGAATTAATCATAAAATAAATCGGACCAATAGTATTAAAATATTAATTATGAAAGAAAAATTATTTATGAAAAAATGTATTCAACATTTTATCTACGGCCTTTTTTTCCTACTATTAGGAGGTAATTTAACTTGGGGTCAAACTACGGTAACTACTTTTAATGCCGATGGCACTTGGACATGTCCTGACGGGGTAACCTCCGTCAAGGTTGAGGCTTGGGGTGCTGGTGGTGGTGGTGGAGGTGCAGCTGCATCCTCAAATTTTTATTCAGGTGGTGGTGGCGCTGGCGGTAATTATGCCAGAAATTCAAATATGGTGGTGGTACCTGGAACTACCTATGCTATAAAGGTTGGTGCTTCAGGTGCTGCAGGTCTTACGACCACTGCAGGTGTACCTGGAGGAAATGGTGGAACGAGTTCATTTGGTACTTTTTTATATGCTAGTGGTGGATCTGGAGGTTATGGCGGTATGGTTAATAATAAAGCTGGGGTTGGGGGTGTAAATGGGGGTATTACCTTTGTTGCTTTCACTGCGGGTTCAGCATGGACTTCAGCTGCTCTTCCCACAGCTGTTGTGGGTACGCCTTGGACTGCAGCTACTGCGTATACATTAAATCAACAGGTTTTTAATAATGGAAAATTATATACAGTAACGATTGCTGGTACTACGAGTAGCACCGCACCTGTTCACACTACAGGAGCTGTTGCTGATGGTACTGCAACTCTTGCTTATGCTGGGGTAGCGGCAACAGTAGGGTTTACATCAACTAATACTTACATAGTAACTACTAATCCGGGTAGCGGGTATTTAGTTGCTCCTCTTATTGTTATTACAGGGACTACAGCAACCGCAGTCGCATATATAAATCCTATTAACGTTACTGGAGCCGACACGTATTATATCGGAGGAAATGGATCAAATGGGATATCTGTATCAAAGGATGTTAATAATGTAGGTGGTGGTGGTGGTGGTTCTGCCGGAACCGAAAGTAATGGAAACAATGCGATTATGAGTATTGGAGGTGTTGCTGTAACAGGAGGAACTGCAGGGGCTAGCGCTATAAAAGATATTGATGCTACAGGGATACCTGGTCAAGCAGCGGCCTCTTATGGTGGTGGAGGTAGTGGTGCCAGAGGAATGAGTCAAAATGGTGGTCTTGGAGGTAAAGGAAGAGTAGTAATTACAGAATCGGATAATATTGCTCCAAATGCTGCGGGTGCCGTTGTTGTATCAAACCCTACAATTTCGAGTGTAGCTTTAAGTTGGGGTGCTTCATCAAGTGTTGACGCCAGTGGTTATCTAGTGGTGCGTTACGTTAGTATTCCTAATGCGAATAATGATCCTACCCAAAAAGCGACTTATCTTGCAAATCAGACCATTACTGCCGGAACGGGTTCTTTAATAGGAACTGTTGTTTATGCAGGAAGTTCCTTAGAATTTGTAGATACAGGTTTAACGGCTCTAACTCCTTATTACTACAAAGTATACGCTTATGATCCTTCACATAATTATGCTGTTGAATCCTCAGTTACTGCAACAACAACAAACCAAGAAGATAACACACCGCCTGGAGCTCCGGGAGCTGTTTCTATATCAAATCAAACTACCTCTAATTTAACCACAACTTGGCAAGCCGCCTCTAGTATTGATGGTGGTGGGTATTTAGTAGTACGCTACTCTGGAAATCCAGAAGTCGATAGCGCTCCTGTTCAAAAAACAACCTATATTATAGGAAATACCTATTCCACAGGAACTCCCGTAGTAACAGACCCTCTTACGGCTCCTATGGTAGCTAAAGTGGTTTATGTAGGTACGGATTTGAGCTTTGTTAATACAGGTTTATCCTCAGGTCATGATTACTTTTTTAAGGTGTATACTTTTGATCAAGCTCATAACTACTCAGTTGCATCGTCTATTAAGGGAAGAACTACAAACCAATTAATAGCTCCAATTGGAACTTCGGCTACACTGCTTAATGCTTCAGGTTTTACGGCGAACTGGCAATCAGTGCTTGATGCTACCGGTTACGATGTGGCACTATACAAATGTGGTACTTCTCAAGATAATATTGTTGGATGGACTATTCCTGCTAGCATAGGGGATCAAACCGCCCTTACTGCAAATATTGCTACGGCTAATAATACTACAAAAGTATTGAAGCAAAATTCTAATGGCACTATAGATACTACTGTTTCTGGAAACCCAGGTTTTTCCGCTAGAGGAGCTACTTATTATTCTACGTCTATACTTTCAGGATCAGTAGCTACAAATGATGTTGCTTACAACACCCCCAAAGCAACCCCAGATAAATACTGGCAAGTAGAGGTTAATACAGTAGGGTATCAAAACGTAACCGTTTCCTCTCAGCAATATTCCGGCAATACGCTGTACAAAGCAGCTGTTGTTGCAGATCCAAATGCGTCACCTCCAGTTGTTGCTTCAGCCGAAGTTTTACCTTCTTCAGGACCACGTGATTTTAAATTACAATATGGTTTAGATGGAGAATCTGGAACTTTTACAGATGTTCCTAACGCAACAGTTCTTGTAGATGAATTTTGGACTACCACTCTTAATACGAACACCTCTGGTGATTTAAGTAATATCCAATTACCTGCTGCATGTAATAATCGTGAATCAGTATTACTTCGTTGGGTACAAACTTCATTTACTGGAGTAAATGGCACACCAATGACAACTCCTGACACTGGAGGAACAAGCCGTATTGATAATATTTATGTTAAAGGAAACAAACTTAGTGTTTTAAATTCAGCTTCGGTAGCAGGTAATTCGAGTCTCACAAAAGCCTTTACAGGATTAACTCCAGGAGAACAATACTTTTATGATGTAGTAGCTACAGGTACTAATACTACTGATGGATCTAATGTACTTACAAGTTATAAATCCTCGGCTCATTCTAACTTGGTTTTAGCTCAAGCTCTTGATGCATTAAAAACTCCATTGGCAAACCCACCTTTTAATTCTTCTGCTACTGGTTTTTCTGCTAGTTGGGATGTCGTTGAAGGCGCTAAGGATTATAGCGTGTATGTTTACAATGTAAACACACAATCTAATATTGTGGGATGGACTTTTCCTGATTTAGGTACTGTACTTAAAGCAGATATTACCTCTGTTAACAACACAAACAACGCTATATTTCAAAGTAGTACATTAGATCCAACAAAGGTAAAAGGAACAATAAGTTCTGGTGTTGGAGCTACAACCGCAGCAATCTCTGCAGCTTCGTGGTACAGTCAAGCTGTTGATGATGATAAATTTTGGGAGGTATCAGCAAATACACTAGGGTATAGAAATGTAAAAATATCATCTAAATTGTATTCTACAGCACCACGTGATTTTAAATTGCAATATAAAATAGGTACCTCTGGGACTTATGCTGATGTACCAGAAGGGGTTTTAATTTGTAAAAACAACTGGACGGACGGAGTTTTTAACTCTTTGGCATTACCTACCACCTGCGATAATCAGCCTTTAATATACCTACGTTGGATTAACTACACCAGAATTGATTTTGCCACAGGTAAGGCTATGATAGGAGGAACAGCTCGTTTAGATGATATTTATGTTACGGGGGCTTTATTAACTTCGGAACCAGCTTATCCTCTTACAATTTCGGGAACTTCTACTACGTTTAATGATCTGCCTCCAAGCACTTATTATTTTGATGTTGTTGCTAATCCTCAAGATAGCAACGCCTATGCTCCCTCATTTCATAGTAATCTAGTAACTATTGGACCTATTAATGCACCAATCGCCACTGACGCAACTAATGTTAATGATAATGGATTTACGGCTAACTGGGATGGTGTTGCCGGTGCTACAGACTATGATGTATATGTGTATAAAATTAATCCTACACAAGGTACGGTTATTGGTTGGACTTTCCCAACAACATGGACTGCTGGCCCCGTTTCAGTACTAGCAGATGCCTATACTGCAACTAACAATTCTATCACTAATATCTTTACACAAAGTAATGGAACCGTTACCCCTTTAGAAGGGACTTCGGTTGATGGTTTTGCCGCTAGCGGAGCCACTTATTACAGTAATTTAGGAACTAATGGAACTTTGGACGCACCTGCTAAATACTGGCAAGTTATTGTAAATACTAAATCACGTTTTAATTTAAAAGTTTCATCAAAACAGTGGTCTTCCATTGACGCTGAAATTATTGGAGTTCCTGCAGTTATAGAGGATCCTACTACAGTCCCACCTACTGTAGGCGTTCCAGAAATCCTAGCAAGACCAGCTACTTCAGGTCCACGAGATTTTAAATTGCAATATAGCGTTACAGGTGTGGATGGACCATATATAGACGTAGATAATGGAGCAATTACTGTTGGAAACGACTGGACTTCAGGTGTATTAGATCATATAGAACTACCTCGTGAATGTGAAAATCAAGCAAAATTATACCTTCGCTGGTCACAAGCTTCATTTGCTGATTTATATGGTACCCCACTGGAATATTATAGTGGTTCAAACCGTATCGATGATATTTTAGTTGAAGGATCCTCACTTGAATTAGTCAAATCTTATCCATCACTTGGAAATGTTAGTTCATTTGAGTGTTCAGGTTTAGATGAAGGTCAAACTTATTTTTATGCGGTTATTGCTAAATCACCTGCGGCAGGGTTTTATCCGTCAGCGAATTCTAATCTTATTAAAACTACAAATACAGGAACTCTTGGCTTAGTTTCATTCAAATCATTTATGATGAAGGCTTATCCAAATCCAGTTACTAACGGAAAACTGTTTATTAGTTCTCCAAGTAGTAGCGAAAAACAAGTGGCTGTTTATAGTATTTTAGGACAAAAAGTGCTAGACACCAAAACCACTAATAATGCGGAAATCAATGTGTCTAAATTAGCAAGAGGAATGTATATTCTGAAAATATCAGAAGATGGTAAATCGGAAGCTAAAAAATTGATTATACAATAAACGAAAATCAGATTTCTTAAATGCGGTATTTTTCATAGAAAAATACCGCATTTTTTTATGTAAATTTTATAATATTAAACATGCTCAATCAGCTCGTTTAAACTATTTTTGGTAAAAAAATAATAAATCAATAAACCCATCCCAATGAAATTTAATTTTGCACTAATGCTTTTCTCAATTGCCTTTTTATCCCGTTCCCAAGTAGTTTTAAAAGCTGATGGTCCTGGAGAAACCTATGAATTAATCAGTAGCGTACTAGCACCTGGAAAATCGGCCGTGGAAGCTGCCGATCTTAATGCATTAGGAAATCACCCCTCTTTTGGAAGACACATTGCCGAAGTTTGGGATGCCGATTTAAAAGAAAATGTTTTCGAATTCTATTCTCATATCGATTATGTGAATGCGGATAAAACAATTACAACAGATAATGAACCAGTCGCTAACGTGGCTCAAAAACAAAGAGTAGAAATTAAAACCTATGAAGGATCGCCAGATAATTTGAAGGGAACTCTAGGAGAAACCATTACCTACCAATGGAAATTTAAATTACCAAAAGGATTTCAGCCTTCGGCAAGTTTTACACACTTACACCAAATAAAAGCGGTGGGCGGATCGCAAGACATGCCCATTTTTACCTTAACGGCTAAGAAAGCAGTGGTAAATCAACTCAATGTAGTTCATAACAATGAAGACATTTTAGCTAGCATGAACCTTTCGGAACTCGAAGGAACTTGGGTTCAAATTACAGAAGTGATAAAAGTGGGAGCTAACGGAACTTATTCGGTTGTTATAAAAAGGATAAAAGACGGAAAAGAATTGCTCTCCTATAGTAATCTAGATTTAGAGACGATTCGACCTGACAATAATTTCATTCGTCCAAAATGGGGAATTTACCGCAGTTTAAAAAAGGTGGCTGATTTGAGAGAAGAAGCAGTACGTTTTGCAGATTTTTCTATAACAGAAGGCGTACCGGACACCAAAAAGAAATAATTGATTACCCCAAAACGGAATGGATTATTTCATTTGCTAACTAGTTTGAATTTATAGAAACAAACCTCGCAGTTCTGCTTGGAGGTTTGTTTTATATACGCAATAAACCTTATGCATATATTGCAGTCTAAAACTAATAAATCAAAAATAAATTAATAAATGTCAAAACAAAATTACTGCTTTACAATACTATTGATGATTCTTTTTACAAATGCTGTTGTGGCACAAAATGGCTCCGTAAAAGGAACAGTTTTAGACAATCAAAATTCATCTCCTATCGATTATGCTAGTGTATCCTTACTAAGTTCGATTGATTCCTCAGTTGTAACAGGTACGTTATCCAAAAAAAATGGAGTTTTTTTTATTCAAAATATCAGTCCCGGAAAATATAAACTCAAATTCTATTTTGTGGGCTATGAAACTCGTTTGCTAGAAAACATTGTGGTACAAAACAACCAACAAATTCAATTAGATACTCTTAAACTAAAACGAACTGTCCAATCTTTAGAAGAAGTCGTGGTTCTGGGTAAAAAATCAAATTCCTATAATAAAATTGATAAACAGCAATACAAAGCGAATCAATTTCAAACTTCTAAAGGTGGCTCAGCCATTGATGTTGTGAAAAATTTACCTTCGGTAACGGTTAACGGACAAGGAGATATTAGCGTTAGAGGATCCAATGGCTTTATGGTTTTGGTTAACGGTAAACCCGTTTTGACAGATGCAGCCACTGTTTTAGGTCAATTGCCGGCGAATACTATTGAAAACATTGAATTGATAACAGCGCCTTCTGCCAAGTATGACCCCGACGGAAAAGGAGGTATTATAAATATTGTTACGACCAAGGGCACCACGGATGGCATTGCCATAGCTCCTAATGTTATGGGAGGATTACCCAGTACGGGCGATTATAATAATCTGGAACAGCCCAAACGTTTTGGAGGGGATCTTTCGCTCAACTATAAAAAAAATAAATTAGACATCGCCGTTAGTACGGCATACCAGAGGAATGATGTCAATGGTTTTCGAGAAGGAAATGTGTTCACCAAAAACTTCGGCAATAATACCATTACCCGATTTCCATCCAGTGGAGAAAGAAGTTTTGACAAACACAATTATTCCGGTAAAGCATCGGTGATTTATACAGCTACTAAAAATGATGTTTTTAACGTTGGTTTTTTTGTAGGCAAAAAATTCCAAGCCCGACGTGCTGATTTGGTTTATAACAATTCTACTTCCGATTTAACTACCAATACAGTTTTAAAGGAAAATACCTATTTCAATTCTAATGTACAAACTAAAGAAGGTACTTTTACTTTAGCCAACTTTGATTATACCCACACGTTTACAAACAAGTCAACATTAACGAGTTCATTGCTTTACGAATATGCTAATTTATTTGGTAATACCGTCAATAAAAACCTAGACTTACCAACAAAAACTAGCGTTTTACAAGAGGTAAATAATCCTTTTAAAAATCCTATTTCAGGCTTTCGCTTAAAATTGGATTATGCCATCTCAATAGGAACTGGCAAATGGGAGAGTGGGTATCAATATCGAAATGACCAACAAGATGGTACCTTTGATTATATTCTTACTCCAATCCCAATCCCAGCAGTGGATAATTCAAAATTTAAAGGGACTGCAAAAGCTAACAATCATATCAATTCAGTGTATTCTCAATATTCTGGTAAAGTAGATAAAATGCAATATGTTGCCGGTTTGCGATATGAAAATTCGGCACGGGAAGTTAAGTTGTCTTATGACGCGAATGCCCATCTTTTGAATTTAAGTACCTTTTTTCCGTCGGCTAATTTATTATATACTTTTAATAACTCTTGGAATGCCAAAGTAGGCTATAGTAAAAGAGTACAACGTAATAATAATTTTGAGTTGAACCCCATACCAGAAAGAGAACACTCTGAAACACTAGAACAAGGCGACCCTGATTTATTGCCGCAGTTTGTCGATTTGGTAGAATTAGGAATGAACCATACCTTCAAAAAAGGAACTTTATTTACCACGTTGTATTATCAAAATATCAAAAATCCTATTCAAAGGGTAAATAGTGTGTATTCCGATACCATTCTGAATCGATTGTTCACGAATGCAGAAAAAGCAAGGCTTTTCGGGTTGGAATTTGGAACCAACATCAAACCCGTAAAATGGATGTCGATTTTTGTTGGGGGCAATATTTATAATTATAAAATTAGCGGTAATCTAAACGTTTTAGAAGAAACGTCAATGGTGAATAATTCTAATTGGGTGTATTCTCTAAATGCCAATAGCACTTTCAATTTAGATAAGAATTGGAGTGTTACTGCCAATGTAAATTACACTTCTGTAAAACCAACTGCACAAGGAGAAGACTCCAGATTTCTATCACCTAATATGGCTGTAAAGAAAACTATTTTAGCCGGAAAAGGCAGCTTAGGGTTGCAATGGCAAAACATAAATTTCGGCACTATGGATTCGAGCCAGCAAAGAATTACCACTTCGGGAAATGATTTTTATACCACAACCAATTATATCTATGAAACCAATGTGTTGTTGCTTAATTTTAGCTACAATTTTAATAAATGGACTAGTAAAAATAAACTCCCAACAAGTGAAATTGGGGAAAAAGAATTTTAGTTTTATTTTAGGTAGTCAAAACAAAAGACCGAAGTTTCAATAGAAACTTCGGTCTTTTATTTAAGAAGTAAAATAAATTGCTATTTTATTTTTACTGTAATCGGATGGTTTATTTTCACAGTAAACAGACCTAGGTAATTTTCCCAAGCTTCTTTTGTGTTAAATGCACCTTGTTTTTTCCACCCAAAACCAGAATAATAAATTACCTTGTTGTTCTTTACTTTAAGGGCAGCATATAGATTACATAATTCTTTATTTGAATTCATGTATTTTTCATAGTTAATGGCGGTGTTTTTAGGGAAGACAATTCCAGTTCCTAATTCAGAATCATCAAGAGGTTGCCAATAATCAATCCAACCTTCTTTTAGATTACCTTCTGTCTTTCCGTTATTTTCATGTAAAGTTATTCCTGTAGCAAGTGTTTTTGTTCCTGAAATTGAAATTTCGAATTTCGAAAGGAAACTTCCATAATCTAAACTGATGTGTTTTACCTCAGAGATTTTGTTTCCGGCAGCGTCCCAGTCGGCATAAGTCAAAATAAAACTTGTTCGAATTGGTCCCGTCGTAACGGTTTTCCAAGTGGTAAAGTTTTTAGAAAAATAATAGACACTATCCACTTTTACGGCAACGCCACCAATTCCACGACTGTCTCCAACATGAAAATTGTCTAAACCTTCACCAGTATCTTTGTGATAGGTTCCGGTTCCATTGGTGTATTTTTCATACCATTTGTTCAGGATTGGATATTCCACTCTTTTTAACCAGGCATCAATACCGCTTGTTAAAGTTCCTCCTTTGACTTTATCTTCTGTCATTTTTTGGGCAACAGGACCATAGGTTCTAAAAGCTACTTTGTTATTTTCCCAAGCATAATCATCGATTCTTTCAGGAACAAATCTTGAATAGCACCAATTTTCACTTGCTTTTGGAATAACAGTTGTGCGAACAAGTTCTAGTTTTTTCTTGGAATGCGCCATTATTTTTGGTTGGAATAGTAAAACATCAGAAATGCCATCACCATCTTCATCCACACATTGGGTTACTAAAAAATCAGAAGTGCCTATTTCTCTAATGCCATATTGCTCCAATTTATCAAAGCTGTTTAGGCCTAGAGATTCTTTAGATAGCGATACCGTTTCGAACTCCCTTTCAATATTTAAACAATTGGTTACGATAATTATTTTGTTTCTTTCCGCTTTTTGGGAATAGGAAACAAACGTACTAGCAAGCAGTAATGATAGTATAAGTCTATGTTTGCACATACTAGTATTTTTATTATAGTTCATTGGAAGGCTTCCCGATGGTAGCCAAAATTCCTCCATCTACATAAACAATATGCCCATTTACAAAATCACTTGCTTTTGATGACAAGAAGATAGCGGCACCTTGCAAATCCTCAGGATCACCCCAACGACCAGCTGGCGTTCTAGCTATGATAAAGTCATTAAAAGGATGTCCGTCTACTCTAATAGGAGCGGTTTGACTTGTTGCAAAATAGCCAGGTCCAATTCCGTTTGTTTGAATATTAAACTTTGCCCATTCCGTTGCCATGCTTTTGGTTAGCATTTTTAGACCTCCTTTTGCCGAAGCATAAGCACTCACAGAATCTCTTCCAAGCTCGCTCATCATCGAACAAATATTAATGATTTTTCCTCCTCCACGTTGAATCATTCCTTTAGCCACGTTTTTAGAAACAATAAAAGGACTTATTAGGTCAACATTTATTACCGCTGCAAAATCGGCAACTTCCATTTCAATGATTGGCGTTCTTTTGATGATTCCAGCATTGTTGATCAAAATATCAATAGGACCCACTTCAGCTTCAATCTTTTTTATACTTGCAATGACAGCAGTCTCATCAGTTACGTCAAAAACATATCCGTAAGCTTCAATTCCAACAGATTTGTATTCTGCAATGGCATTGTCTAGTGCTTGCTGTGAAAGATCATTTACAACAATTTTAGCGCCAGCATGACCCAATCCTTTAGACATTGCCATTCCTAGACCATGAACTCCTCCTGTAATAAGTGCTGTTTTTCCTGTTAAATCAAATAGGTTAATCGACATAATTTTTATTTAATAGTTATTAATTTATCTTAATTCATTTATTTTACATACATCCATATCTCCGTAGTCTAAATTCTCTCCTGCCATACCCCAAATGAAAGTATAATTAGAAGTTCCTGAACCAGAGTGTATGGACCATGGTGGAGAAATAACAGCTTGGTGGTTATTCATCCAAATGTGTCTTGTTTCTTGCGCCTCTCCCATAAAATGACAAACGGCTTGATTTTCGGGAATATCTAAATAGAAATAAACTTCCATTCTACGGTCATGTACATGAGCTGGCATAGTATTCCAAACACTGCCTATTTTCAATTCGGTCATTCCCATTTGCAATTGACAAGTGGTAACCACTCCGCCAATAATCATTTGGTTTACGGTACGGTGATTGGCCGTTTCCATGGAGCCTAATTGTAATTTATTAGCCTCGGCAAGACTTACTTTTTTAGAAGGATAGTGCGTATGGGCTGGAGCCGAATTTAAATAAAACTTTGCGGGGTTTTTAGCATCGTCACTTTTAAAAATAATTTCCTTGTTACCGCTCCCTATATACAAAGCATCTTTAAAGCCTAATTCATAAGAAATTCCATCGGCGATAATAGTTCCATTTCCACCTACATTTATTATTCCTAATTCTCTTCGCTCTAAAAAATAACTAGATTTAAGCGGATCAATTGTATCAAGGGTTAGTGGTGTTAGTGGTACTGCAGAACCGGCAATATAACGATCATAATGGGAATAAGTAAGTGTTATTTCCCCTTCTTTCATCAAGTTATCGATCAAAAATTCGGATCTCAATTGAGAAGTATCGTAGCGCTTAACGGCCTGAGGACTAGAAGCATATCTTGTTTCGTAAGATGTTGACATTTTTAATGTATTTTGTTTAATTTAAATTATTTATAATCGGTTTTTATAATTTATCAAATATCGAAATAATAAAGCCAATAATTAATGTAATTATTAATTAATATAAAAATGAAAATACATAAAAGGCATATAAAAGTTCAATACTTTGAAAATGAGACTATTTGATTCTTTATAGGTGTCCTAAGAAGAATCTGCTTTTTAATACATTATTATTTATAATCTAATAATTTGCGAAGTTAAATTAATTTTCATTGATTTACGTGTGCGGACACGTTTTTATGAGAATTAATAATCGATAAAAATTAGCTATTTTTATATTTATGAAGTTGAGTATTTAAATTTTCACTAAGAAAGGAGGTGTTGAAATGTTAAGAATATAACAAAAAGTTTTAAAACACCATTATACTTTTTTAGATTTACCATTTCAATTGCGACTTATTTAATTAATTTTGTAAACTAGTTAAAACTATATGTTTTTAAATTATATTAAGGATTTTTTTTTAAAAAGAATATTAAAAAATAATTTACACAATGTAAAAAGCAGTTCCTCTTTGAATGCTATTAAAACAGTTGGCTTGCTTATTGATGAAAGCTATTTTTTTGAAAAGGAATCCCTAATCAAGGAATTGATATTTAATGGGGTTTTAGAAAGCGATATTAAAACAATTGTTTACAGGGATAAACTAAAAAAAAACGAGGAGTATTCTCTGCCTACTTTTGGCATTAAAGATCTCGATTGGAAATCGGATATCACTAATGAAGTAGTAAGTAATTTTATCAATCAAAAATTTGATTTATTAATCAGTTATTACGATGTTGAAAAAGCGATTTTACTCACAATAACCCATAATTCTAAAGCGCAATTTAAAGTTGGCTTTTCATCTGTAGATAAACGATTGAATCATCTGATGATAAATACTAATGCTGAAAATCACAAAGTTTTTACCCACGAATTATTCAGGTATTTAAAAATATTAAACAAAATATAAAACAAATTATGCAATCATTAATAGGAACGGGCGTTGCTCTAGCTACTCCCTTTAGAAAAGATTTTTCAATTGATACGGAAGCATTAATTAGGATAGTAAATTTCTCCATTGATGGTGGAGTTGAATATCTTGTTGCAATGGGGACAACAGCTGAAAACGCCACAATGTCTAAGGATGAAAAAGAATTAGTAATAAATACAATAGTCAAGACTAACAATGGAAGATTGCCTTTGGTTCTTGGAGTAGGGGGGAACAATACGATGGAAGTTGTACAAGAGTTAAAAAATAGAGATTTGTCTCAATTTGTTGCGATTCTATCGATTTCACCTTATTATAATAAGCCAACTCAAGAGGGTATATACCAGCATTTTAAAGCTATTTCGGAAGCTTCTCCAATTCCTGTTATTTTGTATAATGTTCCTAGTAGAACAGGAATAAACATCCTGCCATCAACTGTTATGCGATTAGCAAATGATTTTAAAAACATTGTTGCCATCAAGGAAGCGGCTGGAGATATGATTCAGGCTATGCAATTATTAAAGCATAAGCCAAAAGATTTCCTCGTACTTTCTGGCGACGACATGATTGCTTTGCCAATGGTTTTGGCCGGTGGATCTGGCGTTATCTCTGTAATAGGGCAAGGTTTTCCAAAAGAATTTTCTGAAATGATACGATTGGGCTTAAACCGAAAAGTTGATGATGCCTTCAAATCGCACTACCTTTTATCGGATAGTATTGATATGATTTTTGAACAAGGTAATCCTGCCGGAATTAAACAGGTTTTTCATTCATTGGGAATAGCTGAAAATACAGTTCGTTTGCCTTTGGTAAAAGCGGATGAGTCATTAGCGAATAGAATTGACCAATTTGTTCATAAAATAAATGAATTAGCCTAAAAAATAGCGTTGTGTATTACGAAAAATATATTTTGTAATAGCTAAATTAATGACTAAATTTGCCACCGAAACTTCGGAATGATTCATGAAAGATGTAAATGTCTTTCTAAATTATTAAATAAGTAAAAAAATAAATTGAAGATTATACCGTCCGTTACCCTTTATGGTTTAGGGTCACAAACAAATCAATAATAATGATAAGTAAAAAAATAGTATCTCTATTACTTCTTGTAGTTTTTTTTTATTCTTGTAATGAATACCAAAAAGCTTTAAAAACCGAAGATGTTGCTGTTAAATTTGACGTTTCTACTAAATTGTACGATGCCGGTAAATATTCAAAAGCGATTCGAATTTTCGAACAAATTGCACCAACGTATAAAGGGATGCCTAGAGCTGAAAAATTGTTTTATATGTTTGCTCAATCGTATTTTAAAACAAATCAATATTATTTAGCTGGATATCAGTTTGAAAGTTTTGTTTCAAGTTTTCCAAAAAGCGAAAAAATTGAAGAAGCTGCTTTTTTAGGAGCGAAAAGTTTTTCAATGCTTTCTCCCGAATATAGCTTGGATCAAACGGATACATTCAAAGCAATTGATAAGTTGCAAGCATTTATAGATTCCTATCCAAATTCACCAAATTCAGTAGAAGCCAATAAAATCTTAAGGGCTTTAAATGGAAAAATTGAGAAAAAAGTTTTCGAAAATGCAAAGGGATACAATACTATTACGGATTATAAATCAGCCTTGGTAGCTCTTGACAACTTTATTGCTGATTATCCAGGGACTCCATTCAAGGAAGATGCTTTGTTTTACAAGTATGACTCAGCTTACCAATTGGCAGTAAATAGTATTCCTTCAAAAATGGTGGAACGACTAAATGTTGCCAAAACAGCTTATTCTAATTTGGTAAAATTCAAATCGGATACCAAATACAAAGAAAAAGCCGACAAAATGTTGGTTCAAATTGAAATAAAATTACAAATTTTCACTAAATAATTAATCCATGGATTTAAGAAAGACAAATGCTCCAGTAAACACAATTACCTACAATAAAAATATTATTGAAGAGCCTACTGGAAATGTATATGAGGCTATAACAATTATGGCCAAAAGAGCAAATCAAATCAATTCTGAAATCAAAAAGGAGTTGACTGAAAAATTGGAAGAATTTGCGACCTATAATGATAGTCTTGAAGAAGTTTTTGAAAACAAGGAACAAATAGAGGTTTCTAAGTTTTACGAAAAATTACCTAAGCCACATGCTTTGGCAGTTCAAGAATGGTTAGAAGGTAAAATCTACCACAGAGAAGGAAATAAATAATAATTATAATGTCAGTTTTAAGCGGAAAGAAAATTTTACTAGGTATTTCCGGTGGAATTGCAGCTTATAAAACAGCTACGTTAGTTCGACTTTTTATAAAAGCAGGTGCGCATGTCCAAGTGATAATGACACCTGCTTCTAAGGATTTTATAACCCCTCTGACTTTATCCACCTTATCAAAAAATCCTGTTTATTCTACTTTTTATAACCAAGACGAGGAGAATCAAAAATGGAATAACCATGTTGAATTAGGGCTGTGGGCAGATTTGATGGTTATCGCTCCAGTCACTGCGAATACCTTGTCAAAAATGGCAAACGGTACTTGTGACAATCTTTTAATAGCCACTTATTTATCGGCAAAATGCCCCGTATATTTTGCCCCGGCAATGGACTTGGATATGTATTCACATCCTTCTACTTTGGAAAGTTTTAAAAAACTAGAACAATATGGAAATACTATAATTCCTGCCGAAAGTGGTGAGTTGGCTAGTGGTTTGTCAGGCGAAGGAAGAATGGCTGAGCCTGAAAATATTATATCTTTTCTAGAAGCAGATTTGGAAAGTAGATTGCCTCTTAAAGGAAAAAAAATACTAATTACTGCCGGTCCAACATACGAAGCTATAGATCCTGTTCGTTTTATAGGAAATAATTCTTCTGGGAAAATGGGTTTTGATATTGCGCAAAGTGCCGTTAATCTTGGAGCTTCTGTGCTATTAGTTACTGGACCTTCTCATCTAAAAATCGAGAATAATTTAGTAAACGTGATTCGAGTTGTTTCGGCACAAGAAATGTATGATGTTTGTCATCAATATTTTAGCGATGTAGATGTGGTGATTGCTGCTGCTGCAGTTGCCGATTACAAGCCAAAGAATATGTCGCTTCAAAAAATTAAAAAAGACGTCGATAATTTGACTATTGAACTCGAAAAAACTAAAGATATTCTAGCTTCCTTAGGTGAGATTAAAAAAAATCAGTTTTTAATTGGATTTGCTTTGGAAACTGAAAATGAAATTGAAAATGCAAAGTTGAAAATTCAGAAAAAAAACCTAGATTTGATTGTTCTTAATTCATTACAGGATGAAGGAGCTGGTTTTGGAAAACCAACCAATAAAATAACTTTTATCAATAAAAATTTCAAAATAGAACACATGCAATTAAAATCGAAAGAGGCCGTTGCTAATGATATATTAAACAAAGTAATAGCCTATTATGCGTAATATTTTAAGTTTATTTTTAGTTCTACTATTTTCTTATGCCCAGGCACAAGAATTGAATTGTACCATAACGGTCAATGCACAAAAACTATCTAATGCTAATCAGTCAGTTTTTAAAACATTAGAAACGGCATTAAACGAATTTGTAAATAGAACACAATGGACAAGCCAGACTTTCAAGCAAAATGAAAAAATTAATTGTTCGATGTACATCACTATTTCATCAAATAATTCAGATGAGTTTGTAGCCACTATTCAGGTGCAATCATCGAGACCAATTCACAACTCGTCTTATGCCTCGCCAATTTTAAATTTTAATGATAAGGATTTTAGCTTTAAGTATTCTGAATTCGAAAGTTTAAACTATAATCCAACTGCTTTTGAATCAAATTTGATTTCAGTAATTTCTTTTTATAGCTATGTAATTTTAGGAATGGATGCGGATAGTTTTGTAAGCGATTCTGGAAATAGTTATTTTGAAACTGCTCAGAATATTTCAAATGTTGCTCAACAGTCGGGTTATAAAGGCTGGAAACAAGCTGATGGAAATCAAAATCGTTATTTTTTGATAAACGATTTGTTATCGCCAGCATTTAGCGAAGTTAGGCAAACTTCCTATGATTACAATAAAGGTTTAGACCTTATGAATCAAGATCTGAAAGCGTCTAAAGAAAAAATAAAAAAGTCATTACTTAATTTGGTAAAATTGAATACATCTAGACCAAATGCTTTTTTGACACGTGTGTTTTTTGATGCCAAATCGGATGAAATAGTATCTATTTTTTCAGGTGGCCCAAGTATTTCAATTACGGATTTAGTTGATAATTTAAATAAAATTTCCCCTTTAAATTCGAGTAAGTGGTCGTCAATTAAATATTAATTCTTTTTTATTTCTAAGACATAGATCGTCTCCTCACGAAAATTTAATAAATGATAACTTCCCTGTCGATAAAAAATTATGCTTTAATAGAAAAATTGGCTATCGATTTTTCCAAAGGTTTTTCAATTATCACAGGTGAAACCGGGGCAGGAAAATCGATAATTTTAGGAGCCTTAGGTTTGGCTTTAGGGAAAAGGGCCGACTTAACTTCCCTCAAAAATAAGGAAGAGAAATGCGTTATTGAGGCTCATTTTAATATCTCAAAATACAACTTACTCTCTTTTTTTGAAGCAAATGATTTAGATTATGAAGATGAAACTATAATTCGTCGGGAAATTCTGTCTTCGGGTAAGTCAAGAGCTTTTATAAATGACAGTCCTGTAAATCTTCAGGAATTGCAGGAATTAGGTCTTTTTTTGATTGATATTCATTCGCAACATCAAACACGAGAACTATCAGAAGAGAAAGTACAATTCGAAATTATTGACGCCATTGCCAATAATCAAGAGTTTATTTTGGAGTACCAATTGCTTTTAAAAAGCTATAAATCGGACAAGTCCAAATTAAATGCTTTACTTAAAAAGCAAGCTGAATTTGCCAAAGAACAGGAATTCAACACCTTTTTATTGGATGAATTAATTTTGGCCCAATTGAAGTCAGGCGAACAAGAATCTCTTGAAGCCGATTTTGAAAAATTGAACAATGTCGAAATTATAAAAGAAGCTATTGATAAATCTTTGGCTATAGCCAATGAAGAACAAATAGGGGTGTTCCACAATTTGAAGGAAATCAAGGTTTCTTTACAAAAAATTGCTTCTTTTTCTCCTGAATATTTTTCTTTGTTGGAAAGAATTTCAAGTTTAACGATTGAATTTGATGATATTTCGGATGAGTTGAATCGGTCTTGCGAAAAATTGGTCAACGATCCCGAACAATTGGAATTCATCAACCAAAAGTTGCAATTGATCTATAATTTGCAAAAGAAACACCAAGTTGCTTCCGTTGATGAATTATTGGAAATTCAAACCAATTTAGAAAACGCACTTTTAGAAATCGGAAATTTGGAAGATGAAATTTCGTCTTTGACCATTTCAATCCAACAAAAAATAAATGCATTAGACGATTTGTCTGCTACTATTCATAAAAACAGATTAGAGTCTATTCCGGTTTTATCGCAGCAACTAATTGCCATTTTAGAAACTTTGGGTATGCCTAATGTGCGTTTTAAAATTAATGTCAATTCCACTTCAAACTATTTCGAAAATGGTAAGGATGAACTTCAGTTTTTGTTTTCGGCGAATAAAGGAACTGATTTTGGCTTGTTGAAAAAAGTGGCTTCAGGCGGAGAAATGTCAAGAATTATGCTCGCCGTAAAGGCGATTTTAGCTCAATATTCAAAACTACCCACTTTAATTTTCGATGAAATAGATTCAGGAGTTTCTGGTGAAATCGCCATTAAAATGGGTGAAATTATGGAAGAAATGAGCCATAAAATGCAAATTTTTGCCATCACTCATTTACCTCAAATTGCAGCTAAAGGAAAGACCCATTTTAAAGTCTCGAAATCAACTGTTGGCGAGGATACACAATCTGAATTGAAATTGTTATCCAATGCCGAAAGAGTAATTGAAATCGCAGAAATGTTATCTGGAACCGTAGTTTCTGATTCGGCATTAAACCATGCAAAAGCCTTGTTGAACTAATGAAAAACTTTATATTTGTCAACTTAAAAAAAGATAAAACTAAATAAACGAATAACCAAATATGATCATAGAACCAAGAATGAGAGGATTTATTTGTTTGACATCTCACCCAAAAGGATGCGAGCAAAATGTAAAAAATCAAATCGAATACGTAAAATCAAAAGGACATATCGAAGGAGCAAAAAAAGTTTTGGTAATTGGTGCCTCAACCGGATTTGGTTTGGCTTCTCGAATCACAAGTGCTTTTGGTTCCGGTGCAGCTACTATTGGTGTTTTTTTTGAAAAACCTCCAGTTGAAGGTAAAACCGCATCGCCAGGTTGGTATAATTCGGCAGCCTTTGAAAATGAAGCCCATAAAGCGGGATTGTATGCTAAAAGTGTTAATGGTGATGCCTTTTCTAATGATGTAAAGAGACAGACTTTAGACTTGATTAAAGCGGATCTAGGTCAAATAGATTTAGTGATTTATAGTTTGGCTTCTCCTGTTCGACAGCATCCTATTACCGGTGTTTTACATCGTTCGGTTTTGAAACCTATAGGAAGTACTTTTACCAATAAAACCGTTGATTTTCATTCTGGTATCGTATCCGAAATTAGTATTGATCCATGTTCAGATGATGATATCGAAAACACTATTGCCGTTATGGGTGGTGAGGATTGGGCGATGTGGATGGATGCTTTAAAAGCAGAAAACCTTTTGGTTAAAGGATCCACAACAGTAGCTTATTCTTATATTGGACCATCACTAACCGAAGCTGTTTACAGAAAAGGAACCATTGGTCGTGCCAAGGATCATCTTGAAGCAACTGCTTTTGCAATCACTGAAAGTCTAGAATCTATTCAAGGAAAAGCATTTGTTTCCGTGAATAAGGCATTGGTAACGCAAGCAAGCTCTGCTATTCCGGTTATTCCTTTATATATTTCATTGTTGTACAAAATAATGAAAGAAGAGGGAATTCACGAAGGTTGTATAGAGCAAATCCAGCGTTTGTATCAAGATAGATTGTATACGGGTAAACCAATTCCAACGGATGAAAAGGGGAGGATTCGAATTGATGATTGGGAAATGAGAGCTGATGTTCAAGAAAAAGTGGCTAATTTATGGTTCCAAGCCACTACTGATACGTTGCATGAAATAGGAGATTTACGAGGATATAAACAAGATTTTCTTAACTTGTTTGGTTTTGGATTCGAAGGTGTAAATTATTTAGATGATGCAAATGAAATGGTAAGTGTTTCTAGTATTGCCTAATTGTACTTTTGTAAATAAATAGTTTAAAATAATAAAATATTGAAAAACCATCACGTTTAACGTGATGGTATTTTTATGGATAAAGTTTATCTTTGTTAAAATTATCGAGTAAAAATGTTGCGCCTTAATCCGAAATTATGTTATTTTCTTTAATTATTCCAGTTTACAATCGTCCAGAGGAGGTCGGCGAACTTTTAGAGAGTTTGTCTAAATTAGACTATAATGAAAAGTTTGAAATTGTTATTGTAGAAGATGGTTCTTCTTTAAATTGTAAGGAGTTGTTAAATAAATTCGATGAAAAACTAACTATCTCCTATTATTACAAGGAGAATTCAGGTCCTGGAGATTCTAGGAATTATGGAATGAGAAAGGCTAAAGGAGATTATTTTATCATTTTTGATTCGGATTGTATTGTTCCAAAAGACTATTTGACTGATGTTGCCAAAGCGTTAAAACAAAATTATGTTGATTGTTTTGGTGGACCAGATAAGGCTTTAGATAGTTTTTCGAATATCCAGAAAGCAATCAATTTTGCGATGACTTCTTTTCTTACAACAGGTGGAATTAGAGGTGGTTCTGAAAAAATAAGTAAGTTCCAACCTCGAAGTTTTAATATGGGCTTATCTAGAAGGGCCTTTGAAGCTTCTAAAGGTTTTGGAAATATCCATCCAGGTGAAGATCCTGATTTGTCCTTCCGGTTATGGGATTTAGGTTTTGAAACCAAACTTTTTCCAAAAGCATACGTCTATCACAAAAGAAGAATTGATTGGGATAAATTTTCAATTCAGGTCAATAAATTCGGAAAAGCAAGACCAATACTAAATAGTTGGCATCCTCAATACAACAAACTTACTTTTTTCTTTCCCTCTTTTTTTATAATTGGATTATTGGTCGGGTTAGTATTATTGATTTTTAATTACGATTTATTACTGCAACTTTATTGTATCTATTTCCTAATGCTATTTTTGGTTTCAACCTATAAAAATAAAAGCTTAAAAATCGGGTATTTATCAGCTATAGCTGTTTGGAAACAATTTTACGGTTATGGTACAGGTTTTTTGGAATCATATTTCAAAATAACACTTCTGAAACAAAAACCTCAAAAGGCTTTTCCAGAGTTATTTTTTAAAAATTAATATGACAAAAATAATAGGTTTAACTGGTGGAATTGGTAGTGGAAAAACCTCTGTTGCTACTTATTTTATAGCGGCAGGCGTTCCTATTTATATTGCCGATGATGAGGCAAGAAGAATAATGGAATCTCCAGAAATACTAAAGGAAATTAAATTATTTTTTGGTAGTTCTGTTTTCGAAAAGAAAATTTTAAATCGCCAAAAACTAGCGGAAGTTGTATTTAGTAATCCCGAAAAATTAAAACAACTTAATGCCATTATTCATCCTGCTGTAAAAAAGCATTTTGCCAATTGGATTTTAAATCATAAAAGTTTTCCGTTTATTATTTATGAAACTGCAATTTTATTTGAAAGTGGAAGTTACAAAGATTGTGATCTCATAATAACGATAAATGCGCCTTTGGAATCAAGAATTCAAAGAGTAATTCAGCGAGATAAAACTAATCGTAAAAATGTTTTAAAAAGAATAAACATGCAATGGACCGATGACCAACGCCAAGCTAAAAGTGATTTTGTTATTGAAAATATAAATCCTGAAATCACAAAATCAGAAGTAAACAAAATTCTTAAAATTTTGAAGATTCAATAATCTGAGTCTTTGTTGTTAATCTTTGGTTAATTTATTATTAGTTAGACTGTTAAAATGCTAATTTTGTATAGATGAATAAATTGTTTTTTAGGATACTTTTAGTACTAATGAGTTTATCCTTGATAGGGATAATTTTGGTTCAAGTATATTGGTTTAACACTTCGTTTAAAAACAATGATGAACAATTTAAGTTTCATGTAAAACAAGTTATGGGTAATGTAGCCAATAAACTTCAAAAGCAGGAAGCGTATAGTTTTTATGATAAATACAATCAATATAAAGATAGTACAGGAAAAATTCCACAGAAAAATGATTTATTAGAGTTTTATTACGTTCAAAAGAATCATAGAACCAACAAAACAATCATTTATTCAAATAGTATAATTTCAGAAGATTACAATATATCTCCTACGTTCTTTGATAAAAAATTAGATAGTGTAAAATTTAAAAGCTTTAATTCTAAGAGAGTTACCGAGGTTTATAACAATAAAAAAATCGATAATTCTAGTATTCAACAAAACTTAATTCCAGATGTTAAGATTGAAAAATCAGGAAATCTAGATGTTTTAGACAATGCACAATTCGAAATATTCTTTAAAGACATCGCTTCTGCAATGTCAATACAAGAAAGGGTTTCCAAAGAAAATTTGCATAAATTATTAAAAAAAGAATTAGAAGAGTACGGTGTTAATACTCCGTTTGAATTTGGAATATATAGCAACGGATTAGCTACAAAAGTAAAATCGGATGGTTTTAGATATGATAAAAATACATCCTATTCAATCCCGATTTTTGCCGATAATGAAGGGAATAATAAATACCAATTATTGGTTACATTTCCTCACAAAAAAAAGTTCTTATTGTCAGATCTTGTTGGAATAACTTTGTTGTCAATAATATTTACACTAATTATTATTATTGCTTATTCAAGTGCTTTAAATCAATTGATTCGTCAACGTCATATTTCTGAAATAAAATCCGATTTTATTAATAATATGACTCATGAGTTTAAAACGCCTATTGCAACCATTAATTTGGCTTTAGATGCTATAAAAAATCCCAAAATTATAGGTGATAAGGAAAAGGTTTTTAAATACCTACAAATGATCAAGGATGAAAATAAACGAATGCATGCCCAAGTTGAAAATGTATTGCGAATATCTAAATTGGAAAAAAAAGAGTTTAATATTGATAAATTATCCCTTAATATTAAAGAAGTTATAGAGGACGGAATAGAACACGTACATTTAATTTTAGAAGATAGAAATGGAATTATAAATAAGCATTTTACTGCCCTTAGAACGACGGTTTTAATAAATGATGTCCATTTTACAAACGTAATTGTCAATATTCTAGAAAACGCCATAAAATATTCTCCTGATATTCCTAAAATTGATGTTTTTCTAGAAAATGTAAAAGATTTTGTAATTATAAAAATTAAAGATAATGGCATTGGTATGAGTAAGGTGGCTCAGAAAAGAGTTTTTGAAAAATTTTACAGGGAACATACGGGTGATTTACACAATGTTAAAGGTCACGGATTGGGTTTAGCCTATGTAAAAAAAATTGTAGATGACCATAATGGTCAAATTTTTGTAGAAAGCGAAAAGGGAAAAGGAAGTACCTTCATAATAAAAATACCATTAATAAATTAAGATATGGAAAATATAAACAAAAGAATACTTTTAGTAGAAGACGACTTGAATTTTGGAGCAGTTCTAAAAGATTATTTAATGCTAAATGATTTTGATGTTACTTTAGCAAAAAACGGAATGGAAGGCTTTGAAAAATTTAAAAAAGACACTTACGATCTATGTATTTTGGATGTTATGATGCCTTATAAAGATGGATATACTTTAGCAAAAGAGATTAGAGAAAAAAACCAAGAAGTGCCAATTATTTTTTTAACAGCCAAATCCATGAAGGAAGATGTGTTAAAAGGATATAAAGCTGGAGCTGATGATTATTTGAATAAACCCTTTGATTCCGAAGTATTGCTAATGAAAATTAGGGCTATAATTCAAAGAAAATCTTCTGCCACTAAGGCAGAACCTGCGCAATTTGAATTTATAGTTGGTAAATTTCATCTTAATTCTAAACTACGATTTTTGACTTTTGATAATGAAGAGCCTATAAAATTATCTCCTAAAGAGAATGAATTATTAAAAATGCTCATTCTTTACGAAAATGATTTGATGCCAAGAGAATTGGCATTGACAAAAATTTGGAGAGACGACAACTATTTCACTTCAAGAAGTATGGATGTTTATATTGCTAAATTAAGGAAATACCTTAAGCTAGATAAAAATGTAGAAATTTTAAACATTCACGGTGAAGGTTTTAGATTAGTGGTAAAAAACAAGGTGCTAGCATAAAAAAAGGCTAAAAACATAGCCTTTTTTAAATAACATTATGTTAATAAAGCTTCCATCATAATGATTGGGAGCTTTTATTTTTTTAAAAATAGTTATTTCAAATTCAGTTGTAAAGCAAAACATGTTTTGTCATCTTTTGTAATGCTATAAATCATAGCTTCTTTAGTTAAATTTTCATGAATTACTACTTTATCTTTCAATGATAATTCTTTCAAAAAATTCATTTCAAAACTTTTAATTCGTTGATTTAGAACCAATTTTTTATCTACAAAATCCAAACACCATTCCAGATATTTTACATTATTAACATGATTTATAATGTCTAAATCCGAAAGAGCGACGGTTTTCTCAAATACCATTTCGGTTTCATTATTGAGGTTGATTTTGGAAAAAGTTTTTTGGGTTGCCTTGTGTTCCGGATACAATTCAAAATGTTCAAAAGGCAATCCTAATGCTTCTGGGCGTCTAGTTTTAGTGTTAAAAACTGCCCAAAAAGTTTCAGAACCTAGTATTTTATTTCCATTAACATACATTTCTAAAGCGCGTACTGAACGCGAATTTTCTGAAGTGTTTATCCAAGTTTTTACGGTTACAATATCTTTCCATTTTGGTAATTCCTTAATTTCAACTCGCATTCTGCTCAAGACCCAAGCTTGATCAAATTTCTGCATATCCGAAAAACTAATACCTCCAATTTCTGAATGATTTGCCGCTGTTAATTGCAATAGATTACACAAATCAGTATATTTTAAAAACCCATTAGGCATACATTGGGTGAAATTTATTCCCCAATCTTTACTGAAAACGGATGTGAAATTAGGTGAAATAGGCATATAGATTAGTATGAATTAAGTATTTGTTGTTTTAAATAACTTATAATTTCATTTCGATTAGTTAAATAATCAAACCATTTTGTTTCTTCATTTCTTTTGAACCATGTAAGTTGTCTTTTGGCAAATCGTCTGGTATTTTTTTTGATTTCTTCAATGGCAAACTCTAATGATATTTCTCCTCCAAAATAACGGAATAATTCTCTATAACCCACAGTCTGTAATGCATTTAAATCTTTGTGTGGAAATAAATCCTCGGCTTCTGTCAAGAAACCTTCGCTCATCATAATATCCACGCGTTGGTTTATTCTATAGTAAATCGTGCTTCTTTCTGCTTCTAATCCGATGAGGATAGGAGTGAAGTTTCGCGTGGTTTTCTTCTGATTTAAAAAAGAGGAATAGGGCTTTCCACTTCCAAGGCAAACTTCTAAAGCGCGCATCATTCGTTGTGGATTTTCTTTGGCTACAACTTCAAAATAATTAGGGTCTCGTTTTTCTAATTCAGTTTGCAAATATTCAATTCCTGATTTTTCGTAGTTGGAATTTACTTCATCCCGAACCGATGCATCAATTTCGGGAAAATCGTCAAAACCTTTTAAAACCGCATCGACATATAAACCTGAACCGCCAACCATCAGGACATAATCGTTGATTAAAAATAATTCATCGAGTTTAGCTATAGCTTTTTTTTCAAAATCGCCAACAGTATAATTTTCAAAAATCGATTTGTTTTGGATGAAATGATGTTGGGCTGAAGCTAATTCTTCGGTTGTGGGAACTGCGGTACCAATTTGCATTTCCTTAAAAAATTGTCGGCTGTCGCAGGAAATGATGTCGCAATTGAAATGTTGAGCCAAAACAACACTCAAAGATGTTTTTCCTATGGCTGTTGGACCAACAATTGTTATTAGGTATTTCGACATTATTAGAAATTTACAATCTTAATAGCCTTGTCTTTTCGTAAATAGCTTTGGATGCTATTTTGAGTATCTCGATTGCTTTGCATCGGAATAATGATGTTTCTAAGTACGGCAATGGTGTTAATTTGGTAATTTAAATCATAGAATGCATATCCTTTATAAACCCCGTTTTCGACTAAAATTGCGCTACGTTCGCTTATAGTTCGACCTTTATCTACAATAACTAAAGTTTTATTTTCAAACAAATTCTTTTCTATAAATATTTGAACGCGTAAATTATATTCTTCAGCTGTAATTTTTCCAATACAAGCGCCGTCACATTCACTGATGTTGGTATTTTGAAAACAATGTGTTTTGGTTTCATACAAACCCGTTAATTTCTGGCATAATTGATATTGAGAAGTAATTCTATACAAAGCATCTTTTCCCTCTTGCATAGAAGTATATGATTTCACTTCTTTTTTTCTGCCGTCTGATTTTTGTAATTTTAAATTGAGATACCCATTGTCATCTTTCTCGGTATAAATTGCCCAAGAAAAGTTGCTTTTTGGAGACATTCTGTTATAAATAGGTCTGTTGATTTTTATTTCTTGATATTCTTTTAATTGAGCAATTAATTCACTACCTGTTTCTTCATAAGTTACGGTGAAAACCTCATTTTGAATTTTCTTGGCACTTTTCGTAATTCCTGTAAAATGCTGATTGACCCGTTTTTTTATGTTCTTGCTTTTACCAATAAAAATTAAGCTACCGTCCTCTCGATGAATATAATAAATTCCTGTTTTCGAAGGTAATCTTTCAACAATATCGATCAATTTAGGCGCAATTCCTTTTTGGATTTCAAATTTAATATGCTCTTTGACAATTTCTTTGTTCAAATCTTTGTCCAAAAGCATTTTGAATAATTTCACCGTTGCCATAGCGTCTCCGCTAGCCCGATGTCTGTCTGCCATAGGAATCCCTAAAGCTCGAACCAATTTTCCCAAACTGTGTGACGTTTGCTCCGGTAATAATTTTTTCGATAATTCTACTGTACAAAGTGTTTTTACATTAAATTCATAACCCAATCGACGAAATTCAGTGCGTAAAATTCGGTAATCGAAAGAGGCATTATGTGCTACCAAAACACAATCATTAGTCATTTCAATAATTCGTTTCGCTACTTCAAAAAACTTTGGAGCAGAACGTAACATTGCGTTATTTATACCTGTAAGTTTAACGACAAATGGCTGAATCGGAATTTCGGGATTTACTAAACTGATGAATTGATCCACAATTTCATGACCGTCAAATTTATAAATGGCAATTTCGGTAATTCCTTCTTCGTTGAATTGTCCCCCAGTGGTTTCTATGTCAAGTATTGCGTACAAAATAAGTATTCGGTGTTCAGTTTTTAGTCATTGCGAGGGACGAATCAATCTCTATATCATTTTGCATCGAACGTCTATCGTTCTCCAAAGATACTACTTCCAATCCGAACCATCGTACTTCCGCTTTCAATTGCTAATTGATAATCGCTGGACATTCCCATAGAAAGTATTGTCATTTGTGAATTGTGATTTGTGAATTGATCAAATATAGATTTCAAAGAATTGAATTCTTTTTTGATTTGGTTTTGATTATCTGTGAAAGTCGCCATTCCCATTAATCCAATAATTCGAATATTTTTCATTTCTTGAAATCCTCTAGAAGTCAGAATATAGTTGAGTTCTTTTTTATTAAGACCAAATTTGGTTTCCTCTTCGGCAATATGAATTTGCAATAAACAATCGATAAGTCTATTGTTTTTTAAAGCTTGTTTGTTGATTTCTTCTAGTAATTTTAGGCTGTCAACTCCATGAATCAAGCTCACAAATTTCGCCATAAATTTGACTTTGTTTGTTTGAACGTGGCCAATCATATGCCATTGAATGTCTTTTGGCATTTGTTCCCATTTCTCTGCCATTTCTTGGATTTTGTTTTCACCAAAAATGCGCTGACCCGCATCATAAGCTTCCATCAAATCCGAAATAGGTTTGGTTTTAGAAACAGCCACAAGCGTTACGTTTTCGGGGAAAGAGGATTTTATTATGCTGAGGTTTTGTTTGATTGACATATTAAATAAACTGTTTGGCAACTTTCGATGCTTTTTTATTTTCGCTATAATCATAAAAACCTTCACCAGATTTCACTCCTGATTTTCCCGCGCGAACCATATTTACTAATAAAGGACAAGGAGCATATTTTGGGTTTTTGAATCCGTCATACATCACATTTAGGATTGCTAGACATACATCTAATCCAATGAAATCAGCTAATTGCAATGGCCCCATTGCATGTCCCATTCCTAGTTTCATCACGGTGTCAATTTCATAAACGCCAGCCACTTTGTTATATAAAGTTTCGATGGCTTCATTTATCATTGGCAACAATATTCGGTTGGCGACAAAACCTGGATAGTCGTTTACTTCGACTGCGGTTTTACCTAGCTTCTCGGATAAATCGATAATGAATTTTGTCACTTCATCACTTGTGTTGTACCCACGTATGATTTCGACTAAATTCATAATAGGAACCGGATTCATAAAGTGCATCCCAATAACGCGTTCTGGGTGAGCTACCATAGCACTAATTTGTGTGATGGATATTGATGAAGTATTGGTTGCCAAAATGGTATTGTGAGAACAAGCCTCGCTTAGTTGCTCAAAGATATTCAGTTTTGATTCTACGTTTTCTGTAGCTGCTTCAATAACTAAATCAACGCCTACAACACCATCTTTAATATCAGTATACGTGATAATATTGCTTATGGTTTTGAATTTTTCTTCATCTGTAATGGTTCCTTTAGCGACCATTCGGTCTAGATTTGCAAAAATAGTAGCCATTCCTTTATCCAAAACCTTTTCAGAAACATCGATTAATTTTACAGCAAAACCATTTTGTGCAAAAGTTTGTGCAATTCCGTTGCCCATTGTTCCTGCTCCGATTACGGCTATTATTTTCATTTATTTTAGTTTAAATAAAAACTTTATTTCTTTTTAAAACAAGCAATAATTTGGTAGGCAACTTTTAAAGCCTCTGTAGCTTGTTCTAATGTTACAACAGGAGTGGTGTTGTTATTGATGGCATCCGCAAAGGATTCTAATTCGTCTAGAATAGCGTTGTTTTGTTCAACATCAGGATTTGAAAAGTAGATTTGCTTTTTTACGCCTTCTGCATTTTGAAGAATAATATCAAAATCTCCAGGAATTTCGGGCGCGTCTTTCATTTTTACAACTTCACATTTTTTTTCTAGAAAATCAACTGATATATAGGCGTCTTTCTGAAAAAATCGGGATTTACGCATGTTTTTCATGGAAATCCGGCTAGCTGTTAAATTGGCAACACAGCCGTTTTCAAATTCAATTCTTGCATTAGCAATATCGGGGGTGTCGCTAATTACAGAAACCCCATTGGCATTAATTTCTTTTACTTTAGAATTCACCACACTCAAAATGGCATCAATATCGTGAATCATCAAATCGAGAACCACAGGAACATCAGTACCACGAGGGTTAAATTCGGCCAAACGATGTGTTTCAATAAACATTGGATTTTCAATCATATCCTTTGTCGCCTTAAATGCAGGATTAAATCTTTCGACGTGACCTACTTGGCCTTTTATGTTGAATTCATTAGCCAAAGCTATAATTTCATTGGCTTCAGCAATGGTATTCGAAATCGGTTTTTCTATAAAGACATGTTTACCAGATTTGATGGAGACTTTAGCACATTTATAATGCGAAAGTGTTGGTGTCACGATATCGATAACATCAACGGCATGAATAAGAGTAGCTATAGTATGAAATTGTTTATACCCAAATTCTTTAGCAACTTTACCCCCGTTTTCTGTATTTTCATCATAAAAACCAACTAGTTCGTATTTTTCGGATTGTTGTAATAATCGTAAATGAATTTTTCCAAGATGACCAGCACCTAAAACGCCAACTTTCAACATAAAAAATGATTTTTAACAAATGTATAATTTATTTGTTTATTGTCTAAAGTTTGGGGTTTAAAGTTTTGGAATTTGTTGTTTGATTATTGGGATTTTAAAGTTTATTTTTACCAAAATAAATTACCCTATATTTTGAAAGATACTACCAAACATCAAGGACTTCGCAATCAATTAGTAATCCTATTAAAAGAAAAAGGAATTGCCGACAAGAGTGTTTTGGAAGCAATCAATAAAATACCACGACACCTTTTTTTGAATTCTAGCTTTACCGATTATGCCTATCAGGACAAAGCTTTCCCTATTGGTGCTGGACAAACTATTTCGCAGCCTTATACGGTGGCATTTCAAAGTCAATTATTGGAGGTGAAGAAAGACCAAAAAATTCTTGAAATAGGAACGGGTTCAGGGTATCAAACCGCCGTTTTATGTATGATGGGAGCCAAGGTGTATAGTGTTGAAAGGCAAAAAGAACTATTCAAACAAACATCCGTTTTATTGCCAAAACTAGGAATTCGCCCCAAACATTTGTCTTTTGGAGATGGCTATAAAGGATTGCCAAATCACGCACCTTTTGATAGCATTATCGTAACGGCGGGTGCGCCAGTAATACCTCAAGCCTTGATGGCACAACTAAAAATAGGAGGAAGGCTGATTATTCCACTTGGAGAAGAAAACCAAATTATGACTTTATTAATAAGAAAAAATGAAACCCAGTTTGAGAAACACGAATTTGGAGATTTTAAATTCGTGCCTTTATTGGAAAATAAAAATTAAATCAAAATCTCACAATTTTAGACTACCCCTAATAGTGTTTAATTCTTTTGGCAGTTTATTATAAAAATGATTTTTTAATTCTGTCGAGATCACGCTTGGTATCTAGTTCTTTCAAAGATTCGCGTTTATCGTAGGTTTTTTTCCCTTTGCAAAGTCCAATTTCGAGTTTTGCCATTCCTTTTTCATTCGTAAACAATTTTAGAGGAACAATAGTCAAACCTTTGGCTTGAACACTCCTGGATAATCCTTTTAATTCTCTCTTATTTAGTAAAAGTTTACGTTCGCTTCTTGCTTTATGATTGAATTGGTTACCAAAGGCATATTCTTCGATATAGGTGTTAATTGCAAAAAGTTCATTGTTGCTAAATTCACAAAAACTTTCTGTAATATTTGCTTTGCCGAGTCGGATAGATTTTATTTCGGTTCCAGCTAAAACTATACCCGCAGTGAAAGTTTCAATTATTTCATAATCGAAACGAGCTCTTTTGTTAAGTATGTTTATTGTTTTTAGCATAGGATTGCAAATGTAGGTACAAAACAACGAAATGTCAATAGTTATTAAAAATTGCTGTAAGTTTGCAACATGGAAAAATCACTATCAAATGACCCTCTTCACGGAATTACTCTTCAAAAAATAATAGAACAACTTGTCAATTATTATGGTTTCGATACTTTGGGAGAATTAATAAAAATCAACTGTTTCACAGACAATCCTAGTATTAAATCGAGTTTGACATTCCTTAGAAAAACAGATTGGGCGAGAAAAAAAGTAGAAGAATTGTATACTAATTCATTGTCTAAATTTTCTAAATAATTTGATGCTGGTAGTTAATTATAATATTTCAATACTGAATTTTGATCTAAAGTTTTCATTTTTTTCCAAAATCAGAATGCCTTCTTTCTTGAATAAATCTCCAAAATTATCTCCTGTATCTGAATAACCAAACCAAGGTTCAATGCATATAAAAGGGGCCGCTTTTTTGGTCCAAATTCCTAAACTTGGAAAACCTTTAAAATTTATCTTAATTAAAGGTTTTAAATTTTCTAAAATACTCAAGCTATTCGATTTTAATGATTTAAAAATTAAAGCGTCATTCTCAAACAATTCATAATTCAAGGCTATGAGGTTATGATTCGTTTCTAGTTTTTTTGTAGTATTCGAAATCAAATCATTTTCCAAAAGATGATATTCTAATAGCTCTTCCTTATCAAATGAAATGGAATAATTCTCGAAGTTTTCTGTTAATGAAAATGCAGGATGCGCTCCAATGGAAAACGGCATTTGAGATTTACCATTATTAATTACCTTGTATTCTATTTCTAGAATATTTTTATTTAGGGTATAGCAAATTTGTAATTCAAAAATAAATGGATATTTTTTTAACGTTTCCTCCGATGTTTCTATCGAAAAAGTCGCACTATTTTCTGATTTAGTAACTAATTTAAATTCCATTTCTCTCGCAAAACCATGTCTTGGTAAATTATATTCAACACTATTATAGCGATAGGAATTACTTTTCAAAGTACCCACTATTGGAAACAAAATAGGAGAATGTTTTTCCCAAAATTTCGGATTTCCTTCCCAAATATATTCCCTATTCTTATTGTCTTTTAAGGAATATAATTCAGCACCTAAAGGATTGATTTTTGCGGTTAGATTTGAATTTGAAATTGTGGTGTGCAAAATAGATATTAATTATTTGGTTTGTATTTTTAAAATACAAATGTATTTCATTAATTCCATTTTATAAAAAATCAATCCATACTCATTTATTATAAAATTTTCTAAAAATTCTATCGCTAATTAGAGAATTAAATATTTTTTGCATTATTTTGTTTAAAAATTAACAAAATGAAAAATAGTCGTTTATTAGCCTTTCTTCTATTGGCTTTATTATCTGGAATTTCAACTATTTGGGCGCAAGAAATTACCGCTACATTTCCTGAAAAACAAGTTTCTAAATATGATTATCATGCTGCATTTGAGCCTTTTTTTTATACAAAAGATGGCACAAAAACCCGTTCTGCTAGTGGTCAGCCTGGAGTTGAATACTGGCAAAACAAAGCGGATTACAAATTAACAGCAAAATTAAATGATTTAAATAATGAAATTTCGGGCACAGATATTGTAACCTATACTAATAATAGTCCCGATACAATGTCATTTGTTTGGATGTATTTAGATCAAAATTTATTCAAAAATGATTCTCGTGGAACTGCTATTATTCCTGTAAATGGAAGTAGAAATGGCGCTCAAGGTCAAATTTTTGACGGTGGCTTCAAAATAAAATCTGTCAAAATAATTTCAACCATTCATGGAAAATTAATTGAAAAAGAAGCTAAATTCCTAATAACCGATACTAGAATGCAAGTTTATCTTCCTCAAGCGTTGAAATCTAAAGGTGGAGTCGTTAAAATTAAAATTGAATATTCCTTTATTTCACCAAATGAAGGTTCTGATCGAATGGGGGTTTTGGAAACAAAAAATGGTAAAATTTTCACCATTGCGCAATGGTATCCTAGGATGTGTGTCTATGATGATATAAGAGGATGGAATACGAATCCTTATTTGGGTGCGTCGGAATTTTATCTTGAATATGGTAATTTTGATGTTTCAATATCGGTTCCGTCCAATCAAATTGTTGTTTGTTCTGGAAAGTTGCTTAATTCATCTGAAGTTCTTACTTCCGAACAACAAATCCGTTTTCTTATAGCTTCAGAAAGTGACAAAACAATTATCATCCGCTCTGCTGATGAAGTTCTGGCTAGTGCTAATTTAACTGCCAAAGCCTATAAAACTTGGCATTATCAAATTTTAAATGCCCGTGATGCTTCTTGGGCTTCATCCGCTGCATTTATTTTGGACGCCGCAAAAATTAATTTACCAAGCGGAAAAAAATCGATGGCTATTTCTGCTTATCCGGTAGAAAGTGATGGTGACGATGCTTGGCGCCGTTCAACAGAATACACGAAAGCATCAATTGAAAACTATTCCAAAAGATGGTTTGAATTTCCTTATCCTGCTGCTACAAATGTTGCTGGTAACGAAGGCGGAATGGAATATCCTGGCATTGTTTTTTGTGGTTGGAAATCAAAAGGAGATGATTTATGGGGAGTTACTGATCATGAATTTGGTCATAACTGGTTCCCGATGGTTGTTGGTTCTAACGAACGTTTGTTTGGTTGGATGGATGAAGGATTTAACACTTTTATTAATTCGTTGAGTTCATCTGATTTTAATAATGGAGAATATAAAGATAAAATTATCGACTTACATAAAGTTGCTGAAAAATATACTAAACCTATATTGGAGCCTATATTGAGTTCGCCAGATAATATGAAGGAAGCTAATATAGGTGTTTTGTGTTATTCAAAACCTAGTTCGGGATTGGTAATCTTGCGTGAGCAAGTTTTGGGTCCTGAGCGATTTGATTTGGCTTTTCGTACTTATACGGAGCGTTGGGCTTTCAAGCATCCTGCACCAGATGATTTTTTTAGAACCATCGAAAATGTGTCAGGTGAAGATTTAGGTTGGTTTTGGCGAGGTTGGTTTGTAAATAATTGGCGGTTAGATCAAGGAATTAATTCTATTAAATATGTCGACAATGATCCAAAATCTGGAGTTTACATTACAATTGAAAATTTTGACAAAATGGTTATGCCTATTGTTTTAGACATAAAAACAAAAAGCGGAAAAGTGAGTCGTGTGAAATTACCTGTTGAAATTTGGCAAAAAAATATAGAGTGGACATTTAAACATGATTCTACCGAAGAAATTGAAAGTATAATTATTGATCCAGATCATGCGTTTCCAGACACTAATGAGACTAATAATAGTTGGACTTCATCAACTGGAAGTATTGAAAAAGACACCAATTTTAATACCTATTTAGGAACGTATTCCAATAGAACGGCCCCAATAAAAATTGTTTTTTCAAAACAAAGAGGTGTTTTAACTGTTGAAATAACAGATTATCCTAAGTTTAGTGTAGAACTTATTGCGAAAGATACTTTCGAATCAAAAGAAGCGGGTCTTAAATTTGAATTTAATGAAAGTAAAACAGGGTTTACTATGATTTTGTCTGAAGGTCAAAAAATTCTGTTTACCAAGGAATAGTATTAATATGGCTAGTTCTTAATAATCTGTTTCGATTATTAAGAACTAGTCAAAACGATACTTTATACCGGAATTTGTTGACTCAAACAATGTAATGTTCCAAATCCCCAAATGATGTCAATGGCACTAATTCCGATTATTTCTCTATTAGGGAAACATTCAGCCAATATATTCAATGCAATTCTATCCTTGGCATCGTTGAATGTGGGAACCAAAACACATTTGTTTAAAATCAAAAAATTAGCATAACTCGCTGGTAATCTCAATCCGTCAAAATCGATCCGTTTTGGCATGGGCAAAGTGACTATTTTTGGAGATTTTCCAGTTTCTAATTTAGCATTTTGTAAACGTTTTAAATTGTCTTGTAATGGTTTGTAATTGCTGTCTTTTGGATCCGATTCAACAATTGTTAAAATGGTATTTTCATTTACAAATCGGCATAAATCATCTATATGTCCATGCGTATCATCTCCTTCGATTCCGTCTCCAAGCCAAATTACATTGGTTATTCCTAAATATTCTTTAAAAACTGCTTCATAATTGGCCTTTGTAAAGTTAGGGTTTCGAACCTGAATATCGGGATGTAACAAACATTCTTCCGAGGTAATAAGCGTTCCTTTTCCGTTGGTTTCAATCGCACCACCTTCCACAATTACGGGTTTGCCCTTGTATACTACTTGAGTTATTGGAATATTTAGAAATTTGCCCACTTTTGCAGGAACGTGTTTGTCTAAATGGATGTTTTTGTATTTTGCCCAACCATTAAAATTGAAATTCAAGGCCTCTCTTTTGGTTCCGTTTTGAACGATAATCGGACCCGAATCGCGCATCCAACTTCTGTTTGTTTTATAAATAATAAACGAAATATTTGCCATATGAACTGTGGCTGTTTCAAGTATTTCTATAACTTTTGCCTTTAAATTTTCATCGGCAACAATTAAAAACACTTGCTCGAATGTGGCTATTTTTTTTATAAATTCAACAAAAGCCCATTGAATCGCTTCAAATTTTCCTGGCCAATCTTTGCCATTATGCGGAAAACAAAGCAGAATCCCTTGTTGTTTTTCCCATTCAGCGGGAAATCGTCTATTGTTTGTGGTAGTCATAATTAGTCGATGGCTCGTTTGGTAATATCCCCAAAAGCATCAATTCTTCGGTCTCTAAAAAATGGCCAATTTTGGCGGACATTTTCTTGCAGATCCAAATCCACTTCGACCATAATAATTTCTTCTTTATCGTGTGAGGCTTGCGCCAAAATTTCGCCTTGTGGTCCTGCTATAAAAGAAGATCCCCAAAATTGAATTCCTGCAGTTCCCTCAATATAGTGTTCTAAACCGACTCTATTTGCGGCAGCAACATAAACGCCATTTGCCACAGCGTGCCCTTTCATCACGTTCATCCAAGCGCCATGTTGGTTCTCTCCATATTCGTCTTTTTCTAAGGGATGCCAACCAATTGCCGTTGGGTAAAACAACACTTCTGCACCTTGTAAAGCAGTCAAACGAGCGGCTTCGGGGAACCATTGATCCCAACAAATGAGCGTGCCAATTTTTCCTTTATGGGTAGAGAAAGTTTTGAAGCCTAAATCACCAGGGGTGAAATAGAATTTTTCATAAAAATGAGGGTCGTCTGGAATGTGCATTTTGCGATACAATCCTGCTTCCGTTCCATCGGTATCAATAATATAAGCACTATTATGGTATATTCCCGCCATTCTTTTTTCGAAGAAAGGAACAATGATAACAACTCCTAATTCTTTTGCCAAAGCACTAAAAGCAATAAACGAAGTGCTATACAAAGGTTCAGCTAATTCAAAATTTGCAACATCTTCACTTTGACAAAAATAATGACTACTGTATAATTCCGGTAAAGAAATTACCTCGGCACCATTATTGGCAGCATCACGAACCCAACTCAAACATTTTTTTAAGTTGTTTTCGGCAATATCATTCAAATTTAATTGAATAACCGCTATTTTATATTTCTTCTTTGGCATAAGGCGAAAATTTAGATTGCAAAAATAGTTATTTTTATAAAGAGTAAGGGAAAAGTCAAATGGAAAGTTTAAATAGTAATTTTAAAGCAAAAAAAAGCACCAATCTTTCGATTGCTGCTTTCTATATCCTTTGCCAAAGTTTAAAATTTGGTAAGGATTTTTTTTGGAAGAATTATTTAGCTTACTAATTCGCTCTGATTTCTGAATACCAACTTCCCATCAAAGGAATCCAATAAAACAATACTATCGGTAGTAATTGTTCCCGCTAGAATTTCTCTTGACAATTGGTTTAATACCTCTCTTTGTATTACCCGTTTTACGGGTCTGGCACCAAATTGCGGATCATATCCTTTTGCAGATAAATAAGTAATGGCTTCTGGAGTGGCGTCCATTGTAATGCCTTGTTGCGCGAGCATTTTAGTCACGGATTTCAGTTGTAAACCTACGATTTGAGTTATATTGGCATTGGTCAAAGGTGTAAACATCACTATTTCGTCAATACGATTGATAAATTCTGGACGGACAGTTTGTTTCAATAAACCCAAAACTTCTATTTTTGCAGCTTCTGTTGTGGCTTCGATACTTCCTTTGAGATTGTCGAATTTTTCCTGAATAATCTGGCTTCCCATATTCGAAGTCATAATGATAATCGTGTTTTTAAAATCGGCTAATCTTCCTTTATTGTCTGTCAATCTTCCTTCGTCCAAGACCTGCAACAAGATGTTAAAAGTATCCGGATGCGCTTTTTCGATTTCGTCTAATAATATCACAGAATACGGTTTTCTGCGAACTGCTTCGGTCAATTGTCCACCTTCATCATAACCAATATACCCCGGAGGCGCTCCTACTAAACGACTAACACTATGGCGTTCTTGATATTCGCTCATGTCGATTCGAGTCATGGCATTTTCATCATCGAATAAATATTCAGCTAAAGCTTTGGCTAATTCGGTTTTTCCAACACCGGTTGTTCCAAGGAAAAGGAAGGTTCCAACTGGTTTTCGCATATCTTGTAATCCAGCGCGACTTCTACGAACAGCATCGCTCACAGCTTCGATAGCTTCTTCCTGTCCTACGATGCGTTTGTGCAATTCGTCTTCGAGTTTCAAGAGTTTTTCTCTTTCTCCTTGAAGCATTTTCATCACGGGGATTCCAGTCCATTTTGCGACCACTTCTGCAATGTCCTCGCGGGTAACTTCTTCTTTTATCAAGGAAGTTCCCGATTGATTTTCCTGTAATTGTTTTATATAAAAATCTAATCTTTCTTGGGCTTCTTTTATTTTTCCGTAACGAATTTCGGCTACCTTTCCATAATCACCTTCCCGTTCAGCCCGTTCGGCTTCGTATTTAAAATCCTCAATTTCTGTTTTTACGGCTTGTATAGTATCGACAACATCTTTTTCAGATTTCCATTTGGTAAAGACTTCATTTCGATCGTCTTTTAGGTTGGCCAATTCCATCCCTAGGACTTTGAGTTTGCTTTCGTCTTTTTCCCTTTTAATGGCTTCGATTTCAATTTCCAATTGCATTATTTTTCGATCCAAAACATCCAATTCTTGGGGTTTAGAATTGATTTCCATACGGATTTTAGAAGCGGCTTCGTCCATTAAATCAATCGCTTTATCTGGCAAAAATCGATTGGTAATATACCGTTGAGATAATTCGACTGCAGCAATAATGGCATCATCTTTTATTTGAACTTTATGATGGGTTTCGTATTTTTCCTTGATGCCACGAAGGATTGAAATCGCACTTTCGGTATCGGGTTCCTCAATCATTATTTTTTGGAAACGTCTTTCGAGTGCTTTGTCTTTTTCAAAATATTTTTGATATTCATCCAAAGTGGTTGCACCAATGGCACGCAATTCGCCACGAGCCAATGCCGGTTTCAGGATATTAGCTGCATCCATGGCACCTTCGCCACCTCCGGCACCAACAAGGGTGTGGATTTCATCAATGAATAAAACAATATCTCCCTCGGCAGCCGTAACTTCTTTCACGACTGATTTTAGTCGTTCCTCGAATTCGCCTTTGTATTTGGCTCCAGCAATTAATGCGCCCATATCCAATGAAAAAACGATTTTATCTTTTAGATTTTCGGGAACGTCCCCATCTACAATTCGATGCGCCAATCCCTCGGCAATGGCGGTTTTACCAACACCAGGTTCACCCACTAACATTGGATTGTTTTTGGTTCTACGGGTCAGAATTTGCAAAACTCTACGGATTTCTTCGTCTCGACCAATTACTGGATCAAGTTTTCCATCTTTGGCTAGTTCATTTAGATTTCGAGCATACTTGTTTAATGCGTTATAGGTATCTTCTGCTGACGCGGAGGTTACGTTACTCCCTTTTCTAAGTTCATCAATAGCGGCTTTCAATCCGTTGTAGGTTACGCCTTGGTCTTTTAATATTTGAGCCACTTTGCTTTTGGAGCCAAAAATCGCCAGAATCAAATGCTCTATTGAAACGAACTCATCGTTCATTTTTTTGGCAATGATTTCGGCTTCGTTGAGTGTTGTGTTTGCGGTTATGGAAAGCATAATCTCGCCACCAGTAACTTTTGGAAAACTCAGGATGGTACTGTCTAAAATTTGTTCGAACAACGGAACATTTACATTTAGTTTTTTTAAAATAAACGGAGCCACATTTTCATCAACTTCAAAAATAGCCTTTAAAACGTGTTCGTTTTCTATTTGTTGTTGTCCAAAACGCTGCGCTAGTTGTTGCGAAAGCTGAATTGCTTCCTGCGATTTGATAGTAAATTTATTGATATTCATTTTACTTTTAGTTAAAGTTTAATGTTTCAAGTTAAAAAGCACCTAACTTTGGAAAAAAATCAAATCTTATTCCATTGTTAAAGTTACGACAAAATGACTGATAATCTACCGTTTAAGAATTATATATTAATTAAAATTAACACCTAATGAGTTTATTTTCAAGTATTTTCGGGAGTTCTGAAAATCAAATCACATCAAACAATAATGTCAATTGGATTCCCCTGATTTTTATGGGACAGTTGGATGAAATTCTTTCGATTTCTAATGAAAAACCAGTAGTGATTTTCAAACATAGTACTCGTTGCAGCATAAGTCGTATGGCATTAAAACAATTTGAGAATGAGTTTGATTTAGAAGATAAAGTCCACGCTTATTTTCTGGATTTATTGGAATATCGTGACATTTCAAATGAAATTGCCAGTCGTTTCAAAGTTTATCATCAATCACCACAATTGCTGTTAATCAAGGAAGGAAAATCCGTGTATGATGTTTCACATAGCGATATTGATGCTGCGGAGTTGAAAGGGAAGTTGTGAAATATTTTTGCCTCAGATTTATAAAAAGCCATAAATTCTCTAATTAAAATAAGTAACCGCAAATTCGCAAATTAATGATTCAAATCAAATTTGCGAATTTGCGGTTTATTTTTGGTTTTAAAACCTTAAAAAGCCAATTTCATTTTCTCTTTTATTTCCTCCAAACAAAGGTTGTTGATACTTCCTTCGTGAGTATGTTTGGTTTCTTTTGGGGATTGATACGTTCCGCTTTCCAATTGTTCGGCAACCGCTTTGTAAGCGTCCCTAAATGGCATTCCAGCTACCACCATTTCGTTTAAAGTATCTACGGTAAACAAATAATCATATTTTTTATCTGCTAAGATATTGTCTTTTACTTTGATGTCCTTGATAGAGAAAATCGCAATATCCAAACACGCTTTCAGGTTTTGAATGGCTGGAAACAATCCTTCTTTCAACAATTGTAAATCCCTGTGATAGCCACTTGGTAAGTTGTTGGTGATTAGCGTGATTTCATAAGGCAAGGCTTGAATTTTGTTGCATTTCCCACGAATTAATTCAAAAACATCGGGGTTTTTTTTGTGTGGCATAATGCTGGAACCGGTCGTCAGATGAGCAGGTAAAGTGATGAAATCAAAATTTTGACTCATATATAAACAAACGTCCATCGAAAATTTAGCCAAAGTGGCTGCCACACTACTCATGGCAAAAGCCACCGTTTTTTCTGATTTTCCACGACTCATTTGAGCAGCAACCGAATTGAATTTTAAGGTTTCAAAACCTAATTTTTTGGTTGTCAAATTTCTGTTGATAGGAAAGGAGCTTCCATAACCTGCCGCGGAACCCAAGGGATTTTGATCCACTATTTTCAAAGCAGCATTCAACATGGTAATATCGTCAATCAAGGTTTCTGCATAAGCGGAAAACCACATTCCGAAAGAAGAAGGCATGGCGATTTGCAAATGCGTATAACCGGGCAACAAAACGTTTTGGTATTTTTCGGCCGATTCCATCAACAAATCAAACAAGGTTTTTACTTGTAATTTGAATTCGGTTACAACATCTTTGAGATACAAATTAACGTCAACTAAAACTTGATCGTTACGAGAACGTGCGGTGTGGATTTTCTTTCCGGCATCGCCTAATTTTACCGTCAATAAATACTCAATTTTGGAATGTACGTCTTCGAAACTGTCTTCGATTTCGAATTCACCTTTTTCAATATCAATAATAATATCTTCCAAAGCCAAAACCAAAGAATCCGTTTCTTCTTCTGTCAAAAGACCAATTTCTCCCAACATTTTGGCGTGAGCGATAGAACCTAACGCATCGTATTTGGCTAGAACCAAATCCATTTCTCTGTCGTTTCCAACGGTGAAATGTTCTATTTGTTTATCTGTTGGTATTCCTTTTTCCCAAAGTTTCATAGGTGTATTTTTATGGTTTGAAAAAATCAGTCAATATTTTGATGTATAAATCAATTCCTTCTTCGATTTCGTTGATGTATATAAATTCGTCAGCCGAGTGAGAACGTAAGCTTTCACCAGGTCCTAATTTCAGAGATTGGCAACTAATTACTGATTGATCTGAAAGGGTAGGAGAGCCATAAGTAGTTCTTCCTAAGGCAATACCTGCTTTTACCAATCCGTGTGAAACGGGAATGGATGAGGCATTTAAATGCATCGAACGTGGTGTTACTTCGGCGGCCACATTTGCTTTTACGGTAGCTAAAATTTCTTTGTTATTATAACAATCATTCACTCGAATATCGACAACCAAATGGCATTCTGCAGGAACTACATTGTGTTGTTTTCCTGCGGTTACTTGGGTTACAGTCATTTTAACAGGACCTAAAACCTCTGATATTTTTTCGAATGGATAGGTTTTAAACCATTCAATTACAGGTATCGCATTGTAAACAGGATTGTCTGGATTATTGTGCGCAGCGTGACTGGCTGTGCCTTTTACGACAATATCCAATACTAATAATCCTTTTTCGGCCACGGCGAGTTGCATTAATGTAGGTTCGCCAATAATGGCACAATCCAATTCCGGCAAATGTTTTAACACACTATTTAATCCTAGTTTTCCACTACTTTCTTCTTCTGCCGATGCCACAATTACAATATTGTAAGGCAGATTTTCATTGGCATAAAAATGAGTGAAAGTCGCAATGAGTGAAACCAAACATCCTCCAGCATCATTGCTTCCCAGGCCATATAATTTTCCATCTTCTACAATCGCCTCAAATGGATCTTTCGTATACCCTTGATTGGGTTTTACGGTATCGTGATGCGAATTGAGTAAAAGTGTGGGTTTTGACTTATCAAAATATTTATTGTAAGCCCAAATATTGTTATTTTCTCTTTCGAAAGGGACATTATTTTGAACAAACCAGTTTTCGATTAAAAGTGCTGTCTGATCTTCTTCGCTTGAAAAGGAAGGAGTTTCAATCAGGGACTTTAATAGTGCAATGGCTTCTTCTATAAGGGTTTTTATGTTTTTCATAAAGTAATCGTGCTATGTAATGTCGTTTTGTCTTTCAACATTCGGTGGTGACCAATATTTATTTTTTGAACACCTTTTGACAAACTATTAAAACAATTGTCCAATTTTGGAATCATTCCAGAATGAATGGCGCCTTCGGCTTTTAATTTGGAATATAATTCTGGATTAATATTCTCAATTACTGACGCATCATCTTCGGAATCGTATAAAACGCCTGGTTTTTCGAAGCAATAATTCAAGGTTACTTCATAAACTTCCGATGCTGCAATTGCCAATTCACTAGCGATAGTATCTGCGTTGGTGTTTAGCAATTGTCCTTTTTTATCATGTGTAATCGCACAAAAAACAGGAACAATTCCATTAGAAATTAAAGTGTTTAATAATGCAGTATTTACTTTTTGCACATCTCCCACAAAGCCATAATCAATTGTTGGATGGTTTCTTTTGGTGGATTGAATCAAATTCCCGTCAGCACCCGAAAAACCCATTGCATTGGTGTTATTTGCCTGCAATTGAGCCACAATATTTTTGTTAATTTCACCAGCATAAATCATCACAACTACATCTAGCATCCGTTGGTCTGTAATTCTTCGTCCGTCAATCATTTGAGGAGTTAAGCCAATACTTTGTGCCATTTTTGTTGCTGATTTTCCGCCACCGTGAACAAGAATTTTGCTTCCTTCGATATTCGAAAAATCAGAAAGAAACTGTGATAATTCCGTTGGGTTATCGATAATGTTTCCACCAATTTTTATGATGGATAATGGGTTTTTATTTGCCATTTTCCAATATTTTTTGCAATACTAATTGAGCGGAATAAGTTCTGTTATTCGCTTGTTCAATAACAATAGAATTTTCGCTATCAATTACTTCGTCGGTTACAATCATATTTCTACGCACCGGCAAACAGTGCATAAATTTAGCATTGTTAGTCAGTTTCATTTTATCGGCAGAAACGGTCCAATTTGGATCTGAATTTGTAATCTGACCGTAATCATTATAATTACTCCAGTTTTTGGCATAGATAAAATCGGCATTTTCGAAAGCTTTATTTTGATCGTATTCGATTTTTGAATCTTTAGTAATTTCAGGATTCAGCTCGTAACCTTCTGGATGCGTAATCACAAAGTCCATATCTTGTTTTTGCATCATTTCCACAAATGAATTGGGAACTGCTTGTGGCAACGCTCTCGGATGAGGAGCCCAAGTCAATACGACTTTTGGTCTGTGTTTGGTTTTGTGTTCTTCCATCGTAATGGCATCGGCAAGGGATTGTAAGGGATGACCAGTACAACCTTCCATATTTACAATCGGTACGGTGGCATATTTTAGGAAACCTGACAATACTATTTCGGCATTGTCTTTTTCTTTATCAGCTAATCCTGCAAAAGCTCTAATTGCTATAATATCACAATATTGTGAAATTACCGCTGCTGCCTCTTTGATGTGTTCGGAGGCTCCTTTGTTCATGATTGCTCCATCTTCAAATTCGAGTGTCCAACCCTCATTGGTGAAATTCATGACCATTACGTTCATTCCTAAATTTAATGCCGCCTTTTGTGTACTCAAACGAGTTCTCAAACTAGGGTTAAAAAACAACATCCCGAGGGTTTTGTTTTTTCCTAGTTTTTTATTTTTTAGTGGTTTTTTTTTGATTTGTATAGCTTCTTTTACCCATTTTTGTAGAGAGTCTATGTTTTGTATTGAGATATAGTTCATCTTTTGTTTAATCATTTATTTGTTTAATCAATCAACATTTTATACAATCTTCGTAAATGCAATTTCATTTTTCAAAGCTTTCAAAATAAAATTGTCTTCCAATCCGTTGACGATCCAAGTTTCGATATTCGCTGCTTTGGCGATAGCCGCCGAATCAATTTTGGATTGCATTCCACCAGTTCCGTGAGACGATTTTGAATCGCCAATTTCTTTCTGTAAAAGCTTTAAATCTGTTACTAATTCGATGGTTTCAGGAAATTCATCGTTGAAAGTTGCTTTGGTGTAAATTCCGTTTGTATTTGTTGCAATTATCAAAATGTCAACGTTTAACAAAACGGCTGTTAAAGCCGCTAATTTATCGTTATCACCAAACTGAATTTCGTCTGTGGCAACGGTGTCATTTTCATTTATAATTGGAATATAACTATTTTTCACCAATACATTTATCGTGTTCACAATGTTTGCTTTGGTTTGTTTTTTTTCGAAATCAGAATACGAAAGTAAACATTGGGATGTATGCAACCCTAAATCACTGAAGTTTTCGTGGTATATTCGCATCAAATGGGGCTGACCTATCGAAGCTAAGGCTTGTTTGACAAAAACATCTTTGTCGTGATTATCTAGTTTTACAAACTGTTTTGCAGCAGCAATAGCACCAGAACTCACAATTATAAACTCATAATCGTGTTTTAAAGCGGCAATTTGTATACCAATATCTTCAATCTTTCCTCTCGAAATGTGATCGGTTTCCTTGGTAAGCGTGTTGCTGCCCAATTTTAATAAGATTCTTTTTTTACCTAATTTGTCCATCGCCGTAAATATACCATTTATTAGTAACTAAATGCTGCAAACCTATTGGGCCACGTTGATGCAACTTGTCCGTGCTTATCGCCAATTCTCCACCCAAACCAAATTGTCCTCCATCGGTAAATCGAGTGGAGGCATTTTGATACACTGCCGCACAATCTACTTGTTCCATAAATTGCTGAGCAATAGCATCATTTTCGGTAATAATCGAAGCCGAATGTCCGCCACAATATTTGTTGATTTTTGCGGATGCTTCTTCATTAGAATCTACAATTCCAATGACGATTTTATAATTTAAAAACTCCTCATGCCAAATCAACTCCGATTCAATTTGAGGAACATTTGTTGCTTTTGAAAATCGTTCGTCACCCAAAACTTCAACATTATAGTTGCGTAATTCAGCAACCAATTTAGTTGCGAAATCGGGCCATTTTTCTAATTTTGAATCAATTAATACTTTATCTAAAGCATTGCAAACCCCTATATTTGTGGTTTTTCCATTTATAATTATAGCTAATGCTTTTTGTAAATCGGCTTCCTTTTCGATATACAAAAAATTGTTGCCACGACCACTCACAATCACTGGACAAGTGGCGTGTTTTTTGGTAAAAGCAATCAATTGTTCGCCACCACGAGGAACAATTAAATCTACTTTTTGTGTTGGTTTCTCCAAAAAAGCTTGTGTTTCGACGCGATTGTAATTCAAATATTCTACCCATGCTGTTGAAATTTTATTTTCTTCCAAAGCTTGATGCCAAAGAGAAACAATCTTCAAATTTGACAATAACGATTCTTTTCCGCCTTTCAACAAAATCTTGTTTCCCGATTTGAAAGCAATTCCACCCGCTTCAACCGTTACGTCAGGTCTGGACTCATAAATAATCATTATCGTACCAAAAGCTGCTGTTTTGTTTATGATTTTCATTCCGTTTTCGTGCTCGAAATTGAATAGTTCCACTCCAACGGGATCTTCTTGACTTGCCAATTGTTGCATGGATAAAATCATTCCGTCAATTTTGAAATCATCAACGAGTAAACGTTTTTCCATAGCCAAATCCTCCCCAGAATAATTACTTAAATCCTGATGATTTACTTTCTTAAGAGTGACTCTTTCTTGTTCAAGAAGTGCTGCCATTCGATTTAAAACAGCATTTCTTTTTTCTATTGGTAATAATTGACTCATAATTATGCTTTTATTTCTTGTAATGATTCTTTTAAAGCAATAATAAAAGTATCGATAGCTTCTTTTCTGATTGTCAATGGAGGAAGAATTCTTAATAAGTTTTTATTGTTAGCGTTTCCGGTAAAAATATGTTTGTCGATAATCATTTTTTTACGCAAGGCACTTACATCAAAATCAAATTCAACGCCTAGCATTAATCCTTTTCCTTTGACCTTGACAACTTCAGGAACTGCTTTTATGGCTTCCAAGAAATAGGCGTAAATGTCATTTACGTTGTCCATTAATTTTTCTTTTTCCATCACTTCAAGAACGGCAATTCCAGCAGCACAAGCAAGATGGCTCCCTCCAAAAGTAGTCCCTAACAATCCGTAACTTGCCTTGAATTTAGGAGAAATCATAATTCCACCTATCGGGAAACCGTTCCCCATTCCTTTGGCAAGGCAAATAATATCCGGTTTTATGTTATGATGTTGAAAGGCAAAAAACTTTCCGCTTCTTCCATAACCCGATTGTACTTCATCTAGAATTAATACCACATTATATTGGTTACATATTTTTTCTAAAGCCTGAAAAAATTCGGTTGTGCCTTGGTCTAATCCACCAACACCTTGAATTCCTTCTATGATAACACAACAAACATCATCTTTTTTCAATTCGGCTTCCACCAAATCAATGTTGTTTAACGGTAAGAAAGTAACCACTTGTTGCGCATTGATTGGAGCAACAATTTTTTTATTGTCTGTTGTTGCGACTGCCGCAGAGGTTCTTCCGTGAAAAGCATTTTCAAAAGAAATCACTCTCGATTTGTTTGTATGAAAAGAGGCTAATTTCAAAGCATTTTCATTGGCTTCAGCTCCGGAACTGCATAAAAATAGGCTATATTCCTCACATCCTGAAAGTTTGCCTAATTTTTCGGCCAATTCCACTTGCAGTGGATTCTGAATGGCATTGGAATAAAACCCAATATTTTCTAATTGATTTTTTAATTTGGTCACATATTTTGGGTGTGTATGTCCAATGGAAATTACCCCATGACCACTATATAAATCCAAATATTCAACACCGTCTATGTCAGTAATGGTAAAGTCCAAGGCTTTTACAGGCGTTATGTTGTATAAAGGGTAAACGTCAAATAAGTTCATTTTTAATTATTTAAAGATTTAAAAATTGAAAAATTTAAAGATTTCAGAGTTTGTCTGAAAATAGAATCTTAATTGTTTTAATAATTTTTCAATCATTAAATCTTTCAATCTTTTAATTATTGTTAGAATCCGCTTGGTTTCAAATGCAATCCTGTGCTTTCATCCAATCCAAACATCAAATTCATATTCTGTATCGCTTGTCCCGAAGCACCTTTTGTTAAATTATCAATAACAGAAGTAATCAATAATCGGTTTCCTTTCTTCATTAAACTGATAATACATTTGTTTGTTTGGACCACTTGTTTCATGTTGATGTTAGTGGTGGTAACTGTTACAAATGGTTGTTCTTTGTAAAAAGCTTCGTATTTTACTAGAATATCATCTAAGCTTTCTTCGATAGTTGTGTATAAAGTGGCGAAAATTCCTCTCGAAAAATCACCTCTATTGGGTACGAAAATCAATTCGTTTTTATAGGCAGCTTGCAATTGATTCACGCTTTGGTTTATTTCACCTAAATGTTGATGATCGAAAGCTTTATAATGCGACATATTATTCGATCTCCAACTAAAATGCGTCGTTTCCGAAGGGGTAACTCCAGCTCCTGTGCTTCCTGTTGTGGCGTTAATATGAACATCAGTGGTTAATAAATTATGCTTTGCCAAGGGTAATAATGCGAGTTGAATTGCAGTAGCGAAACAACCTGGATTAGCGATGAATTGAGCGTTTTTAATTTCCGATTTATTCAATTCCGGCAAACCATAAACGAATGATTTTCCATCGAAATTATGGTCTTTTGTCAATCTGAAATCATTTCCTAAATCAATGATTTTGGTATGGCTTGCAAATTGATTTTGTTCTAAAAAGGCTTTCGATTTTCCGTGACCTAAACACAAGAAAACAACATTCACATTCGGATTCACGGTGTCAGTAAAGTTCATTTCGATATCGCCCAACAAATCGTGATGCGCTATCGAAAGTGGTTTTCCAGCATTTGTGGTGCTGTAAACAAAATCGATTTTAGCATTGGGGTGAAACATCAAAATTCTGATGAGTTCACCAGCTGTGTAACCTGAGCCGCCAATTATTCCAATATTAATCATGATTATTTTAGATTTTAGATTGAAGATTAACGATTTTTGGTTTTATAAGTAAGGTATTTCAGCCAAATCGTTAATCAAAAATCGTCAATTTATTTATTCGTAACTTATATCATTTACTGATGAAAATATGTTTTGTGCATTCCCTAAAATCTTGATAAATCCTTTGGCATCGTCTGATGTCCAAGCGTTGTTCATTTCGCCATATTGACCAAAACTTGTATTCATCAAATCATTTGCAGATTCGATTCCATCCAATGAAAAATGGTAGGGTTTCAAAGATACGATTACTGTGCCATTTACGGTTTTTTGAGTGTCTTCTAAGAAAGTTTCGATGTTTCTCATTACAGGATCCAAAAATTGACCTTCGTGAAACAACATTCCGTACCAGTTGCCTAGTTGTTCTTTCCAGTATTGTTGCCATTTTCCAAGCGTGTGTTTCTCTAATAAATGGTGGGCTTTGATGATGATAATTGGAGCAGCAGCTTCAAAACCAACTCTTCCTTTGATTCCGATTATAGTATCGCCAACGTGAATATCTCTACCAATTGCGTAAGCAGTGGCTAGTTTTTCAAGAGCAACAATATTGTTCGATGGTTTATCTTTTTTACCATTTACGGCAACTAATTGTCCTTTTTCGAATTCTAAAGTTACTTTTTCCGTGCCTTCTTTTTGCAATTGCGAAGGGTAGGCTTCGCTAGGCAAAGGAAGATTTGAAGAAAGTGTTTCTTTACCGCCAACGCTTGTTCCCCAAAGTCCTTTGTTGATAGAATATTGTGCTTTTTCCCAAGAATAATGCACACCATTTTTCGCTAAATAATCCACTTCTTCTTGACGCGATAATTTCAAGTCACGAATTGGGGTGATGATTTCAATTTCGGGTGCGATGGTTTGAAAAATCAAATCAAAACGGATTTGGTCATTTCCTGCGCCAGTACTTCCGTGAGCAATTGCAGTTGCACCAACAGATTTTGCATATTTTATAGCTTCCATAGCTTGAAAAACACGTTCGGCACTTACCGATAATGGATAAGTATTGTTTTTCAATACATTTCCATAAATCAAATATTTGATGGCTTTGTCGTAATATTTATCTACAATAGTTAGGTTTGCGTGCTTTGTGCTACCTAATTCATAGGCTATTTTTTCGATAGCTTCTAATTCAGATTCGTCAAATCCACCCGTGTTTATTAACACGGTATGCACTTCGTATCCTTTTTCGTTTTTTAAATATTTTAGGCAATAAGAGGTATCTAATCCTCCACTATAGGCTAATACTACTTTTTTCATTTTTTGAAGCTTTTGGCTAATGGCTTTTGGCAATTAGCTTTGTTATTATTTAATTTTTTGAAGCTAATGGCTAAATGCCAAAAACTAATTGAGATTTACTTTTTTAAAAAAAGAGCTTGTTTGATTTCTTTTAATCTGTTCCAAATCCGAATGTTAAAAGGATGTTTTGGTGGATCTTTTGGTTTTTCTTTTGGATCATAGAGCATCCCAGTGCATAGACACATAGCGTTTTCTTTACTTTTCAAAATTTCATAATTGGTACAGGTTTTACACCCCGACCAAAAACTAGGATCCGTAGTCAATTCAGAGAAAGGAACAGGCTTGTATCCTAGATCTGAATTAATTTTCATAACAGCTAAACCAGTTGTAATCCCGAATACTTTAGCATTTGGATATTTCTCTAAGGAGTAATCAAAAACCTTTGATTTTATTTGCTTTGCCAATCCTAAATTTCTGTAATCCGGATGCACTATCAATCCTGAATGGGCTACAAACTTCCCATGTTGCCAACTTTCGATATAACAAAACCCTGCAAATTTACCTTTATCTAATGCGATAATGGCATCTTTGTGCTCCATCTTTTTTTGGATGTAAGCGGGTGTTCTTTTAGCGATTCCGGTGCCTCTTAATAAGGCAGAAGACTCAATGGTTTCGCATATTTCTTGCGAATATTTATAATGTTCTTCACCTGTTATTACAATGGATAATTTCATTTCAAGAGTTGAAGTTTGAGTTAAAATATAAAATTTTTGTTGGTATGGAAAAACTATTTTTATTCAAGTTTAATGCAAAATAATTGCCATATGGAATCATCCTATTAATTAAATGACAGGAGGATAAGCAGAAAAAAAATATGTTTTCAGAATAAAATAATCCGCTAGGTGGTAGGAATAATTTCAAAATAGTAAAAATGAAAAATGAATAAAAATAAAAAAACACTTTCGGAGCTATTGTTAAAGCATCCGTACTTCGGGAGAAGCGGTTGGTTTGTTTATCCGTGAAACAGAAATTATATGTACACTTTTGTTATTCATCGGGGCAAAATTACACTAATTTTTGTAATACAATGCTAAATTCGTTTTTTTTGTAATAAATTTTAATTTAATGTTTTTTATTTTCTTACGAATGGGGGAAGTAATTTACTAGAAACTGCGCCAAATCCAATTCGTACTCCATTGTTTTTACAAAAACCTTTCATAATTATGGTGTCTCCATCATTTATAAACTTGCGTTCCGTTCCATCATTGAGTTTTATTGGATTTTTACCCCCCAAAGTTAATTCTAACATAGAGCCATAGCTATCAGGGCTTGATCCAGAGATGGTTCCAGAGCCCATCATATCACCCGAATTTACCCGACAGCCATTTGAGGTATGATGGGTTAATTGTTGGCTCATAGACCAATACATATATTTAAAATTGGATTTTGAAACAATAGTTGTGTTTTTATTTTCCGTTTGTATTGCAACTTCTAAATTAACGTCAAAATTATGTTTGCCTTTTTGTTGTAAATATGGTAATGGAGATGGATCTTGTTTAGGGCCTTTGGCTCTAAAGGGTTCCAAAGCATCCATCGTTATAATCCATGGAGAAATAGAAGTCGCAAAGTTTTTTGCCAAAAAAGGCCCAAGCGGAACGTATTCCCATTTTTGAATGTCGCGAGTACTCCAGTCATTCATTAAAACCATTCCAAAGATATAGTCTTCGGCCTCATTTATAGGGATGTTTTCTCCCATGACATTAGCGTCAGTAGTAATAAATGCAATTTCTAATTCAAAATCAACCATTCGTGAAGGACCAAAAACAGGTGTTGTTTCTCCATTTGGTAAAGTTTGCCCCATAGGTCTATTTACTGGAATTCCAGAAGGAATAATGGTAGAACTTCTCCCGTGATAACCTATAGGAATATGAAGCCAGTTAGGCAGTAATGCGTTATCTGAATCACGGAACATTTTTCCAACATTGGTCGCGTGCTCTTTGCTAGAATAAAAATCAGTATAGTCTCCAATTAAAACAGGCAATTGCATTTCTACATCTTTCATTTTGAAAATGACAATATCTTTATCTTTTTTGTTTTCGCGCAACTCCGGATTTTTTTCGTCAAAAATATCGGCAATACGATTTCGAACTAAACGCCAGGTTTTTTTTCCGTCAGAAATAAAGTCGTTCAAAGTATCTTGTAGGAACATATCATCTGTCAATTCAATCCCTTCAAAGTAATTTAATTGTTGCAAAGCACCCAAGTCAATTGCAAAATCACCAATACGTGTCCCTACAGTTACCACATTTTCCTTTGTTAGAAAAACGCCAAAAGGAATATTTTGAATAGGAAAATCACTGTCGACTGAAACTTCTAACCATGATTTTCTATTGGTATTATTAGCTGTTATAGGCATAATGTTGTTAATTATTTTGTTAAGAATTACTTATCAAATATATTATAATCTGACAATTTACCAAACGTTTTTTCGTATTTTTGCGACAAATTAATAAAAAATCAAAGAAATGCAACGCGACGAACAAATTTTCGATCTTATTTTAGAGGAACAAGACAGACAAATTCATGGATTAGAACTTATTGCATCCGAGAATTTTGTTAGTGATGAAGTAATGGAAGCAGCTGGTTCTGTTTTAACCAATAAATATGCCGAAGGTTATCCTGGAAAGAGATACTACGGCGGTTGCGAAGTAGTTGATGTCATAGAGCAAATAGCCATCGATAGAGCTAAAGAATTATTTGGAGCTGAGTATGCAAATGTTCAGCCACACTCGGGTTCACAAGCAAATACAGCTGTTTACCATGCCTGTATTAAACCTGGAGATAAAATTTTGGGTTTCGATTTGTCTCATGGAGGACACTTAACTCATGGTTCACCAGTAAATTTTTCAGGTCGCTTATATACCCCTTCCTTTTACGGTGTTGATAAGGAGACAGGAAGATTAGATTATGATAAAATTCAAGAAATAGCAACAAAAGAACAGCCAAAATTAATCATCGCAGGTGCTTCGGCTTATTCTCGCGATATGGATTTTGAGCGTTTCAGAGTTATTGCCGACAGCGTTGGCGCTATTTTATTAGCCGATATTTCACATCCTGCAGGTTTAATCGCCAAAGGTTTGATGAATGACCCATTGCCACATTGCCATATTGTTACCACTACAACACACAAAACCTTACGTGGTCCTCGTGGAGGTTTGATTATGATGGGTAAAGATTTTCCTAACCCATTTGGATTAACAACTCCAAAAGGAGAAATCAGAATGATGTCTTCTTTATTGGATTTGGCTGTTTTTCCAGGAAATCAAGGTGGCCCATTGATGCATATTATTGCTGCTAAAGCAGTAGCTTTTGGTGAAGCTTTGAAAGATGAATTCTTTACGTATGCTTTGCAATTGCAAAAAAATGCCAATGCAATGGCTGATGCTTTTGTAAAAAGAGGGTACGAAATCATTTCAGGCGGAACAGACAATCACATGATGTTAATTGATTTAAGAAACAAAAATATTTCTGGGAAAGATGCTGAAAATGCATTAGTAAAAGCAGAAATTACGGTCAATAAAAACATGGTTCCTTTTGATGATAAATCACCATTTGTAACTTCAGGAATTCGAGTGGGAACTGCAGCTATTACTACTCGTGGTTTAATTGAAGAAGATATGGAAATTATTGTAGCTTTAATTGATAGAGTTTTAATGAATCACACGAATGAAGATGTTATTGAAGAAGTGGCTAATGAAGTAAATGAAATGATGAGCGAAAGAGCTATTTTTGTTTATTAAAAACTTTCTTTAAGTTTTAAAAGTTTAAGGTTTAAGAAATTGTGTTTACGGAAAGGTATCCCAAATTTTAAATTTTAAACTTTTTAGTTTTTACCAATTACGATAAATAAAACTAAAAACACGGCTAGTTTTTGGTTTTTCTAACCACTTGACAGCTGGAGATAGATTAATGTAAAGGCGGCAACCGACATTATTAGCAATGCCATGCCTCCTAGAACATTTGATTTCCAACTATTGGTAAATTGGCCCATTATTTTTTTGTTGTTGGAAATATGAAGAATAATAGCAATTAAAACAGGTGCCGTTAATCCGTAAAGGATAGCCGTATAAATCAATGCTTTTATTGGAGAAATACCCACATAATTTAATGACAATCCCAGTATTAGTGAAAGACCAATAACGCTATAAAAGGCTTTTGCTTCATGAAATTTTTTATTCAATCCCTGTTCCCATCCAAAAGTTTCCGTTATTATATAAGAAAGTGAACCGGACAAAACAGGAATTGCAATAAGTCCAGTGCCAATTATTCCAATAGCAAAAAGAAGATAAGCCAAATTTCCAGCCAATGGTTTTAATGCCATAGCCGCCTGCTCTACAGTGTCAATCTGGTGAATACCCCCTTTGAATAAAACAGTTCCTGTGGTAAGAATAATAAAGTACATTACAAAACCCGAAAAGGTCATTCCAAAATCGACATCTTCATTTATTTCGTTAATTATCTTTTTATTTACAATTAAATGTTTTTTCTTGTTATTCATTTCTTCCACTTCTACAGAAGCCTGCCAAAAAAAAAGATAGGGTGAAATAGTGGTTCCAAGAATTCCTACAAGGATGCCCATAAACTCTTTATCGAATTTTAAGGTAGGAATGAAGGTGGCTTTTAGAATTTGGGCAACATCTTGTTTATATAAAAAAGGTACAATAAAATAAACTAACATTACAATACACAAATATTTTAGGGTGGAAGCAATTTTATGATAGGGCAAATAAATAATTAAACCTAATAATAGTATAGTAAACAAGACACTAAAATAAGTAGCATCAATAGCTGGAAACAAAAGATTTCCCACGGCACCCATTCCGGCAATATCGGCACCAATATTCATGACAATTGCAGGAAAACTGAATAAAAGCATTACATATAAAATAGGTCTTGGATAATTATTTTTAAGCGCTCCCGTCAATCCATGGGAAGTTACTAAACCTATTCGGGCACACATTTGCTGAATCGCGGCCATTAGGGGAAAGGCAATGAGCGAAGTCCATAAGGTGGAAAGTCCATAAGCCGCTCCAGCCTGTGAATAGGTTGCGATTCCCGAAGGATCGTCGTCACTTGCTCCTGTCACAAGCCCAGGACCAAGTAGTTTCCAAAAACGAGAAAGTTTATTTTTTAGTTTCACACTCTTGTTCATAACTTACCTCTCGTTATTAATTGATTTGAAATTAGGAAGTAAATCCATGCTAATTTACAAATTATAAAAATTACATTCGCATAAATCAAAGTATATATGAATTTTTTTATGTTTTTCAATCCTTACTAAACAACAAATTTATTTTCTGAATTGTTGCGGCAATTTCTAAAAACAACTTACTTTTACCATTTACTATAAACATTTCAATCGTTAAACAGTGTCAAAAGATCTAATTATCCAAAATATTGCAGCCTTAAAGAGACATTTTTCCATCAACTATGGTATTAAGACCAAAGTAGAGGACTTTACCGAGAAGTTGTTTTATACACTTTTTGATACCAATGCTCCATTAAATAAAAGTATTGACGAACTTGAAAAATCATTCAAGGAAATTTCAAAAATCACTTCAAAAAAAACGGAAGAATCATGCGATGGAGTTTGGAATCAATTTCTTAAAAAACTCCCTAAGGTTCTTGAAATGCTAAATATGGATGCGGAATACATATTAGAAAATGATCCTGCCTCTAACAGTATTGAAGAAGTGTATTTAGGGTATCCGGGATTTTATGCTATTGCTATTTATAGATTGAGTCATGAATTATATTTATTAGATATGTTACTTTTTTCTAGACTAATCAGCGAATATGCACATCAAATCACTGGAACCGATATTCATGCAGGAGCATCAATTGCTTCCCCATTTTTTATAGATCATGCCACTGGAATTGTAATTGGAGAAACAACCATAATCGAAAAACAGGTAAAATTGTATCAAGGGGTAACATTGGGAGCCTTGAGTGTTACCAAAGACATGAAAAATGCCAAAAGACATCCTACTGTAGAAAAAAATGTTTGTATTTATGCCAACGCTACTATTTTGGGAGGAGAAACCATTATTGGTAAAAATAGTATTATTGGTGGAAATACTTGGATTACAAAATCCATTCCTGAAAACTCCCTTGTGACTAATAACACAATTACAGAAGTAAAAATAAAAGAGTTAAAATAATTATGAAGACTCAAAAACTAGTTGACTTAATCGGGAATACCCCTTTAGTGGAGAGTGTAAATTTGGTAAAAAATAAAAATGTCAAGCTTTTATTAAAACTAGAAGGAAATAATCCAGGAGGTAGTGTAAAAGATCGTGCGGCTTACAATATGATTGCCACAGCATTAGAAAGGGGAGATATCAAAAAAGGAGACAAACTTATTGAAGCCACAAGTGGAAATACTGGCATTGCTTTAGCCATGATTGCCCAATTTTTCAATATTGAAATTGAGCTTGTACTTCCTGAAGATTCTACTAAAGAACGCACACAAACCATGTTGGCTTTTGGAGCAAAAGTAGTCTTAACTCCTGCTAGTTTAGGTATTATTGGTTCTAGAGATTATGTGGATAAAAAAATGGCAGAAGGTGGTTACATCATGCTGAATCAATTTGCCAATGAAGATAATTGGAAAGCCCATTATAAAACCACCGGGCCCGAAGTATGGAATGATACTAATGGAACTGTAACCCATTTCGTTTCGGCAATGGGAACCACAGGAACTATTATTGGAACTTCTACGTATTTAAAAGAAAAAAATCCTGCGATTCAGATTATTGGGGCACAACCAAGTGATGGTTCACAAATTCCCGGAATTAGAAAATGGCCACAAGAATATTTACCTAAAATTTATGATGCTTCAAAAGTGGATAAAATCATAGAAGTTAGCGAACAAGAAGCCCGTGAAATGACCAAACGCTTGGCTCGTGAAGAAGGTGTCTTTGCAGGAATGAGTAGTGGTGGTTCAGTAGCAGTGGCTCTTAAACTAGCTAGCCAAATGGAATCAGGAATAATTGTAGCCATTATTTGTGATCGAGGCGACAGGTATTTATCTTCAGATTTGTTTGATTAAAGAATTTAGAACTCCATTTTTAATAAATTCAGGGTATTAAATAAACAACCTTTTTAAAAAAAATAGTTGTCAATTTAAATTTATAAAACCATTCAAAGCCTTATTTTTGCGCTATGGCAAAGAAAAACACAGACAAAATCGTTTTTGATCATATAAAAGTCCTTGATGCGGGTGCAAAAGGCGTTTCGGTGGCAAAGGCTCCAGATGGTAAAGTAATCTTTATTCCCAATGTTGTTCCCGGCGATGTGGTTGATGTGCAAACCTTCAAAAAGCGCAAGGCATATTACGAAGGAAAAGCCGTGAAATTTCACGAATTCTCAGAACATAGAATTGAGCCCATCTGCGAACATTTTGGCGTTTGCGGGGGTTGTAAATGGCAGAATATGAAATACAGCCAGCAATTGTACTACAAACAAAATGAGGTTTTAAATCATTTGCTGCGCATCGGAAAAATAGAACTTCCCGATTTTGAACCGATTTTAGGTTCCGAAAAGCAATTTTTTTACAGAAACAAAATGGAGTTTTCTTTTTCGAATAGTCGTTGGCTCACCGAAAAAGAAATCGGCAGTACGGAAGACTTGGGAAACAGAAATGCGTTGGGTTTTCATATTCCAAAAATGTGGGACAAGATTCTAGATATCAACAAATGTCATTTACAGGAAGATCCTTCCAATGCTATTCGGAATGAAATTCGTGCTTTCGCCAATGAAAACAACCTGACATTTTTCAATCCTAGAAATCACGAAGGTTTGCTTAGAACCTTGATGATGCGAACCGCATCGACGGGTGAGATTATGGTGTTGGTTCAGTTTTTTGAAAATGACAAAGCCAATAGAGAATTGCTTTTGGACCATGTTTACGAAAAATTCCCGCAAATTACGTCGTTGCAATATGTAGTAAATAACAAGGCGAACGACACTTTGTACGATCAAAATATTAACCTCTATAAAGGTCGTGATTATATTTTGGAAGAAATGGAAGGTTTGAAATTCAGTATCAATGCCAAATCGTTTTATCAAACCAATTCCGATCAAGCTTACGAATTATACAAAATCACTCGAGATTTTGCTGGATTGACTGGTAATGAAATCGTTTATGATTTATACACAGGAACGGGTACAATTGCCCAATTTGTTTCGAAAAACGCCAAGAAGGTTATTGGTGTCGAAAGTGTTCCTGAAGCGATTGTTGATGCCAAAGCCAATGCTATACGCAATGAAATTACAAATTGCGAATTTTATGTGGGGGATATGAAAGTGGTTTTCAACGAAAGTTTCATTGCTCAACATGGCAAACCAGATGTGATTATTACCGATCCACCACGCGACGGAATGCACAAGGATGTAATTGAACAAATCCTAAAAATAGAACCTTCAAAAATTGTTTATGTAAGTTGTAATTCGGCTACGCAAGCTCGCGATTTGGCTTTGATGGATGAGAAATACAAGGTGACTCGAGTGCGTCCCGTGGATATGTTTCCCCAAACACATCACGTAGAAAATGTGGTGCTTTTGGAAAAAAGATAAGATTGCAGATTTCTATCAACAATCGAAAGTCATTTTCAATAAAATATTTTATGAAAAAAATACTTTTACTTTTAGTGCTTTCTCTATTTTCTTTCTCCGCTTGCGAGAAGGATGATATTTGCGATGCCAACACGGCTACTACGCCTAGACTTGTAATTCAATTTTATGATATTACAAATCCAACGGTATTAAAAAACGTGACTAATTTAAAAGTCATTGCAGAAGGAATGTCTGAAGGAATTGTTTTTAATGGAAACGGAAATACGGTTTCTATACCTTTAAAAACGACTCAAAACACTTCAAGTTATAGTTTTATATTAAATTATGGTTCAGTATCTTATAGTAATGAAGACAAGATTACTTTCAATTATACCCGTGAGAATCTTTTTGTTTCTAGAGCTTGTGGTTTTAAAACAATTTTTTCTTTAGATGCAACGAATCCATATTCGCATACCGACGCAATTATTCCAGACCTTTTGTGGATAAAAGACATTCGAGTTGAAAAAAATAACATTGATACCGAAAATGAAACACATGTTAAAATATATTTTTAGTTGCTTTCTAGTACTATTTATGTTCTTGGTTCAGGCACAACCTCTCCCAAATAAAATTCCGAGTAAAAACATTCAAAACGAAGGAATTATTCCGGATGCTCCCAAACAAGTATCCCAAAAAATTGTCGAAGAGAAAAAGATGGATAGTCTTCCACCCAAAACAAACCGTTATGGGTTGCGGGCGGGTATCGATTTGTACAAATTAACCCGTGGTTTGTATGACTCGAATTATACAGGAATCGAATTTGTGGGAGATTATCGATTGACTAAAAAGTACTATTTGGCTGCCGAAATTGGTAACGAAAATAAAACAACCGATGACGAACGATTGAATTTCAACACCAAAGGGTCTTATCTAAAAGTTGGTTTTGACTATAACGGCTATGAAAATTGGTTAAATATGGAAAATATAATCTCCATCGGATTGCGATATGGTGCCAGCACTTTTAGTCAAGAATTGAATAGCTACAAAATTTATAATGCTAATCCTTATTTTGGGGAAGTGCCCGTACTTGTTTCCGGAGAGAAATTCAACGGATTGAGTGCTAGTTGGATTGAAGTGGTGGCAGGGGTGAAGGCTAAAGTGATCAATAATGTGTACTTAGGTTTTAGTCTTCGATTAAACAGATTGGTTTCAAATCATAAACCCACCAATTTTGACAACCTCTATATTCCAGGTTTCAATAGAACATACAATGGAGATTTTGGGGTAGGGGTAAACTACACCATTACTTATTTCATCCCTCTTTATAAGAAAAAATTAAGCCCAAAAGAATAATTCAGAATCGGGAAATCAAGAAACGTCTTTAACACCTTTCACAAAGACCCATTTCATAAATAGTTTTTCGCCATCTTTGGTTTTTACTGCTTGAAATTTTGGAGCTAGAATGGTTCCTATAACAAAAGCAGTCATTGGAATCCATAATCCTGTTAACGGGATATATTTTGCAACCAAAAATTTAATAGAGATAAACAAAATAGCAAAACAGCCTAGTTGGTATAGAAATGCACGTACTTGTAATTTGGTCATGTTTTTAGTGGTTTTAGGTGCTAATTGTTATTTTTTTAAAATCTAAACTCTAATTATTGAATGTTGTCATCAACTGTTTGAAATTTTGTTCTCTTGCTTCCTTCATACATTTCATATTTTACTAGTTTGGCTTCGATACTGGCGTTAAAAAGCTTTATTTTTCGGGAGGGCTTTAATCCAACAAATTTCAAAGCTTCCAAGTTTCCAGTAATGAACCAAGCATTGGTACCAGGATAATTTTTCTTTAAAGTATCGCCAATATTTTTATAGAATTCTTCCATGTGAATATCCAATCGTTCATCATAAGGCGGATTGAAAACCACATGTAATTTTCCTTGAGATGTTTTTTCCGTATCAAAAAAGTTCCGTTCCTCGATAGTAATATATTCGTCTAAATTGGCATTCTTGATATTATCTTTGGCTTTTTGAACCGCAGAGGGTGCTTTGTCGTAACCTTTGATGGTGTAATGAAATTCTCGAATTTTTTTCATCAAAGAATCCATAATTGAGTCAAACAGTTCATTGTCCCAATCATTCCATTTTTCGAAAGCAAATTCCTTGCGGTTGATGTTTGCTGGAATGTTGCAGGCGATCATTGCCGCTTCAGCCAAAAAAGTCCCTGAACCACACATGGGATCCAAGAAATCACCCTGACCGTCCCAGCCCGAAAGCAATAGAATTCCAGCAGCCAAAACTTCGTTAATAGGCGCGATATTCGTGGCGGTTCTGTACCCACGTTGGTGTAACGAATTTCCTGAAGTGTCCAAAGCTACCGAAACTTGGTCTTTGTCAATGTGAATATTAATTCTCAAATCGGGATGTATTTTCTCGATGCTTGGTCGTTGTCCTGTTCGTTCCCGGAATTGATCCACGATGGCATCTTTACATTTTTGGGAAACAAATTCCGAGTGGTTAAAATACTCCGAATGCACTGTGGCATCAATTACAAAAGTCTGGTTGGCACTGATAAATTTCGACCAGTTTACACCCGAAATGCCTTTATATAAAGCTTGTTCGTCTCTAGCTTTGAAAAAATAAATGGGTTTCAATATTTTTAAAGCAGTTCTCAAAGACAAGTTTGCTTTGTACATAAACCCTTTATCTCCTTTAAAACTTACCATTCTCACACCTTGCTCGACGTCTTGTGCGCCTAGCATTTTCAATTCATTTGCCAGTATTTCTTCAAAACCAAAAAAGGTTTTGGCAATCATTCTAAAATTATTTTCCATTGTAAAATCAAGTATTCGGTGCAAAAATAGTCTAAATTTGCACTTTAATTGAAATTCAAAATAATAAATGTCAGATTTAAAAAATCCCAAAACCCATAATTGGTTTGCCTCTTGGTTCGACACTCCTTATTATCACATTCTTTATAAAGAAAGAAATTACCGGGAAGCTCAGGTTTTTATGGACAATTTGACCCATTACCTCAATCTTCCTGACAAAGCAAAAGTACTGGATTTGGCTTGTGGTAAAGGGCGTCATGCTATTTATTTGAACCAGTTGGGCTATGAAGTTGTGGGTGCTGATTTGTCTGAAAACAGTATTATTGAGGCCAATAAAAACCAGAATGAAACGCTGCATTTTCAGGTTCATGACATGCGGGAAACTTTTGAAGATAAATTTGACGCCATATTTAATTTGTTTACCAGTTTTGGCTATTTCGAAAATGACCAAGACAACCTGACCACTTTAAAGGCAATGAAAGAAAGCCTGACGGAATATGGATTTGCCGTAATTGATTTTATGAACGTCAACCAAGTCATTACTAATTTAGTTCCAGACGAAGTCAAAACTGTTGAAAATATTGATTTTCATATCAAACGCTATGTGAGTGAAGGCCATATTTACAAGGAGATTGACTTTGAAGATCAGGGCGAGAAATTCCATTTCACCGAAAAAGTCAAAGCATTAACGCTGAAGGATTTTGAAGAATTAATGGAGGAAGCCGGAATTTTTTTGTTGGATATTTTTGGAGATTATAAATTGAAAAAATTCCACAAAACAGAAAGTGAACGATTAATTATGATTTTTAAATAATGAACTACGTTTTACCATTATTGTCCGTTTTGATAGGGTATAGTATTGCCTTGTTTTTCAAACCGAAGAACAAAACCAACCTCAAATTATTACTGGCTTTTAGCGGATCATTTTTACTGTCGTTAACTGTTATGCACTTATTGCCGGATGTTTACAAAAGTGACAATCACAACATCGGACTTTTTATAATGGCTGGTATTTTATTCCAAATCATATTAGAGTTTTTCTCCAAAGGTGCCGAACACGGTCATGTCCATGGTCACGATACAATGACCCATATTCCTTGGTTACTTTTTATCAGCCTTTGTATTCATGCCTTTTTAGAAGGATTTCCAGTAAGTCACCATCATAGTTTAGCATTAGGAATTGCGATTCATCATTTACCTATCGCCATTATTTTAACCACTTTTTTCATCAATTCCAGCCTGAACAAAAAAGCAATTTTTGCATTTATGATTACTTTCGCCATAATGACTCCATTAGGAACAATTGTATCGGACTATTTGCCTATACTGAATGACTTTTATACCCAGATTACCGCCATTGTCATCGGGATATTATTTCATATTTCGTCTACCATCATTTTTGAAAGCAGTGAAGGACACAAATTTAATATTGCCAAAGTTTCGATGATAATTTTTGGCATTGTGTTGGCGTATTTTATTTAGACTTTTATTGATTTATTTTACTAAATTTGTAAAAACAATAAAAAGATGGAAGCGACTCTTTTAGAAAGAATTACCACAAAACCAGACGTTTGCAATGGCAAACCCACGGTAAGAGGAATGAGAATTACTGTGGAATCTATTTTACAGTATTTATCAGCTGGAGATTCAATGGAAACTATTTTAGAAGCCTATCCTTTTCTTGAAAAAGAAGACATTCAGGCTTGTATAGCATTTGCCTTAAAAAATCTTTCCTCGTATAAAAATGACATTCAATTAGCTAGTTAATAATGAATGGTTCATTTTTAGTCGATGTCAATTTACCAAAACATTTCAACTTTTTTAATGACCATCGTTATGTTTTTGTATCCGACATTAATTTGCAAATGACCGATAGTGAAATATGGGATTATGCGTTTAAAAACGAGTTGGTAATACTAACAAAAGACACCGATTTTTATAACCGCTTCTTGGTTTCAAAAAACACTCCTAAAATAATTTATTTTCAATTAGGTAATTGTTCTTTAAAACAATTACACCAATATTTTAATGACAATTGGGTTAAAATTCAATCTGAAATAGAAAATTCAAAACTTATTATTGCAAAAAAATATCATATCGAATGCATTCGTTAAAACATTAAAAATGACCTTTACAAAAACCACTGAACAATCCTCGAAATACGAACATTTAGAAAAAATGTCTGTTTTAGATTTGCTTAATAATATTAACAACGAAGACAAAACCGTCCCTTTTGCCGTTGAAAAAGCCCTACCGCAAATTGAGGTTTTAGTAACTCAAATCGTTGCTAAAATGAAATTGGGAGGTCGATTGTTTTATATTGGCGCAGGAACTTCAGGGCGTTTGGGCGTGGTGGATGCATCGGAATGTCCTCCAACCTTTGGCGTTCCTTTTGACTTGGTCAACGGAATCATTGCCGGTGGGGACAAGGCCATTCGCAGAGCGGTAGAAAATGCCGAAGACGATGCCAGCCAAGCTTGGATTGATTTGCAAGAACACAACATCAACGAAAATGATATTGTTGTTGGGATTGCCGCCTCGGGAACAACACCCTATGTGATTGGAGGCTTGAAAGCTTGTAATGAAAATAATATTACCACAGCGAGCATTTCTTGTAATGCAGAAAGTCCGCTTTCGAAAACGGCAAAATTTCCTATCGATGTGGTTGTGGGGCCTGAATTTGTAACCGGAAGTTCCCGAATGAAAGCAGGAACGGCTCAGAAATTAGTACTCAATATGATTTCGACAGCTACCATGATTCAACTTGGGAAAGTGAAAGGCAATAAGATGGTCGACATGCAATTGAGCAACAGTAAACTCGTGGATCGTGGCGTGAAAATGATTATGGGAGAAATCCCAGTTTCATACTCGGCCGCTGCCGAATTACTAGCTGAATATGGCAGCGTACGAAAAGCCGTTGCCAATTATAAAGGGCATTAGTCAGTTATTTATTTAAAAACGGCAGTTTGGTGTTAGTTGGTCAACCAATCAATAATCTCCTTGTCGGTTGGTAATGTTCGGGGAGCAATTACTTTTACCAATTCCCCCTTTTCGTTCAAGAGATACTTCTGGAAATTCCATTCTACTTTTGAATCTTCCAATCCATTTTTTGCTTTTTGGGTAAGAAATTGATATACTTCGTGTATGTCTTTTCCCTTAACGGATATTTTGGCCATCATTGGAAAAGTGACCCCATAGTTTTTTTTACAAAAAGCAGCAATTTCGGCATTGGTTCCAGGTTCTTGCCAAAGAAAATTATTAGCCGGAAATCCTACAATAACAAAGTTTTTACTTTTGTATTTTTCATACAAAGCTTCTAAGTCTTTGTATTGCGGCGTGTGTCCGCATTTGGAAGCAGTATTTACAATCATTATTTTCTTGCCTTTCAAAGTAGCAAAATCAAATGTTTTTCCTGATAAATCTTCTACTTTAAATTGGTAAATGGTTTGCTTCGTTTGTGATTCCATAGTTATTGTCATAAATAAAAATAGTGCGAATACAATAGCTCTCTGTTTCATTTTATATTTTTATATAAATGTAAAAAAAAATTATAATACAGCCTTTCAACAATTGTTATTAAAAACCTAAATTTAGTTTTAGATAGGCCCTATTCAATAAAATAACCAATATTAGTAATGCAAAATGAATCGTATTCATTATTGCTTTTTTATCGAACTCTTTTAAAAGTGAGTCCTTCTAGTTTTATTTTCATTCGTTTTGATGGATTGTATTTTATCTTAGCACTTTTTATATTGGCTTTGCCCAATTCTTCCAAGGTGTCGGCGGGTGTTCCTTGCACCGTAATTTGAAACGAACCCAAACTATCAATTCGTACAATTCGACCTGCTGCCAAAGATTCGGCAATTACTTCTGTAAGTCCTATGATTACGCCATAACAATCGGCTTTACTCATGGAGGAACGCGAGGCCAATATTTCGGAAAGACTGTCTAAATCTTCCTCGCCTTTATGTATGGCACACGGATAATATTTTACTTGAGGTGGCGTAACCAAGATGTTTTTCTTGGGTACCATTTTAAAGTGTATGGCCATAATTGTATTGTATTAGTGCTACTTGTTAAAACACCAGTTCCTTGTTTACGCTACTGTGTACTCCTTTTACAGGGTAGTGGGTGGGCTATTGTTGCTGGTTATTACAAATATAGTTAAACTTATATATGTTTTAACTAAAAGATATATAATTTTATTGTATAAAGTTATATATGTTTTTAATATAAAGTATATATCTTTTTGTGTATTAAACATGACCTATTAAAATACCCAAGTTGAAGGTGGGATTTTTTGATCGATAGGGAGGGGGAGAATAGTAGCTTTGAAAATATAAAAAATTTTCTTTCAAAAAAAAACCTACTACAAATAGCGCAGTTGCTATTGGTGTAGTAGGATTGTTGTTATTCCTTTATAAAAATTATTTTAATGTTATAAGCCATACCTTTCCTTAGTGGCATTAAAATTTTGTAAGACTTCCTCTGCTGTAAGTGCCAGGTTGTATATATGGGTAGTTCCTATATTACCTTCAAAAGGATCTGGAGTACCCGCTGGGTCTCGTAATCCAATACTAAAATTATCATAGTTATAACTGATAGTACTAACTCCAGAGTCTGTCGTAGCCCCCGAAATTAATATGCCGTTTTTATATAAATCAATATATCGCCCGCCGCTTTTAACTACGGCAGTCAAGTAATTCCATGTATTTATTGAAATGCTATTGTCACTCGAAACTTTAACCGGATTATCGCTTCCTATCGACAGGAAAAAAGAATTGGGAGCCCCCAGCGCATCGGTACAAAAAAACCATCCATTTCCACCAGTATAATCATAGCTATTTGCAACTAAACTTGTACGAGTGGTGCCTAATAGTGTGGCGTACATCCAAACCGAAACCGTAAAATCCTGCCCTGTATTTATAGCAGTATTTTTGCCGACATAATCATTTACTCCGTCAAAAAGGATGCTATTTTGATTACTTGGATCATAGCTTGCACCATTGTATAAACTCATATTATTTGATGAACCACTTAAATCCGTCCAGCTAGTTCCAGTACCTGAATAACTTGAGGCATTACTTGCATCTAAATTTAAAACCAGGCCATGGGTAACAGTAGTAAAAGATTTAGTTTTAGTTATTTCACCTTTTTCAGATAATCCAGTATTGCTAGCTAGTGCCCCATATTTATTTACATAATTAGCATCAGTACTTGTAAATTGACCTTGCTTAGTAACTACGGTTGGGCTGGTTACCGTTAAATTTGCTGTTATACTTGTACTGCTATAAGTGCTATCTGCAGCTTGAGTAGCCGTAATAGTAGCTGTTCCTGCTCCTACTATAGTAACCGTAGTGCCGCTTATTGTTGCCACATTGGTATTACTTGAAGTATAGGTAAATGCTCCTGAACTATCGCTAGTTGGGGGAGTTATGGTATGAGTACCATCAAAATAGTATTTTGAAATAGAGGCAAAATTTGAAATACTTGCCGGAATAGTGCTTGACGTAAATCCGACCAGTGTGTAGGGAACAATCGAAGTATTCCAAACGCTACCATCTGTTCCAATTAATTTCGAATTTGCAGTTGTGCTATTAAAACTGCCATTTGTTGCGTAACAATTAGTGAATGAATCACCATCCATCATATTTGGATTACATATTCCATTTGCATTTGATCCTGTTATACTTCCATTGGAATAACAATTGATAATTTTAATTGCTTCATAATTACTAATTGCTAAAATTCCTGCACAATAATTTCCAGAAATGTCTCCTAGACTATAACAATTTGAAATTGTACCATTCATATATGCGTATCCTAAAATACCACCAGAACCGTAACTTGTCATATTTCCAGTAGAGTAACAGTTAGTAATTGAGAATCCCGCACCATTTCCATAAGCCCATTGACCAATCCAGCCAGAATATTCTTTTAATGTGGAGTTATTACTGATTACACCAATATTTTTTACAATAGAATTTGCATAAGCACTTAAATTCTGCCCTAAATAATTTCCATTGTTCACAAGTCCCAAATAATTTGTTAGGTTAGACAAAGTTATTGTCTTTCCGTTTCCATCAATTATAACTCCTGTTCCAAGTATTGCAAAATATAAATTTGCATTACTAAACACCAAATTTTCTTCAATAGTAATGGTCACATTATCATTCAATACTATTGGTAAATTATTGACATGATTGTCTATCCAAGATTGATTTATAGTTGTATTTGAACTAATTATTGTTTGCGCAAAGCATGTTTGTTGGCTAATAAATATAAATAGAAGTAGTAAACTATATTTGAAATTATATTTCATAAATATTTTGATATTATTTTAATACGTATATTCAAATTGCACTCTATCATCCAAAGAAATAGTATAAGCGCCATTATTTGCAGGTTCATAGGTTAAGGTAGCAACATTTACACTATAGGCTAATTTATTTATTCTAATTCCGTTAATGTACATTTTTACTTTACTGTTTGCCGATGGCGTTTGTGATAATGTAAAACTAGTTTGACCAGCAGTAGCAAATACTTGATCGTCTGCTTCGGATACTGAAGTTGGTGCGGCCCAACTAGCCAAACCATTGGCATCAGAGGTTAAAACTTTACCATCACCTTGATTACCATCTACTATTTTAACACTTCCGCTAACATCAAGCCTTGTACTTGGCGTGCTGGTTCCTAAACCGGTATTTCCGTTTTTAAGCACCACAACTGCATCACTCTTTGCATTCCAAGTACCATTACCAATTACAAATAAGCGATCGTCAGCATTAAATTGAGTTGCTCCATCTGTTGCTAGAGTATATGCTGTATTATAAATACCTATAGCCACTTCCCCATACGAAGTTGCAGTAGTACTTTGTCCCATTGCGGATGAAGCATACCCACTTGCAGTAGTACTTTGTCCCATTGCGGTTGAGTAATCTGCACTTGCTCTTGTACCATCTCCCATTGTAGTTGAACTTATCCCACTTGCAGTTGTATAAGACCCCATTGCGGTTGAGTAATCTGCACTTGCAGTAGTACTTTGTCCCATTGCAGTTGAATTTAGCCCACTTGCCTTTGTACTTTCTCCCATTGCGGTTGAAGCTTCCCCACTTGCATTTGTATATTTCCCCATTGCGGTTGAAGCATACCCAGTTGCGGTTGAAGCATACCCAGTTGCGGTTGATAAATCCCCACTTGCAGTTGTTACTTGTCCCATTGCGGATGAAGCATACCCACTTGCCTTTGTATTATGCCCCATTGCGGTTGAATAAGATCCTATACTTACATCATCCCATTGAACATTAGATACTCCTCCAGCTCTAAATGCCCCTTTACTTTTGTCGAAAAACATACGATCATCATCATCCTCACTTTCATCTATATCATCTAAAGAGGTACTACCAAAAACAAAGTCATCAGTGGTAATGGTGCCATTACTATTCGAAGTTATGTTTGAGGCAGTCGCAAATGGCCC
>CANFHF010000008.1 GCA_947446635.1 Flavobacteriaceae bacterium
AAACCAGCAACTCCAAGACCCATTACAGTTCCACCACCAAAAGATACTTTTAATGCTTGTGGCAAACTAGTACGAGCTGCTTGTGTTGTGCGAACATTAGTTTTGGTAGCGATTTTCATTCCCATATTTCCTGCAAAGGCAGAAAAGAAAGCTCCAAAAACAAAAGCAACTACAATTAATATGTTTGTTGTTTGGAATATTAAAGACATTCCTGCCAAAACAATACTCGCTATCACTACAAATATAGCTAATAATCTATATTCTGCTTTAAGGAAAGCTAAGGCTCCTTCATAGATATAATCTGAAATCTCTTTCATCTTACCGTCTCCGGCATCTTGTTTTAAAACCCAAGATCTTTTGATTAACATAAATGTTAATCCTATTAACGCCATTACTATTGGAATATAAATCATTACTGTATATATAAATTTAATGTTTTGGAAATAAAAGTACAAAATTAAGGGTGCAAACGTACTAAAATGGAATTGAAAAAGCAACCCTCCTCCCTTAGAATATTGCTATTTATTTAAAAATAGGCTGTAAAAATTACCTAATGCTAAATAAACCCTGGGGTTTGTTCGGAATTTGCTCAAATCGTTCGGTGCATTCTTTAATAATAGAGAACGCCTCTTGCGCGTCTCCCCAACCTTCGACATCAACGACTTTATTTTCAAGATCTTTGTACACTTGGAAAAAATGTTCTATTTCTTTCAATAAATGCTTGTTGATATCTGACAAATTATTTAAGGAACTCCAAATAGGATCTGAAACTGGCACACAGATAATTTTATCATCTGATCCTTTGTCGTCTGCCATGTGGAAAACCCCAATTGGCTTTACTTCCATCACGCAGCCTGGAAAAGTAGGCTCGTTTATTAAAACCAAAACATCTAATGGATCGCCGTCTAAGGCCAATGTTTCAGGGAAAAATCCATAATCTGCAGGGTACATCATAGATGAGAACAACATTCTGTCAAAACGTATTCTTTTTATTTCAAAGTCGTATTCGTATTTGTTTCTGCTTCCTCTTGGGATTTCAATTAACACATCGAAAGTATTTATTTTATCTGCGGCCATCTCGGTTTTTATTTTTTTAATTATTTGGATGCAAACTTAAATAAATTATATGTTTTTATGATGAAAAAGTGGTTTTATCGTCTATTACGATTTCGTTCTTTTGTGGGAAATAAGCGAGTGGTTTGGTGTAAAATAATGCTGCTAGGCCGGGAGTGATTTTACTAAAAATAGAACCCGAACGAAGCTTTTATAGCAAATTTATTTGCCTCAGGGCTATTGAGATAATTACCTCTCCAGGAAAAATCAATTCTAAAAACCTTAAAAATATTTCCAATTCCGGCGCTGTATTCCCAATAGGGTTTTTCGGGGGCATTGTACACTAGTCCTGAAGCATTAATCAAACGGTTTTGGTTTGAAACCGTCCCGCAAACTGATTTTATTCCTATAATCTCGCGCCAATTTAGTTTTCTCATAAAAGGAATTCTAGCAAAAAATCTGCCTTGAAAATCATGGTCCCACTTTAAAGTTAGGTATTGATCGGTTAAAAATTCATAGTAATTAAGATTGCTAAAGGTATTCGAGATTTCAAAAAGAGATTGATTTCCCGGCACAATGCTCATTAATCCTAATGGCACATAGCCAAATGTTTTTCCCATTTCTAAAGTCAAATTAGACCGTCCTAAAGGTCCTATTACTACGGGCTGCTTGTAGTATATTTGGATTTTTTTATAATTGAAATCACTAGAGAGTAATTCCTTGAATCCCTGACTATAATTCACAAAAATGCGGGTAAATGGGCTGTCTGCATTATATCTTTCGACTGCAAAGCCAATAGGTTTTCTGTTTGGAGTATATTCAATCTGACAGTTTACCTCGGCCTGTTTTACCTCACTTTTTATTATTTTTTTAGACAAATCTGTATAATAATTAAGGCTAAAATCGGCTGAGGCTGAGGCCAAGGTTCGGTAGGAAAACCCCGTGCCGAAAGTTAAATTTTTTATAGGCTCCGCATCAATGGCAATACTACTCAAATTAACTTTGGTTAGTTTATTATTACTGCCCGATGTAAATATACCCGAAGAAGCATAACTGCGTCCTAGAATATCGTTTGTAGTGGTAAGAGATGCGCCAATTTGCTCAATATCTCTATGATGACCCCCTGAAAGGATGATTCTTTTTTTGTTTTCTATCATCCATTTCCCCACAACGCCATATTTAAATTGATCATCTTTAACCCCATATGCCATATATCCTTTCAATCGCCAGGAATCATTGGGTCCAAAGTACGTCCTTACGCCTGCACGCAAACGCAATCCTTCGACGCTGTTTTTTCCAACCATAGAATATATAGAGCCAAAATCTAAACCTCGGTAATTAAGATAGCCGCTGTCTATAATCTGCACCAGATTGTATAATTGCTTAAATTTCTTAACCTTTTGCAAGGTGTCAAGCATTTTATACACTCCTTTTTCATCCTTACTTAAATTTTCAAAACGGTTTTCATTCCAATAATCATCTGATTTATTGTAAACTTCTTTGTCAAAATAGTTCACCTCTTCTTTATAAAATTTTTCAGGTTTGCTAATGTTGAATTTGTGATCTCTGTAAAAAGTAGTTCGCTTGCCATAAACCCCTTTGGAATCTTCTTTTTTGTTTAAAGCAAAATCCGACATCATATAATCTTTGGTCAAAAGAAAGAGGGAATCATTGACAACGTCAAATTCTTGCTCGATATAAATATCCTTTACCCAGTTGACATTAGCGCTTTTAGTAGCTGCCATATTAATTTTTTTGACAGCATAAGTGGTGTCATTAACCCAGAAATCACCTTTAAAAGTCAACTCGTTTTTTCTCCTTGGGTAAAAAATAATATTGTAACACCATTTATTGTCCACAAAAGCGCTATCCCTTAACACATAATTATAGGTGTCTATTCCGGTTTTTGATAAGGGACTGGTAAAACTCTTGTCAAAAAAAGTCAAGTGATTTTCATAGATATCGTACTCAGAATATAAATCTTTTATAAACGAAACTATTTGCTGATTGCCATTAAATCCAGATGTTTTATTTGCTTTTTCTTTAGTTTTTAGCTTTTTTAATTTATTGTCTCCATACACATCTGACAAGGACTCATTTATAAAAACTGGCAAATAGGTTTTTCCTGTTATTTTTGAGGTGTCTACCTGTTTAAAAATAAACTCCATTCCTTTGAAAAGCTTATTTTTCATATAAACACTATCAATAGAATTGATGTCAAATTCTAATTTTTCATATTTTTCCATTTGGTATTGGTCAAATAAACGCAAGCCGTTTTTGTGTTTTCTTTCCCAAATTTTTCTAAGAATAGCAAGTGCTGGATTATTCTTTTTTGATGTTTTACCCGAAAAAACTACCACTTCCTTTAGATTTTCAATTTCGCTTAATTGAATTACAAAATTATAATTGACTGCTTTCTCTAGGTTAATTTCTCTGTCGGAATAACTTACTGAACTTACGATCAGTATTTTGTAATTATTTTTAGATTCTAAATAAAAATGCCCGTCCTCATTAGAAACTACACCTTCATTCGAACCCTTGAAAATTACGTTTGCAAACGGAATCGGTTGTTTTGATTTGTCCACAATTATGCCACTCACTTTTGTCTGTGCAAAAAATGGGATAATTACAAACAGGAAAACAAGCTGAAAGAATCTATTTTTTTTCATACTCAAAAAAAAACTTCATCACATAGTTACGTGATGAAGTCTCAAATATAATTTAATTAATTGATATTATTTATAAAGTACTTTTTTTACTGCTTTCACAACATCGGCTGCATCTGGCAACCATTCTTTAAGCAATACCGGCGAATAGGGCGCCGGAGTGTCGGCAGTGGTGATTCTTTGAATCGGAGCGTCAAGAAAATCAAAAGCACGTTCTTGAACCATATAAGTAATTTCGGAAGAAACACTTGCAAAAGGCCAAGCCTCCTCAAGAATTACCAATCTATTTGTTTTTTTAACCGAAGTTAAAATCGTTTCATTATCCATAGGACGCACCGTTCTTAAATCGATAATTTCACAGGAAATGCCTTCTTTTGCTAGTTCATCAGCAGCGATATAAGCCTCTTTAATGATTTTTCCAAAAGAGACTATGGTCACATCAGTTCCTTCTCGTTTTACATCGGCAAGACCAATTGGAATCGTATATTCTCCATCTGGCACCTCGCCTTTGTCTCCATACATTTGTTCCGATTCCATGAAAATTACGGGGTCATTATCCCGAATAGCTGATTTTAAAAGCCCTTTGGCATCATAAACGTTAGAGGGAACCACCACTTTAAGACCAGGAGTGTTGGCAAACCAATTTTCCAAAGCCTGTGAGTGGGTTGCTCCTAATTGTCCCGCCGAAGCCGTTGGACCACGGAAAACAATAGGCACATTAAATTGCCCTCCTGTCATTTGACGCATTTTAGCAGCGTTATTTATAATTTGGTCAATCCCAACCAAACAGAAATTGAACGTCATGTATTCTACGATCGGTCTGCAACCATTCATTGCCGATCCCACTGCAATCCCAGTAAAACCAAGTTCTGCAATAGGAGTGTCAATGACTCTCTTTTCGCCAAATTCGGCAAGCATTCCTTTAGAGGCTTTGTAGGCACCATTATAATCGGCAACCTCTTCACCCATTAAATAAATAGACTCATCGCGACGCATTTCTTCGCTCATCGCTTCGCAAATAGCCTCTCTAAATTGTATCGTTCTCATGTTTTTTTGTTTGTGAGTAATTTTCGAATGGCAAAAATAAATATTTAAAACCACTTAAGGGCATAAATTAGAGTATAAAATAATACGAGAAATAAGAATACCAACATCAAAACCATCCAAAACTAGAAGCTTATACTTTCAAATTCGATTTTCGAGAGCTACTATAGCTAGGAAAAAAGATTTAAACCTTTAGAATAGCCAGGATCTAAAAAACGAAATATACCCTTGCTAATATGCATTCATGGTATAATATTCCAATTATTTATTCTAATTTTGTAGTGCCAATTTAGAAAAAAAATTCAATTATGAAAATATTAGTTTGCATCAGCCATGTTCCTGATACTACTTCAAAAATTAATTTCAGTAATGGTGATTCCCAATTTGACACTAATGGCGTTCAATTTGTGATTAATCCTAACGATGAATTTGGCTTAACCCGTGCTATTTGGTTTCAAGAACAACAAGGCGCTACAGTTACAGTGGTCAATGTGGGAGGGCCAGAAACAGAGCCTACTTTGAGAAAAGCCTTAGCTATTGGCGCCAATGAGGCCATTAGGGTAAATGCAAATCCTACAGACAGCTTCTTTGTTGCCAAACAAATTGCCGAAGTCATAAAAAATGGTGATTATGATGTTATTATTGCAGGTAAAGAATCATTAGATTACAATGGAGGAATGGTTCCTGGAATGATTGCTGGTATTTTAAACTATAATTTTCTAAATTGCTGTACTGAAATAATAGTTGATGGGGATAGTGTAAAGGCAGTTCGAGAAATTGATGGCGGAAGAGAAACCGTTTCAACCACTTTACCCATAATCATTGGCGGACAAAAAGGATTGGTGGAAGAAAAAGATTTGCGCATTCCGAATATGAGAGGAATTATGACGGCGAGAACTAAAATATTAACTATTATAGAACCTGTTAGTGTCGCGGTAAATACCAAAGCGGTGAAGTTTGAAAAACCTGCTCCAAAATCAGCCGTGAAATTAATTGCTGCGGATAATTTGGACGAATTAATTAATTTATTACACAACGAAGCAAAGGTTATTTAAGGCTGCTGTATAAAAATCCGAAATTCAGCTCACTTCAAAAATCTAAAATCGTTAATCTAAAATCTAAAATCATTATGTCAATTTTACTATATGCAGAGTCCGTAGAAGGAAAGTTCAGAAAAGTTGCATTTGAATTGGCTTCTTATGCAAAAAAAGTTGCCGAAACAATGGGAACTACCGTTACAGCAGTAACCATAAATGCCGGAGATGTTTCGGAATTATCAAAATACGGAGTCGATACAGTTTTAAAAGTAACCAACGATACCTTAGCTGGTTTTTCCGCAAAAGCGTATGCTGATGTCATTAAACAAGCAGCCCAAAAAGAAGATGCCAAACTAATTTTACTTTCTTCAACTACTGACAGCATCTATCTTGCTCCTCTTGTTGCCGTTTCGCTAGAAGCCGGTTTTGTTTCGAACGTGGTGGGATTGCCCGTAAACACAATGCCTTTCCAAGTAAAAAGAACTGCTTTTTCAAATAAGGCTTTTAACATCACCGAAATAGGATCTGATGTAAAAATTCTTGGTCTTGCCAAAAATTCTTATGGTATTTTCGAAAACACCACCGTCTTGACTGAGGAGGATTTTAACCCTATCCTGGGCGAAAATGATTTTGGGGTAAAAATAGAATCCGTAGAAAAAGTTACCGGAAAAGTTTCTTTGGCTGATGCCGAGATCGTAGTTTCTGGAGGTCGTGGATTAAAAGGCCCTGAAAATTGGGGAATGATTGAAGAGTTAGCCGAAGTTCTTGGCGCCGCTACTGCCTGTTCAAAACCGGTATCTGATTTAGACTGGAGACCTCATGGAGAACATGTGGGACAAACAGGAAAGCCTGTCTCCGCAAATTTATACATTGCCATAGGCATTTCGGGAGCCATTCAACATATTGCAGGAATTAACTCCTCGAAAGTTAAAGTGGTCATTAATACTGATCCAGAAGCCCCCTTTTTTAAAGTCGCCGATTATGGAATTGTCGGAGATGCTTTTGTTGTTGTGCCCCAATTAATAGAAAAATTGAAAGTATTTAAAGCGTCCCATTCTTAATTTTATAATTCCGCCTCTAAATAGTACAACCTACAAACAAGATAATTGTATCTTTGCTTGAGGCAGCTTTTTTGTTTCGTGTTTTTTGATTAAAATTGCATTTTATTTTTCATTAAAAAAATAACCATAAAAAGGCACTGGGTGCTTTTCAATTCATCAATCATGAGTTTAGTTAAATTATCCATAAAAGGAATATCCTATAGTCAAACCCAAAACGGAGCATACGCTCTGATTTTGAATGAGATTGACGGCGAAAGAAAACTACCCATAGTTATAGGTGCTTTTGAAGCTCAATCCATAGCGATTGCTTTAGAAAAAGAAATCAAACCCCCTCGACCCTTGACGCATGATTTATTCAAAAATTTTGCGGATCGTTTTGACATTGTCGTAAAACAGGTCATTATCCATAAGTTGGTGGATGGTGTATTTTATTCTAGTATTATTTGCGAAAGAGATAAAATAGAGGAAATAATAGATGCCAGAACCTCTGATGCCATTGCATTGGCATTGCGTTTTAATGCGCCTATTTTCACCTACAAAAATATTCTAGACAAAGCCGGAATTTATTTGAAAAACAATTCCTTGGAAGCCGACAAGGAATCACAAGAAATTGACGATATACTTTCGAATCCCCGAACTTTTAGCGGTCAAGAAGAAAGCAATCAGTCCGGAAAAACCTACTCCAAACATAGCCTTCAGGAGTTAAATGAATTACTGGATGAGGCAGTTTTGCATGAAGATTATGAAAAAGCGGCCAAAATTAGAGATGAGATTTCGAAAAGAGAATGATAAATTTTAGCTAGCATTGGTATTCGGTAAACATAACTATAACCTTAAAAACGGAGAAATTGCTTCGTTTCTCGCAATGACATGAAACAATACCTAGATTTAGTTAAACACGTTTTAGAAAGCGGAAATCAAAAAGGAGACCGAACTGGTACAGGAACAAAGAGTGTGTTTGGTTACCAAATGCGATTTGATTTGGCAGAAGGTTTTCCAATGGTGACAACCAAAAAACTGCACCTTAAATCAATCATATACGAATTGCTTTGGTTTTTGAAAGGCGATACCAACATTAAATACCTTCAAGAAAATGGCGTTAAAATTTGGGATGCCTGGGCTGATGAAAATGGCCATTTAGGTCCCGTTTACGGACATCAATGGCGTAACTGGAACAGCGAAGAAATAGACCAAATCACTGAGCTCATCAATGAACTAAAAACCAACCCAAACAGCCGCAGAATGTTGGTTTCGGCTTGGAATCCGAGTGTTTTACCAGATAATTCAAAATCATTTTCGGAAAATGTGGCCAACAATAAAGCCGCTTTACCTCCTTGTCACGCTTTCTTTCAATTTTATGTTTCCGACGGAAAATTGTCTTGCCAATTGTACCAGCGAAGTGCTGATATTTTTCTTGGCGTTCCTTTTAACATTGCTTCCTATGCCCTATTTACTATGATGATCGCCCAAGTTTGCGGGTTAGAAGTAGGCGAATTCATTCATACTTTTGGCGATGCGCACATTTACAACAACCATTTTGAGCAAATGGAATTGCAATTGTCTCGCGAACCAAAACCATTGCCGAAAATGATATTGAATCCTGCTATAAAAAACATCTTTGATTTTACTTTTGAAGATTTCACCCTCGAAGGATACGAACCACATGCATTGATAAAAGGTAGTGTTGCGGTTTAAATTTTAACTAAATAATATTAATTCCTTCCAATTTATTTATAGCATTGCAATCTTTCGCAACTAAAGATTAATTATTTACATAAAAAAACTAGTATGCCAACACCCGCTTCAGAATGTTTGTATTGTCAAGACAACGAAACATTACACAATTTAATGATTAAAATCGGTGATTTAGAAGTCTCACAACTATTCTTATTCAAAGAGCAATCCTATATGGGTCGCTGTAATGTGGTCTATAAAGACCATGCTGTGGAGTTTCATGAATTGAGTGACGAACAACGCAATGCCTTCATGCGTGATGTGGCAAAAACAGCCAAAGCGATTGCTGCAGCATTCATCCCCGATAAAATTAACTATGGTGCCTATGCAGATACCATATCGCATTTACACATGCACATCGTCCCAAAATACAAAGACGGTTATGGTTTTGGCGGGGTTTTTGAAATGAACCCGCAAAAAATAAAGCTCTCTGATTCAGAATATGAAGCGGTAATAGAAAAAATAAAAGTTGGATTATAGCTATCCCAAGCGCTCATTTGTCACCGATAGGCCATAAAAATTTTCCTGCATACTGATTAAATAATTGCAAAATAAGAATAGTGTATTTTTCAAAATAAATTTTATCTTTATAAACAAAATTGGGGTATATGGAACTGGAACAACACGAACAATACGAATATGCCAGAAAAAGAATAAACCAAAAAAAGAACCTCTATTTTCATTTTGTTTTGTTCTTATTGGGGAGTTTATTTTTATCGATTGCCAATCATCTTTTGGTTTTTGGATACACTTCGAATTGGTCTATTTGGGTAATTACACTTTGGTTGTTTTTATTTATCCTTTATTTTATAAAAGTGTACATTACCGATCGTTTTATGAATATAGATTGGGAAAGAGAACAAATAGAAAAACTTATGGTTTTACAACAGAAAAAAATAGCCCAGTTGCAAACTAATCTAGATGTTGACACTTCCACAAAACCTCAATAGAAAATGGTTATTATCATTGCGGCTGTAGCTGAAAATAATGCACTAGGAAAAAACAATGATTTACTTTGGCATTTGCCCAATGATTTCAAGCGTTTCAAGGAAATTACGTCTAGCCATCATATTATTATGGGAAGAAAAACCTTTGAGAGCTTCCCAAAACCTTTACCTAATAGAACTCACGTAATTATTACCCGACAAAAAGACTTCGAGTACGAAGGTTGTATTGTAGTTCAGAATTTGGAAAAAGCGATATCCGTTTGTCCAAAAGGAGAAGACTTATATGTTATAGGTGGTGGCGAAATTTACCAACAATCCATTTCCTTTGCAGACCAACTCGACATCACGCGGGTACATCACTCTTTTGATGCTGATGTTTATTTTCCAGCGATAGATCCTAAAATTTGGGAATTAGCTACTGAGACGTTTCATTCAAAAGACGAGAGACATCTTTTTGATTATACTTTTCAAACGTTTGTTCGGAAAAAATAAAATCAAAAATTCAAAAATCTAGGCTACCTTTGTCTCAAATTTCAGAAAAATGTCAAAAACCGTAACACCTTATAAGAATTCAACCCTAAGCAAGAAAGAACAAATCGCACAAATGTTTGATGCCATATCTGGAAATTACGATCGTCTTAATCGGGTTATTTCGTTTGGTATAGATATAAAATGGCGCAAAAAAGTGTTACGAATTGTTGCTAAATCAAATCCTAAAATCATTCTAGATATCGCCACAGGAACGGGAGATTTAGCTATATTAATGGCGCAAACTAAAGCTGATAAAATAATTGGATTAGACATATCGGCAGGAATGCTTGAAGTGGGAAAGCAAAAAATTACAGATAAAAACTTATCCGCTAGAATTGAAATGGTTTTGGCCGATTCAGAAAATATACCTTTTAAGGATGACTTTTTCGACGCTATTACGGTGGCGTTTGGAATACGGAATTTCGAAAACTTGGAAAAAGGGTTGGCAGAAATTTTAAGGGTATTAAAACCAAATGGTATATTTGTTATATTGGAAACATCCGTGCCAGAAAAAACACCCTATAAGCAAGGATATGCTTTTTACAGCAGTAACATACTCCCTGTAATAGGAAAATTATTTTCAAAAGACGATGTTGCGTATGGTTACTTGTCAGAATCGGCCGCAGCTTTTCCTTATGGTGAGGTTTTGAACAATATATTGAGAAAAATTGGGTTTATAGCTGTTGTAGCCATGCCTCAAACATTCGGGGTTGCCACAATATATTCAGCATCCAAAAAATAGTATTGAAAAATCGCTAGCATAAACATGAAAAAAATAGTTGTCTTACTTATTTTAACCTTAGCCATAAAAGGACACGCTCAATTTGCTAAAAGCATATTTAGTAAAGACCCCGTTATCAATTTGGAGAATTTTCAAAAACAAAGGGTTTATTTTGGGTTTTACTTGGGTTTTAATTCTTATGATTTCAAAATTGATTACAAAACAGTCGGTGATGACATTCTCATAAAAAAAAGCATTGGATTCAATGTAGGACTTGTAGCCGATTTAAGACTGCAAGAATATGTGAGTTTGCGATTTGAACCTGGTCTTTACAATACAAAAAGGGATTTACAATATCCTGACAGTTATTTTATTAAAACAACTTTACCAGTTTTTCCAAATCCGAGCGATCAGCTTCGAGAAGTTAACAGCACTTACCTTCATTTTCCATTATTACTGAAATTTTTGGCTCTTAGAACGGGGAATATTCGCCCTTATTTATTAGGAGGACTGTCGGCAACCTTAAATTTATCGAGTAATTCAAAATCAGTAGATGATAATTCTGATGGGAATAAAAATTTTAGAGTTAAACCCTGGACATCAAATTATGAAGCCGGTTTTGGTATCGATATCTTTTCGGAGTATTTTATATTCTCACCTTCCATTAGAGGGGTTTTTGGACTTAACGACGAATTAATTCGCGATAAAAACCATGATAGTCCTTGGACAGGCAATATAGAATCAATGAAAACTAGAGCTCTTTTTGTAAATTTTACTTTTCACTAAATACATAGTGCTCAGTTGTACAATACTTATTAAACCCTAAATACTAACCTCTACGGAATTCACTAAGAACAATAGCGGTCGCGGTCGCAACATTTAAACTTTCTGTTTGCTGAAGGGAGCCAAATCGAGGAATGGTCAATCTATTTTTTATTAATTTTTCAAGTTCTGGAGAAATTCCGTTGGCTTCATTGCCCATAACAATAATGCCTTCTTGAGGTAAAATGCTTTTATAAATATTATTTCCATCCATAAAAGTGCCAAAAACGGGCAATTGAGTTTGGCCAATAAAATTTTCCAAATCAACATAACTTACATTCACCCTGGCGATAGAACCCATTGTGGCCTGAACCCCTTTTGGATTATAAATATCGACAGCATCCTTGGAGCACACTATCTGATTGACTCCAAACCAATCGCACAATCGTAATATGGTTCCTAAATTTCCAGGGTCACGGACGGAATCAAGAGCTAAAATTAATCCCGATTCTACTATTTTTCTCTCAGTTGGAATTTTAAAAACCGCCAAGCAGGTATTCGGGGTCACTAAAGCGCTAATTTTTTTTAACTCGTTTTCAGATATTAGTGTGTGTTTGTCATCTGAAACATCCTCAAAATCGCTTTGGGTAGAATATAAATGAACCAATTCAAAATTGGAATTTAACAATTCTTGAATTACTTTTATGCCTTCGGCAAAAAACAATTGATGGACAAACCGTTGTTTTTTTTGCTGCAAACTCGTTATAAGTCTTATTTGGTTTTTACTAAGCATAAAATAATGTACTTTTGAATTAAATATTTTCGAACACTTGAAAAAGATTAGCACAAAAATAACAGCATTTATTCTAATTGCAACTATAATCGCGGCATGTAATACCGTGAAACGAGTTCCAGACGGCAAAAACCTCCTCACTAAAAATAAAATTTTAGTAAATGGCAAAGCCAGTAAAGATGAAAATGTCATTAACCAACTCTATCAAAAACCAAACAGCAGTATATTAGGCTATCATTTGCGGTTGAATTTATTTAACCTCGCCAATCCGAATCCAGACTCTACTTACCAAGCTAAATTAAACAATAATCCTAGAAAAAAGGAACGAAAATCAAAATGGCTTTCCGCAAAACAAGTAGACCGGCTTGGCAAATCTTTTTGGTACCACGGCATTCATGATTTCTTAAAAAAAACTGGCGAACCTCCAGTTGTTATTGACGCCATTGAAACAAACAAATCAGCGCTTCGATTAAAATACTATTATTTTAACGATGGTTTTTTTAATGTAAAAACAACTTACAAAATAGATACCGTAAGTACTAAAAAGGCTAAAATAAAATATACTATAACTACAGGAAAACCCTATTTTCTAGATTCATTAAAAACAACCATCGGAACACCCGTTTTAGATTCTATGTTTCAGGCAACAAAATCAAACTGCCTTTTAAAATCTGGGAAACAATACAAAACAGCCTATTTTGACAATGAAAAAAATAGGATTTCAGACTATTTTAGAAACAATGGTGTGTATCATTTTCAGCCTAATAATGTGATTTTTGATATCGACACCATTAACAAAGAGAGCAAAACGAATGTGAATTTAATGATAAACGATTATTCCTATCAAGAAAACGATTCCACTAAAACCGAACCTTTTAAAATATACAAGATAAGCGATGTGCATATTTACACCGATTACTCACCCACCAATGCCAATATAATCTCTGATAGTACATCATACAAAAACTTCCAATTGTATAGCATTAACAAATTAAAGTATAAGCCAAGCGCCATAACCGACGCCGTTTTTATTTCAAAAGGAGGTGTTTTTGCCGATAACAAAACCGTTTTAACCTCTCGCTATTTAAACAACCTTAAAATCTTTAATTATCCGGCCATTCAATATGAAATTGATAAAAGAGATACAACTGCTCACTCTCTGATTGCAAAGATATACCTGACTCCTCGCAAAAAATTTAGTTTTGGAAGTTCTTTCGATTTGACCCATTCTAATATTCAAGATATTGGAATTGGAGGATCTGCCTCAATGACTATAAGAAATATTTTTAAAGGTGCCGAAACATTAGAAATCGCTGCTCGTGGAACCATTGGTTCTTCCAAAGATTTGGCAAACCCTAAAAATAATTTCTTTAACGTTTCCGAATATGGAATTGATTTAAAACTAAATTTTCCTAGAATTTTTATGCCGTTTCCCACTGAAAGAATCATTCCCAAAAGCATGATACCAACAACGCTAATTGCCGCAGGCTTGTCAACTCAAAAAAATGTTGGTTTAGATAAAGAAAACTTTACAAGCTCTGTGTCTTATCTTTGGACCCCTAAGAAAAATAACACGGCTCATTTTGACCTTTTTAACGTTCAATTTGTTCGGAATCTGAATCCTGAAAATTATTTTAATGTTTACGGCACTTCTTATAATGCCTTAAACAACATAGGGAAAGTCTACATCAACGATTTAAACCCCTCTTATTTTGATTCAAATGGGAATTTGAAAATCGAGGGAGGAACTGCTGGATTTACCAATGATGTACTATCGGGCAACACGAGTTTGATTCCTACAGATAAAAATTACGAAACCGTAAAAAGTAATGAGGAACGAAGAGTCCGACTTACAGAAAATGATTTTATACTCGCCACGAGTTATACCTTCACAAAATCAACTAAGACCGATTTTCAAGACAATACGTTTTATCTTTTTAAGACAAAATTAGAATCGGCTGGCTCTCTTTTATCATTGATTACAAATGCAACAAATCGGAAGAAAAATCAAAACGGGAATTATGAAATTTTCAATTTAGAATATTCAGAATATATAAAAACAGAATTTGATTATATCAAACACTGGGATTTATCCAAAGATAAATTATTTGCAATTAGAACCTTTTTTGGCATTGCAATTCCTTTTGGAAACTCAAACAATATTCCTTTTTCAAGGAGTTATTTTTCTGGAGGTTCAAATGACAATAGAGCTTGGCAACCCTATAGCTTAGGACCAGGAAGCAGCGGTGCTGTAAATGATTTCAATGAAGCAAATATGAAAATTTCGTGCAGTGCCGAATTTAGATTTAAAATACTAGGTCCTTTAAAAGGTGCATTATTTGCTGATGCTGGCAATATATGGAATGTGCTAGATAATGTAGTTGACGAAAAATCAACTTTTAAAAATCTGAAAGATATAAAAGACATAGCGATTGGCTCTGGATTTGGTTTGCGCTATGATTTAAGTTTCTTTGTTGTTCGATTTGATTTTGGATTTAAAACCTATAATCCGGCAAAAGAAATTGGCAAAAGATGGTTTCAAGAATATAATTTCAGCCACTCCGTTTTGAATTTTGGAATAAATTATCCTTTCTAATTCGCAATTAATTCCTATTTTTGCACAAAAAAACTAAAAAAAATTACTATGGCTCATAATATTAAACCCGGAGTAGCAACTGGAGATCAAGTACAAGAAATTTTCAAATATGCAAAAGAAAAAGGTTTTGCACTTCCTGCTGTAAATGTTATAGGCTCATCTACCATAAACGGTGTTATTGAAACTGCAGCAAAGTTAAACGCCCCCGTTATTATTCAATTTTCAAATGGAGGAGCGCAGTTTAATGCCGGAAAAGGACTTTCTAATGCAGGTGAAAAAGCAGCAATCGCAGGCGGAATAGCCGGTGCTTTGCATATTCACACTTTGGCCGAAGCCTATGGAGCAACTGTAATTTTACACACCGATCACTGTGCTAAAAAATTATTGCCTTGGATAGATGGTTTATTAGATGCTTCTGAGAAACATTTTGTAGCAACTGGAAAACCATTGTATAGCTCTCACATGATTGATTTATCAGAAGAGCCTATCGAAGAAAACATCGAAATCTGTAAAGGATATTTAGCCAGAATGAGCAAAATGGGAATGACATTAGAAATCGAACTAGGAATCACCGGTGGTGAAGAAGATGGGGTTGACAATTCAGATGTGGATAGTTCCAAATTATATACTCAACCTTCAGAAGTATCTTATGCTTATGAAGAATTATTAAAAGTAAGCCCTAGATTTACAATCGCAGCTTCTTTTGGTAATGTTCACGGGGTTTACAAACCCGGAAATGTAAAACTGACTCCAAAAATATTGAAAAACTCTCAAGATTTTGTTCAACAAAAATTCAACACTGGACACAATCCTGTTGATTTCGTGTTTCATGGGGGTTCTGGTTCGACATTAGAAGAAATCAGAGAAGGAATTAGCTATGGTGTTGTAAAAATGAATATTGACACCGATTTACAATTCGCCTTTACAGAAGGCATTCGTGACTTTATGGTAAACAATATTGAATACCTAAAAACCCAAATTGGAAATCCAACAGGTGCTGATGCTCCAAACAAAAAATACTACGACCCAAGAAGATGGTTGCGTGAAGGTGAAAGTACTTTCAATGCCAGACTTGAAAAAGCTTTTGCTGACTTGAATAACATAAACACATTATAATTAACAATTGATAATTGATGAATAATTATTGTCCATTATCCATTATCCATTAAATACATGGCTTGGTTTAAAAGAACAGAAAAAGGAATTACAACGGCGACCGAAGACAAAATGGACGTTCCAAAAGGTCTTTGGTACAAATCCCCTACTGGTAAAATTATTGATGCTGATGAATTAGCGCGGAATCTTTGGGTTAGCCCAGAAGATGATTTTCATGTTAGAATTGGTAGTGTCGAATATTTTGAAATTTTGTTTGACGACAATAAATTTGTAGAATTAGATGCGAAAATGACTTCAAAAGACACCTTGCATTTTGTTGACACCAAAAAATATTCAGATCGATTGAAAGACACTATGGCTAAAACCAAATTGAAAGATGCGGTTCGAACTGGAGTAGGAAAATCAAAAGGGAAAGATTTAGTGGTTTGCTGCATGGACTTTGCTTTTATTGGCGGCTCAATGGGTGCGGTCGTGGGGGAAAAAATATCTCGTGGAATAGACCATTCCATAAAAAACAATATTCCATTTGTAATGATTTCAAAATCAGGCGGAGCCAGAATGATGGAAGCAGCTTATTCGTTGATGCAATTGGCAAAAACATCTGTAAAATTAGCGCAATTGGCCGAAGCCAAAATTCCTTATATATCTCTTTGTACTGACCCAACGACAGGGGGAACAACAGCTTCTTATGCAATGCTTGGCGATGTCAATATTTCTGAACCCGGTGCTTTAATAGGTTTTGCTGGACCGCGAGTGGTTAAAGACACCACTGGAAAAGATTTACCAGAAGGTTTTCAAACTTCCGAATTTCTCCTCGAACATGGTTTTCTTGATTTCATTACACCGCGAAAAGAATTGAAAGATAAAATTAATTTATATATCGATTTGATACAAAACAATACTATTAGATAAATAAAAAATCCCGATTGCTCGGGATTTTTTTATAACTAGAATTCAAGGTTAAATTCTAGAACTAAAATTATTTTTACAACTTCACTTCATATTCGAAACAGTGTATGTTTTTCCGTCTCCAGTAGCTTGAACTACTTTAGTTAGACTTTCCGGAGTTTGGATAGTTTTATCAAAGGATACCATTGCTAGTTTTTTATCAAAATCTACCGTTGCTGTTTGCACCCCTTCAAGTCCTGATAATTCTTCTTGGATTGTTTTAGCACAACCTATTGCGCAGGTCATTCCTTCTATGGTGAAGCTCGCATTTTGTAAATTGGCCGCTGCAATTTGTTTTTTTACTTTTGCCGTGGTAGTTTCTGATGTGGTGTTAGCGACAGAGTCAGTGTTTTTTTCTTTACAGCTTACAAACAATAGGCTCACAAAGAGTAGTGTCAATATTGATTTTCCTAAATTCATTGGTATTGGATTTAAATGGATTAATTATTCTTGTCATCGAAGACAAAATTAATGAAAAAAGCATCTGTAATCTATAAAATAATTACAATTTTGGACCAAAATTATGTTTATGGATTTGAAACAGGGAAAATGGTTTTACTTGGTTATACTTTCCTTGATTTGGGGAAGTTCCTTTATCCTAATAAAGAAAGGCTTAGTTGGGCTATCACCCATACAATTAGGCTCCTTGAGAATACTATTCGCTGCTATTTTCTTGTTGTTAATTGGCTTCAAAAGTTTGTCAAAAATCCCCCAATATCAATGGAAATATATTGCCATGACGGCAGTCTTAGGGACATTTATTCCGGCCTATCTTTTTGCAATTGCCGAAACTCAAATCGACAGCTCAATAACGGCTATTCTTAATTCTTTAACACCTTTAAACACCTTGATTTTTGGAGCCATCGCCTTCGGATTGCAGTTTCGACGGAATCAGATTTTTGGTGTCCTAATTGGCTTAATTGGAAGCGTCTTGTTGATTTTGAATGGGGCCATTCATCATCCAGAACAAAATTATTATTATGCTTTTTTGGTTATATTAGCTTCTATATGCTACGCTATCAATGTCCATTTAATCAAAAAACACCTTTCTGATTTACCTCCCTTGAGCATCAGCTCGGGAAACTTTCTTGTATTACTTTTACCAACTTTAATCATCTTGTATTTCTCCGGTTTTTCTCATAAAATCCAAATTCATGAAGTAAAACTATCGGTTCTGTTTGTCTTGATTCTTGGCGTAATCGGAACCGGAATTGCCAATATAATTTTCTTTAAATTAATTCAATTGTCTTCGCCTGTTTTTGCCACATCAGTAACTTATTTAATTCCAGTTGTGGCTTTTTCTTGGGGGCTGTTAGACAACGAAGTGTTGATGCCAATTCAGTTTTTTGGGGCTTTTATAATTTTGGCAGGGGTGTATTTGTCGGCAAAAAATAGAGTGTGAAGGCAGATTTCAGAATAAAATTGTATCTATTTAAGTAAAGTCTATTATACAACAAGGGCTATACAATATAGCCCTTGTTGTTATTAAGTTAGAGGATACTGAAGGTATTATTTGTAATTTGGTTTTTCTACTGGATTGCCATATTTATCAAAAAAGAAGATCGGAATTTTTAAGGTTTCTAAACCCGCAATTACATCCGCGCCTTTTCCCGCAATTACAATACGCGTATTATCTAATAGAAAATATTTATTGGCGGCAGTCATTACCTCTTCTGCCGTAACTACATTAATGGCTTTAATGTAGTTTTCATAAAAATTTGCTGGAAGCCCTTCTGTTTGTATATTCAAAGCATATTGCGCCACTGCTTGGGGTTTTTCAACCTGCATTACAAATCGACCTATATAACCTGCTTTTACATTTTTCAGCACTTCGTCACTCACTTTTTCGGTTCTTATTTTTTTAATTTCCTTGATAAACTCAACAACAGCACTATCAGTAACTACATTTCTAACTGCCGATGCGGATTTTAGTTTAGATACATATTTACCAGAGCCAATAGCTGCACTTGCACCATAAGTCCAACCATGTTTTTCTCTTAAATTCATGTTTAAATAACTATTAAAGTCACCTCCAAGTATATTTGTAGCAATTATAGCTGGGAAAAAATCAGGATCGCTCATTTTTAAATTCACTGTATTTACTAATGAAATTTCTGATTGAACTGCATTAGGAACATCAACAAAATTGATTTGAGTGAAAGGCACATTTATAGGTGCTGCATACGTCAATTTCGGAGTGCTACTTTTTTTCCATTTGCCAAATAATTTTTCGACGATGGGTTTGATGTTGGTGTATTTTATATCTCCAATAATAACCAAATAGGCGTTTTCGGGAACAAAATAATTGTTGTAATTAGCTTGAACATCAGCAAGTGTAACGTTTTTTAGTGTTTCTTCAGAAACATATTCTCCAGCGGGGTGATTTTTTCCGAAGGCAAGTGCATCTGTCACTCTGTTTGCAATCGAAGGAACACTTTTTTCTTCCGCTTTAAGATTTTCTGATAATTTGGCCTTTTCTTTATCGAATTCCACTTGTGTGAAAATCGGATTCAAAGAGCCGTCAGCCATCAATTCTAATATTCGGTTGGCGTATTTCGACAGTGAACTGGCATACGCACCATGAGAACTAAAATCGATACTAGCCCCTAAAAAGTCGATTTCCTCGTTAAAAGCATCTTTGGGAATATTTTTAGATCCATTACCTAATAAGCTACTACATAAATCATCAGCTCCTTTTTTATTTCCTTCGGCAAAGGGAGCGTTATCTAAGGCTAGATTATAGGTTACTCTTGGTAATTTATGATTTTCTACAATCATAACTTTCAAACCGTTTGGCAATACAAAGGTTTGCGGTTTCTTGATATTGACAACTGGAGCATTTCCAGGTTTTGGCTGTGTGCGATCTTGTGCTTGCATAATTCCAGTTACTAACAATATGAATAATAGGATACTTGATTTTTTCATGATTTATAATGTCTTAGTTGTGAGCTTGTTCTTTAGAAGGAACATAATCTAAAATCAATCTTTGATTTGGGTTTAGATATTTTTTAGCCACATCTCTAATTTCTTCTCGTGTAATGGAGTGAAAAATTCCAATCTCGGTATTTATTAAATTTATATCTCCATACAACATATGGAATTTGGCTAGATTTTCGGCAATTCCCTCCACTTTTGAATTTGCATTAACAAATTGATTGTCAAAGGTATTTTGAAGTTTTTGATAATCTTTCTCTGAAATCAAATCGGTTTGGATTTTTACAATTTCCTCGTCAATTTCTTTTAATAAATCGGCAGATTTAAAAGTTCCCATTGGCAAACCATATATAATGTACATTCCATAATCTTCTTGGCTAAAGCCAACAGCACCTATTTGCAATGCCATTTTTTTCTCATCCACAATTTTTTTATACAATTTAGAACTTTTCCCATCACTTAAATAAGAAGAAATTAAATCTAAAACTCTGGCATCTCTAGTTTTCATGGAAGGCGTTCTGTAGGAAGCTACCAACATTGGAATTTGGATATTAGAATCTTCGTAAGTTGCATTTATAGTTTGCGTAATTGGCTCTTCTAAGAAGGTTTTTTTAATAACTGACTCCCCTTTTTTAATAGGTCCAAAATACTTTTGAATCCATTCTTTGGCTTGTTTATTTTCGAAATCCCCAGCAACAACTAAAACAGCATTGTTTGGTGTGTAGTATTTTTTGTTAAATGCTTGAAATTCTTCTAAAGTGGCAGCATCTAAATCTTTCATAGACCCAATGGTTGACCAGCGATAGGGATGGTTTTTAAACATATTTTCTTTTACAACTGGAAGGATATTTCCATAAGGGCGATTGTCGAAATTGGTTCGTTTTTCTTCTTTAACCACTTCGTTTTGGGTGTCAACACCTATTTTGTTAATTACAGGGTGCATCATTCTTTCGGATTCCATCCAAAGTCCTAATTCGAGGTTGTTCGAAGGGAATACTTCATAATAATAGGTTCGGTCATCTGAAGTGTTGGCATTATTGACCCCTCCGTTAGAAGTTACGATTTTAAACCATTCGCCACGTTTTATGTTTTCAGTTCCTTCAAACAGTAAATGTTCAAAAAAGTGTGCAAAACCAGTTCTATCAGGGGATTCATCTTTGGAACCCACATGATACATTACCGAAGTTACCACCACTGGTGCCGAAGGATCGTTATGCAAAATAACATGCAATCCGTTATCTAAATCGTATTCTTCAAAATCCACTTTCTGAGCAGAAACAACTCCTCCCAGTAAAAGCACAGCACTTAATATCATTATTGATTTTTTCATAAGGATTAACAAATTTTTAGTCACAATTGACAATAAAAACAAAAATTATTGGCACATCAAAAATACCATTTTTTAGCCGTGAATAGAAATTCTGATTGATTTTGGTAAAAAGTTTAACAATTTCGACAAACAAAACGCCTGTAAACGATTGAAAACAGTGAATAATCATAAATCAATTATTTTTTTGAAACAACTAATTGCAGGATAAATATTTAATTGTATATTTGCAACCTTAAAAATTTATAAAACAATTTGTTATGTATGCAATCGTAGAGATAGCAGGGCAACAGTTTAAAGTTAGCAAAGACCTAAAGGTTTACGTTCACCGTTTGACAAATGAAGAAGGAACTAAAGTTTCTTTCGACAAAGTTTATTTGTTAGACGACAACGGTACAATCACGATAGGCGCCCCCGCTATAGAAGGTGCTTCAGTAGAAGCCAAAGTGTTACAACACTTAAAAGGAGATAAAGTTATCGTTTTCAAAAAGAAAAGAAGAAAAGGATACAAAAAGAGAAACGGTCACCGTCAGTATCTTACTCAAATTGTAATCGAAGGTATTACAGCATCAGGGGCTAAAAAAGTAGCCGCCAAGAAAGAAGCTGTTGAAGTTGCAACCGAAGAAGTTGAAGCTCCAAAAGTAAAAAAAGCTCCAAAGGCTAAAAAAGAAGATACACAAGAATAATAACAACATAAAACTAATACGTCATGGCTCACAAGAAAGGTGTCGGTAGTTCCAAGAATGGTAGAGAATCAGAATCAAAACGTTTAGGCGTTAAGATTTTTGGTGGTCAAGCTGCAATTGCTGGGAACATCATCGTAAGACAAAGAGGTTCAAAACATAATCCAGGTGCAAATGTTTACATCAGTAAAGATCACACCCTACACGCAAGAGTAGATGGAGTTGTTTTCTTCCAAAAGAAAAGAGATAATAAATCATACGTTTCAATCCTTCCATTCGAAGTTGAAGCATAATTGATTTTGTCAATTTATTAGAAAACCCCGTTTCGTTAGAAACGGGGTTTTTTGTGTCCTATTCCAAGCCTATCCTTAAGAGGAAGAAGCAATCGCAATGACTAAATTAGGGTACGCCAAAAAAAAACCTCGTATTGCTACAAGGGTTTTAAATCTGAAATCAAAAATCGCTAATCCGCACCCGAGCCTAAAAGGCGAAGCAATCTAAAATCTAGTATCTGTAATACTCTGGTTTGAATGGTCCTTCAACGGGAACACCAATATAATCTGCTTGATCAACACGCAAAGTTTCTAATTCAACACCTAATTTAGCTAAGTGTAACATAGCTACTTTTTCGTCCAAATGTTTTGGTAACATATAAACTTCATTGTTGTAAGCCGCGCTGTTTTTCCACAATTCGATTTGAGCTAAAGTTTGGTTGGTGAATGAGTTACTCATTACAAAACTTGGGTGACCTGTAGCACAACCAAGATTTACCAAACGTCCTTCGGCTAAAATAAGAATGTCATTTCCAGCGATAGTATATTTGTCCACTTGTGGTTTGATTTCCACTTTTGAAGCACCGTGGTTTCCGTTCAACCAAGCCATGTCAATTTCGTTATCAAAATGTCCAATGTTACAAACGATAGTTTTGTCTTTCATTTTTTCGAAATGAGAACCCAAAACAATATCTTTATTTCCAGTTGTAGTGATGATAATATCTGCAGTAGCAATTACTGTGTCTAATTTTTTTACTTCAAAACCATCCATTGCCGCTTGAAGCGCACAAATTGGGTCAATTTCTGTAACCGTAACAATAGAACCAGCACCTCTAAAAGAAGCTGCCGTTCCTTTTCCAACATCACCATATCCACAAACGATTACTCTTTTTGCAGCAAGCATCACATCAGTTGCACGACGAACCGCATCAACTGCAGATTCTTTACAACCATATTTGTTGTCAAATTTCGATTTTGTAACCGAGTCATTCACGTTAATTGCTGGCATTGGCAACGTTCCAGCTTTTACTCTTTCGTATAATCTGTGAACTCCAGTTGTAGTTTCCTCAGACAATCCTTTGATTCCAGCAACCAATTCTGGGAAACGGTCAATAACCATATTCGTTAAATCTCCACCATCATCCAAAATCATATTCAATGGTTTTCTGTCTTCTCCAAAGAACAAAGTTTGTTCGATACACCAGTCAAAATCTGGTTCGTTCAACCCTTTCCAAGCATAAACTTGAATTCCCGCAGCCGCAATCGCAGCCGCAGCCTGATCTTGAGTGGAGAAAATATTACAAGAACTCCAAGTAACTTCCGCGCCCAAAGCAATTAAGGTTTCAATTAAAACCGCAGTTTGTATTGTCATGTGCAAACATCCTGCAATACGAGCACCAGCAAGAGGTTGTTCGTTTTTGTATTCCGCACGAAGCGCCATTAAACCTGGCATTTCAGCTTCAGCTAATTCAATTTCTTTTCTTCCCCAAGCCGCTAGAGAAATGTCTTTTACTTTGAAAGCCACATAAGGCATAGTTGTAGTACTCATTTATAGTATATTTGTAATTATAAAATTCGGTGCAAATTTACGTAATAAGTTATTATTTAAAAAGCAATCAGCAACTTTTATGAGTTGTTTAATACTATAAACTTCTGAAAAGCAGAAAAATACCTAATGCCACTATTTAAAAGTATTTATATTGACCCTTCATCACAAATTATGGTTTGGGATATTACCGAATCTTTCGAAGAACTATTCGGGCAAATACAATTAAACAAAAAAAGTCTAGAACGATTAAACGGGATGAAATCGCAATTGCACCAACGCGCTTTTTTAAGTGTTCGCAAATTGTTACAAGAAATGGGTTATAATGATTTCGATTTGTTTTACGATGAAACGGGGAAGCCACATCTCAAAGACGGAAAGCACATTTCCATATCGCATTCTCACGAATTTTCGACAATTATTATTAGCACCCAAAAAGCGGGTATCGACATCGAAATGCAAAGAAATAAAATACTCCGAATCGCAGATAAATTTGTAAATAATCAAGAATTGCAACGCTTAAAAAGTTTTGATAATCAAGACTTCATCAAGAAATTGACTGTGAAATGGGGGGCAAAAGAAGCGATTTTTAAAATTCGAAACGAAAAAGGAATCAGTTTCAAAGACCATATTTGGGTAAATTCATTTGAAATTCGAGACCAAAAAACAACCGCAATTCTTGAAATGGAAAACGTAAAACAAAAATTCTCCATACATTTCGAAGAATTCGAAAACTTTACTTTAGTTTATGCTTTCGAAAATTAAAAAAATCTGCGTAAACCTGTTATATCCGTTTCCCAAAAATGACAAACATCTATAACAATATTCTAAAATCAAAAGGCAATAACGAAAAGCTACTCGCCATTCTACTCGATCCCGACAAAATCGATTTGAATAGTACGGAAGTATTAATCCAAAAAATAATCCAATCGCCGGCGACCCATATTTTTATCGGCGGAAGCCTCGTTGAAAACAATATTCTAGACGAATTGATTTTAAAGATTAAACAAAAATGCGCCTTGCCTATTGTTCTTTTTCCCGGAAATCCATCCCAAATTTCAAACAAAGCTGATGCTATTTTGTTCCTATCTTTAATCTCAGGCAGAAACCCGGATTTCCTGATTGAACACCAAGTTAAAGCAGCCCCCATTTTAAAACAAACCCAACTCGAAATTATCTCCACAGGGTATATTCTTATCGAAAGCGGAGCAGAAACTGCCGTGGAACGCGTGAGTAAAACACCACCTTTGAACAGAAACAATCCCGATTTGGTATTGGCAACCGCACAAGCTGGAGAAATGTTGGGCAACAAACTCATTTATCTCGAAGCTGGAAGTGGCGCAAAACAATTCGTTCCATTAGAAATGATTAGTAAAATTTCCCAAAATATCAAGATCCCATTAATAGTTGGTGGTGGAATTGTAGATTTGCAAGGAATTCAAAAAGCCTACGATTCAGGCGCTGATTTAGTGGTTATTGGAACTGCTTTTGAAAAAGATGTTGATTTTTTCAATAAATAAAAAATATGATAGAGTTTTTTATTAGTCCTTATAAAGACACCTCAACTACACAAATTATTTTAGAATTCATTGCTTTTGTGTTTGGAATTTTGAGTGTTTGGTTAGCCAAAAAAGAAAATATTTGGGTGTATCCTACAGGATTGATTGCCACAATAATAACAACTTATTTGCTTTATATTGCAGGTTATTTAGGCGACATGATGATTAATGGATATTTTACCCTAATGAGTATTTATGGTTGGTACAAATGGACTGAAAAAGCAAATAACACAGATACTCTTTTAATTACAAGAACTAATAACAGAGAAAAAGCTATAGGCATTGGATTGTTTTTCATTACAATTTTTGTAGTTTTCGGCATCTATAATTTCTTTGACTACGAGATACGGAAAGATAATTATATTGATATTTTTGCATCCGGAATATTCTTTACAGGAATGTGGTTTATGGCCTTAAAAAAACTTGAAAATTGGACACTTTGGATATTTGGAGATTTAATTGTAATCCCATTATATGCCTATCGTGGACTAGGAATGTTATCTTTGCAGTATTTAATTTTTACAATTATAGCTATTTCAGCTTATTTAGAATGGAAGAAAATCTTAAAAAAGACCTATTAACTACTAAGAACAAACTTTTTTCATGATTTCAAGAGATATAAATATAGGATTAAATAATGCCGATGAGTTACAAAAAGCTATGGCAATGGGGTTTTCTCCACTTGATTTTGTGCAGATTCAGGAACATGGAATTGCTTTGGAAAAAATCCAAAATCAATTAGAGTTTTTTAAAAATGGAATTTCAAAGACTATTTTAATAGAATCTGCAACGGTTTCAAATGGAATTTTGAAATTGTCGAAGGATGATTTTCAAGAAAAAGCGAATTTTTTTGATACACATAAATCAACCTTACAATTAAAAAAATTCGTACCCGCTTCTGGGGCCGCATCGAGAATGTTTAAATTTTTGAGTGCGTTTTTGAATGATTTTGATATTGAAAATGAAAGTATCAATGCTTACATCAACAGGGAAAAAGATAATGAACTCTCAATGTTCATTGTTGGGTTGGAAAAATTTCCGTTTTGGGAAGACATTGATAAAAAGTTGAAAGAAGTTTTTCCGGATTTTAATTCATTGGAAAAAGATTATAAAAATTATTATTTCATAAAATTACTTTTGTCTTCGGATTATTATGATTTTGCCAATAAACCCAAAGGGATTCTGCCTTTTCATAAATATAAAACTCATATTGCCACCGCAATTGAGGAACATTTGCATGAATGTGCTTATTATTCGAGTTCGAATGGGAGATCTCATTTGCATTTTACCGTCTCCGAAATACATCAAAATCAATTTGAAAAGGTAGTAAATGTTTTAAAAAATAAAGTAGAAATAGAATCAGAAACCACGATAAATAGTAGCTATTCATACCAAAAAAAAAGCACCGATACTATTGCTGTTGACTTGAGTAATAATCCATTCAGGGATGAAACCGGAAAACTAGTATTTAGACCCGGTGGTCATGGGGCTTTAATCGAGAATTTGAATGATTTAGATGCTGATATTATTTTCATTAAAAACATTGACAACGTCATCCAAAATCAGATCGAAAGTATCGCCTTATATAAAAAAGCATTGGCTGGAATTTTGCTCGAATTGCAACAACAAATTTTTAACTATTTGAATGAAATTGAAAAGGCAAGGGAAGAGGATTTTAATGAAATTATGGCTTTCGCCAAAAATAAATTGAATATTGAATTGCTTGAGGATGTCTCGAAATACACTTTAGAAAATAAAATTAGCCATCTGAAAAATATTCTCGATCGACCGATTCGAGTTTGTGGAATGGTGAAAAACGAAGGTGAGCCTGGTGGCGGGCCATTTTGGGTTAGGGATTCAATAGGAAACGTTTCACTTCAAATTGTAGAGAGCTCGCAAATTGATTTTTCTAATGAAAATCAGGGTGTAATTGCTAATAAAGCAACCCATTTCAATCCTGTCGATTTGGTTTGCGGCATACGAAACTATAAAAATGAGAAATTCGATTTAACCCAATTTATAGATTTTAATAGTGGATTTATTGTCGAAAAAAATAAGGATGGTCGGGCTTTAAAAGGATACGAATTACCTGGTTTATGGAATGGAGCAATGGCAAAATGGATCACTATTTTTGTTGAAGTGCCTCTAATTACCTTCAATCCTGTGAAAACCGTGAATGATTTATTGAAACCCGCCCACCAGCCACAATAATTTTGGAACTTGGAAAAATAATAGCCGAATTACAGTTCAAAGCGGTTCGCAGCAGCGGGGCAGGAGGTCAAAACGTGAACAAGGTTGCCTCGAAGGTAGTTTTGTTTTTTGATTTGAAGAATTCCCTAGCCTTGTCCGAAGAAGAAAAAGTGCGTCTTGAAACTAAATTAGCTTCGAGATTAACATCGGATTTGGTTTTGATTTTAAATTGCGACGAAGACCGAAGCCAACTCAAAAACAAAGCGATTGTTACCAAACGTTTTTTGGACATAATCACGGCTGGACTTCATATTCCAAAAATCAGGAAGGCCACAAAAATCCCTAAATCGGTTATTCGAAAACGAATCAAAGACAAAAAGAATGTATCAGAAATTAAAAAATCACGCAGAAAACCTGATTTTTAGTGGTTTCAAAAACTTTAAATTTTAAACTTGGAACTTCAAACAAAAAATATATCTTTGCCTCGTCTCAAAGGGGTGCTCTAAATTACGAGCTGAGATTATACCCAACGAACCTGAACAGATAATGCTGTTAAGGGAAATAGATTCTAAGATGAAGTACACATCATTCTTAAAATCGGAACAAATCATTTTTTAATTTAACAAAAGAATAATTCCCCCTTTTATTCGTAAAACTTTTTACGGATGAATATTTTATTTATTAAAAAGAGCCAAAAGCCAGAAGCCAAAAGCCAAATCTTAACTTTTATTTTTTCTCTTGCCTTATGGCTAATGGCTAATGCCTCCTTTTCACAAGAGAAACAACAAGACACAACCAAAGTCAAACAACTCGATGAGGTTTTGGTTTCAGCGGTTCGTGTCACTTCAAAAACACCGGTTAGTTTCAGCAATTTAGACAAAAAGGAAATCAAGTTCCGGAATTTAGGTCAAGACATTCCCATTTTGATGAACTATTTGCCATCTGTTGTTACCACTTCTGATGCTGGAAACGGTGTTGGATATACTGGAATTCGAGTTCGTGGTAGTGATGCTAGCAGAGTAAACGTGACTATTAACGGAATTCCATACAACGATTCCGAAAGTCAAGGAACCTATTGGGTGAATATGCCTGATTTTGCGTCTTCGGTGGAGAGCTTGCAGTTGCAACGCGGCGTGGGAACTTCAACCAATGGGGCTGGTGCTTTTGGCGCCAGTCTGAATATGCTGACCGATTCCTATTCAGACACAACTTCGAGTGAGATTTCTAATTCCATCGGGAGTTTTAACACTCAAAAACACACAGTTAAATTCAGTACCGGATTGATGAACGACCATTTTGAAATTGCAGGACGTTTGTCTACTTTAAAATCAGATGGTTATGTAGACAGAGCGAGTTCTGATTTGAAATCTTATTTTCTTCAGGGAACGTATGTGGGTAAAAAAACCTTAATCAAAGCTTTGGCTTTTGGCGGTTATGAACGGACTTATCAATCTTGGAATGGAGTTGATGCAACAACACTAGTAACTAATAGAACCTATAATTCTGTTGGCGAAAAGTATAGTGATACAGGAGATTTTGAAGGTTATTATCAAAACCAAGTAGACAATTACAATCAGGATCATGCGCAATTGCATTGGAATGAAAAAATTTCAGAGCATTGGAATTCCAATTTGGCTTTTCATTATACTAAAGGAAAAGGATATTACGAGGAATTTGTGGATGACTGGTTTTACACTAATGTTCTTTTTAAAGAGGATTCTAAATTTACTTTTTTAGGATTAGATGAGATAAATGTAAATGGAAATCCAATTACATCAACTGATTATACCCGAAGAAAATGGTTGGATAATAATTTCTACGGGACTACATTTTCAGCTAATTATAAAGACGAAAAGTTAGATTTTATTTTGGGTGGAAGTTATAATAAATACGAAGGAAGTCATTTTGGTCAAGTAATTTGGGCGCAGTTTGCTTCTCAAAGTGAATTGGGAAATAAATATTATGATAATTCGGCAACTAAAAACGATGGTGCTATTTTTGCAAAAGCCAATTATCAAATTAGTTCTAAATTCAGTTTGTTTGGCGATTTGCAACTTCGAAATGTAATTTATAAAATCAATAGTCCAGAAACGGGTTTGGTCAATGCCAATTTTAATTTTTTCAATCCAAAAGCAGGGTTGAATTATACGATGAATGAAAAAAATATCTTGTATTTTTCGTATGCAAGAGCCAATCGCGAACCAAATAGAACGGATTATGAAGGAGAAAATGCGAAGCCAGAAAAACTGAATGATTTTGAATTAGGATGGCGATACACTTCAGAAAAAGTGAAATTCAATTCGAATATTTATTATATGGTATACAAAGACCAACTGATTTTAACCGGAAACTTGGACGATGTAGGAAATCCAATTCGTTCTAACAGCGAAAAAAGTTACCGATTAGGATTAGAAGTTGATGCAACAATTTCAGTATCAGAAAAGTTTTTTTTAAGACCTAACTTTACTTTGAGTGCTAGTAAAAATATTGATTTGGCTGTGGAAGGAAAAAATTACGGAACCACAAACATTGCTTATTCGCCATCGATTATTGCTGGAAATATTATTGTTTACAAACCAATCGAAGGTTTGCAAATTTCACTTTTGCAAAAATTTGTTGGGGAACAATATATGAACAATATCGAATCTCACGATGCAAAATTGGCGAGTTATTTTGTTAACGATTTAAATGTTGGCTATGAAATTAAACCAAAATCCGTGTTCAAATCAATTGTTATTACTGGATTAGTCAACAATATTTTAGACAACAAATACTTATCAAACGGCTATATGTGGGATGTTTATCCTTATTATTATCCGCAGGCAGGAATCAATTTCTTGGCAGGCCTGACGCTGAAGTTTTAGATTCATTTTTTAATAAAGCTAAAAAACCTGATGTCTAAAACCTCAGGTTTTTTGTATTAATTATATACGTGCAACAGATTTCCGTTGACTTCAACTCGGTATTGCTTCAATGGATATTGTTTCCCTGCACATTGACCTGAAAACAAACTATATTCAGCATTTTCACAAGCACAAAGAGCATTTATTCCTTTTATTGTCATTGTAGAACAGGAACTCAAAGCCTGATTAGGACAAGCTGCATCAAAGGCATTATAGGTTATACCGGAATTATTAAAAACAATTATTCCGCGAACACCTTGACCAGAAATATAAACAGCATTACTCATGGATTTAAGATTGGAATATTCCGGAAGACTCAAATTAATATTTAAGTTAACAGAGTAATTTGGCAAATATGGATTGTTGTTTTTAGGAGAGTTGGTACTACAGCCAAAAAGAATTGGAAAGGCTATCAACAGAAGGAAACATTTTTTCATTATTCAAAATATATTAAAAGAATTAGCGAAACAAATTTAATTTATTTAACTTTGAATTGTCTATGATTAACATATAATTGTAGCCTAAAAAAATAATAGTATCTTTGTGGAAAGAAATCCCGTCCAGATGGGATTTTTTCTATTTTATATAAACGACCAAGTTATGAGCGCAGTATCTTATTACACAGCAGAAGGATTAAAAAAATTAAGAGAAGAATTAGACTATTTAAAAAGTGTGATGCGACCAAAAGCATCCGCAGATATAGCTGAGGCAAGAGATAAAGGTGATTTATCCGAGAATGCCGAATATGATGCAGCCAAAGAAGCGCAAGGGATGCTCGAAATGAGAATTGCTAAACTAGAAGATGTGCATTCTAACGCGAGATTAATTGATGAAACGCAATTAGATGTTTCTAAAGTTTTAGTTTTATCCAATGTAAAAATCAAAAACCAAGCCAATGGAATGGAAATGAAATATACTCTTGTAGCCGAAAGTGAAGCCGATTTAAAAACGGGAAAAATCTCAGTTACTTCGCCTATTGGTAGAGGATTACTAGGAAAAAAAATTGGTGAAGTAGCCGAGATTACTGTGCCAAACGGAGTATTAAAATTTGAAATCCTAGAAATTTCTCGCGATTAAACAAAAGTTATAATTCTTAACACAAACGAAAATCTAATTCCTATATAATAATGTCAAGCATTTTTACCAAAATCGTAATTGGGGAGATTTCTTGCTATAAAATCGCCGAGGATGATGATTTTTTGGCTTTTTTGGATGTAAATCCAAACGCAAAGGGACATACTTTATGTGTTCCTAAACAGGAAATTGACAAAATTTTTGACCTTGAAGATGACTTGTTTCTTGGATTAATGCTTTTTTCAAAAAAAGTAGCAGTTGCACTTGAAAAAACAATCCCTTGTAACAGAATAGGAATGACCGTGATAGGTCTTGAGGTTCCTCATGCCCACGTTCATTTGATTCCCTTGAACGAAATGGACGAAATGCGTTTTAAAAATAAAGTTTCAATGACTACTGAAGAATTTCAGGTTTTGGCAAAACAAATTCAAGCAAATTTATAAAAATATAATTCCAATAAGCCTAGATTTCCTATTTCTAAATCAATAACTGAAGTTTAAATTTCCATCTTTCTAAAAATCACCTGCATAGTGGTTCCTTTTCCTATTTCGGAATTCAGCACTTTTATGGTTCCCTTGTGATATTCTTCCACAATCCTTTTTGTCAAAGACAACCCCAATCCCCAGCCGCGTTTTTTAGTGGTAAATCCTGGCTCAAAAATACTTTTAAACTGTTTTTTTGGTATTCCACTTCCCGTATCTGAAACATTTATTTTTACAAAATTACCATCTTGGGTTACTTCCAAAACCAACTTCCCTCTGCCTTTCATCGCATCAATTGCATTTTTTACCAGATTTTCTACTGTCCAACTGTGCAAAGTGGGGTTCATCAAAACCACAATGGGTGATTCTGGAGCTTTAAAAGAAAACTCGATTTGTTTCGAAAATCGGGATTGTAAATAATCATAGGCTTTTTGAGTTTCTTCAATAACATCCTTATTTTCTAAAATGGGTTCTGAACCTATTTTAGAAAAACGCTCCGTGATGGTTTGTAAACGTTCAATATCTCTTTCCATTTCGGAAATGGTAATTTCAGCGATATTCTCGGCTTTTAGGAGTTCGACCCAGCCTATTAAAGAGGATAGTGGCGTGCCTATCTGATGCGCCGTTTCCTTTGCCATTCCAGCCCAAAGCTTGTTTTGGGTCGCCATCTTGGTGCTTTTGTAGAAATTATAAACTAGGGCGGCAAATAATACAATAATCAACAATAATGCTGTTGGATAATATTTTAATTTGTTCAATAAAGACGAATCTCCATAATATAATTTATGAATGTTATTGTCTGAGATTTTCATAATGATAGGCTCATTTTGATTTTTCAATTTTTTTAAAAAAGTATTTAATTTGACCTTATCTTTTAAAATATCAATATCAATATTATTGGTGTTAATTATAGAGTCTTTGTTGGTAACTATTATTGGAATAGAAGCTTCTTGAATAATTTGAAACGGAAGTTCAATGTCAGCATTTGGATCAGCACTATTAATTTTTTTTTGAGCCAATGCCCAATTCTGCATTTTAACCCTTTCTTCATTTTTGAAAATTTGAAAAAAGGTATAGGTATTCCAAAGAATCAGTGAAATAATAAAAAAGGACGCAAAAACGATAATCCAACGGGTTGTATTTCTGTTTTTAGAAAACTGCATAAATTGATTTTTGTGGCATAAATATAATAATTACAATGGCAATAGCAATAGCAATAGCAAATTTCAATTGTAATTTCGAAATTAACGCACTAACTATTTTACATTCTAGGTTCTTATTTCCTACTTTTGTTCAAATAGAAATCAGATGATTAGCATAGAACCGAAAAATCTTTCTCTGGCAAAATTGCAAAGCTATTTACAAGGAGCCGTTGCGCCGAGACCTATCGCCTTGGCGAGTACAATAAGCAAAAGTGGGAAGCCTAATTTGGCTCCTTTCAGCTTTTTTAATGTTTTTAGCGCTAATCCACCCATTCTTGTCTTTTCGCCTGCTCGCCGTGTTCGAGACAACACTATAAAACATACCTTAATCAATTGTGAGGCTACTCGAGAAGTGGTTATAAACATAGTGAATTTTGATATGGTACAACAAATGTCCCTATCAAGTGCCGAATATCCCGAAGGTGTAAACGAATTCCTGAAATCTGGTTTAACGCAAATGCCTTCAGACATCATAAAGCCGTATCGCGTTGCTCAAAGTCCGGTTCAATTTGAATGTAAAGTCAATAAAATTATACCCTTGGGAAATGAAGGGGGAGCAGGGAATTTAATTATCTGCGAAGTGGTCAAAATTCATATCAATGAAGCCATTCTTGACGAAAATGGCGAAATCAATCCCAATAAAATTGACTTAGTTGCCCGTTTGGGAGAAAATTGGTATTCAAGAGCTAAAACGGGGTTGTTTGAAGTTGAAAAACCATTGCAAAACATGGGCATAGGCGTAGATTCAATTCCCATTTTTATTAAAAATAGCCCCGTTTTTGATAGTAATGATTTAGGGAAATTAGGGAATTGCAATAGTTTGCCTACTAAAGAAGAAATTGATATATTTGTAAATCAGAATTTTGCACTCAAGGGAGTTTTAAGTTCCGACGATGTGCGGAAAATACATTTGAAAGCTAAGGCTTATTTAGATACTAATGATGTTCTTTCAGCTTGGAAAGTACTTCTTGCCAAAGAAATTTAAACAGAATAACAACAATATAAATAAATAAATATGGAAGTTACAGGAAAAATAAAAATGATTGATCAAACCAAAGAGGTTGGATCTGCAGGTTTCAAAAAAAGAGATGTTGTTATTACAACAGACGAGCAATATCCACAACATATTTTGGTTCAGTTTGTTCAAGACAAGTGCGATTTGTTGAATAATTACCAAGCGGGAGATGCCGTAAAAATTGATATTAATTTAAGAGGTCGAGAATGGACTAATCCACAAGGAGAAACCGTTTATTTCAATACCATTCAAGGATGGAGAATAGGAAAAGTGCAAACAGAAGCGGCATCTACACAAGCAGTACCAATGCCAGCTGCAGAAGCATTTCCACAAGCAACAAGTTTAAATGAAGAAGAACCGGACGATTTACCTTTCTAATATCTATAGAATTCAAGTAATAGCAATAATCAAACCCGACAGATTTTAAAAACCTGCCGGGTTTTTCAATTTTATTTATAACAGATGTATTTCCTGAAGCAAGAACTATTCTTCCCTGCTGTTGATGAAGCCAATCCTGATGGAATTTTGGCTATTGGTGGCGATTTATCTCCAGAGCGATTGCTATTGGCCTATAAAAGTGGAATATTTCCTTGGTTTGAAGAAGGGGAACCTCTATTTTGGTGGGCTCCAAATCCCAGAATGGTTCTGTTTTTGGATGAATTGGTGGTTTCCAAAAGTATGCGTAACCTCCATAATAGAAACATTTTTACGGTTACTTTCAACCAAAATTTTAGGGAAGTAATTTCGAATTGCCAACAAATAAAACGGAGCGGACAAAACGGAACTTGGATTACCAATGATATGATCGAGGCCTATTGTAAACTTAATGAATTGGGAATTGCAAAATCAGTCGAGGTTTGGCAAAACCAAGAATTGATAGGTGGTTTGTATGGAATGGATTTAGGTCACATTTTTTGTGGAGAAAGTATGTTTTCGAAGGTGTCGAATGCTTCAAAAGTTGCTTTTATTGCTTTGGCAAATCAATTAAAAATAGCCAATTATAAACTATTAGATTGTCAAGTCTATAATGAACACCTCGAAAGTCTGGGTTGTAAAGAAATAGACAGAGAAGATTTTATGCGGATTTTGAATACAGATTCTTAACTTCTTTTCCAACAATCTTCTACATGATCGTTTACCATTCCCGTGGCTTGCATGTGTGCATAAATAACCATAGAGCCGACAAGTTTGAACCCTCGTTTTTTCAAATCCTTACTAATAGCGTCTGAAAGAGGAGTGGTTGCAGAAACTTGTTTCAAGGTTTTTGGATTGTTTATTATGGGTTTACCATCCGTAAACTGCCAGATGTATTTACTGAAACTGCCGAATTCTTTTTGTACTTTCATAAAAGCAATTGCATTAGAAACAGCTGATCTAATTTTTAGTTGATTTCGGATAATTCCTGCGTCTTGAAGTAATTCCTGTATTTTATCTTCTGAATATTTGGCGACAATCGTATAGTCAAATTCATCAAAAGCCAATCGGAAATTTTCTCGTTTCCGCAAAATGGTAATCCAACTCAATCCAGCTTGAAAGGTTTCTAGAATCAGGAATTCAAATAGCTTTTGGTCATCATAAACGGGTACTCCCCATTCTTCGTCATGGTATTTTTCATAAATATCGTTTCCTATGCACCATTTACATCTTGTTTTATTTTCCATTTTTTTTGTGAAATTTGAATTTCAAATGTAATTAAAAATCCCATTTCAAATTTCTTCGAAATGGGATTTTATATTTGACTTTAGAATAAATTATCCTAAAGCAGCTCTTTTAAAACCTGTAACGATAAGGTCTTTATCTAAAGATTTCACATAAGCGGCAACGCTCAATTTGTTGTCTTTAATGTAATCTTGGTTTACTAATGTATTGTCTTTAAAGAAACGTGCCAGTTTACCTTTAGCAATATTGTCTAACATGGCTTCTGGTTTTCCTTCTTGACGCAAAAGATCTTTTGCGATTTCGATTTCTTTTGCAATAGTATCTGCGTCAACGCCTGATTCGTTTAGTGCAATTGGCGCCATAGCTGCGGCTTGCATCGATACGTTTCTGGACACTTCTTCAGCACCTGCAACATTAGCAGATAGAGCTACTAAAGTAGCGATTTTGTTTCCAGAGTGTATGTAAGATCCGATGAATGCGCCTTCTAATTTCTCAAAAGTTCTAATTTCAAGTTTTTCTCCAATAACACCCGTTTGTTCGATTAATTTATCAGCAACAGTGATTCCGTTGAAATCAGCGGCTAAAAATTCGTCTTTGGTGTTGAAGTTCAATGCCAAATGAGCCATTTCAGTAGCCATTTTTACAAAGTTTTCATTCATTCCTACGAAGTCAGTCTCACAGTTTAATGTAATAACGACACCGGCAGTTTTGTTAGCATTAACAACTGCAATTGCAGCTCCTTCAGTAGATTCTCTATCTGATCGGTTTGCGGCTACTTTTTGTCCTTTTTTACGAAGGTTTTCGATTGCTAAATCAAAATCTCCATCTGCTTCAACCAAGGCTTTTTTGCAGTCCATCATACCTGCACCTGTGATTGTTCTTAATTTATTTACGTCTGCAGCAGTAATTGTTGCCATAATTTTTTAATTAAAAGATTAAAAGATTGAAAAATTTAAATAATAAAAGGAATACTAATTATAAAATCAATACTCTTTCGATCTTTAAATCCTTCAATCTTTAAATTTGTTTGATTTATTCTTCAGTTGCAGTAGGTTTAGTTTTAGCAGCTTTAGTTGTAGCAGCTTTAGTTGCAGTGGCAGGAGTTTTTTTTGCTTTTGCTTCAACAACAATAGGAGCAACTTCTTCAACTTCCGCTATAGGAGCAACTTCTACAACATCTGCTATAGGAGTAACTATGGCTTCTACCTCAGCAATAGTTGCTTTTTCAGCTACTACCTCTGGAGAAGGTGTTTCTGCAGTAGGCGTTTCTGCATCGCCTTCTTTATCAGAAGTTCTATTTGATAGCCCGTCAATTATTGCAGCAGTTACTAAAGATAGAATTTTATCGATTGATTTAGAAGCATCATCGTTAGATGGGATTACGAATTCAACCTCTCTTGGGTCAGAATTGGTATCCACCATTGCGAAAACTGGAATGTTTAATTTTTGAGCTTCTTTTATTGCGATGTGTTCCGCTTTAATATCTACTACGAACAATGCTGCAGGAAGTCTAGACATATCTGCAATTGAACCTAAGTTTTTCTCTAATTTAGCACGAAGACGATCTACTTGCAAACGCTCTTTTTTAGACAGCGTCATAAATGTTCCGTCTTTCTTCATTTTATCAATAGTAGCCATTTTTTTAACAGCTTTACGGATAGTTACGAAGTTGGTTAGCATTCCACCAGGCCATCTTTCAGTGATGTACGGCATGTTTGCGGCTGCAGCTTTTTCAGCAACGATATCTTTTGCTTGCTTTTTGGTAGCAACAAATAATATTTTTCTACCTGATGCAGCGATTTTTTTCAAAGCTTCGTTAGCCTCTTCAATTTTTGCTGCAGTTTTATATAGATTGATAATGTGAATTCCATTACGCTCCATATAAATATAAGGAGCCATATTTGGATCCCATTTTCTAGTCATGTGTCCAAAGTGAACACCTGCTTCTAGTAATTCTTTTACTTCTACTTTGTTTGACATTTTTTGTTTAGTTTACGTTCTGTTGATTAGCAATGTATAAATGGCGGTTTTCCGGCTGAATACATTTAGATGCTAAACTAATTTCAAGCCTCAGCTTGACAACAACAACATTGTTTTTAAATTCATTTAAATAAACGATGTCTTGTTCCAATAGAACAAGACGGGTTCTATTAACGTTTAGAGAATTGGAATCTCTTACGAGCTTTCTTCTGACCGAATTTCTTACGTTCAACCATTCTTGGATCTCTTGTTAACAAACCTTCTGGTTTCAATATAGCTCTGTTTTCTGCATTTACTTCACACATTACGCGCGCTAAAGCCATTCTTACAGCTTCTGCTTGACCAGTTGAACCACCTCCATAAACATTTACTTTTACATCAAAATTGTTTACGTTTTCTGTCATAGACATCGGTTGTAAAACTTTGTATTGTAAAGTAGCTGTTGGAAAGTAAGTTGCAAATTCTTTTTTGTTTACAGTGATTACTCCTGTTCCTTCCGAAACATAAACACGTGCAACAGCGGTTTTTCTTCTACCGATTTTGTGAATTACTCCCATTACTTAAGATCATTAAGGTTAACTGTTCTAGGTTTTTGAGCACCTTGTTTGTGCTCTGATCCTACAACAACATTTAAATTTCTGAAAAGCTCAGCGCCAATTTTGTTTTTTGGCAACATCCCTTTTACTGCTTTTTCTACTAATAATGCAGGGTTTTTCGATTGCAATACTTTAGCGGTTAAAGTTCTTTGTCCTCCAGGATAACCAGTGTGACGGATGTACGTTTTTTCATCCATTTTGTTACCTGTAAGGTTGATTTTTTCTGAGTTGATAACGATTACGTTATCTCCGCAGTCGACGTGTGGTGTGTAACTTGGTTTGTACTTACCTCTCAAAATCATAGCGACTTTTGAAGCAAGACGACCTAAGTTATGTCCATCTGCATCAACAATGATCCACTCTTTTGTAACGGTGGCTTTGCTTGCTGATTGTGTCTTGTAGCTTAATGCGTCCATAATATATTTTTAATTAAACATTCCATCCCCAATAAAGGGGTTGCAAAAGTACAATTATTTATTTTAAATACAAATACCTTAAAAGATTATTTTTTGATCGTTTTTAAGCTGATTATCAAATGAGTATTTACAGATAATTACATTTGTGTTTTCTTGAATTGTAGTTTAATTTAGACTTTATATATTTGCAATGCCTCAAGAACAAAAAAAGATGTAAATTACACATTTTAAAAAACTTTTTTTTGTAAAAGTTTCTTTTTTTGAATCATAAAAATGAAATCGTATCCTCAAAAAAAGTGTTTCATTATGATGGTTAAAAGACAATAAAAATATTTATTTATGAAAACTAGAGCTACACTAAAACAAATCGCCAAAGAACTTCATGTTTCTGTTTCTACAGTCTCAAAAGCACTTAACGATAGCCCGGAAATCAGCGAACAAACAAAAATCAGAATTAAAGAATACGCTAAACTCAAAAACTACAAGCCCAATGTTATTGGTCTGAACCTGAAAAACAGGAAGACAAAAACCATTGGGGTTATTATACCCAATATTCTAAATTCTTTTTTTGCCAAAGTTTTTAGCGGAATAGAAAAAATTGCCGACGAAAAAGGATATAATGTTATTATGTGTATCTCCAACGAATCATTAAAAAAAGAAGTGCATACTTTAGACATGTTGAGTAATGGCACTATTGATGGTTTTATTTTAGCTATTTCAGAAGAAGCCCAAAAATTACAGGAATACAACCATTTTACAGCAATCATAAACGAGGGCACTCCTATTGTAATGTTTGATCGTATTGTTGACGAGGTGATTTGCGACAAAGTTATTGTTGACGATTTCGATTCTGCCTTAAATTCCACTCAACATTTAATAAATATAGGATGTAAGAATATCGCATTATTATCATCAATTGACAATTTAAGTGTCGGTAAATTAAGAGCCGAAGGCTATTTACAGGCATTAAAAAACAACAAAATTGCAATAAACCCCAATTTGATTCTTCGAATGGATTCTGAAGAGGCTTTAAAAGAAAAAATCGAGGAAATTTTTGACAAAAATGTGATTGACGGTATTTTTGCCTTGGACGAAAATGATTCGGTAGCCGCATTAAAGATTGGCCTTAAAAAAGGTTATAAAGTTCCCGAAGAATTATCTATCATTGGCTTTGCTGATGGGATTCTTGCGTCTAGAAGATTATCTCCTAGCTTAACCACCGTGAGCCAATACGGAGTAGAAATAGGGGAAGAATCCGCAAGGTTGCTTATTAATAGATTAGAATCAAAAGAAGAAAATCTTCCTTATGAAACGGTAGTAATTAAAACTCAATTACGAGAAAGAGAATCAACCAGGAGCTTGTGATTTTTTTAAATGATTTATAAGGCCTCTTTTTTCTTAATAAATGTCGATACTGAAATAATCATCAATACTAGACATGAGTTGTTCCAGTTTTATAAAAAATCCTTTTCGAATACTTTTTATTTCCATTTTAAAGTTTCCATCAATCGCTGCATATCATTTCGAACATAACTGGCGGCTGGCATAATGGAATCATAGTTGGGTTTTGCATAGAAATAAACAGAACCCGTCACAAAATTTTTTACGCTATCGGTAACATAAAACTGGGAATTAGTGGCAGCATTACCATCCACTTGATAGAACATTCCGTAAACTTTTTTGGCAGGATTTAAATAGGGCTGTTCTAAAATATTATCAGCCTTTATGACATGTTCGTACGTCAACTTTTGGGCATCCCGCAACAAATTGGCTATATTGTTATTTACGGGTTTGTAAGTCAAATAAATAGTAGCTTTCATTTTTGGGTACGAAAGGGTAAATCCACAATCCTTCTCTCCTTTGACAATTGCTTCTGAATTCATGTCAAACACAAATGGGCAATTGTTTTCAAAATGCACGTATTTTGCCTCAGGATAATCTAATCTCAAATAGCTTGATGGCTTAGGCAAAACGTCGTCCTTACAGCTTAGAAAAGCAAATAAAACAACTGAAAATATAGAAATTGCAATTTGTTTTTTTGGCATTTTTATATTTATTCGATGGTAACTTTTATCTGTTTTACACGTTTTTTATCAACCGATTCGATGGTAAATATGCAATTTTCTAGTGCAATTTTTTGATCTTTTTTAGGGAAATTTCCTAAAACTTCAAGAATAAATCCTGCTAATGTTTCGGCTTCGCCTTTTTTCGATTCAAATAATTCTTCATTAACATCAACAATTCTATAGAAATCCTTTAAGTTTATTTTTCCTTCGAAAAGATAATTTTTATCATCTATTTTAGAAAAATTGACATTATCTCCATCAAATTCGTCGCTTATATCGCCCACGATTTCTTCTATAATATCCTCAAGAGAAACTAATCCCGAAGTTCCTCCGTATTCATCTACCACAATAGCAAGATGACTTTTCATGCTTTGAAAATCTTTTAGCAAATTATCGATTTTTTTATTTTCAGGAACAAAAAAAGGCTCTCGTATTAATGTTTTCCAATCAAATTCTTCCTTTTCAATATGCCGGAGTAAATCTTTCACAAACAAAACGCCTTCTATATGATCTATATTGTCCCGATATACTGGAATTCTAGAGTAGCCCTTTTCAACTATTTTCGAATAAATGACTTTAAAAGGTTCTTCTATTTCCAAAGCAAAAATATCCATTCTCGGACTCATAACCTGCTTCGTATCCGTATTTCCAAAAGTCACAATTCCTTCTAAAATTTTCTGCTCTTCTGTCGATGTTTCTTCTGTATCGGTCAGTTCCAATGCCTGTGATAATTGATCAACCGAAAAATTTGTCTTTTGTTTTCCCAATTTGTTATGCAGGTATATCGTGAGTTTTCGCATGGGTAAACTTATTGGAGAAAGTAATTTGTCGAGTCCTGCAACGGGATACGCTATCAACTTAGCAAACTTAATGTTGTTTCTGCTGGCATAGACTTTTGGCAAAACCTCACCAAACAACAATATTAAAAAAGTGACGAGTATTACTTCAATACTAAATTTAAGGATAGGTGAAGTGACCCCTGTAAATAAATTTTTTCCAATAAATGAAAACAATATTACTACGCCAATATTGATGAAGTTATTTGCTACAAGAAGAGTGGCTAATAGTTTTTTGGGTTTTTCAAGAAGTCCCGAAATGATTTTTCCCTTCGAAGGATGATGTTGCAAAGTATCTTCAATGTCTTTTTGTGACAATGAAAACAGCGCTACTTCGGCACCGGAAACTAGTGCGGAACAAAACAGCAAAGCAAATATGGATACAAATCCGTAAACTAAATTGGTGTCTATATTATAAGTAAAAAGAAAACTGGGGTCTGAGTCCAAATTAAAAGATATTAGTTAAACAATCAAAACGGAAGGTCATTGATTGGCAAAATATTGTTTTGCGGCTCAAAGTTAGGTTTTTTTGCCAACTCTGCCGTTTTATTATCTTTAGCATTTTCCATCTCCTTTTTTGTGGTAAGAAAAGTAAAATCTATTGCCTGAATTTCTGTTATATATTTTACAGAGCCATCTTCTGCCTGCCACTGACGCGATTTTATTCGCCCTTCAATATATACCTTATCCCCTTTTGATAAATATTTTTCACACAATTCTGCCGCTTTATTTTTAACAACTATATTGTGCCACTCCGTTGAAATTATTTTTTCGCCTGTTTCCTTATTAATATAAGTCTCGTTTGTTGCTAAAGGAAATTTTCCAATGCAGGAATCGCTTTTGAAATAGTGCATCTTTACCTCGTCTCCCAAATGGCCAATTAGCATTACTTTATTTAAGGTAGAATTCATATTCTGTATTTATGTATTCAAATGTACGGATTTTTGAGTTAGGTCAAAAAATCCTTTTCGATAAAATTAAAGATAACAATTGGAAATGGAAAGGTTTTTAACTTAGTTGTATTGATTCCGTTTTCAACTATTCCTTTAACTTTAACTTTCCAAAATTTGATATGTAAATGTTGATGCGATAATTTATGAACAATACTTTTATCGTTTGAATCTTCAATACTTATTATTGTATTGTTTTGAAAAAATTCGCTTTGAATAGTTGTGGAGATGAAATCGGAATTTTGCGAAGCTTCGGTTTCAATCAAAGGAAATTCATAAAGATTATGCCAAATTCCTTTTGCAGTTCGTTTCTGAATTATGGTATTGGTGTTATCATCAGAAACAACTAAATAATTAAAAAATCGATTTCTAATCTTTAGTTTTTTTGATTTCAAAGGCAGTTGATCAACTTTATTTTTTTGTAAAGCGGCACAACTCATGTTGAAAATACAAACACTACAATTCGGACTTTTAGGAACGCATTGTAAAGCCCCAAATTCCATGATGGCCTGGTTAAATAATGCCGGATTGTCTTTTGGCATCAATTCGAAAGCCAAAGCAGTAAATTCCTTTTTAGCTGAAGCTGAAGCAATATCCGTTTCTACATCAAAATAGCGAGACAAAACACGAAAAACATTTCCATCGACAACAGGAACGGGCTCATTATACGAAAAGGAAGCGATTGCTGCTGCGGTGTATTCTCCAACCCCTTTTAGTTTTAACAGATCATTATAATTATCAGGAAAAATACCAAATAATTCAAAAGCAATATATTGAGCCGTTTTATGCAAATTTCGGGCGCGGGAATAGTAACCCAAACCTTGCCATAGTTTTAAAACTTGTTCTTCGTTGGCCTTAGCCAAATCAAAAACAGTTGGAAAAGCAGTAATAAAAGAAAGAAAAAAAGGTGTTCCCTGCGCTACTCGCGTCTGTTGTAGAATGATTTCAGAGAGCCAAATCGCATACGGATTGCCCGTCTTTCGCCAGGGCAAATCTCGCTTATTTTGCAAATACCACGCAGTTAATACTTTAGCAAAATCCATGTTTATATTTTAAACGACAAAAGTAAAAGTTTATAACATTAAAATTTAATGAATTAGCTTGAATATTTGTTTTTTTTATTCCTATATTTGCATTCTCAAAAATTAGTTTACTATTTATAAATACAAAATAAAATGACAAAAGCAGATATCGTAGCAAAAATTTCAGAAAAATTAGGTCTTGAAAAAGGAGATATTCAAGCAACTATAGAGACATTTATGACTGAGGTTAAAAATTCTTTAGAAACCGGAGACAATGTTTATTTAAGAGGATTTGGGAGTTTTATTGTGAAAACAAGAGCCGAAAAAACTGGAAGAAACATTTCAAAAAACACTACCATTAAAATTCCTGCTCATAACATTCCTGCATTTAAACCTGCAAAAGTATTTGTACAAGGTGTTAAGGAAAATAACGAAGCAAAATAAAAAAAATTATTAATCATAAAATCACCAAATATGCCAAGTGGTAAAAAAAGAAAAAGACATAAGGTAGCGACGCACAAACGCAAAAAAAGAGCGAGAGCTAACCGTCATAAAAAGAAAAAGTAGTTTTAAACTACTTTTTTCTTTTTAACCGTTCATTGAAATTGAGATTTCCGATTGTAGATTTCCGATTTAAGAATATAGATGCAACAAATCTAAAATCAAGAATCAAAACCCATAAATCTAAAGTCTCCCCGGGTTCAATACCTGTTAAAATTATTGTTTAATCCATCCTTACGAGTATGCTTTAAGCGCTAAGCCCTATACTTTAAGTTCCTATTTATTGTCTATTGCCTTGCCTATTGCCAAAAGTCTGGATAAAAATTTACAAAGTGAATAAAGAATTAATCATTAGATCCAGTTCTGATTTCGTAGATTTTGCCTTATTAAAAGATGGAAAACTAATTGAATTACACAAAGAAGAAGAGAAAAGCAACTTCCAAGTTGGGGATATATTTATCGCCAAAATAAGAAAACCCGTTGCCGGACTTAATGCTGCTTTTGTAAATGTAGGCTTCGAAAAAGATGCCTTTTTACATTATCACGATTTAGGACCTAACCTTGCTTCCCAACTGAAATTCATAAAACTTGTAAGCGCAGGTAAAATAAAAGATTTCTCCCTAAAAACCTTTCAGTTTGAAAAAGAGATTGACAAAGATGGTTCGATAACAGAGATTATCAATCCCAATCAATCTATTTTAGTACAAGTTGTTAAAGAACCAATATCTACTAAAGGACCAAGAATAAGCGCTGAGCTATCACTTGCCGGAAGATTTATTGTTTTAGTTCCGTTTTCTGATCGTGTTTCTATTTCTCAAAAAATAGAAGACAAGAAAGAAAAAGAACGTTTGAAACGATTGGTACAATCCATCAAGCCAAAAGGATTTGGCGTTATTGTTCGCACAGTAGCCGAAGGCAAAAGTACCGTAGAATTAGAAAAAGATTTGCAAAACCTCCTAGAGAGATGGACTGCAATGTGTAAAAAATTACCGACCGCTCATCATCCGTCAAAAGTATTAGGAGAGCTCAATAGAGCTTCATCAATATTAAGAGACGTCTTCAACGATACCTTTAGCGGTATCCAAATAGATGATGAAGAGTTGTACAACCAAACCAAGGACTATTTACAAGAAATAGCTCCTTCAAAAACATCGATTGTTAAGTTTTATCAATCAAAAGACACTCCTATTTTTGAGAAATACAATATAGAGAGACAAATCAAGACCTCCTTTGGAAGAACAGTTTCCATGAGTAAAGGTGCTTATCTTATTATCGAACACACCGAAGCTTTGCACGTCATCGACGTGAATAGCGGAAACCGTTCTAATAAAGCATCTAATCAAGAAGATACTGCCATGGAGGTTAATATGATTGCTGCCGCTGAAATCGCAAGACAACTACGTCTTCGTGATATGGGCGGAATAATCGTAATTGATTTTATCGACATGGGCAATCCCGAAAATCGAAAAGTGTTGTTTGACTTCCTCAGGGAAGAAATGGACGACGATAAAGCAAAACACAAAATCTTGCCCCCGAGTAAATTTGGATTAGTCCAAATTACAAGACAAAGGGTAAGACCGGAAGTCAACATTAAAACTAGAGAAGAAGATCCAAACAATATTGAAGGCGAAATTGAAGCGCCAATTCAAATCATTGACAAAATCGCACTAGATCTAGAAAATATATTAAAAACACACAATAACGTTGTGCTTAACGTACATCCGTTTGTGGCCGCATACCTTACAAAAGGTTTTCCATCAATACGTTCAAAATGGTTTTTTGAACATAAAAAATGGGTGAAAATCATACCACGTGACGCTTACACGTATCTAGAATATCATTTCTACGACAAAAAGAAGAATGTTATTATAGAATAAATCAAAAACCGCCTTTCGTGAGATTGGCGGTTTTTTTGTGTCTTTTTTTTAGATTTTTATTTTCTCCTCTTATCAAAAAACCGCTTCAGCAATTCCGAAGCTTCATTCGACAGAACTCCACGAACAACTGTAGTTTTTGGATGCAATTGGGTTCCCATTGTCGTAAAACCGCGATTTTCATCGCTTGCTCCATAAACTATTTTCGAAATCTGACTCCAATACAAAGCACCGGCGCACATTTGGCAAGGTTCTAGCGTAACATACAAAGTGCATCCCGTTAAATATTTTCCGCCAAGGAAATTCGCAGCAGCCGTTATTGCTTGCATTTCGGCATGAGCGGTAACATCATTGAGCATTTCGGTAAGATTATGACCTCGGGCAATGACCTTATTGTCAATTACAATTAAGGCGCCAACAGGAATTTCATCCTTCTCAAAAGCCATTTCTGCCTCATGCAAGGCTTTCTTCATAAAATATTCGTCGGTGAAAGGGTTTTCCATAATTACAAAAATAAGAATTCAATTCGTACATTTGCTTTATGACCGGGAATTTACTTTCAACCATCAACAATCCGACTGATTTACGCCAACTCGACGAAGCCCAACTTCCTCAAGTTGCCCAGGAATTGCGAGATTTTATTATTGATATTGTTTCGGTAAAAGAAGGCCATCTGGGCGCCAGCCTTGGTGTTGTAGAACTCACGATTGCCCTACATTACGTATTCAACACCCCCGAAGATTTGTTGATTTGGGACGTGGGTCATCAAGCCTATGGACATAAAATAGTAACGGGAAGAAGGGAAAATTTTCACACTAACCGTCAAATCAACGGGATTTCAGGCTTTCCAAAAAGAAGCGAAAGTGTTTACGATGCTTTTGGCGTAGGTCACTCTTCCACTTCTATTTCAGCAGCTTTGGGAATGGCGATTGCATCCAATTTAAAAGGCGACTTCGAAAAACACCACATAGCCGTTATAGGTGACGCTTCCATCGCATCCGGAATGGCATTTGAGGGATTGAATCACGCCGGCGTTACTGATGCCAACTTATTAGTTATCCTTAACGACAATGCCATTGGGATTGATCCAAGCGTTGGCGCCTTGAAAAACTACCTCACTGCCGTAAAGGAAGGAAAAAATCCGAAGAAGAATAACATGATTAAGTCGCTGAATTTTGACTATTCAGGCCCAATCGACGGACATGACATTTTTGCCGTCATCAAAGAATTGAAACGGCTTAAAAAAGTAAAAGGCCCAAAATTCCTTCATATCATTACCACAAAAGGGAAAGGGTTACAACAAGCCGAAGAGGATCAGGTAAAATACCACGCACCAGGGAAATTTGATAAAATCACTGGGGAAATTCCTTTGAAATCAGAAGAAAATATACCACCAAAATATCAGGATGTTTTTGGTTTGACCGTATTGGATTTAGCTAGAGCCAATGAAAAAATTGTGGGAATCACACCTGCAATGCCTTCGGGAAGCTCCTTGAAATTTATGATGGATGCTTTCCCTAATCGCGCGTTCGACGTTGGAATTGCCGAACAACACGCTGTCACACTTTCGGCAGGAATGGCAACGCAAGGAATGGTGGTTTTTTGCAATATTTATTCGACTTTTTTGCAACGAGCCTACGACCAAGTCATTCATGACGTGGCTTTACAAGATTTACCCGTTATTTTTTGTTTGGACAGGGCGGGATTGGTTGGCGAAGACGGCGCAACGCATCACGGTGTTTTTGATTTGGCTTATTTGCGCTGCATTCCAAATATGATAATCTACGCTCCGTTGAACGAAATTGCATTGCGAAACATTCTATACACTGCGCAATTGGGATTGAACCATCCTATTGCTATTCGCTACCCGAGAGGTCGCGGTCAAATTACAGATTGGCAAAAACCATACGAAAAAATAGAAATCGGCAAAGCGAATTGCCTCAAAAAAGGTTTAAAAGTGGCGGTTTTATCCAACGGAACAATAGGGAATAATGTGACTTTGGCTTTGGCCAAAATAAATCATCCGGAAACAATTGCTCATTATGATTTTGCTTTTGTAAAACCCTTAGACGAAAAATTATTACATACTATTTTTAATGAATTTGAAACAATAATGACCATTGAAGATGGCGTTATCAAAGGAGGTTTCGGAAGTGCCGTCCTTGAGTTTTCAGTACAAAATAATTACACTTCAAAAATACAAATACTTGGAATTCCCGATGAATTTATAGAACATGGAACCGTAGAAGAATTACAACGCTATTGCAAAATTGACGTCGAAAGTTTGGTTACTATTTTTTCAAGTTATTAAGATGGATTATTTTAAGATTTAAAACTTAATTCGTTTTCCGGCCGTTGATGGTTTCGAACAATTCCAGAGCATTTCCATCGGTCAAAAGGGAAACGTAATGGCAAATATGCAACAGCCTTTTGTACAAATCCTCTTTTTCTTCCAAGAATTTTTCGGGCAGCATCTTTAATATTAATTTGTCGTAATTCGATGAAGTCCCATCAAATTTATTATTGAAAGCGGTGATAAATTTATCCAATAAGGTTTGAATAATTTGGTAACCCACAATTTCTTTCTCGACCACTTCCCGACTTTGATAGATTTTTTTAACGCTCAACTTGATGATGTCGTCCATTTGGACTTTATATTTACTTCTGTCCGTCAAAGCATACGGGTATTTGCCCTCTAAAATTGACTCTTCGTTTTCGATAAAAACTTTGACAGCATCGTTTATTAAACTTCCAATTGCCAAGGCTCTCAAGTAACTAATTCGATCTTCCTTAGTCGTTAAGGAATTGTATTTCGAAGAATCGATACTGTCTTTGACCAATTTTATCAAATATTCCAAGGCAAAATCTTCGGAAACCAACCCTAGATTGATTCCATCTTCAAAGTCGATAATCGTATAACAAATATCATCGGCAGCCTCGACTAAATAAGCCAAAGGATGTCTTTCGTAACCGATGTCGTTTCCGTCTTTGTTTGGAATCATCCCCAGTTCTGTTGCCACTTCTTCGAAGAATGCTGCGTCAGATTGAAAGAAACCATATTTTTTGTCGGCGATATTTTGAGTCGGTTTTTTGGGCAAACTTTCTTTTGGGTATTTCATATAAGCGCCTAGGGTGGCGTATGAAATTCTCAAACCGCCCTCAATTCCGGGACGGCTTGCCGTAAGTACCGAAAATCCGTTGGCATTCCCTTCAAAATCTATTAAATCCTGCCATTCTTTGGCCGAAAGTTGGTCTTTGTATTGTTGGCCTTTTCCAATGGAAAAATATTCGCCAATGGCTTTTTCACCGGAATGTCCAAAAGGTGGATTACCGATGTCGTGTGCCAAAGAAGCAGCGGCTACAATTGCCCCGAAATCATTCGCTTGAAAGCCGTGAACTTCCTTTAGATGCGGATATTTCTCGATGATTTTTTTGCCAACCAATCTCCCAATCGAACGTCCAACAACCGAAACTTCTAGGCTGTGTGTTAATCTTGTATGTACAAAATCAGTTTTCGAAAGTGGGATGACTTGTGTTTTATCTTGTAAACTCCTAAAAGCCGACGAGAATATGATTCGGTCAAAATCAACCTCAAAACCAAGACGAGTGTCGTCTTGTTCTATTCGTAATCGTTTGCTCGTGTCGCCTTGGCGTCGTAGTGATAAAAGTTGCTCCCAGTTCATTGTTGCCATTTAGGTTTTTAGATTAGGCGAATATAAAGAAAAAGGATTTGTTTAAAATAATAATAGCCATCAAAATGATGGCTAAATGTATCTTTTCTAATTCCTTCAAGGAAACAAAATCGCTCCCTTTTTTTTGTTGAACTCATGTTTTCGAACAACATAAGTATCCGAAAACAAATCGTGTAATCCCCTTAGGCTTGGGCCAAAAAAAGACAGGCATTCCAAAGGAATAAAACGAGAAAGTGTTCGAATAATAATCGCATGTGTTTTGGGTCTTGAGCTGTCTTTTGCCACCACAATTGTTTTGGTGAAATACTTGGCAAAAGTTCTGGAGAAATAGGCTTCGGTCAAAAAATAATAGGAAAAAAGAATTGCAAACCAAAAAAGCAATCTTTGAAAAGTTGTTGTTGATTCAAGCCAGGCAGATAAGATGTAATTATTTGTGACATTCCCAATGATAACAACCGTTGTGGCAATGCTGACCAAGATAGTATGAACAATCAATAAATCGAGAATGCAATTCATAAAACGTTGTCCTCTTGTTGCCAATAAATCATCTGTAACGGTGAATTCATTATTTTTCATTTTGAAGATTTTTAATGTCTATGAAAAACGTTTTTGTAGCGATACCTCCATCAAATATAGCAAATAATTTTCATAATCATCTCTTTATAATGGAGAATCTAGGCTCAGTTAAAGTGAAAATCCTTTTGCTTTTTCTTTAAAATAAAAAGATTTTAACTTTAAGAGGAACAAGAGCAAAGCGAACTGACGAATTAAATAGCCCAAAAAAAGCCGTCATTTAGACGGCTGTATTATTTTTAATTTTTAATTGATTAAGATCCACACATTTCACATTCGTCAGGACCGGCATTTTTTGCCAATTCGATCATGGCTCTGTATTCTTCTGCGGTCATTTCTACTGCTTCGGTTTCAACTGCTATTTGCTGCACTTTGACTTCTTGCAATGGCTCTGCTTTTTTGTCGTTGTTCAAGGTAAATTTTATCGCGTCTACCGCCGCTTTAGTTCTTAAATAGTACATTCCGGTTTTCAATCCAGATTGCCAAGCATAGAAGTGCATAGACGTCAATTTAGAGTATGTGGCATTTTGCATAAACAAGTTCAAGGATTGAGATTGATCTACAAAATAACCCCGCTGACGCGACATATCTATAATGTCTTTCATGGACATTTCCCAAACCGTTTTGTACAGTTCTTTCAAATCTTGAGGAATATCTAGGTCTTGAACAGACCCATTGTTGCGCATTAATTCTTGTTTCAAGGTTTCGTTCCAAAGTCCGCGTTCTACCAAATCATTCAGCAGATGCTTATTTACAACGATAAATTCACCAGAAAGAACCCGTCTGGTGTAAATATTAGAAGTATAAGGTTCAAATGCTTCATTGTTGCCTAGAATCTGCGAAGTGGAGGCCGTTGGCATTGGCGCAACCAAAAGTGAGTTTCTAACACCGTGCTTCATTACTTCTTTTCTCAAGGATGCCCAATCCCATCGTCCAGAAAGCTCTTCATCTTTCATTCCCCAAAGATTGTGTTGAAATTCTCCTTGAGAAATTGGCGAGCCTTTAAAAGTAGAATAGGGTCCTTCTTCTTTAGCTAATTCCATTGAGGCAGTAACGGCTGCAAAATATAAAGTTTCAAATATTTCCTGATTAAGGGTTTTAGCTTCGTCACTAGTAAAAGGTAAGCGCAACATAATAAAAGCATCAGCAAGTCCTTGAACTCCAAGCCCAACAGGACGATGACGCAAGTTAGAATTCTCGGCTTCAATTACTGGATAATAATTTCTGTCGATAACCTTGTTCAAGTTTCTGGTCACACGTTTAGTAACGGTAAACAACAATTCATGATTAAATTGTTTGTTTTCCACAAACATAGGCAATGAAATGGACGCTAGGTTGCAAACTGCGATTTCATCTTTAGAGGTGAATTCCATAATCTCGGTACACAAATTCGAAGAGCGAATCGTTCCTAGATTTTTTTGATTTGATTTTCGGTTTGCAGCATCTTTATACAACATATAAGGTGTTCCAGTCTCAATTTGCGATTCCAAAATTTTCTCCCACAATTCGTGCGCCTTGATTGTTTTTCTTCCTTTTCCAGCCTTTTCATAATCGGTGTACATTTTTTCAAATTCTTCACCATGGACGTCATATAAACCGGGACATTCGTTTGGACACATTAGGGTCCAAAGACCATCTTCCTGTACTCTTTTCATAAACAAATCCGATGTCCACATCGCAAAGAATAAATCTCTAGCGCGCATTTCTTCTTTTCCAGTGTTTTTTTTCAAATCTAAAAAATCGAATATATCAGCGTGCCAAGTTTCGATGTAAATTGCAAAACTACCTTTACGTTTTCCTCCCCCTTGATCTACATAACGAGCTGTATCGTTGAAAACTCTCAGCATCGGCACAATTCCATTTGAAGTGCCATTAGTACCACGAATATAAGAACCTGTAGCGCGAACATTGTGAATAGAAAGCCCAACACCGCCCGCTGATTGTGATATTTTAGCGGTTTGTTTTAAGGTGTCATAAATCCCATCAATACTATCGTCCTGCATGGCCAAAAGGAAGCAAGATGACATTTGAGGTTTTGGCGTGCCAGCATTGAATAATGTAGGTGTTGCGTGGGTAAAGAATTTTTTAGACATCAAGTCATAGGTTTCTATAACTGATTTCAAATCACCCAAGTGAATTCCAACCGAAACACGCATCAACATATGTTGCGGACGTTCTACTATTTTTCCGTTAATTTTCAGCAAATACGAACGCTCCAAGGTCTTGAAACCAAAATAGTCGTAATTGAAATCTCGGTTGTATATAATATGAGAATCTAAAAACTCTGCGTTTTCTTGAATAACATTGTGAACTTCTTCAGACAATAATGGTGCTTCTTGTCCATTTCTCGGATTAACATAATGATACATTTCGCTCATTGTTTCCGAGAATGATTTTTTGGTATTGGAATGCAAATTCGAAATGGCAATCCTTGCTGCCAATTGTGCATAATCTGGATGCGCAATGGTCATTGATGCTGCGGTTTCTGCAGCAAGATTATCTAATTCTGATGTTGAAACTCCATCGTAAAGCCCTTCAATTACTCGCATTGCCACTTTCACAGCGTCTACTAAATCATTTAAACCATAGCATAGTTTTTTAATTCTATCCGTAATTTTGTCGAACATTACTGGCTCCTTATGTCCATCTCTTTTTACTACGTACATAATCTTGTTTTTTTTTAAAACAGAAAATCCCTTTTCTATTTTGGTGAATTTGTATTACTATTTTGGGAAACTAATCCCGGGTATTAATTTGTGCTATTTGCCCCGAAAACACAAATAGCTTAAAGTTTTTTTGGGCTTTGGTGTTTAGAGTAAGTTTTAGTCTATTCTTTTATAACTTTCTTCTTGACTAGGTTTCGTGGCAAAAAATATTAAAAATCAGCGTCAAAACTAATTTTTTGCGCGTCTCCATCTGTATTCATTACACCTGATTTTTGGTATTCGGCTACTTTCTTTTCAAAGAAGTTTGTTTTTCCTTGAAGCGAAATCATATCCATAAAATCAAAGGGGTTTGAAGTATTATATTCTCTGCTACAGCCTAATTCAACTAACAATCTGTCAGCAACAAATTCTAAATATTGGGTCATCAACACGGCATTCATACCAATTAAACTCACTGGAAGCGACTCGGTAATAAATTCTCTTTCAATATTTAATGCGTCAACTATAATTTCCTTGATCCGTTTTTTAGGCACTTTATTCACCAAGTGATGATTATGCAAATGCACTGCGAAATCACAATGAACTCCTTCATCACGAGAAATCAATTCATTAGAAAAAGTCAATCCAGGCATTAAGCCTCTTTTTTTCAACCAATAAATAGAACAGAAAGCTCCTGAAAAGAAAATTCCTTCCACCGCTGCAAAGGCTATCAACCGTTCCGCAAACGAATCCGATTCAATCCATTTCAAAGCCCAGTCCGCTTTTTTCTTAATGGCTGGAAAAACATCTAATGCATTAAACAATTCATCTTTCTCGGCTTCATCTTTAACATAGGTATCAATCAAAAGTGAATACGTTTCGCTATGAATGTTTTCCATCATAATTTGAAAACCGTAGAAAAATTTTGCTTCAGCATACTGTACTTCATTTACAAAATTTTCGGCAAGATTTTCATTCACTATACCATCAGAAGCAGCAAAAAAAGCTAGAATATGTTTCACAAAATACCGCTCATCATCACTTAATTTATTGTTCCAATCATTCAAATCCTGGGACAAATCTATTTCTTCGGCAGTCCAAAAACTGGCCTCCATTTTCTTATACCATTCCCAAATATCGTGGTGTTTGATAGGGAAAATTACGAAACGATTCTTGTTTTCTTGTAATATTGGTTCAACTTGTGACATTGCAGTTTTGGTTTTTCTAAATTTTAACGAATTATTATGTTTTCGTCGATTACAAAGATTGTAAATTCTTATGGTTATTAAAAGTCAAACTTATTCACAATTGAAGGGAGTTTTTAACAAATGTGAATAAATTAAAATGCTTTTCATGTAATGTTTAATTTATTGAAAATCAATATTTTAAAAAGTTAAAAATAACACAAAGTGCTGTAAAATATAGGGGTTAAAAAATACGAGGCGAGTAAAATTATACTTTTATTAAAATTATTTTTTCATGTCTAGAGCCACTTTTTCAAGTTCCAAATACCAATCTTCGCCAAATCTTCGAATGAGTGCTTCCTTGACAAATTTGTATATTGGAACTTCAAGTGCTGCGCCCAAAGAACAGGCATCATCACAAATTTCCCATTTATCGTAATTGACGGCGGCAAACTCTGTAAAATCTTTAACGCGAATAGGGTATAAATGACAAGAAACTGGTTTTTTCCAGTCGATTATGCCTTGGTTATAGGCTTGCTCAATCCCACAAAGGGCAGTTTTTCCATCATAAATGACGTAAGCACAATCTTCATTGTTAATTAAGGGTGTTTCTAGATCTCCATCCGTTCCTTTGGTCCAAGTTCCTTGAGCCTCAATAGCGACAATACCCTCCTTACGGAGAAATGATTTGACTTTTGGATAAATGGTTTCCAAAATTTTGGTTTCAGCTTCGCTTAAAGGCGCCCCCGCATCACCTCCGACACAACAGGCGCCTTTGCAGGCAGATAAGTTACAAACAAATTCTTTTTCGAGAATATCTTCCGATATAATGGTTTTTCCTAGTTGAAACATTTCACAAAGATACTTTTCAATTCTGAATTTTGGATATTAAATAGTGAATATCTTATGTCTTAAATATCTGAAAAATGGCTCTTTGTTTGTGGAATCCAAAAACAAAAGAATCAACATCAATGGTTTAAGCTTTCGGTTTTTTAGCTAAATTAACATCCGTTTAATTTTTAACTAGAAAATTGAATATATTTACTCCCTAAACGAAAACAAATTATGGAATTAAATTTCAAAGAAATAATAACCGTTGGGATGGTTCTTTTTGCCGTAATTGACATTGTGGGAACGATTCCTATCGTTGTTGATTTGAGGGCAAAACACGGGCATATCGAATCCGAGAAAGCTTCGTTAGTGGCTGGAATTATTATGATTGTATTTCTTTTTATAGGAGAAGAATTCTTAAACCTTATAGGAATTGACGTCCATTCATTTGCCGTAGCGGGTTCATTTGTACTGTTCTTTTTAGCTTTGGAAATGATTTTAGGCATCCGCTTGTATCGTGATGAAGCCGCAAGTTCCTCATCAATAGTCCCACTTGCCTTCCCTTTAATTGCTGGAGCCGGAACGATGACCACACTTTTATCTTTAAAAGCAGAGTTTCAAACCATAAACATAATTATCGCTATCGTTTTGAATATCATTTTGGTTTATGTCGTTTTGAAATTATCTGCAAAAATCGAAAAAATGTTAGGCGAAGATGGCTTGGGTGTTATTCGTAAGACTTTTGGCGTGGTTCTTTTGGCTATTGCTGTTAAATTATTCGCCGCGAATGTTAAAGGGTTGTTTGTGTAAAATAAATTTTTATAAATTTACCCCATAACATTTTTATGAAAACAGTCTTTGCTTTTTTGGAAAGGGATTGTTAGAAATAAAATTAGACTAAAGTCTTTCTTTTTTTATATAAAAAATACATTTTATGAGAATCTTTACTAACGTTTTGGCTTCTTTGGCCTTAGGTTTAATTGTTTTTAATATAAGCCTGCTTGATTTCAAACATCCTCTTGAAGGAAACAGCATGGTGGCTTTCATTGGGATTGCTGCATCACTTTGTGCCGTTTTAATTCTTTTGATCTTTAAAATGTCAAAGAAAATTGAAGAAAAAATGAATGATAAATTCTGATTGTGTTTGATGTTTTACTAATTGGCGGTGGTGTTTCTGGAGTGTCATGCGCCCTTGTTTTGGGTTCGGCAAGAAAAAAATCCTTTGTCGCTGATAAAAAAATCGGAATCATTACCCATCAAAAAAACTCCTCGCTTCAAGAAGCTATTATTAATAATGCCTACGGGATTCCACCTAGTAAATTAGGATCGAGTTTATTATCGGAAAGTATTCAACATTTGTCAGATAGCTATCCTCACATCTCCCAAATTCCGGATGAAAAAGTCTTAAAAATCAGTGGAGAATTCCCTGAATTCATTGTTGTCACAAACAGAAATACCTATAAATCCAAAATAGTTGTTGTCGGAATTGGAGCAGCAAACACATTTTCAATTGAAGGATTAATGCAGTATGTGGGGCCACATCAAAAATCACTTTCCGAAAAACAAAGAATACAACTTAAAAATAGGGATCACAAAGTGACCGAAGGAATTTATGTAATAGGAACCCTAGCGGGTTGGCGAAGCCAAGTAGCAATTGCCTCGGGAAGCGGTGCCGCCGTGGCAACCGACATTCTTACTTTATGGAATGGGGGCGTTCAAACCCACGTTCATGATAATTTTAGAGAATAACGTGTTCTTTTTTTTAATCTAGAACTTCTACTTTTTCAACGACTACCCCTGCTTTTAAAAGAAAATCTACTCCCGAAGCATCCTTATATTCTGTTTGGTAAACCACTCTTTTTATTCCAGATTGATGGATTAATTTACTGCATTCCTTGCAAGGCGAGAGGGTTATATATAGTGTGGCGCCTTCACAGGTCTGAGTAGATCGTGCCACTTTTAGAATTGCATTAGCTTCGGCATGGAGTACATACCAATTAGTCAACCCTTCTTGGTCTTCACAACAATTTTCAAAACCAGAAGGTGTGCCATTATACCCATCAGAAATAATCATGCGATCCCGAACAATTATAGCGCCTACCTGTTTGCGTTTGCAGTAAGACAAAAGACTCCATTCTTTAGCGATTCGAAGATAGGCTTTGTCGTATTTATTTAATTTTTTCTTTTCCATTGTATTTATCTATTCCATATTTCGTTTCGTATAATCATTGGTAAAACAACGCCAATTACAAAAGCCGACATCGCCAACGTCCAGTCTCGTTTTGAAAATCGGAATAAATTTTGAAAAATATAAGAAAGCATTACTATCCCAAAAACCGCAATTATCTGTGATGATTCTATTCCTAATGCAAATTCAGACAAGGGTAATAATTTAGATTGGGGCGAACCTCCGAGTATAGCGTTAAAATAACTAGAAAAACCCAATCCATGTATGATTCCAAAAAACAAAGTCACAAAGCCGACTAAGTTGATACTTTCCTGCTTAGCCGATTTTCCAACATTAAAAAGATTAAAAATGGCTACTAGAAGAATGGTCAGTGGAATTAAAAAATCTACCCAATTGGCTTTTATAATAATCACACCGAAAACCGAGAGCAATAAAGCTAGAGTATGACCAATGGTAAAAATAGAAACCAAAAGTAATAATCTTTTCCAGTCCTTGAATACATAAGGGACTGTTAAGGAGATTAGAAACAAGATGTGTTTACAAGCAAATAAGTTGAGAATATGCCGTAACCCATTTTCGAAATAAATCCAAAATTCTGACATGGCGAATCGTTTTAAAGATTATTTAGGATGTCAAACTTACAATTTATTTTGAAAATAGGCGGAAATGACACTAAGAAATGCAGGTTTTAGGTTATTTATTATAATAAAAAACCTAAAAATAGTAGGATTTCATTTCTTTAAAATTGAAATAAGAATTATATTTGTATAGCAACTAAAAATAAAATATCATGTCAATTTCAGATTTATTCGATAGCGAATTCAAACAAAGAAATAAGGGCCATTTTTCTGCAATTGTTCGCGTGGCAGTTGCTGACGGAAAGATAGCTCCTGAAGAAAAATCCTTTTTAGACAGACTGGCACGAAATCTGGATATTTCAGAAATGGAATATGAAGAAATTTTGGAAAACCCATTAAAATACCCCATCAATCCACCCTATTTGCGAACCGAAAGAGTAGAGCGTCTGTACGATCTGGCCAGAATGGTTCATATAGACCACCATTTAGGAGACAAGCAAGATTCTTTATTGAAAAGGTTAGGATTGGCTCTCGGCTTTACTCCGGAAAACGTAAATTATATTGTAGACAAAGCCCTTTCCTTGGTAGACAAAAAAGTAGATGTCGATACTTTTATTTACGAAATGGAGCACATGAACAAATAATTAAAAGAGCTTCCAATGGAAACTGCTTTTAATTTTAATATTTGCTCAGTTTAGCCAATCGCATAAAATCTTCTGCTTTTTCAACCATATTATGACTGCCGCAAAAAAACGGAGCTCTTTCATGTAATTCTGTAGGCAAAATTTCCATGATTCTAGCAAAGCCATTTGATGCTTTTCCTCCAGCTTGCTCAACTATAAAAGCCATTGGATTGCATTCATAAAGCAGTCGTAATTTCCCTTTTGGAGCTTTTGTGCTAGTTGGATATAGATAAATTCCACCTTTAATCATATTACGATGAATATCCGAAACCAAACTTCCTATATAACGTGAAGTATAAGGTCGGTCTTCTTCTTCAAATTGGCAATATTTAATATAATCTTTCACCCCTTGTGGAAAATGAACATAATTTCCTTCGTTTACTGAATAAATATTTCCGTCTAAAGGGAATTTCATATTGGGATGCGACAAATAAAAGGTTCCAATGGCTGGGTTCAAGGTAAATCCGTTCACACCATGTCCTGTGGTATAAACCAGCATGGTCGATGTACCATAAATAACATATCCCGCCGCAACTTGATTAATACCAGGCTGCAAAAAATCCTCAAGAGTAACTGGAGTACCAATGGGCGTTATCCTTCTGTAAACAGAGAAAATAGTTCCCAATGAAACATTCACGTCTATATTTGAAGAACCATCCAGCGGATCCATTAAAACCACGTATTTATTGTTATGGCAGTTGTCAGAACCTTGCACGGTGATATAATCATCATTTTCTTCGGAAGCAATTCCGCATACAATTTCACGGTTGATTAAGGTTTGAATAAAAATTTCATTGGCATAAACATCCAGTTTTTGCTGATCTTCGCCTTGAATGTTTTGTGCTCCTGCAGCACCAACAATATCAACTAAACCTGCTTTATTCACTTTGTAGTTAACTACCTTGGCGGCCAATCGTATGGAGTTAATTATTCGAGATAATTCCCCCGATGAGTATTGAAAAGCAGTTTGGTTTTCGATGATAAATTCACCTAGTGTTTTGTTGCGTTCTTCCATTTCGAAATCGTTGTAGTTGTTTTGAAGTCACAAATATCGGGTTTTTTGTGAAAACAAATTGAATACTATTTATTTAGTTTGTCAGTATTGTATATTTGCCATCTAAAGTGATATTTTAATGTTTTAAATAGAAATTTATACTGCTAAATATATTAAAAATAAAAAAATGACTATTAGAAAAGGGAATCCCGAAGACATGAAAGCCGTCTTGGAACTTATTCAGGAGTTAGCCGATTTCGAAAAAGAACCGGATGCCGTTCTTGTGACTGTCGAAGATTTGATTCGAGATGGCTTTGGTACAACCCCGCTTTTTCATGTTTTTGTGGCAGAAGTAAAATCAGACCCGAGAGATAGCAAACAAACAAAACAAATCGTGGGTATTGCCCTATATTATTATCGGTATTCTACTTGGAAAGGGAAAACAATTCATTTGGAAGATCTAGTGGTGAAAGATAAGATGCGTGGTAAGGGATTGGGTTATGCATTATACTCCGAAATTATAAAACAAGGCCAGAAAGATAAAGTGCGAAGAATTGAATGGAATGTCCTCGATTGGAATACCCCAGCAATCGCATTTTATGAAAAATCAGGAGCCAAAGTACTTGATGATTGGAGAGTGGGGCAAATGGATGAAGCCGCCATTAATTATTTTGTAGAAAATAAACTGAAATAAAGACAAAAAAATAAAACAAACTGCTTTCAAATTTCAAATTATTAATTTGGAATCTGGAATCTAAATCTGAATTTTAAATGAGAGTATTCAAATTTGGTGGCGCTTCAGTGAAAGATGCCGAGGGAATTAAAAACGTATATGACGTTTTGCAAAAAGCGGGTTACGAAGATGTATTGTTAGTAGTTTCTGCCATGGGGAAAACAACAAACGCCCTTGAATTGGTGATAAAAAATTATTTCGAAAAATCGGCAGCTTTACAATCCTCCGTACAGGAAGTAAAAAAATACCACAACCAAATCTTGTTGGACTTGTTCGAGGATGATAAAAATGAAGTATTTGCTTCGGTAAACACGCAATTTTCTGATTTGGAATATTTTTTGGCGCACAATAAATCCCCAAATTACAATTTTGTATACGATCAAATAGTAAGTTATGGCGAACTGATTTCGACTACGATTTTGAGTCATTTCATGAGCTTTATGGGTATCAAAACACAATGGCTAGATGTGCGAAACTTCGTAAAAACCGATTCAAATTACAGAGACGCCGAGGTGGATTGGGAATTGACCCAGAAAATTATTACCAAAAACGTAAAACGAAAAATATTAAATATCACTCAAGGTTTTTTGGGTTCTGACGAAAATAATTTCACCACAACCCTAGGCCGTGAAGGTTCAGATTATACTGCGGCTATTTTTGCGTACTGCTTGAATGCCGAAAGTGTAACCATCTGGAAAGATGTACCGGGAGTGATGAATGCCGATCCGCGTTATTTTGAAAATGCTAGTTTATTGAACCAGATTTCCTATCGTGAAGCCATTGAATTAGCCTTTTATGGCGCCACGGTGATTCACCCAAAAACCTTACAACCTTTACAAAAAAAGGAAATCCCCTTGTATGTCAAATCGTTTATAAATCCAATGTTACCTGGAACCAGCGTTGCTAAAGGCGCCGACTTAGAACCGTATTTACCCTGTTTTATTGTCAAAAGAAACCAATTGTTGATTTCACTTTCCTCTATAGACTTCTCCTTTATTATGGAAGAAAATATCAGTGAAATTTTTGCTTTGTTTCACCAATTCAAACTGAAAGCAAACTTAATCCAAAATTCGGCCATTAGTTTTTCCGTCTGCGTTGAAGATAAATTTGACAACTTCAAAGAATTAAACGCAATCTTGTCAAAAAAATTTAAGGTCGATTTTACCGAAAATGTAACTTTATACACTATTCGTCATTTTGATGAAAAGGCGGCACAAACGGTGGAAGAAAACAAAACTGTAATTCTAAAACAGGTCAGCCGCGAAACCATGCAAATTGTAACGAAAGAGAGCTAACTTAAATTTTGAAGTTGGAAAGTTTCGACTTGTCCCTATTATTTTATAGAATACACTACTTTTGACGTATCGACGTTATACTCTTTATGTTGAAAAAAATCTTGATTTTAGTGGTAATATTGATTTTTTCTAGCCTCCAAGCTCAGGAGACTAATTTGTTATACAAAACCATAAAAATTCTTTCTACACGCGACACTATTTATCTTGAAAATGAAAGCCTCAATTCGAGTTTTTTTAAATTGCTTGACGCCAATGAAAAACCAATTGACTCCTCTTTCTACAAAATAAACTTCCAAAAAGGGACGTTGATTTTAGACGAAAAACTTTCTTTAAATCGAGATTCGCTAAGGGTTTATTACCTAAAACTTCCCGATTTTCTCACCAAAGAATACCACATTTATGACGCCAGCCGGGTGGTAAGTAATGAAGTTTCTTTAGAAAAATTATATAAAATTGAAGAAAGTCCCCAGAAAAAAAACATCCCTTTTGACGGGCTGAACACTTCCGGAAGCATCACGCGAGGCGTTACCATTGGCAACAACCAAAATTCGGTTTTAAACTCGAATCTCGACCTACAAATCACTGGAAAACTTTCTGAAAAAGTCAGTTTGCGCGCCTCAATACAAGATAGTAATATCCCAATACAAGATGGTGGTTATTCTCAAAAACTAGATCAATTTGACAATGTTTTTATGGAATTATTTAGCGATAAATGGAACATTCGAGCAGGGGATGTTTTTCTTGAAAACAAGAAAACGCAGTTCCTCAATTTTAATAAAAAAGTACAAGGCATTGCGTCTAATTTCAATTTCGGAACCGAAGACAGCAAATCCAATATTTTTGCATCGGCGGCCTTGGTCAAAGGACAATATGCCAAAAGTAATTTTGTGGGACAAGAAGGCAATCAAGGCCCATATAAATTAAAAGGGCAAAATGGCGAATTGTATGTGTTGGTCATTTCAGGATCAGAGCGGGTTTATGTGAATGGAATTTTATTGAAACGAGGCGAAAACAATGATTATACGATCGATTATAATGCGGGTGAAATTGTGTTTACCTCACTTTTTTCGATCACTTCCGAAATGAGAATCGTTATAGAATACCAGTATTCTGATAGAAATTACACCCGATTTGTTACCTACGCAGCTGCCTCACACGAAAACAAACAATGGAGTTTTAGTAGTTATTTATATTCCGAAAGTGATTTGAAAAACCAGCCTTTACAACAAAATCTTACGGCAGAACAAGCGCAAATCTTGGTCAACGCAGGAGACAATCCTGACTTGATGGTGGCGCCATCGGCTTATCTAGATTCGTATTCGGACAATAAAATACTGTATAAAAAAGTGTTTCTGGGCACCGCAGAAGTTTTCGAATATTCCAATAACCCACAAGATGAATTATATAATGTTCGATTCAGTTTAGTAGGTTCCAATAAAGGAAATTATATTTTGAAAAATGCAGCCAGCATCGGGCGAATTTATGAATATATTGAACCCCTAAACGCTATTCCACAGGGAAATTATGATTCGATTATTCCATTGGTTTCACCAACAAAAATTCAAGTAGCTACCTTTTTGGGGAAATACACGCCCACAGAAAAAACAGCGGTTGATTTTGAATTGGGCGTCAGCAATAATGACAAAAACTTGTTTTCTTCGCTAGACGACACCAATAATCATGGATTGGCTGGGAAAATTAACGCTAAACAACAGTTGTTTTCTAAGAAATGGAAGGTGGATGCTTTCGCCAATTACCAAATGGTGCAGAAAAATTTCAGCTCTGTAGAACGGTTGCAGAGTATTGAATTTGACAGGGATTGGAATCTGGGAAACACTTTCGCTGGTAATCAAAGTTTTTTAATTTCGGGATTGCAATTGGCTTTGCCGAAAAAAGGAAATTTGGTTTATCAATTTGAAAAACTAGATTTTTCCAAATCCTTTTCGGGAAATCGCCATATTTTAAATGGTGCATTCCACTTGAAAAATTGGACTATTCAAAATCAGGGTAGTTTCTTAAAAAGTGATGCGACTAGCACAAGCTCAAAATTCTTGAGGAATCAATCTGAAATTCGATATCATTTCAATAAAAACTGGATTGGCACAAGCTTGAGATTAGAAGACAACCAAGAAAAAAGCAAATCTACCAATCAATTTTCGGTACTAAGCCAACGGTTTTCCGAGTATGGTTTCTTAACTGGTCGTGGCGATAGCACCAAGGTTTTCGTGGAATTAGGCTATTTGAAAAGAATAAATGATAGTTTGCAGAACAGACAGATTCAGCGGGTAAATAGCTCACAGACATTTGTCCTAAAATCAAAAATGATTCAAACCAAAAAAAGTGATTTGTCTGTTTATATGAATTACCGAGTTCTCAATTTTGTTGACGCGTCAAAGAAAAAAGAACCTTCGCTCAATTCCAGAATACTGTATAACGACCGTTTTTTTAATCAACTCATTCAAAGCACGACCGTATACGAAACAAATTCTGGCTCCATTCCACAACAGGAATTTACTTATATAGAAGTTCCTATCGGGCAAGGGGTTTACACTTGGAATGACTACAACAGCAACGGAATACAGGAACTACAGGAGTTTGAAGTAGCCCCATTTATTGATCAGGCAAAATATATTAGGCTGTTTTTGCCTAACCGAATTTACATCAAAACCCATCAAAACAAGTTTTCCCAATCCGTAACACTGAACCCCAATCAATGGCAAAATGAGCGAGGTTTCAAGAAAGTGCTATCCTATTTTTATAACCAAACTTCCTTTTTAATAGATCGAAAAATCAAAAATGAAGGAGACAATTTTGATTTAAATCCTTTTGGTAATTCCAAAGAAAATGTGCTGGGCTTAAACTCCAGCTTCAGAAATAGCTTGTTCTTTAATCGAGGCAAACAAAACCATTCCGTCACCTATACTTATTTGCAGAATCAGACTAAAAACCTACTTTCCATTGGTTCACAAGAAGCTAAAAACAGTTCCCATCAAGTGCAATATTCGCATTTATATGAGAAGAGTTGGTTGTTTGGAATGTTTGCCAAAACGATTCAAACATCAATTATATCGGAAAATTTTCCTGAAAAAAATTACGCCATCAAAGGATACCAATTGGCGCCAAAAATCAGTTATTTGTTTTCGAAAAATACGAGTTGGGATTTGTTTTACGAATTGCAAAGCAAGGAAAATATGATTGGGAATTTTGAAAATTTACTGCAAAATAGGTTTGGCACTTCCTTTTCTTATGCCGATAAAAAGAATTTGACCCTAAGTGGAGAAGTTTCTTTTTACCAAAACAAATTCACGGGAAATGAATTTTCCTCCGTTGGATTTCAAATGCTCGAAGGATTACAAACAGGACAAAACTTGACTTGGCAATTTCTTTTACAAAAAAACCTAACTCAATTTCTAGACATAAACCTGAGTTATCAAGGTCGTAAAAGCGAATCAAATCAAGCCATTCATACTGGAAATGTTCAACTGAGAGCTTATTTCTAAATTTTATAAACGAATAACTTAACAGTAAGGCAATACTTTGAAAACCCAAAACATTCTCGATTGGCATATTTTTGCAATATGAATTTCAACTCCTCCTCTAAAACTATTCTGATTGCCCCTTTAAATTGGGGGCTAGGCCATGCCACGCGTTGTATTCCAATTATCAAAGCGTTGCAGGAAAATGATTTTGTTCCTATTATAGCTTCCGATGGCATTGCATTGGAGTTATTGCGAAAGGAATTTCCTTATCTGCAAACGCTCGAATTGCCTTCTTACCAAATAGAATATGCCAAAAACGGCAAAAATTTCAAATGGAAACTATTGCGAAATTTTCCAAAAATGATAAACTCCATTTTGAAAGAAAAAAAAATGGTACAGGAATGGATTCAGAAATATGCTATTGATGGCATCATTTCAGATAATCGCTTAGGGGTTTTTAGTAAAAAAGTTCCCTCCGTGTTTATCACCCATCAACTCAATGTGATGTCAGGAAGCACCACCTGGATTACTAGCAAACTGCATCAGCATATTATCAAAAAATATACGGAATGTTGGGTACCGGATTTTGAGGGAAGAAGGAATTTATCCGGGGATTTAGGTCATTTAAAAAAATCTAAATTAAAATTAAGATACATTGGCCCTTTGAGTCGCATGCAAAAAAGAGAAGTTCCAAAACTATATGATTTGATGATTATTCTTTCGGGACCGGAACCTCAACGGGGATTATTAGAAGAAAAACTAAAAAAAGAAGTGCTGAATTATAAGGGAAAAGTGGTTTTTATAAAAGGGATTGTCGAAAAGGAGCAAAAAAAGGAACAAATAGATCACGTTTCGTTTTATAACTTTATGAATACACAACAACTCGAACAAACATTCAACGAAAGTGATGTCATTTTATGTCGATCGGGTTACACTACAATAATGGACTTAGTTCAACTAGAAAAAAAGGCTTTTTTTATACCTACTCCAGGTCAATACGAACAAGAGTATTTGGCAAAAAAAATGAAGATGGATGGTTGGATTACCTATAAAACACAAACAAAATTCAAAATTCGAAACTTACAAGGAATAGATGTATACATGGGTTTTCCTAAATGGAATAAAAATCTAGACTGGAAAAAATTATTTGAAATACTCGAAAAGCCCATAAAATAAAACTCATTTTAAAGCATAAAAAATCGGAATTACACTATTAATTGGTGTGATTCCGGGTTTAAATATTTTGGAGGAAATTAATTTTTTAGCCGATGTGTCCTAAAATTTTTCGTGCTTGATTATTTTGGCATTAATCATAAAATGCACGTATTCAGCAATATTTGTACAATGCTCAGATATACGTTCTAAATGTTTAATCACAATAACAAGATTAGTACCCGAAATAACTGTTTTGGAGTGGGATTTCATCTCTAAAATAATTCCCTCAATTGCGGCGTCACTTGCCTTTTTTATAAAATTGTTCAAAATGAAAATCTCCCCAATAGTCCCCTCATCTTGCGTCAAGAAACATTCATTGGTTTTTTTGGTAATTTCCTCTACTTGTTTTGACAAAATTCCTATTTCAAACTTGGCAATCAAATCGTGCTTGTCCTTTATATACTTTGATCTGTTGATAATGCTAATAGCTAAGTCGCCTATTCGTTCTATCTCGTTGCTAATTTGCATGGCTGCCATAATAAATCGTAAGTCGGAGGCAACAGGCTGCTGCAAAGCAAAAATACTTTGACAAATTTCATCGATTTTTACGTCTAATTTGTCAATTTTGTTTTCTGTTTTCTTTACTTCTTTTCCTTCAATAGGTTCTGAAAGTAATGCTTTTACGGATTCGCCTACTTGGCTTTCGGCCAAACTTCCAATTTTAATGATTACATTTTTTAACTTTTCTAGTTCTATTTCAAAGTGTGAGATCATCTGGATTTTGATTTAAGATTATTGATTTAAAATTTCAGACATTTATTATTAATTCATGTCCTCCTTGCTAGAGATAGCAGAGAAAAACTGATTATCCGAATCTTCCCGTGATATAATCTTCGGTTTGCTTTTGTTCTGGTTTTGTAAATATAGCATTTGTTTTGCCAATTTCTATCAATTCCCCCAAATAAAAGAACGCTGTATAATCACTAGTTCGTGCCGCTTGTTGCATATTATGCGTCACTATAATTATAGTGTATTGTTCTTTTAATTCGTGTACTAATTCCTCTATTTTAGAAGTCGAAATTGGATCCAAAGCACTTGCAGGTTCATCCATCAAAATAATATCCGGACTCACCGCTAGTGTCCTAGCAATACACAAACGTTGTTGTTGCCCTCCAGAAAGTCCCAAAGCTGAATCACCCAATCGGTCTTTTACTTCCTCCCAGATGGCAGCCTGTTTTAAAGACGTTTCAACAATTTCGTCTAATTGGGTTTTGTCTTTTATACCATTAATTTTAGGGCCATAAGCCACATTTTCATAAATAGATTTCGGAAAAGGATTTGATTTTTGGAAAACCATCCCGATTTTTTTTCTAATATTGACAACATCTACGTTTTTATCATAAATATCAACCCCTTCCACTAGCATTTGACCCGTAATTCTAACATCTGGGATAAGATCGTTCATTCTGTTGATGCATCTCAAAAAAGTGGATTTTCCACAACCCGAAGGTCCAATCAAGGCAGTAACCTTATTTCTTGGAATCTCCAACGAAATTTCTTTCAGCGCCTTCTTTTCTCCGTAGTATAGAGATAAATCTTTTACTTCTATTTTTATGTCTTTCATTTCAATTATGTTAAGTCTAAAATATAAATTACCAGTTAGAATTTCGAAATTATTTTGCTTTTCTTCTAATTCTGGATCTAATAATTACTGCTACTAGGTTTAAGGATAAGGTCAGGATTAACAACACTAATGTTGTGGCAAACTGAATGGGCATCGTTTTTTCTACATCAGATGATTGGGTAGACATGATATAAATATGGTATCCTAAATTCATAAATTGGTCACTCAAGGATTCTGGCAAGGTAGCCAAATAATAAGCGGCTCCCGTAAACAAAATTGGAGCTACTTCGCCTGCGCCTCTACTTACAGCAAGAATCGTTCCTGTCATAATTCCAGAGATAGAGCCTGGAAACACTACGTTTTTTATTGTTTGCCATTTGGTAGCTCCTAAAGCTAAACTAGCTTCTCTTAATTCTCGGGGAATTGTTTTCAATGCTTCTTCTACCGAAACAATAATCACGGGAAGCGTTAGCAACGACATTGTAAGACTTGCCCAAAGAATATTAGGTTGCCCCCAATGCAATTGACCTCCATTAAAATTTTTATCTATTCCAGTTCCTAAAAATTGGATAAAAAAGCCAAGTCCGAAAAGTCCAAATATAATTGACGGTACAACGGCCAATGTCCGAACAGAAAAGCGAACTGCCGCCGCAATTTTTGAATTTTCCTTGGCGTATTCCGTCAAATAAATTGCCGTGATTGTCCCGAAAGGAACTGCTGCAATCGACATCACAACAACTAAAATAAAAGTACCGATTAAGGCCGGAAATATTCCTCCTTCGGTCATTCCATTTGTTGGAAACGAACTGATGAATTCCCAAGAAAATTTCTCGCGTCCTTCATAAACAATGATTCCCAATATGATGATAAGAATAGCAATAATCAATAAAACCGCTACTTGAGTGATTCCTACAACCAGTTTTCCTTTTATATCCACTCCCTTTTTTTTGTTGGAAAAAAAATCAAGTGACATTTCTTTTTTAGATTTTTTCATACTTATTTACCTTGGAATTTTTTGATTAGTTTGCCTTTTACATAAAATTCTGCAACGGCATTTAATGCAAATGAAAAAATGAAAAGTAGGGATCCAATAAAAAACAAAACACTGTAATGCGTTTCTCCAAAAACGGTTTCCGCCATTTCTGCACCAATGGTGGCGGCAAATGTCCGCACACTTTCGAATGGATTTGATGATAGTAGCGCTGCGTTTCCTGTGGCCATAAGCGCAATCATGGTTTCGCCAAAAACACGACCCACACCCAAAAGCAAGGCTGCGAAAATTCCAGGAGTTGCTGCCGGCAAGGTTACAAAAAAGGCAGTTTGCCATTTGCTTGCGCCAAGGGCTAAACTCGCCTCAAAAAAGGTTTTTGGCACTGCCGAAAGCGCATCTTCTGATATGGTATAAATAATTGGAATTGCTGCTAGTGCCATCGCTACTCCCCCTATAAAAGCATTCAATCTTGAGTCATAACCAAATATATCTTGAAAAAAAGTAGCCAAAACCATCAAGGCAAAAAAACCGATAACCACCGATGGAAAAGCAGCAAGCATTTCGATGATGGGTTTAATAATTTCTTTGACTCTTTTGGAGGCGAAGCATGAAGTATAAAGTGCCGCTAATATAGCAAGAGGTCCCGCAATCCCCATGGCAATTAAGGTAACTTTTAAGGTGCCTATAAGTAGGCCTATTAATCCAAATCGGGGGTGTTCCGATACAGGAACCCATTCGGTAGTCAAAAAAGTACTCCAGGTTTTATCCGCACCCTCGTTGTTTTCTGGACCTAAAGTTGTGGCATCCTCTGAAGAAGCCGCCGCAGGTTCGGCCGTAACATCGCCATAGGTTTCTGGCTTTAAATCTTCTTGGGTTACAGGCTCAGAACCATAAGTCTCTGGTTTCAATTCCTCTGTAGAAGTTCCTCCATATGATTCTGGTTTTGAATCCGCATTTATTTCTGTTTTTACCGCATCGGCTTTGCCAAAATTGAAAATAGGCAACGACTCTTTAAAAACAAAAAAGAAAATAAGAACAATAATGGTTATTGATAAAAAGGCCACCGAAGAAATTATTTTCTCTGCTAGAAACTCCGAAAACCTGAATTGTTTTTTCAGACTTTCTTTGGTGAAATTATTTTTTTCTTGAAGTATAGGATTCATTTACTTGAATTAAGTATTCAGAAACTAATTAAGTTTATTTGGCAAATATAAAATAAGAAAACCTCCTTACAAAATAAAGAGGTTACTATATAATTATTTTTTCGTTAATTATTTCACAGGGAAATAACCCACCCCTTCAATAATATTTTGTCCTTCTGGACTTAAAATCCAATCGATAAAGGCTTTCGTTTCCCCTTTTGGTCTTTCTCTTAGATACATATATAAATATCTAGAAATAGGATAGGTTTTATTTTTTATAGTTGCTGCTGTTGGCAAAACCCCTTTGCTTTTAGCATCTTTTTTTACTTTACAGTCTTTCACCCCTTCTGCATAAGCGGCTCCACCATAACCAACACCATATTTGTCTTTACTGACAGCATTTACAATAGCTGCGGTTCCAGGTAAAGTTTGAACATTCACAGAGAAATCAGTTTTTACTACATGCTCTTTAAAAAAATCAAAAGTACCTGAGCTACTTTCTCTACCGTATAATTGGATTTTAGTATCATCGCCTCCAACCGCTTTCCAATTCGTAATTTTTCCGGAAAAAATATCCCCCAGTTGCTGAATGCTTAATTCAGAAACCTTATTTGCTTTGTTTAAAAAAACAGATAACCCATCTTTTGCACAAGGAATTTCAATGCCGTTTTTTTTGTATTTCGATTTTATCTTCTCTAATTCAGCCGGTTTAATCGAACGGCTAGAATTAGCAATATCAGTAGAACCATTAATTAGAGCGGCAATACCTACTCCTGAACCGCCACCCGTTACTTGAATAGTTGTTCCTGGGTGTTTTTGCATGTAAACCTCAGCCCATTTTTGGGATAAAATAACCATGGTGTCAGAACCTTTAATAGTTATTTTATTCAAGGTAGTGAAAGAAAATCCTATTGTCATGATGACAATTAAAATAGTAACGAATTTAAATTTTGTTTTCATTAGTTTTTTTTTAATTTAAGATTTTCAAAAATAAAAAAAATCCCCCACTAGAAATAGTGAGGGATATTAAGTAATTGTTATTTTACAGGGAAATAACCAACCCCTTCAATTATTTTTTGTCCTTCTGGACTTAATATCCAATCGATAAAGGCTTTCGTCTCCCCTGTTGGTCTAGATTTTAAATACATATACAAATATCTAGAAATAGGATAGGTTTTGTTTTTGATAGTTTCAGCAGTTGGCGCATAAGCTGGACTTTTATCGTCTTTCTTTACTTTACAATCTTTAACTCCTTCAGCATAAGCTGCACCACCATACCCAATTCCAAATTTATCCTTCTTCACCGCATTTACAATGGCAGCGGTTCCAGGCAAAGTTTGGCAACTTGTAGCATAATCAGTTTTCACCACATTATCTTTGAAGTAAACAAATGTCCCTGAACTGCTTTCTCTTCCGTATAATTTGATTCCAGCATCTACTCCACCTACTTGTTTCCAGTTGGTGATTTGTCCTGAAAATATTTGTCCAATTTGTTTCACGCTAAGTTCTGAAACCCCATTTGCTTTGTTGATATAAATTGAAATTCCGTCTTTAGCACATGGAATCTCCACTCCTAGCGTATTGTATCTTGCTTTTAGTTTGTCTAATTCCGTAGATTTCATCGGACGGCTAGAGTTGGCAATGTCTGTAGAACCATTGATTAGAGCGGCAAGACCTACTCCGGATCCTCCACCCGTTACTTGAATGGTTGCCCCTGGGTGTTTTTGCATGTATACTTCAGCCCATTTTTGGGATAAAATAACCATGGTATCAGAACCTTTTACGGTTATTTTATTCAAGGTGGTAAAAGAAAATCCTATTGCCATTACAACTGCTAGAATGGCTGCTATTTTAATTTGTTTTGTTTTCATTGTGTTTGTTTTGATTGATAAAATTATTTGCTTGTTTAGTAACATTAGTGTTGTAAATATAATTACCAAATGTATAACTAATTTTAATTTTGCGTTTTTATTGTGTATTAATAAAATGGTTAAAACGTAGCCTGAACTCTCAAAGTAAAGGTATTGTCTCTTTTGTCTCTGTTCAAATAGTCAGTTCCAACACCCGAATTTGTACTTTTTTCATTCGTTGGCAAAGTATATCCCATATTGATTTTGATATTGTCATCAAAGAAATAAATCCAAGACATTGACAGGGTAGTATATTTTAATTCATCTTTCGATTTAATGTCGTTTCCAGCTAATTTTGTGTTCGGATCCCAAGAATCGTAACGAGCCACAAATTGATTTTTGATTCCTACATTTTTAATAAATTGAGTATAGAATCCTGCAAATTTTCTTTCTCCATTCAAAGGAAATTCAGAATTATAATTTGCTAATAATTTATCTGAAACTCCAGAATTTGTTCCTGTAATATACTCTCCTTTTAAAGCCATTCCTCCTAAGAAATCATAATATACTTGCATCTCTCCACCAAACCATTTTTTATCTAATTTATCCCCCACAGCAACAGTTAAAGCAGTGCCATTAGCATCTTTAAATCCCGTTAAAGTAGTTCCAGGCAAGATTTCCGTTTTCCCAAAATAACCGTGCCCACCAAGATCAATTCCAAGACCTGCATTAGGGAATTTGAAAGAGTAAATAGCTCTGGCTAAAACGTCTTTGTTACTGTCTACATCTTTTACCTGATTAGTTGTTGTTCCTAGATTGAAATTTCCGTTCAATACCGCCAATTTAAGCTTTAAAGGAATTCCGTATTTTGTGTCAAAATTAGCTTCTAATTTAGCTCCTAAATCACGCTCTCCCGGATATAATGTTTTGCTCATTTTGGTTCTTTCGACATTTTCTATAGACCCTGAAGAATATTCTACCTCGTAGTTTGGTCTGTCAAATTGACCAACAGTTAAGGAAAATGTTTTGGTCCAACGATCGTTCAAAACCACATAAGTATCTTTCAAAGATACTTTATCAAATGCAAATTCCGGTTGCATTACAAATTTGATTCCGTCAAGCGCTTCGTAAGTAAATTTTAGTCTAGCTCTTCTTAAGGAGAATGAATTTGTAACATTAGCAGCTGACGCGCCTTGTGAGCTTGATGCAGAAGATGTAGAAATACCATGAACTCCAGCAGCAGTCCATGTATCATACGTTTCATATTGTGCTTGAATGTAACCCGATATTTTAATTTTAGTTAATTTAGCAAGATCTGCATCCGAAGTTGCTAATCTTTCTTCCAATCCGGCAAACTTCATGGAGTGTTCGTCAATCGATTCTTTCAAGGATTCAATAATAGTGTCCTTTTTTACTTCTTGTGCCTTTGCGGCTAATGCGCCTAATAATAAAAACGCTAGGGTAATTTTTTTCATTGTTAGTTAAATTGATTAATTTTCTGCTGCAAAGATGAAACAGCAATGTTAAGTTAATGTTAAGCATACATTAACAAATGAACAATAATTATTAACTCAATGTTAGGTAGGTAAAATCATTGTTATCCCTTAAGGAAGGACAATTAACCATTAAATAAGATGGTGTTTTAGGCGGGTTGGATGTTTTGGGCTTTTTCCAAGGTAAAAGAAAATTCTGATCCTATGCCAAATTCACTATCGACATAAATCTTTTCGTTATGGGCTTCAATAATGTGTTTGACGATGGCGAGACCTAACCCTGATCCGCCTTCGGAGCGGGAACCACTTTTATTTACCCGATAAAAACGTTCAAAAAGCCTTGAGATATTTTGTTTTTCTATACCCTCACCATTATCCGTTACACGAACCATAACCTTTTCTTGGGTTAGGTTCACTATTGCGACTTCTGTAGCCCCTCCTTTTTTTCCGTATTTAATAGAATTAACAATCAAGTTTTCTAAAACTTGTTGGATTTTGTCTTTATCACCATATACAAAAATAGGCTGAATATGATAATTATCGTAAGCTAGTGTAATTTTCTTTTTATCGGCTTTCAATTCTAATAAATCAAAGACATTCTGAATCAATTCAACAATATCAAACTGAGAAAATTCAAGATTTAAATCACCTACTTCTAATTTAGAAATCATATCTAGATCTTCTACGATATAGATTAATCGTTCCACCCCTTTTTCAGCACGGCGTAAGTATTTTTTTCGAATTGTTTTGTCTTTTAACCCCCCCTCAAGTAGGGTTGAAATATAACCTTGAACGGTGAATAATGGTGTTTTTAACTCATGGGAAACGTTTCCTAGGAATTCTCTTCGGTATTCCTCCCGTACTTGCAACATTTCAATTTCTAGCTTTTTGTTAGTGGCGAATTTCTTCACCTCCTGAGTCAGCGTCTCCATGTCAGTGGTTATGGGATGATTGATAAAAGAGGTGGATTCTAATAAGGAAACATCATCGTAGATTTTTTTTACTCTTCGATATATAAATCGCTCTACCCTATATTGTATAATAAGGAATGAAAAAGCATAGACAATAAAAAAAAATAAAAAACCAAACAAGAGGATGTTTGAGATGGGAACCTTAAAAAAAGTTGCCGACAATAGGAGTGCAAATATCGTGGCAAAAAGGCTTATATACAAAGCTGAAATTACGGCAAACTTGTACGTTTTTTTAAAACTGATTTTCATTTTTTAGAACTCGGTTATGGGAGCAAATTTAATAAAAAATTACACTTCAAATTTATAACCCACTCCTTTAATAGTTTTAAAAAAATCTTCGCCTATTTTTTCTCTTAATTTTCGGATATGTACATCGATAGTTCTGCCGCCAACGACAACATCGCTTCCCCATACTTTCTCCAAAATTTCTTCTCGTTTAAATACTTTTCCGGGTTTTGATGCCAATAAATAGAATAACTCAAATTCTTTACGAGGTAAAGCTATCACCACACCGTCTTTTATTATTTTATATTCTTCACGATTAATTTCAATTCCATGAATGTTTATTGTTTCGCTATTTTTATCTTGGTCATTTATTCGACGCAATAACGCTTTTACCTTACTGACCAATAATTTTGGTTTTATGGGCTTTGTAATATAATCATCCGCACCGGCATCAAAACCTGCTACTTGAGAATAATCTTCGCTTCTTGCTGTCAAAAAAGTGATGATTACATGATTTAATGCAGGGATTCTTCTAATGTTTTCACAAGCTTCCATTCCGTCCATTTCCGGCATCATAACATCCATGATAATTAAATCAGGGACTTCTTTTATGGCTTTCAATATAGCTTCTTTTCCATTGCTTGCCGTAAAAATTTCAAAACCTTCCTGAACAAGATTGTAACTTACAATTTCTAATATGTCTGGCTCATCATCAACTAATAAAATCTTTACATTTCTTTTTTTCATGGTAACAACAATCCTTAAGTTTGTGTTTGTAAATGTAAAACAAAACCAATACATGTATTAATTTACCTTCAATAAGTTAACAATTTGATAATACAAATAAAACATATTGATAACATCAGCCCGTAAAAAGCTTGTTTTTTGTTAATTTAATTACAAATAAATTTTCTTAACTCGTTTTTAGCGTTTTTGGTATACAACATTTGAAATATTTATTATACCTTTACAGTTCGGATTTAAAATGATGAAAAGAAATTACTTATATATTACTACACTATTGATTTTTTTCTTTACCATGAGCATCTCCGCTCAAGAAGTAAAGCAACAATCAAAAACACAAGGAGCCTCTATGATTGAGGGGTTGAACTTGTTTCCAAACCCTGTGAGTAATGGCAAAGTATATATTACCTCTAGAAATGATTTAGACAAGGGAATAATTATTTTTGACGTACTTGGAAAAAAAGCACTTCAAACAACCATTAGTTCAAAAGAACTCAATATTTCTAATCTTTCTCCAGGAGTTTATATTATCAAAATTAACGAAGGCGAAGCTACAGCTACTAGAAAACTTATAGTCAAGTAAGTATATTTGTGGTCAATCCAAAGCCTCTAGATTTTTAAAAATAGGACGGATTTAAGTCCTACACACCTATATAAAACCACCTATTTTATCCTTTTTATGCCAACCGAGATATCTTAATTTTTCATTAAATTTCTGTACCCATCCCTTAAATATTATTTTTTTGCCACAAATTTAAAAACGAAATTCGAAAAATAATTCGAAAAATCGAGTAGGTTTAATATATTTGTGAACTATCTAGAAATAAAGTCTTTTTTTTACAAAAAAGGGACTTACACTTATAAAAAATAATTTTAATTTTTATGGAACAAATCATCAAAGACACTACTGCAAATCCAGCGCCATTAGGCCTTTTTGGTTTTGGAATGACTACTATTTTATTAAACATTCACAATGCGGGATTCTTCGAACTCAACGCCATGATTATGGGAATGGGAATCTTTTTTGGCGGGATACAGCAAGTGATTGCAGGGATTATGGAATGGAAAAAAGGAAATATTTTTGCCATGTCGGCATTTACGTCCTATGGCTTCTTTTGGTTATCGCTAGTTGCTTTATGGCTACTTCCTTTGGTCGGAGTGGCAAAACCTGACGGCACTTCAATGGGGTTTTATTTGGGTTTATGGGGTTTATTTACTTTAGCTTTTTTCATTGGAACATTGAACGGAAATACCATTGGAAAACTTATTTTTGGTTCCCTAGTTGTTTTATTTACACTATTGTCGATTGCTAGTTTTACCGAAAACGCAACCATTCATACCCTGGCTGGTTATGAAGGTATTTTATGTGGATTTTTTGCTTTTTATGAGGCCGCAGCAATACTAATTAATGAAAAATTAGGGAGGGCCGTGTTGCCTTTATAAAACCAAACTAAATTATTTTGTGACAACAATAATCTCATTAAATACTTGTATCCCAGAGAATATTGTTTTTACGATTTCTTCCCAATCCCTTTTACTACTTTTTAATACGACAAATCAAATATGAGTTACTATAAAATTGAAAATTTAGAACAATATTTCAAACATTACAATAAATCGATTCGAGAACCCAGAAAATTTTGGGGCAAAATAGCTTCTGAAAACTTTACATGGTACCAAGAATGTGAAAAAGTAATGGAGTTTGATATGGCCGAAGCCAAAATAAAATGGTTTGTAGACGCCAAAGTAAATATCGTTAAAAATTGTATTGACAGGCACCTTGCTAAAAGAGGCGAAAAAACAGCCATCATTTTTGAACCCAACGATCCCAAGGAAGAAGCGCAACACATTTCCTATAACGAATTGTATGCTAGAGTTTCAAAAATGGCGAATGTATTGCGGGAACAAGGCATAAAAAAAGGAGATCGAGTTTGTATTTATTTACCCATGATCCCGGAATTGGCTATTTCAGTGTTAGCTTGTGCTAGAATTGGCGCCATCCATTCAGTAGTTTTTGCCGGATTTTCTGCTTCGGCAGTAGCGTCACGAATCAATGATAGCGGATGCAAAATGGTTATCACATCGGATGGGGGATTTAGAGGCGAAAAAACGATAGATTTGAAAGGAATTATCGACGAAGCCTTAGTTAACTGCCCTTGTGTTTCAAACGTTTTAGTCGCCAAAAGAACCCATAACCCTATAGAAATGAAACAAGGTCGCGATCAATGGTTGCAACCTTTATTAGATGAAGCCTTGGATAATAACGTTGCCGAAATTATGGATGGCGAAGATCCTTTGTTTATCTTATACACTTCCGGTTCTACAGGAAAACCAAAAGGTATGGTGCATACTACAGCCGGCTATATGGTGTATTCAGCTTACACCTTTAAAAATGTTTTTAGCTACGAAGAAAACGATGTTTTTTGGTGTACTGCCGATATTGGCTGGATTACTGGACATTCCTACATTTTGTATGGTCCTTTATTGAATGGCGCTACCACCTTGATTTTCGAAGGAGTACCTTCTTATCCCGACTTCAGCCGCTTTTGGCAAACTATAGAAAAACATAAGGTAACTCAATTTTATACCGCCCCAACAGCCATTCGCGCCTTGGCTAAAGAAAACATAGCCTACGTTCAAAAATACACCTTAAAATCTTTGAAAGTTATTGGCTCCGTTGGCGAGCCCATCAACGAAGAAGCATGGCACTGGTACAATGACAATGTTGGCGGAAAAAGATGCCCCTTAGTGGACACTTGGTGGCAAACTGAAACGGGAGGTATTATGATTTCACCTTTGGCATTTGTTACTCCTACAAAACCAACGTATGCTTCCTTGCCATTGCCGGGAGTTCAGCCCGTATTAATGGATGAAAAACGAAATGAAATTGAGGGAAATCAAGTTACTGGAAGTCTATGTATTAAATTTCCATGGCCTGGAATTGCCAGAACCATTTGGGGAGATCATCAACGTTATAAAGAAACTTATTTTAGTGCTTTCCCTGGTAAATATTTTACTGGCGATGGTGCCTTGCGTGACGAGGTAGGCTATTACAGAATCACGGGTCGTGTAGATGACGTCGTTATTGTTTCAGGACACAATTTAGGAACGGCCCCTATTGAAGATGCAATTAACGAGCACCCGGCGGTTGCGGAAAGTGCCATTGTAGGATTCCCGCATGACATCAAAGGAAATGCCCTGTATGGTTTTGTAATACTAAAAGAATCTGGGGAAAACCGCGACAGAAAAAACTTAGCTAAAGAAATTAACCGACATGTGTCTGACCACATTGGGCCTATTGCCAAATTAGATAAAATCCAATTTGTTTCAGGCTTGCCAAAAACCCGTTCGGGGAAAATCATGCGTCGCATTCTTCGCAAAATAGCCGAGGGTGATTTTTCTAATTTTGGGGACACCACTACCCTATTGAATCCTGAAATTGTCGATGAAATAAAAGAAGGAAGGTTGTAAGTTATTCTAAAAAATTTATATACTACCAAGGCTGTCCAAAAAGACAGCCTTTTACTTTTTATAGAAATGAATCTATTTTATAAATCCCGTTTTGATTTATATAATAATATGAATTATTTTAAAAATGAAAATTCATTTTGGTGTTGCTACTTTTTGTTGCTCTAAACTCAACCATTATTCATTTTTAGTATTTTACTCAAGGTTGACTAACAAAAAAAAAGGCTGTCCTTTCGGACAGCCTCTCTTACAAAAAACAATTATTATGAAATTATTGTTTAATCAATCGTAGTGTTTTCACTTGTGCATCTTGAGTTACAATTACATTGTAAATACCTCGAGCATAGTTAGCCCCTATTTGAGAATCAGATTTTAACTGAC
>CANFHF010000009.1 GCA_947446635.1 Flavobacteriaceae bacterium
GTCAGTTAAAATCTGATTCTCAAATAGGGGCTAACTATGCTCGAGGTATTTACAATGTAATTGTAACTCAAGATGCACAAGTGAAAACACTACGATTGATTAAACAATAATTTCATAATAATTGTTTTTTGTAAGAGAGGCTGTCCGAATAGACAGCCTTTTTTTTCTTTAAGATAATGTCCCATCTTATAGAGTCATTAAAATAAATACATTTTTAGTATGAAGAAATCAAGCCATTACGAAAGTAGTGGCTTTTTTGGTATTGGATTTATTATCCATAATATCCGCCGTAACCATTAAGATTTTTACCATCTTTAGATAAATTATTGAAGCGATAAAAGCTGTCAAGTGTCCGACAATAAGAGGTGTATTTAAATTATTACTAATGAGTTACATAAACCTTTAATCACTTTACTTTTTATATGAACTTAAACTAAGCGAGTATGGGCTACCCAGTACATGAACTCTTTAAGATATTTGTAAAACAAAAAGGCGTTCAGTTATGGTTCGCCTTTGTTTCTATTTCACCTTATTACATTAAATCCAATCTAATCAAAATTAATTTCGGGATATTTACAAATCTTTTTGGTTTTTCTCACTATTAATCCACTGTTAATTTCGTCAACTATGTTGTGATATTTATGATATTCCTTTAAAAAAATATCCCCTTTATAATATGCGTCTTCAATTGATACGTGATTGAATACACTATTTTTTAAATCTGTATCAAAAACATTTTCAATGTCGGTAACCACTTTTATTGAGTGCGTTTTGTACGCTTTATCAAATTGCTTTGCGCCCGCCTTAATGTCATTGTTATCGGTTTTGTTAATCATATTCATTAATTCGGCTTTGAGTTGGTTTTGAATATCGACTTCTTTATTAATTTGTAAATCGCTATCACGTCCAGCAACCTCACAAAGAATTAAAAACAGTTGTTGTGCCGTGGCTCTATTATTTACTAACCGATTCAATGCCTTTAATTCATTTTCGTAACTCGAAACCCTTTTCTTTAAAAATGCGTTTTGTTGTTGTGGTTTTAACGATATGCACTTAAAAGTTACGCTCTTTATACTACTATTATAAAGAGAGTAACTCTTAACTCGTTTTCGTCCTTGCCTATGTAATCCACTACATAAAATATTAAACTTTTTAATAATAGCATACGTCAATAAGTTGTTGATTTTACGCCCTGTTATTATAGCTTCATTCAAAAAACCATAATCATTGTTTGTTATGCGTTCCTGTAATAAATCATACAATTCAAAGTAATTATTTTTAATTGTCATTTTGCCCCGTGCTTCATTTAATGCGTTAAGAAAATCAATTCTGTATTGAAAATTTAAGTTTTCTATTAAATCAAAATCCCTGGTCTTTGTTGTAATAAGTGAAGCATTATATTGATACTTCATAACCTTAAAAAACATAGCACGAACATTAAAAACGTTATTACTAAATTCTCTAATGTGTTTCAATATTAAATAGACGTGCATCGGGTTTGTAGGTTGTTTGTTTAAATATTCTAATGTAGAAAACATAACAGTGCAATTATAATTAAACGTGTCGGAATTGGCTTTAAAATTGTTTGTATTAAATCCCGCGCTTATGTATTCATACTTTGAATTGTAAAATTTAAAACCGTTTGCCGTGCCTTTAACTTTAGGTTTGATTGCTTCATACTTTGACGTTAAATTTAAACCCTGTGGAATACTTCCGATATAAGCATAAGGCAAACGTTTATTTGACAAACTAAAACTTTCTTTTATAGCTGGGCGGTTAAGTTCTTTATATCCAAAATCACAATTTGGAATAACTTTTAAATTATAACATTCGGCTTTTGTCTTTGTGTCTATAAAATATAAAGCATCGTGCAACCGTGCGCCCCGTTCTAAATTGTTTTGAGCGACAAAGGTCTTTATTGCTTTGTCTTCTCGACGTGTCATAAATTGAAAAAACTTTAAATGGTCATTGTGCGTGAAATACAATAACATTGTAATATGTTTTGACGCATAACCACACGATAAAAAAAAGTCAGCCGTAAAGTCTTTGGTTTTATATTCTCGACTGTTGCAAATGGTGTTATACATTTTCTTTGCTTCGCTTCGTGAAATATTTTTTGACTTCATTAAATCATTATAAACGTGGTCTTTTTGCTTTGCTCCCGTTAATGCGTCCAAGAAAGTAGGGAATGCGCTCTTTATATCACATTCAATTATTTTAAATGGCGTTAATGGTCGCAATTGTCGTGACGTTTTCGTTAATGGGTTGTATTCTCGATTATCTTTAATCAATATATTAAAATGTGTTGTAGGTAATTTTAATTCTTTACATACCATAAACAAAATATAATAATACCATTGATTAACTAATGTAAAACCATTTATAGGTATATTTTCAGTCGTTGCCGTGTCAATATCATTGTACTTTTTATCTAAATAATTTCGATCAAAATTATAGTTGTCAATAGGTAGCTTTTGGCCTGTCGTTATGTAGTGGTTTAAATAGTCAATGTGTTGGTGATGTCCAAAATATTGCGAATTAAAAAACCACGCACTTTGAATTATTAACCAGCAATGTTTGAATAGTGGTGCATCATTCAATTTATAAAAAGGCACGTCTATTTCGTGTATTGCCGTGTATGTGGTTAAGTTGTTCGCATCAAAAAAACCCTTTACCATTTCAACGGTGTAATAACTATCTTTTATTTTATCCGTGAATATCTCACTATAAAAATAAGCCAATGCCAAACGCGTAATATCTGAAAACGAAACCCCGTAACCGTTTTTATTATCGCCCCGTATATCATTCAAAGCTTTTATAAATTCGGTTTCGATATTAACCGAAATTCGGTTTTGTATATCGGTTTTTAAATTAGAATAATTAAAAAAATCTAATTCAATCCATTTTGCAATATAGGTTTTTGGCACGGCTGGTGTTGTTGCCGTGCTCATAAGTTTACACGTTTAAAGGTTGTAAACTTGCCTCAATTTCACTGCGTAAAAAGTAAACGCGCGAACCAATGCCAAGCGGGTTTAATCGTTTTGACTTGCACCAGTTGTGTACCGTGCTAATGTCAACACTGAACATTTTTGCCACGTCTGAGCGTGTCAAATATTCCTTTGGTTGAACAGGGGCAAAATGTTTTAAAAAGTCGTCTAAAACTACTTTTACATCTGCTGTAATTTCATTTTTTAAATCTTGTGGCGAGGTTGCCACGAATTGAACTGTTGCGCTCATAACTTAAGTTTTTATGTTATGAGAGCAAAGGGAATTGTTCGCTTGTTCCTTGTGAAGTACGGAATTGTACTTTTTACGGTACGTTATTTATTTTGAGGTTTAAACCAATCTAATGCGCTCGAATAGTCTTTTTTTCTTTGTGGACTTGTGGCTTGTAGTTTGGTTTTTATTTTTGTAAACTCCTCGCCGTATGTTTCAATAAACCATAATCTAAATGGTTCGGGTTTTTGATGTATAAATTTATCTTCAAATAAACATCTGTAATAATAACTTAAATCTTCATAACGCCCTGTTGTGTTTTTTGGCTTAACGTAATCGTTTAAGATATATTCAAACAATTTAAAACCATTATTTGAAAACATTTCACCATGTGGTTCATTTATTATTGTAATGTTGTTTTCGATTGTTGAGGTGTTTGATAAATTGAGGTTTTCGGGAATGGTTGTTTTACTAAAAATACTATCTGATGCTGTTTCAAGTTCTGATTTTTTAATTTCTAAAAATGACATAATTTTATTGTAACTCGACAAATCTAATTCTATCACCCATTTTTTTAAATCAAGCTCTCCTATTTCTTCAAGTTCGCTTTTTTGATTTTCCGCTATTGGTCTGATATATTCTTTTATATATCTTATTTCGCTGTCAATAAAATTAATTTCATCATTATCAATATGTCGTTTTATATAATATTCAATTAAATTAGGGTAATCACTTATATATTCCTCTAATGTTTTACCCCTGAAACTATCTGAATTGTCGGAATTATTTAATTTTAGATTTCTCATTCGCTATTTCTTTTAAATCTTAATAGTATTAACATACAGTGCCATTTTTAATTACTTTCATTTCGGGTGCTTTGTCTTTATGTATGTCATTGTAAAACTTCATAAACAAATCGGCATTTTCGTCTGTATCCTCCGGGGCATTAATATAAACCCTAAAAATTGATTCTTTGCTATGTCCTGAAATGCCCATTAAAACGGGTGTCGGTATCTTTTTATAGTAGTTAGTACAAAAAGAACGCCTAAAAGAATGGGTAGTTATTAGTTTGTGTTTTTCATATTTATTAAAAACTTTACGCCCTGTTTTCGCATCATATATTTTACCCTCTGTCATTGTATTTATTTTGGCAATTTCGCAAACTTTTTTAATATGGTCATTTAGTTTTTGAGTTGAGATTTTATAAGGAAAACCGTTTTCAATTATATCAATAACGTGCGGAGCGATTATTCCAATTGTTATAGGTTTTTTCGTTTTTGTTTGCACTATGTCTAAATACATATTACCGCCTTTGTATCTTATATTGTCAGGTGTGATGTCGAGTAAATCCCCACCACGTTGTCCAATTTCACATCCTATCAACAACCATTTACGGGCGTTTTGATACGCTTCACTTTTTATTTCCGCTTTCCTTATTTCATCTAATTCCGAAAAAGATAAAGTTTGAATATATCGGTCTTCATCGCTTTCTGTCGCTATGGTAATTTGTTTAGCATACGAATTAACTTGAATACCTTTGTTTTCGGCTTCAATGCAGACAGTCTTAATATTAGCTATATGTTTTGAGGATGTATTTATAGCATAATTCTTGGTTTTAAGAAGCCAATTTTCAAACTTATCGATTAATATTTGATTTATATCGATAAAGTGAATTTGCTTTTTTGCTTTGGCTTCGTATTCCTTTAAAATATTTTTTGTCGCTATGTAACTATTTTTTCTACTCAGTGATAGTCCGTGTTTGTAACCTCCTTTTACTTTTACTTTTCGGGTGTCGGCAGTATCGATAATATTTTGAATGTAGTTTGTGATTAATCCCTCATCAGTCTTCAATACCCTTTCAAAACAATCATTAATTTTCGAATTTAGCCAAAAAGAATCTATTACAATGGTTTCGCCCAAATCATTATTTAGGCTCTTAAAAAGGAATGATTCCAATTTTTTAAGGTTGTTGAAAATTACTTTGTTTTCAGTATTGTTTTGTTTTGGTAGGTCAGTGCTTTCGCTCCAATCTTTAGGATTAATTGAAAATCCGGTATTCAGTTCAAGGTCTTGTTTTCCTCGACCTAAAATGAGACGGACTTTAATTGAAACATTTTTGTCGGCTGTACTTCTTAATCTGAATTTAATAGATGCCATATTTAATTTTGAAAGGTTAATCAAGGCAAAGATATTCATTTTACAATACGATTCCAAAAGTTGCCCGACATTTGCCCGACATTTTTACAATCATATTACATTTTATTCAATTTCATTCTATCAATATGTTGTTTCAGATATTGCTATTAAGCATTGAATTTGTTGAGTTTAATAGGTTTTTATGCGATGTTTTGAGGGCTATTGAAAAATGTCAAACCGTGCCGGTTCGACTCCGGCTCCGGGTACAAAAACCGCTTCGAAAGAAGCGGTTTTTTTGTCTTCTTACTATGGATCTTCCCTAAACTTGTGAATCAAAAAAATGAAGCAGTAATACCTGTTTCATCTCTAGTCTAAAAAACAAAAACACTCAACAAACCCAATACTTCCGATATTTCTTCTTTGGTATTGAAGCTATGAAGGCAAAACCGCAATCGCTCTTGCCCTTCGGGAACGGTGGGAGAGAGAATAGCTTTAACATTAAACCCTTTTCCTTGAAGTTGATTTGCCATGGCTTTTACGTTTTGGTTTCCGGGAATTATGGCGCTTTGAATTGCCGATTTACTTCGGACAAACATAGGTTTCAATCCCAACAGATTCTTTTCTTGGTTGAAATGAATGATATTTTCCCGAAGTTTTTCGATCGTCTGCTTTTCTGATTCCAAATGTTGATAACCCACTAAAATCGTGGCAACAGAATGCGGTGAAAGTCCCGTGGTATAAATGAAACTTCGGGCGAAATTGAGGAGATAATCCTTCAATTTTTGCGAACCTAATATTGCTGCTCCATGACAACCCAATCCTTTTCCGAAAGTCATTATTCGGGTAAAAACTCGGTCTTGTAAACCCAATAGTTGAACCAATCCTTCTCCTTTATCGCCGAAAACCCCCAATGCATGCGCTTCATCAATTACTAAATTACACTTGTATTTTTCGGAAATTTGTGTTAATTCTTCAAGATTTGGCGTGTCGCCATCCATAGAGAAAACACTTTCGGTGACGACGTAGACTTCTATAAGCTCAGTCTGAAAGCGTTGGATGAGTTTTTCTAGGTCTTCGAAATCATGATGCTGAAACTTATAGGATTTGGCATTCGAAAGTTGGATTCCATCTCGAATGGAAGCATGGCACAATTCATCATACAAAACCACATCGCCTTTTTGTGGAACCGAACTAAAAAAACCCACATTAGCATCGTAACCCGAATTGAAAATCAAAGCACTTTCCGTTTGATGAAATTGGGCGATACTATTTTCCGCTTCTTGATAGACTTTGTGGTTTCCGGATAATAACCGAGAACCCGTTGCTCCGTTTTGAACACAATTATTTTCAATTAGATACCGATGCGTTTTATCGAAAATAGCTTTGTTTTTAGAAAATCCAATATAATCATTCGATGCAAAATCGATTAAATCATTAGGCAAAGACAATTTCCGTAAAGCATTGTTTTGCTTGCGAATTTCGAGTTTAGCGGAGAGACTTTTCGGAAACTTCATAAGGGCAAAGTTATTGATTTAATGTTTAAAAATCCCGCAAAATACTAATTGCCATAAGGAAACTCCAAAAAAAAAAGTCACACATTGCTGTATGACTTTATAATTTATTTGGAATTGCTTTTAGTCTGCTAACACAATTACTTTATTGTCTTTCATTTCTATGGTTCCAGATTCAATAGCAAGGGTGTAGTTCTGCTCGTTCACTTTCGTGAATAAATTTTCAGATTCTTTGCTGAATTTGAAACTCGGAGCCGTAATCTTTACGGTTCCCTTTTGAAGCAAAGAAACTATTGGGGCGTGATTATTTAGCATTTGAAAATGACCATTAACTCCTGGAAGGGAAACGGAAGTCACTTCGCCTGAAAATAATTTTGCTTCTGGTGATACTATTTCTAAAATCATTTTTTAATTGATAATTGATAATTGATAATTTTCACATTATCAATTATCCATTGTTAATTGTTAAGCTTCTGCCAACATTTTTTCTCCTGCTTCGATAGCGTCTTCAATAGTTCCTTTAAGGTTGAAAGCTGCTTCTGGCAAGTGGTCTAATTCACCGTCAATGATCATGTTAAATCCTTTGATGGTGTCTTTAATGTCAACTAAAACGCCTTTTAATCCTGTAAATTGCTCTGCTACGTGGAATGGTTGAGACAAGAAACGTTGTACACGTCTCGCTCTAGAAACCGATAATTTATCTTCTTCTGAGAGTTCTTCCATTCCAAGAATTGCAATAATATCTTGCAATTGTTTGTATTTTTGAAGTATTTCTTTTACTCGCTGCGCGCAGTTATAATGCTCTTCACCGATAATTTGTGGAGTCAAGATTCTAGAAGTAGAATCTAATGGATCTACCGCAGGATAAATTCCTAACTCGGCAATTTTACGTGACAATACAGTTGTTGCATCAAGGTGAGCAAATGTAGTTGCTGGTGCTGGATCGGTTAAATCATCCGCAGGTACATAAACCGCTTGTACCGATGTAATAGAACCTTTGTTTGTTGAGGTGATACGTTCTTGCATCGCTCCCATTTCGGTTGCAAGGGTCGGCTGATAACCTACCGCAGAGGGCATACGACCTAAAAGTGCCGAAACCTCAGAACCTGCTTGTGTAAAACGGAAGATATTATCAACGAAGAATAATACATCTTTCCCTTGGTCGGTTCCTGCACCATCACGGAAATATTCTGCAATAGACAATCCGGAAAGTGCTACACGAGCACGAGCTCCAGGAGGTTCGTTCATTTGACCAAAAACGAAAGTAGCTTTAGACTCTCTCATCCCCGGCATATCTACTTTAGATAAATCCCATCCTCCATTTTCCATAGAGTGCATGAATTCATCTCCGTATTTTATAATTCCTGACTCTAACATCTCACGAAGTAAGTCATTTCCTTCACGTGTTCTTTCTCCTACTCCTGCGAATACAGAAAGTCCACCGTGACCTTTTGCTATATTGTTAATCAACTCTTGAATCAATACTGTTTTACCCACACCGGCACCACCAAACAATCCAATTTTACCTCCTTTTGAGTAAGGCTCAATTAAATCAATTACTTTAATACCTGTGAATAACACTTCAGAAGAAGTTGATAAATCTTCGAATCTTGGTGCTTGACGGTGAATTGACATTCCGTTGTCACCATCTTTTGGTAAATTTCCTAAACCATCAATTGCATCACCAATCACATTGAAAAGACGTCCGTAAACATCTGCTCCAATTGGCATTTTAATTGGGTTTCCTGTTCCAACTACTTCATAACCTCTACTCAAACCATCTGTAGAGTCCATGGAGATAGTACGAACAGTGTTTTCGCCAATGTGAGATTGTACCTCAAGAACTAGAAGAGTTCCGTCTTTTTTTGTGATTTCTAATGAATCATAAATTTTTGGAAGTTCAACATCTTTTCCGTTGAAAACTACATCGACAACTGGTCCGATGATTTGGGCAACTTTTCCTATTACTTTTGACATTGCTTATGTATTTATTATATAGCTATTCCGATTTATGAAGCACACCAAATCGAAACTTTTCTATTAGATGCTTTTTCAGTGCGCAAAGGTAATTTTTTAAAATATAAAAATCAACACTTTTTTTATAAAAAATGAAGTGCTTTTTGTAGGATTGTTTGTAAATAGAAACTAAATCAAGAAAAGTGCTTGTAAAACAAAAAACCATCCCGCGATACGAGATGGTTTTAAAACTATTGTGATTCTACTTTTATGGATTAATCGTCAAAGAAGCAAAATATTGCTGTCCTATTGCTCCCGCTCCTAATACTTGGGTATATTCCTTACCACCAATATTGGTAGCGCCAATTTTTAGTACTGATTTTAATTTAGGAAGTCCATAATTAATTTGAGCATCAATAACAGTAGCAGCATCAATCATTCCATCAGCCATGGTAGATTGCCATAAATATTCGCTATTCCATCTTCCGCTTAGGTTAAACCCAAAGTTTGCGAATAAATTAGTATTGCCAAAACTCGCTTTTACTCTGTGTTTTGGGGTGTTAAATTGAGTTTCGAAACTTGGGTCTTTGGCTTGGTCAAATTTAAATTCAGCGTAGTTGTAATTAGCGCTGATTTCATAATTTCCAAAAACCTTTCTAGACACCCCCAATCCAAAACCTAAGGATTGAATTTCTGGAGTTGTATTGGTGTACAATTGATACGCTCTGTAGTTTCCATTTGCAAGAGCATGTAGTGATTGAACCGCTGGATTTGTCATATAGGCTATAGGCGAGTCTGTTGCTCCTTGAGCAAAATTGATAGACTCACTTGCTGTTCCATACAAAGGAGCAACAACAGTTAAGTTGCCAATAAAGTCATTATAAATATTATAATACCCATTTACGTCAACATAAAAATCTTTTATCTCAGATCGATAGCCTAACTCAAATGCTTTTACTTGTTCCGGTTTGACATAACCAACGTTGGTTTTTTTCAACAAAGCGGCTGCTCCGGGAGTATTTCCAGGATTAGCTGCGGCAAATGCCCCAAACGCCCCTACTGATGCAGCAGTATACGAATTGGAATATGCATTTACTCCTGTCATATTTACACTGTTAGCAGGAGTAGTTATACCCCCGCCCGCATATATTTTTCCTATAGCAGGATCTCCTTCGGCTACGGGTAATGTTTCTGAATATCGTAATAAATTATCGGGTGCTGAGCCAATTAATACCGCATTTCCAACATTAAACCCGATGTATTGATCTTGTGTGCTTGGATTTCTGAAGCCTGTTTGGAAAGAGGCTCTAATATTATGTTGTTTGTTTTGACCCGCGGAATATGCTAAAGCAATTCTTGGAGAATAACTACCGTCAAAATTTTTGGATTTATCATAACGAATAGATCCCGTAAGTTTCAATTTTTCGTCCAATACTTTTTTGGTTACTTGAGTATACACTCCGTATTCGTTATAAAAAATAGGGCTATTCGCATCCGTATAAATTCGGCCATGCGAGTTCAGTTCATATTCTCTGAAAGAACCGCCCACTTGAATTTCTGCAAATTTAGCAAGGTCTTTGAAGTTGTAATTAGCATCGGAATGGTATATCCTAGAATTGTCTACCAATTTTGAACCTGACAACACGCTTGCCTCTGCGGTTACTTTATCAAAAGCATTGTTGAAAGTGGTTGTCCCAGGAATAAATCTACCCACATCTGCAGCGCCTCGGGCAAGTGCATGAGAAGCAGACGCATTGCTTGTATAAATTGGGCCAAATAAGCCAGCAAAAGCTTGGGCATAAGCTCCTGCATAGGTTCCAAACCAAGTGGCGTCTGGTTTCCATTCTCTATTGATATTGATTCCTGTAAATAACATATCGTATGATTTCCCCCCATCTTCGGTAGTGGTATATCCTCTTACGAAAAAGTTTTTTCCTTTTATTTCTAATTTATGCTGTTGCATAAAAAAGTCATTCAAATAATATCTATTGGCTCCTTGATAAACCGCATTTCCGAATCCAAATTTACTTTGCCAAATAATTTCAGTATCATTCGCCCAAGGTTTAAAATGAAGAGAAAAATCTATCTTGGCGTTTCTGGCTTTATTATCTGTTAAATCGGTTTCGTTATATCCTGTCCTTGATACATTTTCATTTGGTAATAATGCTGCAAGTCCTGATGGCAATAGATTATCAGCAACCATTTTCTGCCCAACATTATAAAGATTTGTGCTCACCTCATCCCCATACACATTGATCCCATCATAATTCTGATCACTTCTAGATATTCCTTGTCCTTGTCTATTCTTATCATCATAATTTGTGGCATACCAATCTGTTCCTTCCATGTAAGTATAGTTTGCTTTGGCGGCGAAGTATTTGTTAAAAGTGTGTGCCACTCTTATGCCGTAATCGTGAAAGTCATTAGAACCTGCTGCTTTTTGGTTGGTATTTCCGTATTTGACATAAGCCGAAATCCCTTCAGAAGTAAAAGGACTTTTACTATTCATGAACAAAATTCCGTTAAAAGCATTGGCTCCATACAAGGCAGAAGACGCTCCCGGTAACAATTCCACACTTTGAACATCTAGTTCCGAAATTCCAATCATATTTCCCAATACAAAGTTCAATAATGGAGAAGAATTATCCATTCCGTCTACTAATTGCATAAATCGAACATTAGAAACTGTAGCAAAACCACGAGTGTTTATAGATTTGAAAGTCAAACTGCTGGTGTTCATGTTAACTTCTTTCAGGTTTTCTAAACCGTCATAAAAAGAAGGGGAAGCCGTCTTTTTGATGTCTTTAATGGTCATTCTTTCAATAGTAACTGGGGATTCTCTAACTCTTTCTGGAGTTCTTGAGGCAGAAACAACAATCTCATCTAGAGGTGTTGTTGCTTTAATGGAATCTGAAACTGTTTTTTGAGCAAAAGTGATGCTACAAAAAAACAAAGATAAAGTAAGTAGATACGTTCTCATTTGATTAAAATTTGTTGGTTAATTAGAGCCAAAGTACAAATAATATCCATATTAACAAAAAAAAGAGAGGTATTTTCCTCTCTTTTGATACAATAGTTACTAAAATGCTATTATTCCACGGTTACTGATTTAGCCAAATTTCTAGGCTGATCCACATTACACCCTCTCATCACAGCAATGTGATAGGACAATAATTGCAAAGGAATAGTGGTTATCAAAGGGGATAAAGCGTCCGAAGTTTCAGGAATTTCAATAATATAATCTGCCAACTCACGAACTTGCGTATCGCCTTTGGTTACCACGGCAATGATTATTCCGCTACGGGATTTAATTTCCTGAATGTTGCTCACAATTTTGTCATAATGTCCTTGCTTTGGAGCAATGACAACTACAGGCATGCGTTCGTCAATCAAGGCGATTGGGCCGTGCTTCATTTCTGCTGCGGGATAACCCTCAGCATGGATATACGAAATTTCTTTGAGTTTCAACGCGCCTTCTAGAGCAACAGGAAAGTTATATCCTCTACCTAAATAGAGACAATTATGTGAATCTTTGAAAACAGAAGCAATTTCTTTTGCTTTATTGTTGGTTTCCAAAGCCTCTTTTACTTTTTCAGGAATGATTTTCAATTCTTGTAAATACTTGTGTAAATCCGTCTTAGACAACGTTCCTTTGGCTTGTGCCAATCGCAAGGCCATCATCGTTAGAACTGTGATTTGGGTAGTAAATGCTTTGGTAGATGCCACTCCAATTTCTGGACCCGCATGGGTATAAGCTCCCGCATGACTTTCTCTGGAAATAGAAGAACCCACTACATTACAAACTCCAAAAACAAAGGCTCCTTTTTCTTTGGCCAATTTTATGGCCGCCATAGTATCAGCTGTTTCACCAGATTGTGATATGGCTATTACCACGTCTTTGCTATTTATTATAGGATTTCTATATCTAAATTCAGACGCATATTCAACTTCTACGGGAATTCGGGTAAATTCTTCAAAAATATATTCTGCTACCAAACCGGCGTGCCAAGAGGTGCCACAGGCGATAATAATAATTCTGTCGGCATTCAGAAATTTCTCTAAATTATCCTCAATACCTGACATTTTGATTATTCCTTCGTTGGCATTAAGTCTTCCGCGATAGGTGTCTTTTATAACGCTAGGTTGTTCGTAGATCTCCTTCAACATGAAATGGTCATAACCCCCTTTTTCAATTTGCTCCAAGTTCATTTGAAGTTCTTGAATATAAGGATCAACCAAAGAATCATCTTTAATTTTTCGAACTTTTATAGGTTTGTGCAACCTAATATTTGCCATTTCCCCGTCTTCTAAGTAAACGGCATTTGAGGTGTATTCTATAAATGGAGAAGCATCAGACGCAATGAAATATTCTTCTTCTCCAATGCCTATTGCTAAAGGACTTCCCAATCGGGCAACAACAATTTCATCTGGGTTTTTTTTGTCAAAAACAGCTATTGCGTAGGCTCCTACCACTTGATTTAATGCCACTTGAACCGCTTTCCCTAATTTTAGTTTTTCTTTTTTCTGAATTTCTTCAATAAGGTTTACCAATACTTCTGTATCGGTATCGGAGTGAAAAACATAGCCTCTTTTTAGTAGTTCCTTTTTAAGTGGGGCGTAGTTTTCAATGATTCCGTTATGAATTATTGCCAAATCGCCAGAATTAGAAAGATGTGGATGAGAATTCACATCGTTTGGCACTCCATGAGTTGCCCAACGGGTGTGCCCTATTCCAATAGTTCCGGTTATAGTAATTTCTTTGGATTGCTCTTCAAGGTCTGAAACCTTTCCTTTTGTTTTAGACAGCTTGATGTTGTTTCCATCATATAACATGACTCCTGCACTATCATATCCTCTGTATTCAAGCCTTTTTAACCCTTTTATAACAATAGGAAAAGCCTCTCTATAGCCAATATATCCAACAATTCCACACATAATTTTGAGTTAATTAGGTTTTGTATAATAAATTTCTAATTTCAATCTTTTATCATAATTAGGGTCACTAGAAAGAATTTTATTTCCATATAGTATGGTTCCAAGAGGATTCATAACGCTTGTTTTTGGCGCAAAACCAGTTTTATCTTTAAATTCACTGAAGATAGCAGTATTTATATCTTCCGTAACCACAACTCCTAATTTTACATTATTTTTTGTAGCATCATTGATGAGATTTCTGATATGATTTGTGATTCTGATGGTGTAGGTTGATTTGGTTTTATTTAGAATCCCATCAAATACTAATTTTCCATTTTTGGAGCTGCTCCCTGAAGTAAAATCGTTGTAATAATCGGATATGGGAACATTATTCGTCATATCGTACAAATAAATTCGTTGAGGATTTGGACTACCTCCCATGGCATCGGCATCAATATGAAAAACAAGATTTGCTTCGTTGATTAACCATTTATTGGCTCTAAGTGTTTCTAATTCCCCTGGAGTATCAAAAAGACTAATTACAGCCATAGAACCCTCGCCACCTTTTAGATATAATTTTTCATCACCAAGTGTTGTACTTGCTGAACTGATAGCAGAAGTATAAGCTTGTTTTGTATTGGATTGTTCCAACAAACTTACGGTGTTCCCACTCAGGTTAAGAACGATAGATTTTTCCACTCTGGTTGCATCAGTTGTTGAAGTATCTTCTTTATAGGTAATAGTAATTACCCCTTTCGAAAAATCCATCATAGCCATGCTGCCCGCATCGATTCCCGATTTTTCCACTTTAAAATACAGACCTCTAAAATATTCTTTGAAAGACTCGTTAGTTAACAATTTTGCAGATGCCGCATTCGCAATTTTGGAATCAAAAAAACTTTTATTTAAATTTAATTGCATTCCCGGAGCTGTTCGCGTTGTTGTAACTGCATCTGTACTTGTTGCAACATGTTCAGCAGGATCAAAGAAAAAAGCATCATTCTGGGCAATGTTTGAATCATCATTTAAACGATTGCCAATTTTAAAATTTTCAAAATCGGTTTGATCAGTGTAATATTTTTGTGCGTTTTGAAAACCCCCAACAGGATCTAGATCTCGCATAAAATAACCCGATTCATAAATGCTTAGTTTAATTTTAGCAGTGCTTGCACCATATATCGAATCCAATTCGTACACATGACTTCCGTCGGCATTCGTTGTTTTTAAAGTGCTAAAATAAGGAATCGTCAAAACTACACTTTCCACCACAGGATTTTTCCCTATTGTTGGATTAACAGTAGCCAATGATAATTGTGTCGCAAAACTTGCCGTTGTTTTACCAAAAGCAGGATTGTCATAAATTCCTAGGGCATTAACAGGAAGATTGTTAGATTGTATAGGTCCAATTTTTTGATTGTAGGCCACCACACTATAGTTTTCCTTATTTAGATCAAAATGATTTGTGCCAATTAAATCCGATCCAATTTCATTATAATCTTTATCGCAGGAAGCGAAAATAATAACAACCGCCACGAATAGAACTTGCTTTAAAAAAGAATTATTGTACATATCTAAAGGGAAAAAAGTTTAATTTATAGAACGCTGTTTTTGTAGAAATCAGTATACGCTTCAGCGAATTTTTCTTTCGGAGTGAAAGGTAAAAAAGGTTTTCCTGAAGATTCTATAAATTTTGTTAAACTTGAAGATACCTGCTCTGAAGCAATGATTACAGCATCCGAATGATTGATGGTTGCTTTCATAATGCTTTCGTAATCAGGGTTTTTAAGATCTAGAATTGCCTCATTAGGAATGCCGTCAAACAACACCTTATTAATCATTTCAATATTTAAAGTTCCTTCAAAAGACTGACTATAAACAGATGTAACAATCTTTGTTTCCGAAAACAAAGCCTCATTTTTGTAAAAATGTTTCATATAAATAGGCAACATGGCTGCCATCCATCCATGAACATGAATAATGTCTGGAACCCAATTGAGTTTTTTTACGGTTTCGACAACCCCTTTTGCAAAGAAAATGGCTCGCTCATCATTATCGGGAAACATAACCCCTTCTTCATCGGTAAAAGTAGCTTTCCGTTTAAAATATTCATCGTTGTCAATAAAATAGACTTGTATTCTTTCTTTTGGAATAGAAGCAACTTTTATAATCAAGGGCATATCCAAGTCATTGACTACCAAATTCATCCCTGAAAGACGAATTACTTCGTGCAATTGATGCCTTCTTTCATTTATATTCCCATATCTTGGCATGAAAATTCGTAATTGCCCTCCCTGATTATTAATCATTTTTGGTGCTTCATAAGACATTGAAGACACCTCATTTTCAGCTAGATAAGGCACCACTTCAGATGATACATATAATATTCTCTTACCTTCCATATTGTAAATTACTTGATTAATTGGCAATTAAAACCATGCAAAATTACGAAAATTTATGCAGTTATGGACTAAAATATTATGTTTGCAGTTAATTTCAATAAAATAGCCATGTACATTTTCTATGGAAATGAAGCTTTAATAGCCTACTTAAAATCTATTAAAACCAGCCATTCCACCATTGGGTTTGTTCCAACTATGGGTGCTTTACACCAAGGGCATTTATCGTTGATGCAAAAATCATTGTCAGAAAATGAATGTACCGTTGTGAGTATTTTTGTGAATCCCACCCAATTCAATAATCCAGAAGACTTAGCAAAATATCCTAGAGCACTTGAAAACGATATAAAAAAAATTGCCGCATTAAGCCCTGAAATCATAGTATATGCGCCCCCTATTGAGGATATCTATGTAGGAAAGCCTAGTTCACAATTCTTTGATTTTGATGGATTAGAAAACCAAATGGAAGGCAAATTCAGGCCCGGGCATTTCAATGGCGTTGGCACCATTGTAAAGCGACTTTTTGAAATTGTAACCCCAACCAATGCCTATTTTGGAGAGAAAGATTTCCAGCAATTACAAATTATAAAAAAATTAGTAGCAAAAAATTATTTGAAAGTTGCTATCCAAAGCTGTCCTATTTATAGGGAGCCTAATAATTTGGCCATGAGTTCCCGAAATGAACTCTTATCCTCAAAAGAAAAACAAGAGGCTTCCTTAATTTACAAAACATTAGTTGGCGCCAAGGAAAAATTGAAAACAACCAGCGCTGCAACTGTTGTCAAATGGGTCCAAAAATCATTTGAAAAAAATCCTAGTTTTACATTAGACTATTTTCAAATTGCTGACGAGGCAACACTTTTGCCTTGTGTGAGAAAAAACAAAAACAAAAAATACCGTGCTTTTATAGCTGTATTCGTCAACAATATCCGATTGATTGACACCCTTTCATTAAATTAACTTACTTTTGTAGGATGCAAATTCAAGTCGTAAAATCAAAAATTCACCGGGTAAAAGTAACTGGAGCCGATTTAAATTATATTGGTAGCATTACCATTGACGAAGCGTTAATGGACGCCTCCAATATCATTGAAGGCGAGAAAGTTTCAATTGTTAACATCAATAATGGCGAACGATTTGAAACTTATGCCATCAAAGGGGCAAAAAATTCGGGGGAAATAACACTCAACGGACCCGCTGCGAGAAAAGTACAAAAGGACGATATCATCATCATCATTTCCTATGCTACATTAGACTTTGAAGAAGCCAAAACTTTCCACCCATGGATTATTTTCCCGAATGAAAAAGACAATTCCTTAACTTAAAGGGAACAAGGTTTTTTAATAAAATAAATTCTTTTTTTTGAATATTCTTTAGCTTAAATTTGGATTTAATTTAGTGGATAAATAATGTCAAAAGTAAAAACCTCCTTTTTTTGCCAGAACTGTGGCGCTCAATACTCTAAATGGCAAGGCCAATGCAATTCTTGCAAAGAATGGAATACTATTGCAGAAGAAATTATTCAAAAAGAAGAAAAATCAGCTTGGAAAAGCGAATCAGTTTCCGCCACCAAAGCGCCAAAGCCCTTAAAAATAAACGAAATTGATTCTAGCCAGGAAATCCGAATGGACACCACCGACGGAGAACTCAACCGTGTGCTCGGTGGTGGCATTGTCCCTGGATCTTTAATCCTTTTGGGCGGCGAACCCGGCATTGGAAAAAGCACCCTTTTACTTCAAATATCCTTAAAACTGCCTTATAAAACCTTATATGTTTCAGGCGAAGAAAGCCAAAAGCAAATCAAAATGCGTGCCGAAAGAATCACGCCAAATAGCGACAATTGCTACATTCTTACAGAAACCAAAACCCAAAACATCTTCAAACAAATTGAAGCCATCGAACCTGAAATCGTCATCATCGATTCCATTCAAACGCTTCATACGGACTATATCGACTCTACTCCGGGAAGTATTTCCCAAATTCGCGAAACTACTGCCGAACTGATAAAATTTGCCAAAGAAACCAATATTCCTGTGATTCTTATTGGTCATATTACTAAGGATGGAAACATCGCAGGGCCCAAAATTTTGGAACACATGGTTGATACTGTCTTGCAATTCGAAGGAGACCGCAATCATGTGTACCGCATTTTGCGCTCGCTAAAAAATCGTTTCGGCTCCACTGCCGAAATTGGAATTTATGAAATGTTAGGGAATGGTTTACGCGAAGTATCCAACCCATCAGAAATATTGATTTCACACAAAGACGAAGAATTATCAGGAACCGCCATCGCCTCCACTCTCGAAGGCATGCGTCCGCTGATGATTGAAATACAATCATTAGTAAGTACGGCAGTTTACGGAACTCCACAGCGCAGCACAACAGGTTATAATGCCAAAAGGCTCAATATGATTTTAGCAGTTTTAGAAAAACGTGCTGGTTTTCGGCTTGGCGCAAAAGATGTTTTCCTTAATATTACAGGCGGAATTTCGGTAGATGACCCTGCCATCGATTTAGCAGTTGTTGCAGCCATTTTATCATCAAATGAAGATATTCCGGTAAATAAAGATTTTTGTTTTGCGGGTGAAGTAGGACTTTCAGGTGAAATTCGTCCTGTAAACCGGGTGGATCAACGCATTCAAGAAGCAGAAAAGTTGGGGTTTTCGACCATTTTTGTATCCAAATACAATAAAATTTCCTTGAAAAATACTCTGATTAAAATTCGTTTGGTCGCTAAAATTGAAGATGTGGCTAGCGAATTGTTTGGCTAGCATTCTTTTATATGAAACGTTAAATTTCATAAAAGGGCTTCATTTACCTCCTCAATTCCATTTAAGTTCCATTATTTTTTCTTAAATTTAGGTGTTATTTTCTACAATAAGAAAAATTAAGCTTTATAAAACCCTTGCTTCATAAACTAAAGCTTTTTGAAATTAATTTATTTTTAACCTAATAAATAATATCATGGAAAAACAAGTCGGCATCTGGATAGACTCCAAAAAAGCAATAATTGTAACTCTTGATGGTCAAAAAGAAGTCAAAATTACCGAAATAGATTCTGAGGTAGAAAATGGTGTTTACCACAACAAAGAAGGCAATAAAGGAACCTTTTCTGGAATTCATCATAGTGATAGCGAAACGAAATTTGCCAACCGAAAAAAAGAAGAGCTTAATTATTTTCTTAAATCGGTGATGTCTTATATTAAAGGATCAGATTATCTGTATGTTTTTGGCCCTGCTGAAACAAAAATAAAGTTAGAACAAAAATTACGAGCGGAAAAATCCCTTGGCAACATCAAACTTAAGGCGGTTGAAACTTCCGATAATATGACTTTAAACGAAATTGTAGCTAAGGTTAAGGATTTTTATAATCCAGTACAGCGCAAAATCAATTTGGCTAGTCAGCAATAAGCTGTAACCTTAATCCAAATTCAAACCGTAACCTTAATGTTCTGGTTTTTTGCGTTTTAATTCTTAATTGAAGTCCCGTACTTTAATTGTACAATAGTACAAACAAAAAATCCGTAAAGCCTTTATATAAGCTATTACGGATTTTATTCGTAGCAAACATTACACTTACTTGCTAGTAGCATCTATATTTTAAGCAAGCCTTATTTTACTAGGGTTGGTGTTTTTTAAGTAATGCGAAATCGTGCATTTTCGTGCATTTTGCCACCTATTAAGTACACCCAAGATAAATTTACAATTAAGCATAAAAAAAGCTCTATCTCGAGAGCTTTTATTTTAGATTTCAACTAAATTTCGGTAGTCATATTTTTGATAATTAGCTGTCTTTTGTTTTTCTTTATTCAACTCAATGAGTTCGTTCTTAATTTGAACTCTATACCAATGTTCAGGTTTAGTATGCGAAAAAGCACTAAGCTTCAATACCACTTCTGCATTTAATTTTCTTTCACCCGAAAGATATTTTTGAAGATTACTATCTCGCATTTCAAAATAAGTTGCCAATTTCTTTTTGGTCAAATTAAGTGCCTTCAAATACATCTTAACGAAGTCAAGAATTTTCAGCACTTCTTCGTCATCACTATCATTTTGAATATAATCTTCTAATTTATATTGAATTGAAAGTAATTTATTGGTCAACAACCGTTCTTTGGATTGCTTAGCAGAGTGGGAACTTATAAATTCCTTTACTCCTTCTTTCTTTTTATCATTCCAAATTTCTTCAAACTGAATTTCTTTATTTTTCATAATCCGTTATAATTTAAAAATTCATTTATTAATTTTTCACCACCTTCTGGAGGTATAACCATAGTTCTTGTTTCTCCGTATCGCAAAGCATTATATTTAGTTGAATATAGTGCCATTAATTTTATTTCATCTGCTTTATCTTCTTCAAAAACATCAAATGCGAGCCAGCCTTTATAATCATCGTTTCCTTTCATAAAACTTAATCTACATGCAAAAGAAATGAGACAACCAGCAACCCTTTCATTCTCTTTATTTTTACCTTGATTATGTGGTGCCGCTTCAACAAATGCCATATAAGGTTCGGTTTTGTCTTTCATCTCAAAAATCAAACAACCTTCAACAATCTTTGGTGTTTCTTCTTTCACAAGAACATAAATTTCAAAACCTTTGTTTTTACTATGCTTATTGAAATTAAATCGCCAACCATTAGCGAAAGAAGGAAGCACTATTTTAAAAGATTTTGAATCTAAAATTCGAGCATCTATTAATGTGTTGTTGCTAATCTTTAGAATCTTTACCTTCATTCAGACTTTTTTTATCTAAAGCAAATATACAAATTAATTATACAATTTGTATAATTTAATTTTTAGTTAAATTTCTACAAACTAAAAATCATTTATCAACTATCTTTCATTATTGATTTTAACTTTGATTTACTTTACCAAAAAACGTTTTTAACGAAATTGCACATCAAGACAGGTTTTTTACAAAGCATGGGATACCAGAAATCGGAGAAGGTTACGTTGGGTAATTATATTGATAAAGTTGAGGTGGTGAGGGAAGTGAATAGACAGGGATTTTCTTATTTTGGGGTTAACTTTTCATGCCAAAAAATGAGCCCAACAAAATTATGTTGAGCTCATTAGTTTTGATTCCAATAGAATAAAGGAATTATTCTCTAGTTTGAGTTTAAATCATACTTATATTTTGATGACAACTTACAAAAGTCTAAATTTTTTCAAAATAAATAACTATCATTTTGTTGAAGCCATTCGAATGAAAAAACAATATACCAATATTAACCAAATGGAATGATTAAATGGTAATATAGAATACAAAAAAGGATACCTTGCCCTTCTTCCTGATATATACATTTGTTCTCCTTGTGTAGTTTGAAAATAAGAAACAACACAGGCAATTAAGTAAAAAATTATCCCTAATATGTAATATACTATTTTCATTTTTTTAAATATTCATATATTCTACTTTCACTTAGCCCCAATTTTTTAGCAATTTCAGCAACCGTTAAACCTTTAGTTTTGAGTTCTTGAGCCCTTTTTGATTTATTCAATATTTCTTCGCTTTTAATATTGGTATAAATTCCTGATTTTGAATCCCAATTTTTTCCACTCATATTGTTTTTAAAATTTAATTATTATGATTGCAAATAGTTTTTTTATTTTGTTTTCTTTTTCTTGGAATTTTCTCTAGCGATTTTCTCTTTTTCTAATTTTTCTTTTTCTAATTTTTCTTTTTCTAATTTTTCTTTTTCGGCTAATATCAATTCCATTTGAATCAACTTGTTTTTTAAATCCTCATTTTCTTGTTTTAATTTAGTTTTTTTGAATTTATTCAAGATGCTATTTGGGTTATTTTCTTCTTCAATTCTCTCTTTTTCTAATTGTTCCTTTTCTCGTTCTTCTTTCGCTTCTTTTTCAATCCTATTTTGATTGTCTATTACTGCTTGAGCAGCATTAACTTGTGCTCTAGCTTGGATTTGAGCAGCTTCAATTTGCGATTTTCTTTGAGCATTAGCTTGGATTGCTTGGATTGTTTGATTGGCTGAATTTCTAATATTATCTGCTGCTGTATTAGTTTGTTCTACGTGGTATATTGTTCTTCCAGTAGCTGAGCTTGGAGTAATTGTATAAGATTGAGCAATTACCGCAAAAGGAAACAAAATAAAAAGTAAAGTATATTTTTTCATAATAAATTTATTTTTTAGGATATAATCTTAATAATTTCATATCATCCTTTTTAATATTTTCACCTTTTAATTCAATACTAACTAGACCTCCCTCTAAATTTGCAAATGTTTCTATCGAAGTTTTATCTCCCATAAAAAACTTAGTTGAAAAAACGCCCTCAGCAGCGGTACTTTCAAAAATTGCTTTCACATCTCCTTTTTTCCATTGGAGGTAATCACTTTCAATTATTATCGCTTTATATAAATCTCCATCTTTAAATATCCCTAATTTATAATTGGAATCCGATTGATAAGTTTTATATATACCTTCAATATCATCTATTTTTGTTGAATCAAAATAGGCTTTTAATTCATTTTCGTTTTTAGATATATTTTCTACTGTTGGAAACTCTCCCAACGATGTTAATTTTTCATCATAAGCATAAGTTGGGTTTTGGTCTAATTTTTCAAAAATTTGCAACAAAGCATCAGCATAATTTCTACCTTTAACATAAATGCTTTTTATTTTTTCCGCTTTGCAATTTATAAATTCAATATACATATATTTTTCATTTTTTTCTACTTTAACAAATAGCCCCAAACACATATTAAATTTTAATTCTCTAGGTTTTTCAGTATCCAATCCTTTTATTACAATCATATTTTTTTTAGTAAAGTAATCCGATACTTGTTCACTAATTTTAAAATAGTCGTCTATATATTCATCGCTAGAATTAAATAAATTACTTACTACAATATATTTATATCCATTAAACTCTTGAGCAAAATTTATGTTTGATGATAATAATATTACCAGTATTGAGATTTTTTGTATTAGTTTCATAATTTAAATTTTAAATGCGGTCAAATGATTTTAAATATTCATACTAAATTGAACTTCTGTTAAAATAGAACTTTGTTAGTCAATTCAAAGATATATTTTTTTATTGTTTGTTTTCGGACTAATTTAGACTTTTGCACTAAAAATATATAAGTGGAGCTTCATTATTTACACTCAAACCATCAAAAAGCCACCCAATATCGCCACCTAGACTCCATAAAAAAAGCCTTACATTGCTGTAAGGCCTTGATAATCAAAGTGGAGAATATCGGATTCGAACCGACCACCTCTTGCCTGCCAGGCAAGCGCTCTAGCCAAATGAGCTAATCCCCCAATCTTGCCGCAAATATACTATATAATTAAAGTAAAATCAAAATTTCAAAAAACAATAACACGCTATTCAAAAAAAAATGAGCTGATTTCCTTAATATTTTTAACTTTACATCAAAATCTGTGTAAATGCTATCACAAAACCCAAGCGGCCTACTGCTCACGACAATCGAAAACAACATTGCCACCCTCGAGTTTGGGCATCCGGCGAGTAATTCTTTTCCGAGTGATTTGCTGAACCGCTTGACCAACGAACTCCAGGCTTTAAGCACTAATCCTGCTGTTTCGGTGATTGTTTTAAAAAGCAGTGGAACGGGAGCATTTTGTGCAGGGGCTTCTTTGGATGAACTTTTGGCCGTGACTAATTTGGCTGAAGCCACTGAATTTTTCTCTGGATTTGCCAATGTGATAAATGCTATGCGCCGCTGTTCGAAAATAATAGTGGGAAGAATTCATGGAAAAGCCGTGGGTGGGGGAGTAGGAATCGTGGCGGCTTGCGACTATGCCTTGGCCACTAACGAAAGCGCCCTAAAATTGCCGGAATTGGCTATCGGAATTGGGCCTTTTGTGATCGAACCCGCCATCACTAGAAAAATAGGAAAAAGCGCTGTGGCCGAAATGGCTTTGGCCCCTCAGGAATGGAATACGGCGGAATGGGCTCTCCAAAAAGGACTGTACGCTAACGTATTTGAAAACGCGGACGCATTGGACACGGCCTTGGCTCTTTTTGTCTCAAAATTAGCCAAGAACAATCTCGAAGCGCTCACCGAATTAAAAAAAACACTTTGGGAAGGCACCGAAAAATGGGACACCTTGCTCTATGAAAGAGCTGCCATTTCCGGAAAACTCGTCCTCTCCGATTTTACCAAAAATGCCTTACGCCAAATTAATAAATAAAATGAGCCAAATCAGAATTACCAAGCAGTTTAGTTTCGAAACCGGTCACGCCTTGTATGGCTATGACGGCAAGTGCAAAAATGTGCATGGCCACAGTTATAAATTGTCGGTTACCGTAATTGGGACGCCCATATTAGACCGAAACAACGTAAAATTTGGGATGGTGATTGATTTTACTGATTTAAAGAAAATTGTCAAAGAGGAAATTGTGGACCAGTTTGACCACGCCACAGTTTTCAACGAAACCACGCCTCATATTGAGTTGGCAAAAGAATTAAAATCGCGCGGACATCATGTAATTTTAGTTGATTACCAACCCACTAGCGAAAATATGGTAGTTGATTTTTCGAAACGCATCATCAGCCGATTGCCCGAAAATATTGGTCTTTTTTCCTTGAAACTACAGGAAACGGAATCTTCTTTCGCCGAATGGTTCGCCAGTGACAATTTATAATTCAAAATCCCTACTTTAGCTTTATGCAAATCACGCCCAACAAAAAAATATATTTTGCCTCCGACCAGCATTTTGGTGCGCCAACTCCCGAATTGAGTTTTCCAAGAGAACAAAAATTTGTGACTTGGCTTGACGAAATAAAAGGGGATGCCGAAGCCATTTTTCTGTTAGGGGATTTATTCGACTTTTGGTTTGAATACAAAACCGTGGTACCTAAAGGATTTGTTCGGATTTTAGGAAAACTAGCCGAAATTCGAGACAGCGGCATTCCTATCTATTTCTTTGTGGGCAACCATGATTTGTGGATGAGTGATTATTTCGAAAAAGAATTGAACATCCCGGTGTATCACGATAATCAAGAATATACGTTCAACGGAAAAACGTTTCTTATCGGTCATGGCGACGGCAAAGGCCCTGGCGACAAGGGTTACAAACGCATGAAAAAAGTATTCACCCATCCGTTTTCAAAATTGGTGTTTCGATGGCTTCATCCTGATATTGGCGTGAAACTGGCGCAATACCTTTCGGTAAAAAACAAACTTATCTCCGGAGCTGAAGACGTGAAATTCCTTGGCGAAGAAAACGAATGGCTCGTCTTGTATTCAAAAAGAAAACTGGAAACCCAACACTACAATTATTTTGTTTTCGGACACCGTCATTTGCCTATGAAACTTCCTATTGGAGAAAACTCCGAGTATGTGAATCTTGGTGATTGGATAGACTATTTTACCTATGGTGTTTTTGACGGCGAGACTTTTGAATTGAAGAAATTGTAATCACTCCTGATTTTCATGTTCGTCCAAGTCTTTTTGCAAGTCTAGATTTCTAAATGCCGGCAATTTGATTCCAGTAAAAATAACAACCAAAAGGGTCATGCTGCCGCCAAAAACAACTGCGGTAACTGTGCCCATGAGCTTGGCGGTCAATCCACTTTCGAAAGCGCCCAGCTCATTCGAAGACCCCACAAATATGGAGTTTACTGCTGCCACACGCCCTCGCATGGCATCTGGGGTTTTCAATTGCAGAATCGTTTGACGGATGACCACCGAAATCCCGTCGGCAACACCACTCAAAAATAAAGCGAGTACCGAAATCCAAAACACGGTGGAAATTCCAAAAATGATGATGCAAACCCCAAAGGCAAAAATGGCGCCTAAAAGTTTTATGCCCGCATCTTTATATAAAGGTACGTGAGCCGAAATAAACATCGTTAACAAAGAACCGATCGCTGGTGCCGCTCTTAAAAAACCAAAACCTTCGGGTCCCACTTTTAAAATATCTTGGGCAAATATGGGCAAAAGCGCCACCGCTCCTCCAAAAAGCACGGCAACCATATCGAGCGACAAAGCGCCTAAAATGGTCTTATTGTAGTAAACAAACTTTACGCCTTCTTTCAAACTCTCCATTATAGGTTCCCCAATTTTAGGATTTAAGATGGGTTTGGTTTCTATTTGGGTTAAAGCGAGGAGTGACAAAAGTGAACACACCACCACGAAAGCCATTGACCAGTGAATTCCGATCAAAGTGATTGAAAAACCAGCTAATGCAGGACCTACAACAGCTGCCGTTTGCCATACCGAGCTGCTCCAGGTCGCAGCGTTGGGATACACTTTTTTAGGGACAATCAAGGACAAAAGCGAAAAAATGGTGGGCCCTAGAAAGGCACGAACCAATCCACCCAAAAACACCAAAAAGTATATGCCATATAAAATTTTGTTGATTGAAAGGCCGGATGTAATTCTGGGCCAAGTCAACAAAAACATGCCAAAACTGATTGCCGAAAAAGCCAAAATACATTTAAAAAGCATGTCTTTCTTTTCGTTTTGGTCGACAATATGCCCTGCAAATAGAGCCATCGCAATGGCCGGAATCACTTCCATTAATCCAATAATTCCTAGTGAAAGGGGATTTTTGGTCATGCTGTAGACAACCCATTCAATTACGATAAATTGCATCGACCAGGCAAAAACCATGGCGAAACGCAACACTAAAAACATGTTGAATTCTTTATAACGCAAAGCGGCGTAGGGGTCTTTTATCTTCATTTGATAATTATGGCTTAATATCTTTCAATCGCAATTGAACGGAAGTTTTTCCATTCCATTCGTTTTCGTCAATACAATATACCGCTTCAAACGATTTTTTATCGGTTGTCATTTCCATTTTGTTGCCAAGTCCAAATCCAATGGCAGCCATCCCTTCGGAGTTGTCTTGTCTCACAAAAAGTTTTAAATGTTCTTCATTGGTCCCTAATTTTTGGGCATAGCCGGTGTCCTTCACGTTTTTTGTCAAGAAAACGGGCGTCATGTTTTGGGGGCCAAAAGGTTCGAATTGTTGGAGAATCCGTAGCAGTTTTGGAGTGATGTCAGAGAAATTTATTTCCGCATCAATTGAAATTTCGGGAGTTAAGCAATCGGGGTGAATGGTTTCTTCGACCACTTTTTCGAAGGCATCCTTGAATGATTGGTAATTCTCTTGCAATAAAGTCATTCCGGCGGCATACATATGTCCGCCAAACTGCTCGAGATGTTCCGAACAACTTTCCAAGGCATTGTACACATCAAACCCTTTGACAGAGCGTGCCGAAGCGGCATATTTATCGCCACTTTTGGTAAAAACCAATGTTGGACGGTAATACGTTTCTATCAATCTCGAAGCCACAATACCAATTACGCCTTTGTGCCAATCTTCCTGAAAAACCACCGTTGTAAATCGCTCTTTCTCTAAATTTTCTTCAATTTGAAGCAGCGCTTCTTTGGTGATTTGTTTGTCCAAATCTTTTCTTTCGGAATTGTACGCCTCGATTTCCGACGCAAATTGTTGTGCTTGCTCAAAGTCAAATTCTGTCAACAATTCCACTGCATGATTGCCGTGTTTGATTCTTCCAGCGGCATTAATTCGTGGGGCTATGATAAAAACCACATCGGTTATGTCTAAGGTTTTCTTTTTTATTTGATGAATCAAAGCCTTGATTCCGGGTCTTGGATCGGAGTTGATTACTTGCAATCCAAAATACGCCAATATTCTGTTTTCGCCCGTCATCGGAACAATGTCGGCGGCAATTGCCGTTGCAACCAAATCCAGATAAGAAGTCAAATCTTCGATGGTTTGATTTCGGTTTTCGCCTAAGGCTTGAATCAATTTAAAACCAATTCCACAACCGCACAATTCATCATATGGATAACTACAATCCTCCCGTTTTGGATCTAAAACGGCCACAGCTTCTGGCAAAACGGCTCCCGGTCTGTGGTGGTCGCAAATGATAAAATCGATGTTTCGTTCTTTGGCATAGGCCACATGATCGATGGATTTAATCCCACAATCCAAGGCGATAATCAACGAAAAACCATTGTCGTCGGCATAATCAATTCCCTTGAAAGAGATGCCGTAGCCTTCGTCATAACGGTCGGGAATATACGTTGCAATATTTGGGTAATACGTTTTTAAATAGGAGGAAACGAGCGAAACCGCCGTGGTTCCATCCACATCATAATCACCAAAAATCAGGATGCTTTCTTGGTTTTCAATTGCCAGTTCGATGCGTTTGACGGCTTTGTCCATATCTTTCATCAGATACGGATTGTGTAGATCGGCTAAAGTTGGTCTGAAAAACCGGCGTGCTTCCTCGAAAGTTTGAATACCACGCTGCACGAGCAGTGTTGCTACAAATTCTTCGACTTTTAAAGCCTGAGCAAGCCCTTTGACTTTGTCTTCCGAAGGTTTTGGTTTTAAGGTCCAACGCATCATTAATTACGAATTGAGAATTAGAAAAGAGATTGAAGTGTTTAGACAAAAATAGTTTAAAACATTCAATAATTCTAAGAGATTCATTTCAAACTTTTTCAATTTTCCAACCACCTTAATTTCATACTTTAATACTAGCTCATGAATACAAATAGCCATACGATTTTAAAACAAAAAATCCCTAACTACTTATTTATAAAGTGATTAGGGAAATTTTTTGTGGTACCTCCAGGGATCGAACCAGGGACACATGGATTTTCAGTCCATTGCTCTACCATCTGAGCTAAGGTACCATTGTTATTAGCTCACTAGACTTCTATTTTTAAAGGAGTTCGCTGAACTTGTTTGCGGGTGCAAATATAGGATGATTTTTAATTTTTCCAAACTAAATTTTAAAAAAAATCAATTCGTACCTTCGCCTCGTTATATACAAATTATGATTCTAACTATTGACGTTGGGAATACCCGAATTAAAGGAGCTGTGTTTGAGGGGGATACTCTCTTGAATACCTTTGTCTTTTTAAAAACGGAACTCCAAAAAAGCATTTGGGGGATCTTAAAAGCTCATAAAGAGCTTACGGATTTAGTGATTGCATCGGTTTCCGATGTCGAGAAACAGTCTTTTTCTATTTTTAATGAAGCTGTAAATGTCCATTTTGTATCACCTAAAGATCCCTTTCCGTTTGTCAATAGGTATGAAACTCCCCAAACTTTAGGAATCGACAGAATGGTTCTTGCTACTGGAGCAACCTTAGTATACCCTAATCAAAACCGACTGGTTATCGATGTAGGAACCTGCGTAACCTATGACTTTATTGACGAAAACGATAATTATCTGGGAGGAGCCATCAGTCCGGGATTGCGTTTGCGCTATGCGGCATTACATAATTATACGGAGAAACTACCGTTGCTGTCCTTAGAAAGTCCAAAACATTTCATAGGAAACTCCACCTCCGAGTCGCTTCATTCGGGAGTGGTTAATGGGTTGGCTCTTGAAATTGACGGCTTCATCAATCAATATAAGGAGCAATATTCAAACTTTATAATAATTTTAACGGGTGGAGACTCTGAATTTTTGGCTAACCGATTAAAAAATACCATATTTGCCAATTCAAATTTCCTTCTAGAAAGTTTGAACCAAACATTTCAATATAAAATCGAAAATGATTAAAAAAATTATATTAAGCGCCTGTTTGTTTTTGTCATTAGCCTCTTTTGCGCAAGAAGGAACATCGTCACCCTATTCTTTTTATGGAATTGGAGACATACGCTTCAAGGGAGCCATAGAAAATCGTTCGATGGCGGGATTGTCAATAGCGCCCGATAGTATTCATATCAATTTGCAAAATCCAGCGGGTTATTCCGATTTAAAACTGACGAATTTCTCCCTTGGAGGAACTTACAATACAACTCGCCAAAAAACAGATAGCCAATCCGGAAGCGCCAGAAGAACCACCTTAGATTATTTGGCTGTTGGATTGCCGTTAGGAAAATTAGGAATGGGCTTTGGATTGATTCCTTATTCTTCGGTTGGGTATAAAATAAAAACGGTTAATTTGGATGGAATTAGTAAGATTCTTGACGGGTCTGGCGGGATGAATAAGGTTTTTTTAGGATTTGGATACAAATTAGGGGAGAACCTAAGTGTTGGTGCAGACGCACAGTATAATTTCGGCAAAATTAAAACTACAAATTTTGAGTTAGATTCTGGAAGTTCTAACGGAACAAGTGAAGTAAACACAGCAATATTGTCTGGAATAAATTTTAATCTTGGTGTGATGTATCAAGCAAAAATTACTAAAAAAATGACTTTGTTTAGTAGTTTTGCCTTTTCTCCAGAAAGTACTTTAGCATCTCAAAACACAAGACTAACTTCTACATCGGTTGACGACACTTCTACGTTAAATGATGCTAGATCACTAAAGTTGCCTAGCAAATTATCTTTTGGAGTAGGAGTAGGAGAGACTAGAAAGTGGCTTGTAGGCGCAGAAGTAAGTATGCAAAACACAGGTAATTTAGTCAATTTTTACAATGAAGTAAACAACCCTGCCTTCAATGTAGTTTATGGGAAAAGTTCAAAGTACACTATTGGGGGTTGTTTCACCCCAAATTATAAATCCTATACTAGCTACGCTAAAAGAATAACCTATAAAGGAGGTCTTAAATACGAAAAAACGGGATTGGTAATCAATTCGGAATCGATAAACGACATAGGATTGACTCTAGGAATAGGATTGCCTTTATCTGGTACTTTTTCTAATATAAATTTTGGATTTGAGTTAGGAAAAAAGGGAACTACTGCAGCTAACTTAGTTCAAGAAAACTATGCCAATTTGAACATTGGGTTTTCACTTAACGATAAATGGTTTCAAAAAAGAAAATTTGACTAGAGCCCAAAACGATCTTTATATCAACTATAACTTTGTCAAGTACAGCATATGACTTTACTGAAAAATTATAAAATTATTCCAGTTGTCACGGTTATTGCCGTGACACTGTTTTTTGGATGCGAAAGTAATTTTAAGGAAGTGCAAAAAATTAATTTCTCTGAATTTGTACCTAGCGGCGAAGCAGAAAAAATTAACCTGAAATACACCGATTCGGGGCGTATAAAAGCTATTTTGATGAGTCCTAAAATGCTCGATTTTGCTAGTGTTAATTTTCCTTTTACGGAATTTCCAAAAGGAATCGACGTCATTTTATATGACGATAAAGGAAAGCGGACTTTCGTAAAATCAGACTATGCGGTTTCGTACAAGACAACTGGGATTATTGATTTGCAGAGAAATGTAAAAATCACATCACAAGACAGGCAAGTCCTTGAAACCCAACAATTGTATTACGACCAAAAAAACGAATGGTTTTTTACCGAAAAAAGCTTTAAATTTACAGACACAAAAGGAGTTTCAAACGGACAGGGAATCGATTTTAGTAAAGATTTTAAGATTATTAATTCACAAAAAATAACGGGCGAACTTGATTCGACCGAATAAAATTCAAAAAGAGAGTATGAGTTATTTAAAATACACACAGTACGTTTACCTTGTAGCCGCTGTTTTTTTTACATTCAAAGCGGTAGAAATTTGGAACGAAGAGAACGATCAGCATTTTCTTTTTCTAGGAATTGCAATCCTCTCTGTTTTTATGTTTTTTTTTAGACGAAGATTCGCCAAGAAATTTGAAGACAGAAATAACAAATCCTAGTGTATGGAAATTAGCATTATAATAGTATGTATAATACTATGTGCCTTTTTCTCTGGAATGGAAATTGCCTTCATTTCCTCCAATAAAATATACCTCGAAATAGAGAAAAAACAGGATAGTTTTCTTTCTACTATTTTAACAAAACTTACTGAAAAACCGTCTAAGTTTATTGCTGCGATGCTTATTGGAAACAATATAGCGCTCGTAATTTATGGATTTTTTATGGGTGAATTATTGATGCGCTGGATTGAAACCTTGGAATATCATTTTTCGGAGTTATTAAATTTACTAATTCAAACCCTTATATCTACAGCAATAGTTTTGATTACGGCGGAGTTTTTGCCAAAAGTCTTTTTCCAAATTTATGCCAATACTTTAATTAAATTCTTTGCCTTCCCAGCTTATATTTTTTACCTATTATTTTATTTTATATCCTCTTTTTTCATCTGGATTTCCGATTTTGTGCTAAGGCGATTTTTTAAAACCGAAGGAGATCAAGTGCCTTTGTATTTTAGCAAGGCAGAACTGGGTAATTATATTACCGAACAAATGAGTACCGTTGAAGATCACGAACAAATGGACTCTGAGATTCAAATGTTTCAAAATGCATTGGAGTTTTCCGGGGTCAAAGCCAGAGATGTGATGAGTCCTAGAACAGAGATTGTAGCTATTGATTTGTTTGATTCTGTTGCCGATCTGAAACAATTATTTATCGAAACGGGATATTCTAAAATTGTAGTGTTTCAGAACTCCTTAGACGATATTATAGGCTACGCCCATTCCTTTGATTTATTCAAGAAACCTAAAAACATCAAATCGATTGTTATTCCTATCGAGTTCGTTCCTGAAACAATTTATATTAAGGATGCCATGAATTTGCTTACTAAAAAGCGAAAAAGTGTAGCCGTTGTTCTGGACGAATACGGAGGAACATCGGGAATCATAACCATAGAAGATATTGTAGAAGAGCTTTTTGGCGAAATCGAAGACGAACACGATTTAGACGAGGAATTGATAGAAAAAGAACTGGGCGATGGCGTTTATATTTTTTCGGCACGCTTGGATGTGGAATATATAAACCAAACCTATAAACTCACTATTCCCGAAAGTGATTCTTACGGAACACTCGGTGGTTTTATTGTAGATTCTACTAAAGAAATCCCTCAAAAAGGAGATTCAATCGCTATAGGAATCTATCATTTTATCATCGAAGAGGCCACAAATAAAAAAATTGAATTGGTTAAAATGACCATAAAAGATTGATTTTTTTTTCTTAATTTGATTTTTCTTGTAAAATATACCCTGACTTTTATAATTATTAATTAGATAATTGTATTTTCGCAGACTGAATATAAAATTAACAACAATAAAAATGGCAGTTTTAGCAAAAATTAGACAACGTTCCGCTTTAATGATAGTAGTTATTGCACTAGCATTATTTGCATTTATAGCTGGAGATCTTTTTAAGAAAGGAAATTTTGGTAAAAGTTCAAAAGATGTAGGAAGCATCAACGGAAAAGATATTTCATTTGAAGAATTTAGAGTTAAAGTAAGCAATGTTGAAAAAAGTCAAGAAGGAATGACTTCGACAGCAGCGGCTAATAGAGTTTGGGACCAAGAGGTTTCCATAGCGTTGCTTACGGCTGAATTTGATAAATTAGGATTGAGAGTTGGACCGAAACACATCATGGAAGTCTTGAAAGCAGATCAAAACATTGGGAAAAACCCACTTTTTTTGAATGCAGCAGGCGTTTTTGACGAAGCAAAATTCAAGGAATACTTCAAGTCCAATCCAGAACAAGCCCAAGTTTTAAAAGATAGAGAAAAAGATGCGGAGCTTAATGCAAAATATCAAATCTATAATACTTTGGTAAAAGCTGGTATCTATACAACCGAAAGCGAAGGGAAGCTGAAATATGAAATGGAATCCAACAAAGTAAATTTTGCATACGTTGCCGGTCTATATTCTTCGATTAAGGACGATAAAGTAAAGGTTACCGATACCGAGATTGAAGATTTCATGAAAAAGAATGAAAAAAAATATAAAGCAGATGCCACTCGCGAAATAGAGTATGTTTTGATTGAAGACAAAGCTTCTGCAGAAGATGAAAATGAGATTAAAAACAAAGTGAACGGATTGTTGTCAGGAAGTGTTGTTTATAACCAAGCCACCAGTAAAAATGATACTTTGCAAGGATTCAAATCAGCTGCAAACACAATTGAGTTTGTAAATTCAAATTCAGACATTCCTTACGATTCTACTTATGTTGCCAAAAAGGATTTGCCGGCTGCCGATGCTGAGCAATTATACAACTTGGCTCCAGGAGCCATTTATGGTCCTTATATGAATGGAAAATACTATTGCATTTCAAAATCATTGGGCAGAAAAGTAGGTGTAAATGCAAAGGCAAGCCATATATTGATTAGTTATGAAGGAACACAAGTTCCTAATAAAAAAGAACAAAGAACGAAAGAACAAGCTAAAGCCAAAGCAGAAGCACTTTTGGCTCAGGTTAAGGCAAATCCAGATAGTTTCTTAATGTTAGCTTTCACAGCTTCTGATGATTCATCTTCTCAACAAGGTGGTGATTTGGGTTATTTTGGTCCAAACCAAATGGTAAAACCATTTAATGATTTTGTATTCAACAATCCTGTTGGCACCCTTGGATTGGTAGAAACTCCTTTTGGTTTTCATATCATCAAAGTAACCGATAAGCAGGACGGTGTTCGTTTGGCTACCATATCTCAGAAAATTGAGGCTTCAGAGGCAACTTCGGATAAAATATTTACCCAGGCAACTAAATTTGAAATGGATGCGGCTGACAAAGATTTTGAAAAATTGGCTAAGGAGACGAAGCTTTCGGTGGCGCCAGCAATTACTGCAAAAGTGATGGATGAATCTTTCGGTTCTTTGGGTAACCAAAGAAATATCGTAAGATGGGCTTTCGAAGATGAAACGAATGTAGGTGATGTGAAGCGATTTGAAGTAGCCAATTTAGGGCACATTATTGCCAAAGTTAAAAAAGCAAATCCAGAAGGATTGATGGCTGTTGATTTGGTTAGACCTTCTATAGAGCCAATTCTTAAAAACAAGAAAAAAGCCGAGTTGATCAAAGCAAAAATGACTGGAACTTCATTAGAAGCGATTGCTAAAGCTTCGGGTTATGGGGTTCAACAAGCAGTAGGTGTGACAATGGAAAATCCAGTGGTGACCGGTGGTGGCCAAGAACCTAAAGTGGTTGGAAATGCATTTGCATTGGCAACGAACCAACTTTCTGCCCCTATTGAAGGAAACGGAGGGGTTTATGTTGTAAAAAATATAAATACTATAAAAGCTCCAACATTGAAAGATCATGCGCCTTATGTAGCAAAATTAAAAGCGCAAAGCGCAGGAGATAGCAATAGAGTGATTACTGCGTTAAAAGCAAATGCTAAAATCGAAGACAACAGAAGCCAATTTAATTATTAGATTGCAACTTCATTGAATACAAAATCCCGATTTATTCGGGATTTTTTTGTTTATAAGACCATCTCTTTGTATGAAATTATGGTTCGAAATCCTTTTTCCTTGAAATAGTCTGTCGGATTTTCGGTTGCAATTACCAAAACAAAATCGCCTCCCCAAGCGCCAAGACTTTTTACCGTGCCCTCGAAGTCTGAAAACAAAGATTCTTTTACGGTCTCAATTTTAAGAATAGCGCTCATTTCGTTTTCGTGTTTTTCTATTGCCCAAGCGAATGCCTCGAGGTTTTTTGCGTTTAAAACTTCTTGTGTTATTTTGTCATTTCCGGCAATGGCTTTTGCCAAATCGTTTTTCAGATTATCATAATAAGAGGCGATAGCCGCTTTACTGCTTTGTTTTTTATCGAGATAAATAAAATATAGATTTTCAGAAAATATGGGGTCGAAAGCTACTCTTTCGACAATAGGATTCCCGTTTTCTAAATGATACAAAATAGGGCAATTGTTTTGAGCACAGGCAATATCATAACCGCTACCGCCAAAACTATTTTTGAGTAAAACAAAGGCGTCAATTTGCAACCATTGTGCAATATTATTGATCAATGTCGATGAGGTTCCCAAACCCCAATTTTTGGGAAAACTAAGTTCAGTTGTAATATGATAGCCTTCAGATTGATTCATAAAATCAGGATTTAACTCAGAAGCTTCGCGAAGAATTGTTATCAAGGTGTTTCTAACCGATGTTGTTTTTTCGACCTTGTCTTTTCTGGAAATATCCTTAAATAAAAAAGTGTCTTCATACCAAACACTTCCATCCGAATCAAAACTGGTCCATTTTATTTCTTGATTAACACCTTCCGTAACAATTAAATTTTGTCCAAATTTTGTGGGTACCGCCAAGGCTTTAGCCCCGTCCAAAACTAGATATTCCCCTGTGATTAATAGTTTTCCGTTGCTGTAAAATTCTTTTTTCATTTGTTAGTTAGCCTTTCAGGGTTTTAAACCATGTAAGGAGTAATGTGTTATATTTGTCTCCTTAAATTTTGAATATAATCCACAACGCCACTGTGTGAAACAATATGGTGTTTGAAATGCTTCCGAATCAAAATGCATTCTTCTTCAGTAGCTTCCAATTGATTGAGAATGTTATTCAGGTGCATCTTCATGTGACCATCCTGAATTCCGGTAGTGGTCAACGAGCGCAAGGCGGCAAAATTTTGTGCCAAACCTGCTACGGCTACAAATTGCATCAACTCCTCTGCGGAAGGATTTTCGAGCATTTCCAGTGAGAATTTTGACAAGGGATGGAGTGATGTCAAGCCTCCGATTGTACCTAAAGCTAAAGGCACTTCTAGCCAAAAAGTAAAAATGCCATTTTCAATTTTGGCATGGGACAAACTAGAATAGTTTCCATTTCGTGACGCATAGGCATGAATTCCAGCTTCAACAGCTCGAAAATCATTGCCCGTAGCAAGCACTACGGCGTCGATTCCGTTCATAATTCCCTTGTTGTGGGTTACAGCTCGGAAAGGCTCTACTTCTGCGATTTGAACCGCTTGAAGGAATCGTTTGGCAAATGCTTGAGGATTTGGAATGTGTTTTTCCACTAAGTCCTCAACTAGACAAGAAACTTCGGCACGAACAAGGCAATTGGGCACATAATTCGAGAGAATGCTCATCACAACTTCAATGTCTTTTTCTTCCTCTGAAAATAAGTCGTAGGCTGACGCTTCTTCTTTCAAGGTTTTGGCAAATTGCTCTAAACAGGAATTGATAAAATTAGCACCCATACTGTCTTTGGTGTCAAAGGTGGCGTGTAATTGAAAATAATTAGGCAGCAAATTGATTTTGTCTTTTAGTGTAATGTCAAGAATTCCACCACCGCGTTTTTGCATGTTTTTAGTAATGCTTTCCGTATCGGTAAAAAATTGGGCTTTGGTTTGGGCGAAGAATAATTCTAGTTTTGATTCGTCTCCTTTGAACGTAAAGTGGACTTGTCCTACTTTTTCTGTATTGATGACGCTACTTTTAAATCCGCCACGAGTAGACCAAAATTTAGCGGCTTTTGATGCCGCAGCCACCACCGAACTTTCCTCAATTGCCATAGGAATAGTGCTGTATTTTCCATTTATAAGAAAATTAGGCGCAACGCCAAATGGAATGTAGAAATTCGTTAGCGTATTTTCGATGAATTCATCGTGCAGTTTTTGGATTTTTTCATCAGAATTCCAGTAGCTTTTTAGCAATGAAAAGGCTTCCGAAGGATTTGAAAAGTATTCCTTGGCAATCCAGTTTATTTTTTCTTCTTTGGATAATTTTGAAAATCCGGCAACGGTTTTTTTCATTCTCAAATTATTATAGGATGGTTGTTTGCAAATATACGGTTTTAGCTGTTTTATTTGCAGTCTATAAAAAGCTGCTGTCGATTTTATTTTATCATTTAACAGTTGAAATGTGAAATAAGTCTAAATTTTTCACTAAAATTGATGTTTATTATTCAAGAACTCCTGGCATCATAAATAATTTACAATCCAATCGTATGATTAACGAATCCCAATTGCATAAAAATGATTTTTTTGGACACCCACGCGCCCTTTTTATTTTATTTTTTACCGAAATGTGGGAACGTTTTTCGTTCTATGGGATGAAAGCTTTGCTTATTTTTTACCTTACAAAATATTATTTATTTTCTGATGAAGCAGGGAATTTACTCATTGGGAGTTATGCTGCATTGGTATATGCCATTCCGGTTGTTGGGGGTTTTATAGCGGATAGGTATTTAGGGTTTAGAAAAGCGATTGTTTTTGGGGGAATATTGTTAGTGTTGGGTCACCTCGGAATGGCTCATGAAGGAAATGCCACTACCAAATCATTGACCGGGGAAATTGTAAGGGATGATTTTGCATTGCAAATATTTTATTTGTCCTTGGCTTTTATTGTTATGGGTGTTGGCTTTTTGAAAGCTAATATTTCATCGCTCGTGGGCGAGTTGTACCCCGTAGGCGATAAACGAAGAGATTCCGGATTTACCATTTTTTATATGGGAATCAATCTTGGTTCCTTTTTGGCTACGCTAATTTGCGTTTGGCTTGGCGAAGCCTATGGTTGGAGTTATGGATTCGCGGCTGCCGGAGTTGGAATGTCTTTTGGGTTAATCACCTTCATTTCAGGAAGGAAATTATTATTGGGCAAAGGGGAATCCAAAGTGCCCGAATTTCTGGCCGAAAAAACCATTGGCATCAAAAACGAATGGTGTATTTATGGGGCAAGTGTCGGATCGATACTAGTGATATGGCAAATGGTTCAAAGCCATAGCGTAGTTCAAAATTTGCTTATTGTTGCTGGGTCCATTTCATTTGTTTACATACTCTATTATGCCATAACACAATTGGATAAAATTGCCAGAGAACGTTTGTTTTCTCTCACTATTTTAATTGTTTTTACGGTTATTTTCTGGGCCTTGTTCGAGCAGGCGTATACTTCTTTGAATCTTTTTGCCGATAGAATTTTAGATCGTGGCGCTATACCTGCGGGTAATTTCTTGAGTTTAAATGCTCTTTTTATTGTTTTGTTGGCTCCTGTTTTTGCCTGGTTTTGGGTGAAATTGGGGAAATACAACCCGAACACGGCGGTCAAATTTTCAATTGCCTTATTGCTGGTGGGACTCGGATTCGGGTCCTTGGTATTTGGTATCAACATTTCTGAAATGGGTAAAGTAAGTATGTTTTGGTTGGTGTTAACGTATTTCCTCCACACTTGTGCGGAGCTTTGTTTATCGCCTGTCGGACTGTCTGCGGTCACCAAATTGTCACCCATAAAAATTGTTGGTTTTATGATGGGAGTATGGTTTTTAGCCACCGCAGGATCCGAATTTATAGCCTCCATATTGGCCAATATTGCCTCTGTGGATACCTCAAACGGGGAAGCGCCCGATTTGAATTTGGCAAAACAAAGCTATTTGAAACTTTTCGAATACTTATTTTATACCGGAATAGGGTTTGGAATTGTACTTTTGGCACTATCACGACCAATCAACAAATTAATGCACGGAGTAGATAAAGAATTAAACAATGAATGATATGAACCAAAATTCAACCGACCATTTTTTTAAAAATCCAGTTTTAGGACACCCAGCGGGATTATTTGTTTTGTTTTTTACCGAAATGTGGGAACGATTCTCCTTCTATGGGATGCGTTCCTTGCTTATTTTATTCTTGACCACTTCCTTTGCTGATGGGGGCTGGGAATGGACAAGAGAAAATGCTTCGGCTCTTTTTGGGTCTTATGTTGGCTTGGTTTATTTGTCAACGATGCTAGGCGGCTATTTTGCCGATAAGATAATCGGTTTCCGATGGGCTATCGTGCTTGGTGCTACTCTAATGACACTAGGGCATGCCTCGATGGCAATGGAAACGGAATTTTCCATCTACCTTGGATTGGTGTTATTGGTTTTCGGCAACGGATTTTTCAAACCCAATATGACTTCGATAATTTCGGAAATGTATAAAGATAGACCCGAGAAAAAAGATGGCGCTTATACTTTGTTTTATATGGGTGTTAATGCGGGTGCCTTTTTCGGAATATTGCTTTGCGGTTATTTAGGAGAAAAAGTGGGTTGGAGCTACGGTTTCGGCTTAGCAGGAGTTTTTATGTTTTTTGGAACCTTGCAGTTTTGGTTGTCCCAAAATATCTTTGGTGAGATTGGTTTAAAACCAAGTGCCGCAAGTAAGGCAAAAGCGGAAGCCATGGACACCGACAAAAGAAATCCATTTACCCCAATACAATTGAGTGTTATAGCAATAACCTGTCTTTTGGGATTGCTCTGGATTCTGAACGATCCAGCATCAAAAATTTCGGGAGGCAAAATAAATGTTTTTGGCTTTCTGGGCGAAAACGGAAATTCCATTGCCATTGTGACGGCCCTTATTCTATTTATCATGTTGCTGATGTACCGATTTACTCAATACTCCCAAATCACGAAAGAGAAATTAATAGCGGTGACATTTTTCGCTTTTTTGACCACTTTCTTTTGGGCGATTTTTGAACAGTCTCCCAATAGTTTAACCATTTTCGCCAGCGATTATACGAATAGGGTTTTGGAAGGAAACTGGAGCATCACCTTTTTAGTGATTAACTCCTTGATTACGATATTGCCATTGGCCATTATCACTTGGGTTCTCTATTTATTGTTCAAGCAAACTTTCAAAAATTATGCTGTAGCCAATGTGATTTTAAGCACCAGTTTCGTGATTATTTGGACAATTTCCCTTTGGATGTTGGCCAAGGATTATTATACGGCAGGCTATTTGTCTCTGTCTGACGGAACTTTGGAACTTTTAAAAATTGATAAAGTAACCACACCATTAACCGAAGTTCCCGCTACTTGGTTTTCGACTCTAAACTCCCTATTTATCATCACATTGGCACCCTTATTTTCCAAATGGTGGGAAAGCAAATACAATCCTTCCGCAAATTTAAAATTCGGAATAGGGATGTCCTTGCTGGCTTTGGGAATGGCTTGCGTTGCTTTTGGTGCAGACGGCATACTTCCAGGAGCTAAAACGGCATCGGTAAGCATGATCTGGCTTATCCTGGTCTATCTTTTCCATACGATGGCCGAATTGTGTATTTCTCCGGTGGGATTATCTTATGTGAGCAAATTAGTTCCCGCCAGAATGATTGCATTTATGTTTGGAGTTTGGTATCTTGCGGTCGCAATTGGAATGAAGGGAGCCGGGATGTTCGGAGAAAACATCGATACCATTGCAAATGAACACGGATTGAGTTATTTCTTTTGGATGTTAACCCTTGTTTCTATGGCAGTGGCGGTGTTTTCGATAGTCATGTCGCCCGTCATCAAAAAATTAATGCACGGTGTTCGATAATGGCACCATTTTTGAAAAATAAATTTAAAATTATATACAATGAAATCTAAAGTTCTACTATTATTGTTCTTGGGAATGCTGCAGCTTCAGGCTCAAACTGCTAAAAAAACAGCTTCAACCAAAAAGCCGATTCCAGCTAAAACAACAACTGAAACGTCAAAAGAATCGGGCGATAGCGAACAGTCCAAGGAATTGGTTTGGCAGACGGATATGAACAAAGCCATTGCGATGAGCAATAAAGCCAAAAAGCCCATGTTGTTGTTTTTTACGGGTAGCGATTGGTGCGGCTGGTGCATCCGCTTGCAGAATGAAGTTTTGAAAACTCCTGAATTTGCTGCTTGGGCCAATAAAAACGTGATTTTGGTGGAGTTGGATTACCCAAGAAGAACCCCGCAATCCCCAGAGATTCAAAAGCAAAACGCGGAATTGCAGAACGCTTTTGGAATTCAAGGATTCCCTACGGTATGGTTTGCCAATGCGGAATCTAGAGAAGGGAAAGTAAATTTTGCACCCTTAGACAAAACAGGGTACGTTGCCGGAGGGCCTGTAGCCTGGCTGGCAGTAGCCGATGGAATTCTAAATAAGAAATAATTTTTTTTACTCCAATCTAAAAAATCCCTTTTCGCCAGTTGAGTGAAAAGGGATTTTGTTTTTCTCGCAACTAGCTTCCCCCGCTAGCGCGAGCGTCACGCTCGTGACAACAATCTCTTACAGGCACGAGTTAGAAGCTCGCGCTAGCTGGGGGGTGGGTCACGAGCTTGAAGTTCGCTAGAGCAGAAGGATCACGAGGATTGATTTTCCCAAAATCCAATGAATGAAGTCTGAGATTTTGCATGTTTTATCGCAAATATAATTCCGATGATAAATGAAATTAAGTAAAATCCACCAATCCCGCCCCTATTGATGTAAAATAAATCTAACAAACCTGCCAATAAATCATTTTCTGTATAAGAAATTTTTATATAATAAATAAAGAAGTGGGCTGAGACAAGAAATATACTTAAAACATATGCTATTAATACTTTAAATTTTGGTGCCATATAACTACTTGCATTCACAAAAGTGTAGCTTGTAAAAATAGGTAAAATGATAAATGCAACAATACCAATGTTTACATGACCTCCATTATCATCCTGCGATTCAGGAACAAAAGCCAATAGTAATCTTATTGCCAAGCCTAGAACAACAAATGCAATTAATGAATAAGGTAAAATCAGAATATATCTAAGAATAATAGGTAGTTTATTAACTTTTTTTGTGATTATCCAAAATAAATAACCCAATGTTAAAATTGATATTATTATAGCATAATTAGTAATTGTATCTGTAGTCATAAAATTATTATTTTAAGTTTTTAAGTATAAAAATGTAAACTTATTTTAGGACGAGACATTAAATTTGCCCCCGCTAGCGCGAGCGTCACGCTCGTGCCAACAATCTCTTGCGTGCACGAGCTATAAGCTCGCGCTAGCATTAGACCCACAATATCAATCAATTTAAATCTATCTCTAAAACAGTATGGTCGTCATTGCCATAATTTCTTGCACTGCTATATTTCCAATCTATAGGGTCGGTTACAAATCCTGTTTCTACTGGATTGTTATGAATATATTCCAACTTTTGTTCAAAAACTTTTAAGGACCAAATCTCAATTGGTTTATTATTTTGTTGCCAAAATTGTCTAAATTTAACATTACTGTTTTTCTTTCCGGCTCTTTCAAACATCCAGAGCATCCATTCGCGTCTGCTTTCTTGATTATTTTCTTCAATAAATTTCAACATTTTTCTGGAAGTAAAACCTTTAAAATCTCTTATCAATCCAGATGGATCACCTAATGTTGACCTGAAAATTAAATGAATATGACTTGGCATAATGCAATACCCATAAATGTCCATTCCTTTATTTTTTCTACAAAAGTCGAGCGATTCAATGATAATATCAAAATAATCTACTCTCGTAAACACATCTATCCAATATACCGTTGAAAAACTTATAAAATAGGCTCCTTCTTTTTCGCCAAATTTATATTTTCTGCTCATGGTCTTTTTTTCAAATATAAATATTTATAAAACAACAAACTACAACTTTTTTGGGTTGTAGTTGGTTTTGTTTGCTTTTGTTAGTGGGCACGAGCTAGAGGCTCGCGCTAGCATTAGAACTACACGAGTTTGAAGTTCGCACCAGTAATAAGTTTGCCGATGGAATTCTAAATAAGAAATAATTTCAATCCAATCTATAAAATCCCTTTTTTCCCGTCGCATGAAAAGGGATTTTCATTTTCAGGCAACTAGCTTCCCAAAGGCTAATATACGTTTTATAATTAGAACCATCAGCTACCACCATTTCAGGTTTTAGGGTTTGAAACATCCGCTCCAGATTTATTTTTGGGGATTGGGTCAGCACCACAATATCAGGAGTACTGTTTTTTGGATACACGCCCAAACTATCCAAAACTAAAATCTTTTTGTCCTGGAAATAAAGGGTGTTTTGTAGCTTTTTTTTCGATTTCAAATGACTGAAATTGCCCATTAGGTAGGAGGTTAGCGTTTTATTTTCGGATGCGGTTTTCAAAAGGCTATCATTGGCAAACAGGGTACTATTTTCTCCATTTCGTTCCGTAATCAGCGTGTTTTTTTTCGAGTGGAAAATGACGAATTCTTTTTGGCTTTGATTCGTCCAATGGGTTTCGAAATAGGTGATTTGTAAAATAAAAATGGCGATCAAAGAAAGTGCGAGTCTATTGAAACTTGGTTTTTTGAACCAAAGAACCAAGCTGACAATCAACAAATAAAAACTCACTAATAAAGGCCAGTTGAACGGAATATCCCGAATGATAAATTGCTCTAATGAGGCAATGGCGTTGATGATTTTGTTCAAAATTAAAATGCTCCATTCGAATCCTTTGGCAAGAAACAACGGCACATAATCGAAGGCCGCCAATACCATGACCAAAACGCCCAAGCCCATAATGAGGCTCAAAAATGGAATAATCACCAAATTGGTCACAAAAAACAAGCCCGGAAACTGGTGAAAATAGTAAATGCTCAACGGGAATGCGCCAATTTGCGCGGCGAAAGAAACCGTGAGAATTTCCCAAAAGTAATTTGTTACTTTATTTTTAGGCACCCAAAGTTGGGCCAATAAAGGTTGTAACCAAAGAATAAAAAATAGGGCGATATAACTTAACTGAAAACCCACGTCAAACAAAAACGAAGGTTGGAATAGCAAAATAAGCAATATCGAAACCAATAAAGTATGGTAAATGTTGGTGCTTCTTCTTAAATACATGCCAATAGCCACAAACGAAAACATCGCCACGGAACGCACCACCGAAGGAGCCAATCCTGCAATTAATCCGAAGAGCGATAACGACAGCAGAATAATTATCAACTTGATGAAAGAACCTCGCCTGGTATTAGGAAAAGGCTTGAGGAGGAAAGTCACAAAAAGCAGTATAAACCCAATGTGCAATCCCGAAACCGACAAAATATGTACGGCACCGGCATATTGGTAATCCCGAATAATATCGGGCGAAATCTCCTGTTGCTGTCCCAGAATTAAAGCAATGGCAACGTTGAGTTCTGCTTTGTTGAAATGGTTTTTTTCTAGATTATGAATAATTTTCGTGCGCAATTTAGACGTATAGTACCAAGGGTCTTTGTCCAGTCGAGAACCCGTTTGAATTTCGGCTGCATCGGCGTAGAGTTGGGCGTAGATTTGTTTGTTTTCGAGGTATTTGCCATAATCAAATTGGTTCGGATTTTTCGCTAGACTATTTTTATAAAGTGCGCCCTTGATGCGCAAATGAGTCCCTATTTCGAAAGGATGATTCAAGCTGTCTTTTCGGACATTCAGGAGAATTCTGCCCGAATGTTTCTTGGTGTCGATTTTGTTTACAATCGCAATATAGCGGTCGTTATAAGCGGAACTTCTGAGTTTTTCCCGAACAGTAACCGATATAAGATGCGGTTTTTCGAAAATCGTCGGGTCATGGACATAATTCGATTGCTGATAAGAATCGGTGTGGATAATTTGTGTGGTGGCGCCTATTCCCATAGCAAGAAAATAAGTGGCAAAACCAAAATAGAGCGGATTTATGGTGATTTGTTTCGAAAGAAAATAAGTAATACTAAAGACGATTCCTGCGAGCAGCAGCAGGATAAATATACATTCGGGATTGGGGTTTAGATAATAAGCGCCAAGTATGCCCGCCACAAACCCAATCGTAATTCTCGCTAAAGGGAATGTTAATATGCTCATACTATTAAAAGTACAAATTTTTTAACACAAAATAACTTTTAGTTTTTACAATTGTATCCTATTGACCTGAGCAAATGATTTTTGATAATAGGGTTCTTTTGTCGAAGATACAATTACACCGCTGGAAGTGGCAGAATGGATGAATTTTATCTCGTCAGCGGTTACTTCAACTACCATTCCCACATGGTTGATTTGATTTCTGCCGTTGGTTCTGAAGAATATTAAATCCCCTTTTTTACTATTTTCCCGTTCGATGACAGTCCCTAATTTGGATTGTTCCAACGAACTGTGTGGGAGTTTTATATGGTACAAATCAAAGATGTTGTACATGAATCCGGAACAGTCAAATCCCTCGTCAGTAATACCGCCACTTTTATAATTGGCACCTATTTTATTTGACGCCGAATTAATTAATTGTTCCACCAGATAGCTCGAATCGGCTGCGTTTGCAATATAATCCGAATCTTCAACTTCAATGATTTTACTCTTTTTGGCAGTTTCCTTTTTCTTTTCGGCTTTAGTGTGGGTTTCCTTTTTAGCAATTGTTTTTTTTGCAACGGGAATGGTATAGATTCCTTTGTCTTCGGCTTCTTTCTTGGAGGTTATAATTGCCGAAGTGGGTTTGCAGGCAGTGAAAAATAATACTAAAAAAAAGAGGGATGCTATTCGTTTCAAAAGAGTTTATTTTTGGCAAATTTAAACATTTTAAATCAAATAGATTATTTCAAATCGGCCACAATTAATTTTGCTGTTTTTTGGCTGGCGCCAATACCGCCTAATTTTTCTTCTAACACATCATATTTTCCCAAAAGAGTTTTGCGATAATCGGGTTCAATGATTTTTTTTAACTCTTCACTAATTCGTTTTTTAGTGCAGTCATCTTGGATTAACTCCGTGACCACTTCCTCATCCATAATCAGGTTGACCAACGAAATATATTTCAGGGTAATAATGCGTTTGGCAATTTGGTACGAAGCCCAACTGCCCTTGTAGCAAACTACTTCAGGAACTTTAAATAGGGCCGTTTCCAGTGTTGCCGTACCCGAAGTGACCAATGCTGCACTGGCAATGCGCAATAAATCATAGGTTTTATTCGAGACAAATTTGATGTTTTCATTGGTAATAAAACCTTCATAAAAGGAATATTCCTGGCTGGGTGCTCCGGCAATCACAAATTGATAGTCCAGAAAATCATCGATCACGCTCAACATCACCGATAGCATTTTGGTAATTTCTTGTTTTCGGCTACCGGGCAAAATGGCAACAATGGGTTTTCCGTTTAATTGATTTTCTTTTCTAAAAGCGGCAGCATCAATTATAGGTTGGTTGTTAATGGCATCAATTAGCGGATGACCCACAAACTCAACCGGAAAATGATGCTTCACTTCGTAAAAATCTTTTTCAAAAGGGAGTATGACATACATTTTATCGACATCTTGTTTGATGTCTGTAATTCGGCTTTCTTTCCAAGCCCATATCTGTGGGGAAATATAGTAGTGGGTTTTAAAGCCGAGTTCTTTTGCCCATTTTGCAATGCGCAAGTTGAATCCGGGATAATCAATGAAAATAATAGCATCTGGCTTAAAAGCGGCAATGTCTTTTTTGCACATTTTGATGTTATTCAGTATTGTTTTTAAATGGAAAAGGACTTCAATAAATCCCATAAAAGCCAAATCGCGGTAATGTTTCACCAAGGTTCCGCCAACAGCCTGCATCAAGTCGCCTCCCCAAAATCGGATGTCTGCGGCAGGGTCTTCTTTGTACAATGCTTTCATTAAATTAGCGCCATGCAAATCTCCCGAAGCCTCTCCTGCTATAATGTAGTATTTCATCTGTTTATACTATTTGTTTTTTATCGGTCAGGTGGAACACCTATAATCATCTCCTTGTGTGTGATGAACTATTGTTACTGGTGTTTCATTTTTACTCTTTAATTGATTTGTTCTTGAAAATAAATTTATGCAAATAAGGTTATAATCGCAATACAAATAACGGCCAAAACTACCCCACGAGCCATCATTTCCTTATCTAATTTCAATAAAACGGCAAAAACCACGAGATCAAGAATGGCCCCTAATGTAATTAATTTGCCTAATTTACCCTCTGATTTCATCGTGTATATTCCGGTCATAAAATCAAAGCCGGTAAAGAAGGTGATGAAAAGATAACTCCCCAAAATTGAGGCTATAATCCCAATTGTAAATCCTATTAACAAATCTATTTTAGTCATTCCATTTCCAGGTATTAAGTTGTTGTATGGCATGGTGCGCAGTCAAGTCAAACTGCACCGGAACTACTGAAACATAGCCATTGGCCAATGCCCATTCATCGGTGTCTTCTCCTTTGTCTTGATTTACAAATTCACCAGTCAGCCAGTAATAATCCCTTCCTTGTGGTGTTTTTCGTTTGTCGAATTTCTCCATCCAAATGGCTTTTGCCTGCCTACAAATTTTTATGCCTCGAATTTCTTTTTCTTTCAATTTTGGAAAATTAACATTCAAAACCACACTTTCGGGAAGACCATTTTCCAGAACTCCAAGGGTGATGGTTCGAATAAATGATTTTATAGGTTCAAAATTGGCATTCCAATCGTAATCCAACAAGGAAAAACCAATAGCGGGAATGCCTTCGATACCGGCTTCAACTGCAGCACTCATCGTTCCGGAATAGATGACATTTATCGAAGAATTAGATCCGTGATTAATCCCTGACACACACAAATCCGGTTTTCTTTTCAGGATTTCATTTACCGCTAGCTTGACCGAGTCCACCGGAGTTCCGGAACAGCTGTATTCTAGAATGGGGTCGTTATCTTTAGAAATCTTGTTGATATATAAGGTGTCGTTTATGGTAATGGAATGACCCGTAGCACTTTGGGCGCTATCAGGAGCCACCACCACCACTGTCCCTATTTCTGACATAACGGCGATTAATGCCCTGATTCCGGGAGCCAAAATCCCGTCGTCATTGGTTACTAGGATTAAAGGCTTGGTCTTTTTTTCTGGGGATGTTTTCAAAATCATTTTTTTAAATTTTCAAAAAAGTGGAAGCCATACAAATGTCTTCAGCAAACAAAGAAAACAAAATTAATTTACTTGAATGATTAATCCCGAAACAAAAAAAACAATTTTATATCTTTAACAAAATTTTATGTGAGCCTTGTATTTGTTGGCATAGTTTTTACCGTAATTTAGTTTTTTAAATATTTATGAATACTATTGTTAATTTTATGAAAAGAAATTATAAAATACTCCTTGTCATTCTATGTCTTTCGGTGACCCTATTTGCGTTTAAAATAGAGTCGAGCAAAGATGCTGATCCAGGAAGAGATAAAATGCTTTTAGAGTTATTGACTTTTGTGATTGAGAAAGGGCATTATAGTCCTGCGGTAATAGACGACACCTTCTCTAAAGGGATATATAAAGATTATATTCAGGCGTTGGATCCTTCTAAGCGATTTTTTCTCCAATCAGACATTGACGAATTTTCGAAATTTGAAACGGAATTGGACGACGAGTTGCTTAATAAGGACTTGACTTTTTTTGACCTTACTTACAACCGTTTGAAAAAGAGGATGGCAGAGAACCAAAAACTCTACAAAGAACTATTGGCTAGCCCTTTTGATTATTCGGTTGATGAGACTTTTAATACCGATTATGAAAAGGCGCCTTATGCCCAAAATGCAGAAGAGTTAAAAGAAAGATGGCGCAAACAAATAAAATTGTCATCATTGTCATCATTGGTTGATCGTTTAAATATTCAGGAAAATAAAGAGAAAGGGATTGTTGATAAAGATCCTAAAAGCACTTCAGATTTATTAAATCAAGGGGGATTCCAGAATTCTGTAGAGAAGGAAAAAACAGATAAAACTCTTGATAGCGGCAAACCAAAAACTTTTGAAGAACTAGAAAAAATTACCCGTGAAAGTACCGCAAAATCTTTGGACGAGTATTTTGGATTCATGAAAGAATTAGATAGAGAGGATTGGTTTTCGATCTATGTCAATTCAATTGCAGCTCGTTTTGATCCACACACTAGTTATTTCGCCCCCGATGATAAAGAACGTTTTGACGTGAGTATCAGCGGAAAATTTGAAGGAATTGGGGCCCGTCTTCAAAAGAAGAATGACTTTACCGAAATTACGGAACTGATATCTGGAGGTCCAGCTTGGAGAGGAAAACAACTCGAGGCGGGTGATGTACTATTGAAGGTGGCTCAAGGAAATAATGAACCAGTTGATATTGTTGGGATGCGTTTGGACGATGTGGTAAAAAAAATTAAGGGACCTAAAGGTTCCGAAGTGCGTCTTACCGTTAAGAAAGTAGATGGAACGATTAAAACCATTTCTATCATACGCGATATTGTCGAAATCGAAGAAACGTATGCAAAATCTAGCGTTGTAGAAAGAAACGGAATGAAATACGGGGTGATTTATTTGCCAAAATTCTATATTGATTTTGAAAACAAAGATGGTAGAGATGCCGGTAAAGATATTGCCATAGAAGTAGAATCCTTAAAAAAAGCAGGGGTCAATGGAATAGTATTGGATGTTCGGGATGATGGTGGTGGATCCTTATCTACTGTTGTAGATATTGCAGGATTGTTTATCGAGCAAGGACCCATTGTACAAATAAAATCGGCGGGAAAAAAGAAAGAGGTGCTGTTTGACCGAGATAAAAAAATCGAATGGGACGGTCCTTTGGTAATCATGGTTAATAATTTCTCTGCATCGGCATCCGAGATTTTGGCAGCCGCTATTCAGGATTATAAAAGGGGAATTATCCTTGGGAGTAAGCAAACTTATGGTAAAGGAACGGTGCAAAACGTGATTGATTTGAATCAATTTGTACGCAGTAGCGACATGGGGGATTTAGGAGCTTTAAAAACCACCACTCAAAAATTTTATAGAATAAATGGAGGTTCTACCCAATTAGATGGTGTGAGTAGCGATGTGGTTATGCCCGATAAATACTCCTATTTAAAAATGGGAGAGCGTGATGAAGATAATGCTATGCCTTGGGATAAAATAGATCCAGCCGAATATAATGTTTGGAATAAAACGGAAAATTTTGATAAAGCAATCGCCAATAGCAAAAGAAGAATTGCCCAGAATTCTCGATTTCAGTTGGTTGAAGAAAACGCAAAATGGGTGGACAAACGAAGCCATGAATATGACTATAGTTTGAAATTCGATAATTTCAAGAAAGATCAGAAAAAATTAGAAGAAGCTAGCAAAAAATTTAAATCAATTGCTGATTATGACTACCATCAAAAGTTTTCTTCATTGCCTTTAGAAGCAGCATTAATGGATAAGGACGCCTCTCTTAAAGAGAAAAGGGACAGATGGCATGAAAGTTTGTCCAAGGACATATACGTGGAAGAAGCTTTGAATGTGTTGGATGATTTGCAAGCTAAACCAGTTGTTAAAAAAAGTAATATAAGCAAAGGGAAGTTAGTTAAATCATAAAGAATTTAATCTGACAGCTTAATCTAAAAACGCCCTAGAGATATTTTTAGGGCGTTTTTTTGTAAACCTATTATAATTTGACTAGCAATATGTTTTTCGCTACCATTGGTGTCAAAGGGGAAGTGTAATTAGAAAAAAGCTACACTTTAAAGTTGGGTTTCTTGGCAAACTATATTATTCTGACACCATTAGAAATAACTACCATTCATTGACTTTATTGGCATCCATTTTTATAAAAATAAAGAGCAAAATGGTGAATCCCCAAAGTCCCGAGCCTCCATAAGAAAAGAAAGGTAGTGGCACTCCAATTGTTGGGAATATACCTAATACCATGGCAATATTTACAAAGAAATGAATGAATAAAATCCCAGCCACACAATAGCCATATACCCTGCTAAATTTTGTTTTTTGTCTTTCGGCTAGATAAATTATTCTAAGGAACAGCCCCACAAACAAACCAATTACAAATAAAGACCCTATAAATCCCCATTCTTCGCCTACGGTTGTAAAGATATAGTCGGTATGTTGTTCGGGTACAAATCCACCTTTGGTTTGTGTTCCTTCCAGGAAGCCTTTCCCAAACCATCCTCCAGATCCAATAGCTATCTCGGATTGATTGGTATTGTATCCAATACCTTTTGTATCTACCGATTTACCCAGTAATATGTTAAAACGGTCGCGGTGATGCTGCTTGAACACATGGGTAAACACATAATTTACTGACAGCACAAAACTAGAAATTAGCACAAAAAGAATACTGCTTAAAGCTATATTTCTTTCAGACAGCCTTGATTTGAAATGAACAAACACAAGGGTCACTAATGCCAAAATAATTACATATTGGGGTTGCATAATGAGCGTTAATACAAACAGCAAAATAGTCAAAAAACCTGTCCAAACATACCAAGAAGGCAAACCTTCGCGATACAGAATAATAATAAAGATACTGTAGATCAAGGCGCTTCCTGGATCGGGCTGTGGTAATATTAGCATTACGGGTAAAAAAACAATAATCAATGCTTGTATTTGTCTATTGACATCCTTTAAATGGATTTGGGAATCACTTAAATATTTGGCTAATGCCAGCGCAGTTGCGGCTTTGGCAAATTCCGATGGCTGCAGCGTAAAACTTCCAATGGCATACCAACAGCGTTGTCCCGCTATAGTTTTACCAGCAACAAACAAACCGGCTAGTGATAGTAAGGAAATCCCGAAAAAGATGCTCGCATATTTTTCGTAAAATTTTCCGTCAACAGATAGTATAATAAAGATTAATGGAATCGTTAATGCAATAAAGATAAGCTGTTTTTCATAAGTGCCTTCCGTAGAGGATAACGAGGAAGAATAGATATTCAACCAACCCATGAGCACTAATAACCCATAGATAATGATACAGATCCAGTCTAGATTGTTGGTTATACTTTGATTTTTCATTTTAAATGAATCGCTTATTAATTTTCTTTAGCAGCATCTGCTTTTGGCAATGACATGGTTATATTCTTTTTTAGAATGGAATCCCTTTTTCTCATCTCAAGTTTAACAGCCGCAGATTGCCCGCCTAATTTTGCATAGCGATCCTGTAAACTTCTCTCCAGTATTCTTTTTTCCAAGTCGGTTCTCGTTATTTTATGTCTAAGGTATTTTTCAATCATCAAGCTGGCGATTGGCCCCGCAATTGTAGCTCCAAACCCACCATTTTCAACCAAAATGGCTATGGCAATTTTCGGATTATCTTTTGGCGCAAAAGCTACAAAAATAGAGTGGTCTTCTAGTTTTGTTCTTACGCCGCCAATCTTAGCAAAATTTTCAGCAGTTCCCGTTTTGCCACAAATATCAATGCCTTCAACATTTAATCCATGCGCTGTGCCAAAATTATAAACATCAAACAACCCACTTATCATAGGGGCAAAGTATTTTTTGTCTATTGAGGTTAGGTGTTTTGTAGTGTATTTAGGATCAATTTTCTCGCCTTTAATTCTCTTAATAATATGTGGAGTATAATAATACCCCTCATTGGCCACGGCCGACATCATGTTGGCGAGTTGAATGGGTGTCGCCAAGACTTCGCCTTGCCCAATAGCATTAGAAACAATGGTTTTACTATCCCATCGCCAATCAGGATACATTTTTTTATAGGTTTTTGAATCTGGTATTTTTCCTTTTCTACCCGTTGGTAAGTCGTATCCCATAAATTGTCCAAGTCCAAAACTTTTCACGTGTTCACTCCATATATCTACCGCATGAGGGGCGCTCACATATTTATTAATGGTTCGCATGTACACATTGGCAAAATAGGTATTACAAGAATTGTATATTCCGTTATGTAATTGATGTGGCCCAAAACCATGACATTTCATGAAGCGCCCTCTGGCATAACTAAAACCATGATGACACATAAAAGTAGTTTGTTCATTTATTACTTTTTCTTGTAGCCCAACTAATCCGGTCATTATTTTAAAAGGAGATCCTGGAGGATATTCCGCCAAAAGCCCTCTGTCATAAAGTGGTTTTGCTATTGAATCATGGTACAATAAAGTGTAGTTTTTTGATCGTTGACGACCTACTAATATAGAAGGATCATAAGAAGGCGCAGTAATCAAAGCCAGTATCTCGCCAGTCTTGGGTTCGATAGCGACAATTCCGCCCCTCTTATTAATCATTAATTCCTCGCCATATTTTTGAAGTTCGAGGTCAATACTAAGATTAATGTCTTTGCCCTGAACCGCTACAGTGTCGAATTCTCCTTCTTTATACGATCCTATTTCACGATTGAACTTGTCTTTTTGATAATATTTTACTCCTTTTACACCACGCAGCACCTCTTCATAGCTTTCTTCAACGCCTTGTTTTCCAATTAAATCACCACTATTATAGTAAGGGTTTTTAGCAATTAATTTGTCATTAACTTGGGTGATGAACCCAAATACGTTGGCTCCAAAATTTACTTGATAATCTCGTAGTGACCGTTTCTGAAAATAAAACCCTTCGAATTTTCGTATTTTTTCTTGAAATGCGGCAAATTCTTTTTTATTTAATTGGGCTAAAAACACTGATGGTAATCGAGGACTATACACTGTGGCCTTGGCAATTTTTTTAATAAAATCTTCTTTGGTGACATCCAATAATTCACAAAACTCCAAGGTGTCTATGTTTTTTATGTCTTTTGGAATGACCATAATATCATAAGAAGGCTGGTTGGCAACCAATAACTTCCCCTTTCGATCATAAATATATCCCCTTTCAGGATAATCATATTTTATTTTAATGGCATTATTGTCTGATTTTAATTTGAAGGTATCATTAACCACTTGCAAATAGAATAATCTCAAGACCAATAATGAGGTTGCAATAATAATTAAGGAAGGGAACAAGATTTTTCTCATCTTCTATTCGGCTTAGTAAGGTATATGATTATCAGGCAGAGAAGAATGGTAAAAATAGAACTCAACAGGGTTCGAAGTAAAATGTCCCAAAAGAAACTGATTCGAAAAGTTTCTAGTATAAACAAGATGGAGTGATGAATGACAACCGACAGCAATATAAAAGAAAATCTTTCGGGTGTTAGAACATCATTTAATTTTATGGTTTGGTATTCATAACTTAATCCGAAGGCAAATCGGAATAAATATGGTCTGTAATAGGCCAAAATGACACAGGCTGCTGCATGAATTCCACCTGAATTACTAAACATATCTAAAATGAGTCCGAGTAGAAAACTAGCAAAAAGCAATCCAAATTTATTCCCGTTAACTGGGTATAAGATGATGAAAAGAATATATGGGAACGGACTGATATAGCCCAAAAAATTCATATTATTAAAAATAATGATTTGAGCCGTCAACAACAGTATAAAACGAAAAATATTGACGAACAAAGTACTATTCATTTTTCTCTCTCTTTTCTAGGTTTATAATTTCTTCCCGATCTTTACTTTTTATAATATACACGTGACCCAGATTAGTCATGTCGTTAAAAAGTTTTATGTCCAAAGTGTAATAATTGGTTTGATTGTCAATGTAAATTTTGTCAACAGTTCCGATATTAAGATTTTCTGGAAAGATAACCGATTGTCCGCCCGTTACAATAGTGTCCCCTTTTCGGATGGCGGCTAATCTCGGAATGTCAATCAACTGAACAAAACCAGTGCTTTTACCGTTCCAAACTAACGATCCAAAGTGGTTTGATTTTTTAATTTTTGCGTTTATTTGAGACTTTATATTCAATAGGCTAATTACAGTTGCATACTTTGGAGAAGTGTTGTCTATGATTCCAACAATGCCCTGGCTATTGATAACCCCCATGTCCGATTTTACGCCTTGCAGGCTTCCGGAATTGATAGTCAAATAATTTTCATACGAATCATAGGAGTTGTGAATTACTTTTGAAACGATGATATTCGCGGGACGCAATCCTTTTATACTATCCATTTTTGGGACAGAGGCGGTGTCTTTTGCATTAAAAAGAATACTTCTCAATGCTGCATTTTCTTGTGCAAGAGCAGCATTTTGAGTTTTTAAATTCAAATATTCACTAACGTTGTTGATTCTTTCATAGACGCCTCCGGTCAAACAATTAGCAGAACTGATTATTTTGCTTTTATGATAGGAATGAGATTGAATCGTTAGGGACAACGAAATACCCAAAAGCAGCAAAAACAGCAATCGATTACTGTTTTTAAAAATAAAGTTAAATATTTGCTGCATTGTGTAAAATTAAAATGTAAAATGCCAATTTATGCATCCAAAAGAAACTAAATTGGAATTTGAAATTTAGTCTTTGTTATTTTATAAGGATACTTTTAAATTTTTGTAGGTTTTTAAGCGCCATCCCCGTCCCTCGAACTACAGCTCTTAAAGGGTCTTCGGCGATATAAACGGGTAAATCTGTTTTTTGTGAAATTCTTTTATCAAGCCCTCTCAACATCGATCCCCCACCTGCAAGGTAAATACCCGTATTGTAGATATCCGCTGCTAATTCTGGAGGTGTTTGAGATAAAGTTTCCATTACTGCATCTTCAATTCGTTGAATTGATTTGTCTAATGCTTTTGCGATTTCGCGATAAGAAACAGCTACTTGTTTTGGTTTTCCAGTAAGTAAATCTCTTCCTTGAACCGACATTTCTTCTGGAGGAGTTTCTAAATCTTCTACGGCAGCTCCAACTTCTATTTTTATTTTTTCGGCAGTACTTTCTCCAACAAAAAGGTTGTGCTGGGTACGCATGTAATACACGATGTCATTGGTAAAAACATCACCTGCAATTTTTACTGATTTGTCACACACAATTCCGCCTAAAGCGATAACCGCGATTTCGGTGGTTCCACCGCCGATATCAACAATCATATTTCCTTTAGGTTGCATGATGTCAATGCCAATACCTATGGCGGCTGCCATTGGCTCATGAATCAAATATACTTCCTTGCCATTTACTCTTTCGCAAGATTCTTTCACCGCTCTCATCTCCACTTCAGTTATGCCAGAAGGAATACAAACCACCATTCTTAATGCTGGTGTAAACATTCTTTTTTTCAATGCAGGAATGCTTTTTATGAGCATGCTAATCATTTTTTCGGAAGCATCAAAATCAGCAATTACCCCATCCTTTAAGGGTCTTATCGTCTTAATATTTTCATGGGTTTTACCTTGCATCATGTTGGCTTCCTTGCCAACGGCAATGATTTTCCCGGTAATTCTATCGCGGGCAACTATGGAAGGACTGTCTATAACGACTTTATCATTGTGAATGATTAATGTGTTTGCGGTACCAAGGTCTATCGCAATATCCTCGGTCATGAAATCAAAAAATCCCATACGTTTTTTTGGGTTTAATAGTTATAAATTTCTTAACGTACAAATCTAAACAAATTAATGTTTGAAATGACGCGTTCCTGTAAATACCATTGCAACTTTATTTTCATTACAATAATTAATGCTCAATTCATCTTTTATAGACCCTCCAGGCTGAATCACAGCGGTTATACCCGCCTCTTTTGCCAAGGCGACACAATCCGGGAAAGGGAAAAAAGCGTCACTCGCCATAGAAGCCCCTTTTAGGCTAAATCCAAAAACTTTTGCTTTCTCAATGGCTTGCAACAAAGCATCTACTCTTGAAGTTTGACCTGTTCCAGACGAAATTAAAGTTCCGTTTTTAGCGAAAACGATGGTATTTGATTTGGTATTTTTACACACTTTTGAAGCAAATAGCAGGTCTTTAATTTCTTGTTCGCTAGGCGCAGTTAAGGTCACGGTTCGTAAGTCTTCTTTTGCGTCAGTGATGGCATTTCTTTCTTGAACTAAAATCCCGTTGAGGCAAGTTCGTACTTGTTTTTGTGGCAATTCCACTTCGTTTTGCACCAATATAATTCTGTTTTTCTTTTCCTGCAAAAGGCTAAGAGCGGCAGCATCATAACTTGGAGCGATTACCACCTCGCAAAATAATTTGTTGATTTCAGTGGCAGTGGTTCCATCAATTTTTGTGTTTGCAATCAAAACCCCGCCAAATGCCGAAGTTGGGTCGCACGCCAAAGCGACAGCATAGGCCTCGCTAATGGTTTCTCTTGTTGCTAATCCACAAGCATTATTGTGTTTTAATATGGCAAATGTAGGGCCGTCATTTTTGAATTCAGCAATCAGATTTACCGCCGCATCTACATCAAGCAGGTTGTTGTAAGACAGCTCTTTTCCGTGAAGTTTTTGGAACATAGCCTCAAAATCCCCAAAGAAAAACCCTTTTTGATGGGGGTTTTCGCCGTATCTCAAAATCTGCCCATCGGCAATACTTACTTTATGAATCGTTTCGTCCGTGTTGAAATAGTTGAAAATGGCCGTGTCGTAATGAGAAGAAACATGAAATGCTTTTGTGGCAAACAGTTTTCTATTTTCTAATGTAGTAGCTCCGTTTTGACGACTAATTAAATCCAAAAGCAACCCATATTCAGCAACAGATGGCACGATCACGGTGTCTTTGAAGTTTTTTGCCGCGGCACGAATTAACGAAATACCACCAATATCTATTTTTTCGATAATGTCTTCTTCGCTAGCGCCAGAAGCCACCGTTTTTTCAAAAGGATACAAGTCCACAATAACCAAATCAATTTGCGGAATATTGTATTCCTGCATTTGCTGCACGTCGGATGCGTTGTCTTGACGGTTTAAAATACCACCAAAAACTTTTGGGTGCAACGTTTTTACCCTTCCCCCTAGAATGGATGGGTAGGAGGTGACGTCTTCAACCGGAATCACCGGAATACCCAGATTTTTGATGAATTCTTCAGTGCCTCCAGTGGAGTAAAAAGTCACGTTTTGCTCGTGTAATTTTCGTATAATTGGTTCCAAGCCCTCTTTTGAAAAGACTGAAATTAAAGCCGACTGGATCGTTTTTGTAGTATTCATCGCGTAGTTAAAATTTAATCGTGCAAAAGTAGTTTTTTTGGATAAAAATCCAATGAATTTGATTGACAATATTTTAAATATTCCTCTAAATTTTCCAGCAGAATTTCATTAGGTTCTTCAGAAATTTTTACGGAATTTTACACTTAGACAAAGCCAGTGTATATGTTGATTTATTTTCGATTGCTAATAGAGAGTTTCCGTTTTGCAACAAATGCCTTGCGAAATAATAAATTGCGTACCCTTTTGTCGTTGTTGGGCGTGACCATTGGAATATTTTCAATTATTGCGGTACTGGCTGCCGTGGATTCCTTAAACAGAAAAATTACCAAAGATTTAAGCTCTTTAGATAAAAACACTATTTATTTGATGAAATTTTCCTTTGGCCCATCCGAAATTCCGGAATGGAAAAGGGAGCAATTCCCCAATGTAAATTATGCGGAATATATTTATTTGAAAGGGTCAATGACCCATACCGACCAATTGGGTTATCAAATTTTTACCAAAAAAGAATCCGTAAAATACGAATCCAATACGGTGACAGAGGTGAATATCATTCCGGTTTCCCACGAGTTTATAGACATCCAAGGCCTAGAATTTGAAAAGGGAAGGTTTTACACCGAATCTGAGGCCAATTCCGCCACGCGAGTGATTGTTATAGGCGACGAAATTGCCAAATCATTGTTTGGAAATGAAGAGTCATTGGGAAAAAAAGTGCGGCTGTACGGTCAACGTTTCACGGTCATTGGAGTTTTAAAAAAACAGGGGGCGGGTGTTTTTGGCGATAGCAAAGACAGTTCGGCCTACATCCCCGTTAATTTTGTCAGACAATTGTATGGCGACAATAATAAGGCAATAGTAAATGTTATTATTTTTAAACCCCAAATGGGAGTTGATATGGAAGCCTACAAAGCCGAAATCACCCAAAAAGTAAGAAGCTTTCGGGGGTTGAAATCCGGAACCATCGACACTTTTTTTATTAATGTTTTCTCGGGCTTTACCGATTTAATTGACGGAATTATCTCCCAGATGAATCTTGTGGGCTGGATCATTAGTGGTTTTTCGCTTTTGGTGGGTGGATTTGGCATTGCCAACATCATGTTTGTCTCAGTAAAAGAACGCACCAATCTCATCGGGATTCAAAAATCATTGGGCGCCAAAAACAAATTCATCCTGTTTCAGTTTCTATTCGAAGCCATTATTCTTTCTGTAATAGGCGGCCTCATAGGGTTGTTCTTGGTTTGGGTTATCGCCTTAGTTTTGACCAAGATCTTCGATTTTGAATTTATTTTAGGAATGGGAAATATTCTTTTAGGCACCGGATTAGCGGCTTTTATTGGGCTAATTTCAGGTATTTTACCCGCGATTGCCGCCTCAAAACTAGATCCTGTAGAAGCCATTAGAACCGGACTTTAGTCTCGTTGTATTAAGGCCAAATACTGCTAACTTTGACAAAACTTTTTATTACATAAATACATTAGGCTAGCATCATCTCCGGAATTTCACCTTCGATAATCAAAGTAGCTTCGGTGGAATCGATAATTTGTTCAACAGAAACCCCTGGTGCCCGTTCCAAGAGCTTAAACCCTTTTGGAGTCACTTCAAGAACGGCCAATTCGGTCACTACTTTTTTCACGCAGCCCACGCCGGTTAAAGGCAAAGTACATCGTTTCAAAATCTTTGATTCGCCAGCTTTGTTCACGTGCATCATGGCTACAATGATGTTATCGGCCGAGGCCACTAAATCCATAGCGCCTCCCATTCCCTTGACCATTTTTCCGGGGATTTTCCAGTTGGCAATATCTCCGTTTTCGGCCACTTCCATAGCGCCCAAAATAGTCAAATCGACGTGTTGCCCGCGAATCATCCCGAAACTCATTGCCGAGTCAAAAAAACTAGCTCCCGGCAAGGTGGTTATGGTTTGTTTTCCGGCATTAATCACGTCTGGATCTTCCTCCCCTTCATAAGGAAAAGGTCCCATTCCCAGAACGCCGTTCTCGCTTTGAAACTCTACATCAATTCCTTTGGGGATATAATTGGCCACAAGCGTTGGAATACCAATTCCCAGGTTTACATAATAATTATTTTGAACTTCTTGTGATATTCGTTTTGCGATTTGATTTTTATCTATAGCCATGTCTATGCTCTTTTACGAGTGGTAAGTTGCTCAATCCTCTTTTCGTATTTTTCGCCTTGAAAGATTCTTTGAACAAAAATTCCGGGAGTATGAATTTGGTTAGGGTCTAGTGTTCCCGCGGGTACCAATTCTTCTACTTCGGCTATGGTGATTTTTGCGGCACCGGCCATACACGGGTTCAAATTTCGGGCTGTTCCTTTGAAAATGAGGTTTCCTGCGGTGTCGCCTTTCCAAGCTTTTACAATGGCAAAATCAGCTTTGAAAGCGAGTTCCATTACATGCATTTTTCCGTTGAACTCTCTAGTTTCTTTGCCAATGGCGACTTCGGTTCCAAAACCGGCAGGTGTAAAAAAAGCGGGTATGCCAGTTTGTGCTGCGCGACAACGTTCTGCTAAAGTTCCTTGGGGAAGGAGTTCTACTTCGAGTTCGCCCGAAAGCATTTGGCGTTCGAATTCATCGTTTTCTCCCACATAGGAAGAAATCATTTTTTTGATTTGTTTTTTTTGAAGTAATAACCCCAATCCAAAATCATCGACGCCCGCATTGTTAGAAATACAGCAGAGATTATGGGTTTGTTTTTTTACTAGTTCGGCAATCGCATTTTCAGGAATACCACACAATCCGAAACCACCCAGCATTAAGGTCATCCCGTTTTCGATTCCCGCGAGTGCCTCTTGAACGTTGTTTACTTTTTTGTTGATCATAGCGTCTTTTTTTAGCCCGGGTAGAAGAGGAAAACCTTCAAATTTTCCAGCCTCGGGCGCTGGAAATAGCTCCTCATTATACAAATCAATAACAAAAAATTGCTGCGTTCCTCGCCAAGACAATTACAACTCGAATTCCCCTGTATCTTGTTGAATGTCAGTGCTATCTTTCACTTTTGGGGCGGAATAACAATCGACTTTTATAGAAAGATTTGGGGGTCTGTCGAAATCTTCTTTAGACACCTTAAGTCCGGCATCAGCATAACAAAGTTTCATAAAATAACCCCAAACGGGTAATGCAGCTGTTGCTCCTTGGCCATAAGTAATGGTTTTGAATCGCGCCGAACGATCTTCGCATCCTACCCAAACCCCAGTAACTAGATTGGGAACCATTCCCATAAACCATCCATCCGATTGGTTTTGTGTGGTCCCTGTTTTACCCGCAATTGGATTAGTAAAGGAATAAGGGTAGCCTGTCCAACGATTGTCCCCATTGCCGCCACCTTGGGTACGCAATCGGGCACCAGACCCTCCTTCGGTAACGCCTTCGAGTAATTTGATGACTGCAAAAGCGATATCTTTATTCAACACATCATGCGATTCTGGAATGGGTTCGTAGATGACCACGCCACTTTTGTCTTCTATTCGGGTAACGAATTGTGGTTTGATGTAAACGCCTTGGTTGGCAAAGGTGCTGTATGCTGCTACCATATCTTCTACGGTAATATCAACCGCTCCTAAAGCAATGGATGGTTGCACGGGAATTTCGGATTTTACCCCTAATTTATGCGCCAATTCAACAACGGCCTCAGGACCTGTTTTATCGATTAATTTAGCTGAAATGGTGTTGATAGAATTAGCCAATGCTTGTTTAAGCGTTACCATCCCGCGGTATTTGTTGTCGGAATTTCTTGGTTCCCAATCCTCGGTCACGTGATGGCGTCCTTTACGAATGATAAAGGGTCCGTCGACAATGGTGTCACAAGGCGACATGCCCAATTGTTCGATGGCAGTGGCGTAAACAAAAGGCTTGAATGTGGAGCCCACTTGTCTTGCTCCTTGCCCTACGTGGTCGTACTGGAAATATTTGTAATTGATACCGCCGACCCAAGCTTTTATGCTACCCGTTTGTGGTTCCATAGCCATAAGACCGGATTGCAGAAAGTGTTTGTAATATCGTATAGAATCCAAAGGGGTCATGATGGTATCCCTTTCTCCTTTCCAAGTGAAGACCGTCATTTTTGCCTTTTTGCTGAAAGAGGCAATGATTTCCTCATCGCTTTTGTCTTGATCTTTTAAAACGGTCCATCTATAGGATGCTTTCATCGCTTGTTTGAGGATGCGTTGGGTTTCGGCATCAGAGATGTTTACAAAAGGAGCGTTTTTATTGGTTTTGGCCTCAATGAAAAATTGTTCCTGAAGATTTGCCATATGTTTTTCAACGGCTTCTTCGGCATGTAATTGCATTCTGGAATCGATGGTCGTGTAAATTTTCAAGCCGTCTTTATAGATATTATAATCCGAACCATCCTCTTTTTTGTTTTCCTCTACCCATTTTTTCATATAATCCCGTAAATATTCTCTGAAATAGGTAGCGGTTCCTTCGCGGTGGCTTTCCAATTTAAAATGTAAGGTGATAGGCAAGTTTTGCAATTTTTCTTTTTGCCCTTTGGTAATGAGGTTTCCTTTCTCCATCTGGGCAAGGACCACATTCCTTCGGTTTTTAACCCCTTGAGCGTTTTTTACAGGATTATACAAACCTGAATTTTTAAACATACCCACTAATATTGCCGATTCGTCAATGGTTAAGTCCTTTGGCTCTTTAGAAAAATAAGTTTTCGCGGCGGAACTTACCCCCACAGAATAATTCCCAAAATCATAGACATTGCAATACATGGCGATGATTTCATTTTTAGTATATTGTCTTTCTAGTCGAATGGCAATAATCCATTCTTTTACTTTTTGAACCATTCTAAAAGGTAAAAACTTAGAACCTTCACCATGGAACAATTGTTTTGCCAACTGTTGCGTCAAAGTGCTCGCACCACCGCTTGTTCCTAAACTAGCAATAGCTCTCAAAGTTCCTCTGCCATCGATGCCTGAATGTTCGTAAAAACGCTCGTCTTCGGTCGCAACTAATGCTTGAACAAGGGTTTTAGGCAAGTCGGAATATTTTAGTTGCGACCTATTTGTTTCGAAATATTTTCCCAAAACAACTCCGTCGGCCGAGATGATTTCAGTAGCTAAATTGGAGTCTGGATTTTCTAAATCTTCGAAGGAAGGCATTGAGCCAAAAAGTCCCCAAGAGGCAAATAAGAAAAACACTAATAGGCCACCCAAGCCATAAAAGAAAAATTTCCAAAATTTCTTTTTATAATGATCGATGTCTTTTGCTATATCTTTTGCCGAGGCATTGTTTTTTTGAGCCGCCATAATATTGTTTTAATCTATTTTTTCTATTCTAAAACCCACTTCAGTAATTCCATCTAAATCCTCCACCCCGGGTACTTTTCCGTTTTCTCGGACCGCTTGTTTGATGTGAACTTTATACTTTCCTTTTAAATTTATTTTTTCTTTGAAAAACAACTTACTTTCCTTAAGATCAGAAAAACCATCGCCTAGAAGCGTTCCGTCGGAATTTGCCATTTGGTACTCAAGCGTATCCACTTTTGTAAATCCATTAGGTCTTTCCATCGCCACAATTAAAAAGAGATTGTTAAAAGGATAGCTATTATTAGCTCTCAAATTAACGAATAAATTGTAGTTTTTTGTGGAATCCAATACGGGTAATTCGAATGTTACAATGCTGTCTTTATTCCATGTATTTCCCACGGATTTGTATTCGTCAAAAACTCTTTTTTTATCACATGAAAAAAAGAGAAATACCACTAGAAGTAGTAATACACTATTCTTTATTCTCATTTTTAGTGATTATAATGGGTTTTCTAGCTATTACGGGTTTTGCCTCCTCTTTTCTATTAGGCCTAGAATTACTGTTTGGTTTGTTGTTATTATTATTGGCAACAATCAGATTTTCTCCGCCTGATTTGCGTTTATTATTTGATTTTTTCTTTTTCTTGGGTTGGTCAAAACGGGTTAGGCTTTCCTGACCCATGGCGTTATTAAAATGTTTTTCTGGTTCTTGAACAATTTCAATAGCATAATCTTCAAGGGAAGTGACTTTATTTTTTAGCTTGTTTTCAGAGAGAATTTCTTTTACCTGTTCGATTTTTAACACATGCCAATTGGCAAAATCATTGGTGTAAGCAAACCACATTAATCCCTTGAAAATATCCTGTTTTTGGCAAATAGCATCTCCTTTTTCGGTTACTAATTTAGTGTCAAAATCAGGAAACCCTTTTAGGGCGTCCATATAAGTGTCAAGTTCATAATTCAAGCAGCATTTTAATTTGCCACATTGTCCGGCTAGTTTCTGAGGGTTTAGAGATAGTTGTTGGTAACGCGCCGCGGAAGTATTAACACTTCTAAAATCGGTCAGCCAAGTGGAACAACACAATTCTCTTCCACAAGATCCAATACCACCCAAACGCGCTGCTTCTTGGCGAAGTCCTATTTGTTTCATTTCAATTCGGGTGCTAAAAGCACCCGCAAAATCTTTAATTAAAAGACGAAAGTCAACTCGATCGTTTGCAGTGTAATAAAACGTGGCTTTTGACCCATCTCCTTGGAATTCAATATCGGAAATTTTCATTTCTAGTTTTTGAGCAATAGCCAATTCTCGTGCCCGAACCTTCATAGGCTCTTCTTTATCGCGGGAAGCTGACCAGATGTCAATATCTTTTTGGGAAGCTTTTCTGTAAATTTTTAAAACGTCTTTGCTGGTATGATTGACTCCTTTTTTCTTCATTTGGATCCGCACCAATTCACCCGTTAAAGTCACAATTCCTATGTCGTGTCCAGGAGAGGCTTCTGTAGCGACAATGTCTCCAATGCTTAGGGTCAGCTTTTCGGTATTGCGGTAAAATTCTTTTCTTCCGTTTTTAAAACGGACTTCAGCACAATCAAAAGGAGCTTCGCCGTTAGGCAAACTCATGTTGGAAAGCCAGTCGAAAACCGTTAATTTGTTGCAGCTATCGGTGCCGCAAGTCCCATTATTTTTACACCCTTTTGGCGCACCGCCATCAGAAGTTGAACAACTTGTACATGCCATAATTATATAGGTAGTATTGCGATAAACACAATTTGAATTTTTAAAACGATTAATCTGTAAAGATAGTATTTTTTTGTTTTAAGATACAAGGGTTGAAAATGTCAAAAAATCATAAATTTTTAATAAAAAAACCCATTACGGCTTGTTTCGTAATGGGTTAGTTTTAAATGGGTTTTATCCATTTTTTAATCACGTATGGCATACAATTTATCTGACAATCGAATTCTAAAAGGTAATTGGAAGGTAATAGTGTCTCCTGAAAGGGCTTTTTCCGAAGCAATTCCATTGACAAACATTTCTTCAAGGGTCATTTGTTGTTCTCCTGTTGTGGACCCTTTTATTAGAATGGTGTCGCCAACTTTTATTTCGTTCGCTTCAATTAGGAACTGCCCAATACGAGCTTTTGGATAATAATGAATTCCTTTTCCGATGTATATTTTCTTAATTTTGTTTTCTTTTTTCAATGCCAATTTAGGTTTTTCGGCAACGAAAATACCATGGCTTTCTAGATTGTTTTTGAACGTTAAAACATCAGATTTTCCTTTTTTGAAGATTTTATTCCCGTTTTTTATTCCTCTTCGAACGGCTTTTTGTTCGTCTTCGGGAAGATGTATTATAGAAACGCATTCGTCCGAACAACAACCTTCCATTTTTGATTGGCAAGATTCGCATTGAATAAAAAGCAAGTGACAGCCTTCATTGGCACAATTGGTATGCACGTCGCAAGGAGCGCCACATTGATGGCATTGCGAAACAATATCGTCGGTGATTCTTTCGCCTAGACGATGATCGAAAACAAAGTTTTTACCTATGAATTTGCTTTCCAAACCTTCGGCTTTGACTTGTCGTGTATATTCTATTATCCCACCTTCGAGTTGGTACACGTTTTCGAAACCTTTGTGTTTGAAATAAGCGCTGGCTTTTTCGCATCGAATACCTCCAGTGCAATACATCAAGAGTTTTTTATCTTGTTTGTGTGCCGAAAGTTGGTCTTCAATAATAGGCAAACTTTCTCTAAAAGTATCCACATCGGGTTTTATAGCGCTTGTAAAATGACCGATTTCGCTTTCGTAATGGTTGCGCATATCGACCACAATGGTATTTGGGTCTTCGAGCAAATCGTTGAACTCCTTGGCTTTCAAGTGAATTCCAATATTGGTTACATCAAATGTTTCGTCGACTAAGCCATCGGCAACAATTTTGTCACGGACTTTTACGGTGAGTTTCAAAAAAGAATGATCGTCGTGTTCTACGGCAATATTCAAACGGATTCCTTTCATAAAATCATAGACTTCTATGGAATCTTTAAAGGCATAGAAATTGTCGGCAGGAAGCGAAAGTTGGGCGTTGATACCTTCATTGGCCACATAAATCCGACCTAAAACTTCGAGTTTGTCCCAATCAAGAAATAATTCGTTACGAAATTGTGCGGGGTTCGGAATTTGCGCATAAGCATAGAAAGACAACGTGAGTCGCTGTTTTCCCGCATCATCAATTAGGATGGTTCGCTCTTCTGCGCTTAATGTGTTGTACAGTTGCATGCTATAAACAGTTTAAGTTGAGAAAATATTTTGTTCTTTTTTAGAACGTGATGCAAAAGTAGGGATTATTTTAGAAAAGGTTTAAACTCTTGTTTATAAAGTCTTTTTTGTACGATATTTTCTAGAAATTATAACCCCTATTTGAATATAATTTACTAACTTTAAGTTTGATAATATAGCTATGAACGTGCTTAATACAGCAATACCCATGAAAATTTCTTTCGAAAATAAAATACTTCTTGGATTCATCATCAATTTATTAGTTGTCATCGCTTCGGGATGGATTTTTATCTCAAGACTGGACAAAGAAAGAAATAAAAGGATGGATTCTATGTTAGATTGGATTGAACTATCATTGTTTGTTCTTTCAATGGTCTTGTTAATTATTGTTTATTTTATTATTCAGTCCCAGCTACGATCCAAAAACATTTCCCAACACCAACTTTTAGAAAACAAAAAACTGCTTCAGTCTATTATTGATAATACTTCAAACCCTATCTTTATTAAAGAGATTAATGGACAATATTTATTGATTAATAAACAATATGAATCCTTGTTTCATATTTCTAATGAAGAACTAGCAGGAAAAACAGATCGCGATTTTTTACCAAAAGAAGTGGCAGATGCTTACCGAAATTCCGATCTGGAAGTCGTAAAAGCATTAAAAGAGCTAAAAACGGAAGAGACGATTCAGCAAGAAGACGGGCCTCACACGTATATTGCGGTTAAATTTCCCTTATATGACGCTGATGGAAGAATATATGCCATTGGCGGAATTTCTACGGACATTACCGAAAGAAAAAAACAAGAGGAATCAGCGATAGCCTCGGACCAATTTTTTAAGATGTCCTTAGATATGATGATGATTGCTTCTGATCGGTTTATTAAAATAAATCCCTCCGTAACTAAAACATTGGGGTATTCTGAACAGGAATTACTAGGTAAGCCCTTTCTTGATTTTGTGTATCCAGAGGATGTAGAAAAGACCTTGAAGGAGGTTGCTAAGTTGAAGACGGGTGCTTTGACCGTAAATTTTGAAAACAGGTATATTTGTAAGGACGGTTCTTTAAAATGGATTTTATGGTCTACCTCTCCGGATCCTTCAACGGGATTGTTGTATGCCGTTGCTCGTGACATCACCCAAATGAAGAATGATACTGAAAAGTTAAGTCTTTATACTAAAAAGGTAGAAGAAGATGAACGACAAATACAAGCGATTTTTGAGGGCGCCCCTGATCCAGTTATTTTAATTGATTCAGAAAATAAAATTATAAGATGGAATCTCAGAGCAGAAGCGGTTTTTGGGTGGACTAAAAATGAAGTCCTCGGAAAATTTTTATATGATTTTATCATTCCTTCTCAACACAAAGAAGCACAAGTAAAAGGAATGGAACACTTCATGTTAACCGGAGATGGGCCATTCCTGAATCAAAAGCCATACAAAATCGAAGCGCTCAATAAACAAGGCAAAGTATTTCCGATCTCCCTCAGTGTTAATCCTCTAAAATTGAATGATAAACTTTTTTTTATTGGATTTGTGAGGGATATTACCGAAATAACTGAATTAGAAAATGAGCAGCAGGCGATTAACAATGAGCTTTATGAAAATGAGGAAAAATTGAGGTTGATTGTCGATAATATTGGGGAAGGTGTTATTGTCGCTAATGCTGATAAAAAAATAATATTGGCCAATGAAATGGCCAATGAGTTTTTTGGCATCAAAGAGGATGATAAAATAGCGCCAAATTTTACAAATCATTTTGAGGTTTATTTCCCGGATCAAAAAACGGTTTTCCCTTTGCAAAATCTCCCCATGGAGCGTGCCTTTAAAGGAGAGGCTACAGACGATATTGATGTGATAATTTGGGATCCAGAAAAACAAGTAAAGAAACAAGTGCTTCTAAGCGGAAGACCGTTGATAGACCAAAATGACAAAGTGGTTGCCGCTGTGGTCACCATAAAAGACATTAGCAAATACAAACAACTAGAAGAAGAATTGAAAGAAACGGAATCAAAATACAGACAGTTAATAGGGTTTAAATCGGGAGAAATTAAAGAAACCTAATGCTTTTATTAAACGAAAACTACGTTTTTTTGTATATAACAAAACTTCATCAATTTATAATAGTACAAGCCCCATTTATGCATTTAACTTCTGTTGGTGGCATTACATACATACAATCAGATATTGCATGGGTTTGAATATTATGTAAATTATCCATTTCATTGTAGTTTTTTACCATTTCTTGTAATTTAGTCAAGTTTACACTATTCGGGAAAACTAAATAAGACCAAGGACCACCGCAAGGTTTTGAGCCAAAAGCAATATAACCGCATCCATCACTTTCTGTACAGCTAAAGCTATTGATGTAATTGTTAATTTCCTGTTTTTTAGTTTCTAATTGCGAGGAAGTTACGGAATTAAGCATTTCATTGGAGTCAGAACATTGAAAACTTTGGAGAAATAATGAAAGTACTATTATTTTTAAAATCCAGCGTTGATTATAATAGGGTAAATTTAAAAAAAATATTGTAAAGTAGAAATCACACAATGCTTTTAGACGTTAATAAACGCAAAAAGCACTAAATTAATAGTGCTTTTTATATATTTAGAATCAAAATAATTAGCAAAACTCGTCAAAAGCGTCTTTCAAGTTTTCGGCAATTAATTCAGCTGGGCGACCCTCGATGTGGTGCCGCTCTAACATGTGCACCAATTCGCCATCTTTAAACAAAGCCATACATGGCGATGAAGGAGGGAAAGGGAACATGTGTTGACGGGCTGCATCAACCGCCTCTTTATCAACCCCCGCGAAAACAGTGATTAAATGATCTGGTTTTTTGGCGTTGTCTAAGCTCATTTTTGCTCCCGGACGTGCATTTCTTGCGGCACATCCACAAACAGAATTGATTACCACAAAGGTTGTTCCCGATGCTTTCATCGCGTTTTCGACGTTTTCGGCGGTATGTAATTCTTGAAACCCGGCAACCGTTAATTCGGCTTGCATGGGTTTTACCATTTCTTCTGGATACATATTTTTAATTTTAAAAAAGTTACTAATTTTAAGCTACAAAGTTACAAAGTTTTCGACTTTTGAAATACGGATATCTAATAAAGATTTGTTATAGTTTTAGAATCGCCCAATTTTCGACATCTAATAATTTAGATAAAACTAAAATTTTCATTTGACTAATAAAAAAATATTTATATTTGTGAATATATCAGCATCAAATGGGTAAATCATTAGAAGAAGTACACGAATCCGTATCGGCGCAAAATAAAACATCTACACTCAGAAAAATACTCGCTTTTTCAGGGCCTGCTTATTTGATTAGTGTAGGGTATATGGATCCTGGAAATTGGGCAACCGATATAGCCGCAGGGAGTCAGTTTGGTTATGCCTTGATTTGGGTTTTATTGATGAGCAACTTAATGGCATTACTCTTGCAAAGTCTGAGTGCGCGATTGGGAATTGTTACCCAACGTGATTTAGCCCAAGCCTCTCGTGAAACCTATTCGCCATTTATCAATTATATTCTTTATTTTCTGGCAGAAATTGCGATAGCCGCCTGCGATTTGGCCGAAGTACTTGGCATGGCCATTGGGATCAATCTCTTGTTTGGAATTCCCTTGATTCAAGGGGTTTTAATTACCATTTTGGACACTTTTTTATTGTTATTTTTAATCAATAAAGGCATTCGAAAAATGGAGGCTTTCATTATTGTATTGGTGGCAATTATCGGGTTTTCATTCATTTTTGAAATGCTATTTGCTCAGCCGGAAATGGGCAAGGTAATTTACGGTTTGATCCCCTCTCTTCCGGGTCAAGCAGCTCTATATATCGCCATTGGGATTATAGGAGCAACGGTTATGCCACACAATTTATATTTGCACTCTGCCTTGGTGCAAACCAGAAAATTAGACCGAAGCAAGGCAGGTATTAAGGAAGCCTTAAAGTATAATTTAATTGATTCAACGATTGCCTTAAACTTGGCTTTTTTTGTAAATGCTGCAATTTTAATATTGGCGGCAGCTACATTTTATAAGAGCGGGATGTTTAATGTATCAGAAATCCAAGATGCATATCGATTTCTACAGCCACTTTTAGGTAGCAGATGGGCGCCTATATTATTTGCAGTTGCTTTGATTGCTGCAGGGCAAAGTTCTACTGTTACCGGAACACTAGCGGGGCAAATTATCATGGAAGGCTATTTAAATTTGCGCATTCAGCCTTGGATTAGAAGAATTATTACCCGATTGATAGCCATTGTCCCAGCGGTTATTGTGATTTCTATTTTTGGCGAAGGCATAACGGGAAAATTACTAATTCTGAGCCAAGTGGTTTTAAGTTTACAACTAGGGTTTGCTATTATCCCACTAATCCATTTTGTGAGTGATAAGTCTAAAATGAAAGGATTCCATATTAGTAAATTAACCCAAACCGCTTCATGGATCGTCGCGCTCATTATTGTTTCGCTTAATGCCAAACTAGTTTTCGACGAAATAAAGGCTTGGCTTGAAACTGCTGAAAACCCTACGGTATTATGGCTTACCGTAGTTCCTTTAGCTCTAGGATTCCTGACCTTGCTGTTGTATATTGTTTTTAAACCTTTTGTTTCAAAACTGAAAGCAGGCATTCAAAATCATTCACCTCACAATTTAAAGTTGCAATTTTCTAAAACGGGAAGTTATGCTAAAAAGAATGTTGCTGTTGCAGTAGATTTTTCCAGCTCGGATGAAGTGGCCTTAAACAGTGCCTTCGAATTAGGGGATAGCAACACAAAATACACCTTAATCCATGTTGTCGAAACAGTTGGAGCCATGTTTTATGGAGAAAACATTGATGATCACGAAACGCTGATTGACGAAAAATTATTAGAAGAATACAAAGTGATGCTTTCCGAAAAAGGATTTAAAGTGGAAACGCAATTAGGATTTGGAAAACCAAACAAAGTGATTCCCGAGATTATCAATAAAGGAAATTTTGACATTTTGGTCATGGGAACCCATGGTCATACGGGTTTCAAGGATTTAATTTTTGGAACAACAGTCGACAAGCTGCGGCACAAGATTTCTATTCCGTTGTTTATTGTAAAAAATTAATACTATTGGAGCTATTTATTTAGTCAGTTCGGTTTGCTCAGGCCACAATGTATAATATTTCCAGTGATTACGGAGTAAAAAATCAACAATCTAAATCAATACTCATCAATCAAAAATTCAATGACTTTTTCAGAAGAAAATTACCTCAAAACCATTTATCATCTAACTACTATTTCAGATACAGAGATAAGTACGAATGCCATTGCCGAAAAGATAGCGACCAAAGCTTCGTCAGTGACTGATATGCTCAAAAAGTTAGCAGATAAAGATTTGGTGAATTACAAAAAATACCAAGGAGTTTCTTTGACCAATAAAGGTAAACTGACGGCCAAAATGATAGTAAGAAAACACCGTTTGTGGGAAGTTTTCTTAGTCGAAAAATTGAATTTTTCATGGGATGAGGTCCATGATATTGCGGAACAATTAGAACACATAAAATCAGAAAAACTCATCAACAAACTCGATGATTTTCTAGGAAATCCTACAGAAGATCCCCACGGAGATTCAATTCCTAACGCAAGTGGACAAATTATTGCTATCGAAAAACAACTGCTTTCGGAGGTATCAGAAAATAAAACAGGAATTTGTGTGGGAGTAAAAGATTCATCGTCTGAATTTCTGAAATATCTAGACAAGCAAGAAATCGCTTTGGGTTCTAGAATTGAAATTATCGAAAAAGAAACGTTTGATTCCTCTTTAAAAATAAAAGTCAATTCCAAAGAATTAATCATTTCGAATAAAATCGCGGGAAATTTATTCGTAAAGTTAGTTTAAAAGTAATTTCTTATAGGATGCTCCAGCAAAATATGATTCTTCAATAAAAACGAACCAATCAAAACACTAACTTTGTGAAGTTTAAAAAACGCCAATGATTATCACCGACACCCACACCCATTTATATTCGAATGAATTTGACGAAGACCGCGACCAAATGATACAACGTGCCATTGAGGCTGGTGTTTCGCGATTTTTTATTCCTGCCATTGATTCTACTTTTACTCAAGCGATGTATGATTTGGAAAATGATTATCCTAAAAACATATTTCTAATGATGGGTTTACATCCCACGCACGTAAAAGACAATTACCTCGAGGAATTACAGCATGTAGAAGAAGAATTGGCCAAAAGAAAATTCTATGCTGTTGGTGAAATCGGAATTGATTTGTATTGGGATAAAACCCATTTAGAAGAACAAAAAGAGGCTTTTAGAAAACAAATCCAATTGGCAAAACAATACAAATTGCCCATAGTGATTCATTGTCGAGAGGCTTTCGAGGAAATTTTCGAGATTCTTGAAGAAGAAAAGACTGTAGATTTATTAGGAATCTTTCACTGTTTTTCGGGGACATACGAGCAGGCTTTACAAGCCATTTCGTATAATATGAAACTGGGAATTGGAGGAGTGGTGACTTTCAAAAACGGAAAAATTGATCAATTTTTGAGTCAAATTGATTTGAAACACCTTGTTCTCGAAACAGATTCGCCTTATTTGGCACCCATTCCTCATCGTGGGAAACGCAATGAAAGTAGCTATTTGGTTAATGTTGTCGATAAATTGGCTTTGATTTACAAGCTTCCCAATGAGGAAATAGCAAGAATCACTACTGAAAATTCCCGAGCTATTTTTGGGATTTAACAGAGAAATTGACTATTTTTCATAAATTTTTTTGTTCTTTTGCTTTTAAAATATACGCTATATGTCAAAATTTGACGCTATCCGACCGTTTTATGACGCCGAAGTTAACGAAGCCATTCTTCCTTCTATAAATCATCCTATGATGAAAGCCTTAATGAACTTCACTTTTCCAGAAATGGAGGATGACGTTTGGAAAGAACAGCTAAAAAAAACATATTCTATTCGCGATTTTCAGTGTAATTTTATTTACCAATCAGTTCAAAAAGTCTTAGAAAAAACATCAGAAGGTTTAACAACTTCAGGTTTCGAAAAGTTAGAAAAAAATACTTCTTATTTGTTTATATCGAATCATCGCGACATTCTTTTAGACACATCAATGCTTAACGCCTGTTTGTTTGAACACAAATTGGTCATGACTGCCTCGGCAATTGGAGATAATTTGGTTACAAAATCATTTCTAAAAATATTGTCCAAATTAAATCGAAATTTTTTAGTTCAGCGCGGATTAACCCCTCGAGAAATGCTAGAAAGCTCCAAACTATTATCGGAATATATGGGGCAGTTGTTACTGCGTGAAAACCGCTCGGTTTGGATAGCCCAGCGAGAGGGAAGAACGAAAGATGGTAATGATGCCACTAATTCTGGGGTTTTAAAAATGATTGGAATGGCTTCTGACGAAGAAGAACTCATGAATTATTTTAAGAAAATTAAAATTGTACCTGTTTCCATTTCTTACGAATACGACCCTACAGACGCCTTAAAAATGCCTCAACTCTTGGCGGAAGCCAATCAAGAAACTTATATTAAGGAAAAAAATGAGGATTTCATAACACTTATGAGTGGTATTATGGGGCCAAAAAGAAGAATTCATATTCATGTTGGGGACATTTTAAATCAGCAATTAGAGGATATTAAATATGAATTTGACAACTCCAACAAACAAATTCAGGCCTTGGCACAAGTTATAGATGATTCTATTTTGAGTACCTATAAACTTTGGCCTACTAATTATATTGCCTATGACATTGTCAATCAAACGAACACCTATTGTCATTTGTATTCAGAAAATGAAAAATCCCTTTTTGAACGCAGATTAGAAATGAGAATTGACCATACTAATCCATTGGCATTGCAAGGTTTTTTGGCGATGTACGCTAACCCCGTTGTTAATAAATTGAAATACGAAAATGCCATCTAAAACCAAAATACTTCTGATTTACACCGGTGGAACCATTGGTATGAAGAAGGATTTTGAAACAGGAGCGCTCAAGGCTTTTAATTTTAACAAGTTGTTGCAGAGAATCCCGGAACTAAAACAACTCGATTGCGAGATTGAAACTTTTTCTTTCGAAAAACCAATCGATTCCTCCAATATGAATCCCGATAAATGGTCAGAAATCGCCACGATTATTGAGGAAAAGTATTCCCGATTTCATGGATTTTTGGTTTTACACGGCTCTGATACGATGTCGTATTCTGCATCGGCATTGAGTTTTATGCTCGAAAACTTATCAAAACCCGTCATTTTTACTGGATCTCAGTTGCCCATTGGCGATTTGCGTACCGATGCCAAGGAAAATCTGATTACCGCTATCCAAATTGCTTCTTTGCAAGAAAAGGGCCAACCCGTAATTAATGAAGTCTGTCTTTATTTCGAATACAAATTGTATCGGGGAAACAGAACCACAAAGATAAATGCAGAAAATTTCAATGCCTTTATTTCGTCCAATTATCCTACTTTGATAGAATCTGGTGTGCAATTGAAAACAAATCCCGAATTCTTCTTGCCCAAAGCAAGGGTTAAAAAATTGAGAATTCATAAGGATTTAGACAATCGTGTGGTGGTTGTAAAACTGTTTCCCGGGATAAGTGAAACCGTTCTGGAAGCTATTTTTGGAATTCCACAACTCAAGGGGATTGTATTGGAAACGTACGGCGCAGGAAATGCACCAACGGAAGATTGGTTTTTGTCCTTGTTAAATAAAGCGATTGCAAACGGATTGCACATTGTCAATGTCACGCAATGTTCGGGTGGAAGCGTCAGAATGGGGCAATACGAAACCAGTGCTTCATTGAAAGAAATAGGGGTGATTTCTGGTCATGA
>CANFHF010000010.1 GCA_947446635.1 Flavobacteriaceae bacterium
CGATAATCTACCGTAAGCGGTAAAAAATCGATACCTGGACTTGCTTTTCTTGATGATACAACTGTTCCTAAAATAACAGTTTTACCAATTCTTACTACTACAGATCCGTCCGCTTGTTTAGCTAAACGACCTGTCTCGATTGTGATGTTTCTTCCATCACCTAAATCGATACTTTCTACAAATAATTGTGGAATCATAAATTTAATTCTTTAAGTTGAACATGGATGTTAGTTGTGTTGTTGCGTAGTTAATGCCTAAAACCCAATGAAAAACCAAACTTCCTTTTAAAAATAGCCAAAAGCCACGAGGCAACAGGCATTAGTTCGAAGTAAAAATACTCCTTTTTATTTTGGCTATTGGCTTATACCTATTGCCTTTTATTAAAAACAAAAAGAGGCACTTTCGCACCTCTTTGTATATTGATTATTTTCTGATATTCAATACTTTGATAATCTCACGATATCTGTTGATTTCTGTTTTCTTCAAGTAATCTAACAAACTTCTTCTTTTACCTACTAGCAATACTAAGGAACGCTCTGTGTTATAATCATGACGATTTTTTTTCAAGTGCTCTGTTAAGTGGCTAATTCTAAAAGTAAATAAAGCAATTTGCGCTTCTGACTTACCTGTGTTTGTAACTTCTCCGTGTTTAGCGAAGATTTCTTCTTTAACTTCTTTTGTTAAATACATTCCAATATTATTTAAATGATTATTATGTATGTCTTACATCTATTGCAAGACGGCTGCAAAAGTACTGTTTATTTTTTAAAATACAAATAAAATTTAATCACTATCGTTTAATTATAACCTCCTGATATACAATGAATAAATAAATTATCAAAAAACAATATAAAAAGAAGCTAAAGTTGAAGCAGAATATTAAAATATAAAATAAAAATTAGCACTTCCAATTTGCTATATACAAAGCCTATAATTTTCAAATATATGTTAGTTTAGTTTCTAAAAGCATCCAATGCAGTTGAAGGTTTTCCATTAAATTGCCAGCAATTTAATTGATAACAACTCCATCTTTTATCTCCTTCGGGCTCCCAATAAATTACCCCAAGTCCTTTTTGATTTGGAACATTTTTTACTGCATAAATTGTTGCAGCAAGCATGTTATAAGTGTTTTGAACTAAGGTAAAATCGCCACCAACTTCCACAACCATAACTTCTTTGCCGTAACGTGAAACCATATCGTTGAGGTTATTTTGCAAATCTGAAATCGAGGCCGTATAATCGCTATTGATCCAATAGGGATAATACGAAAGTCCAATTACGTCATATTTTACATTATTTGTTCGGACATTATCAAAAAACCACCTGAAGAGAGTATTATCATGTCCGTTGTTAATGTGCACTACCACTTTTATTGAAGAATCAATTGCTTTTGTAGCTTCATAGCCTTTATTTAATAATTGTGCCAATTGACCAAAATGAGTATAACTTCCTTCTGGCCATAACATTCCACTTGCGATTTCATTGCCAATTTGAACCCATTCTGGAGTTACTCCTTCAGTTTTTAGTGCAGTTAGAACTTCAAAAGTATGGTTGTAAACATCCGTCAATAATAATGGAAAAGAGTGATTTGCCCAAGCAGCAGGTTTGGTTTGGTGTCCGGGATCTGCCCAAGTATCACTATAATGAAAGTCAATCATAATGCGCATTCCCATATTTTTTGCTCTCAATGCCATTGCAACAGTTTCGTCTTTGCTGCAGTGCCCATTTGTTCTATCATTGGAAGGATTCACAAAAACACGCAAACGAATTGTATTAATTCCACGATCTTTCAGCAGCTGCAAGCAGTTTTTTTCTGTTCCATCGGTATCGTAAAATTTATATCCTGTCGCTTCCATTTGTGACAACCAACCCACATCAGCTCCTTTTGCAAAAGCATTTGTAATTATAGGTTTAGTGCTTGGGGTTTGAGATTTACTGCATGAAGGAAACAGCATTGATATTAATAGTACCAACGGAAGTAGCACTTTAGATTTTGGATTTTTCATGGTTTAATAAATTTCAAATTTATAAATGAACGAATCAAATATAATCAATTAAGATCTTCAATTTGAATAATAAACAGATAAGGGGTTTAAAGTAAAGTGTATAAAATGCTATTTATTATTTTATTGCGCTTGGTTTCAGTGATTGTTTAAACTAAAACAACTTCGCCACTTCAGCATTCACGAACTTTAAAAACCGTTCGTCGGCTTCAGAAAATGGATTTAAAACATGACTGTCAATATCGATTTGTCCAATATTCTCTCCATTTACAAATAATGGCACTACGATTTCTGACTTTACCGTGAGGCTACAGGCAATATAATTGTCTTGGGCTGCAACATCTGGAACTACAAAATTGGCATTAGAAACCGCCACTTGACCGCAAATGCCTTTTCCGAATGGGATAACGGCATGGTCAGTTGGTGTTCCTGTATAAGGTCCAAGGTGTAGTGTTTTAGTTTCTGGATTAGCAAAATAAAAACCAACCCAGTTGTAATAATCAATCGATTCTTGTAGGAGTTGGCAAATTTTCAAAAGTTTTTCATCTCTTGAAATCAGCGAATTTGAAATAATTTTACTTACTTTAGGTTTTAATTCTTCATAAGCCATAGCTTTAAATTTTTGTAAAAGTATTTAAATAGAATCTTCTAATTTTATATAAATTTGTTAAAAATCAGATTTTGAAAAAGTATTTCAGTCTCTACAAACCATTCTTGCTATTTTTAGGAAAGTTTTTGCTGGCTTATATTCTGTTGACTTTTATATATCAAAGTTATTTAAGACAATTTAATGTTGAAAAATTTGAGGTTGATGGTTTTACAAAATTAGTTGCGAGTCAGGCAAAAGAAGCAATGCTTTTTTTTCATTTTAAGGCTGATATAAAAACAAATGTAAAGGAATCAGGAATTAATTTGTTTTATAATAAAAAATTGATAGCGCAAATTATTGAAGGCTGTAATGGCGTGAGTGTGATTATTTTGTTTGTTTCTTTTGTGATTGCCTTTTCAGGAAAAATAAAACCAACTGTTTTATATATACTTGGAGGCACTTTGCTTATTCATATTTTGAATGTCTTACGAATTTCATCCCTATGTGTTTTGATGTATTATTTTCCCAAACAAGAACACCTATTCCACGGAGTGATTTTTCCATTGTTTATTTATGGAGTTGTTTTTATTTTATGGATTATTTGGGTCAATAAATTTTCATTGTATGCTACAAAAACTATTAAGTCATAAAGCAAGAATTTTATTGGGAATTACACTTGTTCTTTTGTTAGTCTTAATTCGGGCATATGAGGACAGCTTGTTTTATGACCCCTTTTTGAATTATTTCAAATCAGATTATTATAATTGGCCCTTGCCAAAAATAAATAATATCCAATTATTTTTTGGGTTGGGTTCCAGGTATTTTTTAAATATGAGTATCTCTTTAGCTATAATTTTTGTTTTGTTTAAAGATGTTGAAGCCATCAAATTTGCATCAATAGTTTACTTATTATTTTTTATAATTCTTATTTTCACTTTCTTTTTTGTCTTTTATTTTTTTGGAGAAACTAATAAAATGACCTTGTTTTATATCCGACGATTTTTGATTCAGCCGATTTTATTAGTATTGTTTTTGCCAGCATTTTACTATCAAAAACAAAACAACTAGTCTTTTTTTCGTATCTTTAGTAGCCCCCTCTTTGATTTAATAACGGTTAAATCACGCACTAATGAAAATAGTAAAGCATTCCGGGAACATTGTTGATTATAATCCATTAAAACTTGAACAATCCCTCTTGAAATCTGGAGCAAGTAATCTGGAGGTTGAAACTATTTTACATACTATTGAAGGAGAAATCTACGAAGGAATTGCTACCAAGCAAATCTACAAGATGGCCTTCAACTTGTTAAAAAAAGTAGCTCATTCCCATGCAGCCAGATATAATTTAAAAGAAGCTATTCGATTATTAGGTCCGGCCGGGTTTTTCTTCGAAAAATATATCGCCCGACTCTTCTTTTCGGAAAATTATCAATCGGTTACTAATTTTATTTTGCAAGGCAAGTGCGTGTCACATGAGATAGATGTATTGGTAAAAAAAGAAAATGCCATTGCTATGATTGAATGCAAATTTCACATGGGAAAAGATGCTAATTCAGATGTTAAGGTTCCGATGTATATTTTATCACGTTTTAACGATTTAAAGGATAATCGGCATACTATATTTACCCGAAACGACACTCTTTCTAAATGTTGGATTGTTACCAATAATCGGTTTACGACAGAAGCCATTGCTTTTGCGAAATGTTCAAAACTTAATTTATTGAGTTGGAATTATCCAGATAATAACAATTTAAAAACTAAAAACGACACAAATTTCCTCTACCCAATAACTTGTTTAACGACTTTATCCCTTGCCGAAAAAGATAAATTACTGGTTCTAGATCTAATTTTGGTAAAAGAACTCATAAATAATTCAGAATGTTTAGAAAAAATTGGGTTGAGTTCCAATAGAATCAAAAACGTTTTGAAAGAGGCCTCAGAATTGTGTAGATATATTTAATTACTTTTTTTTAATTTAAAATATAGAAATTATGAAAGTTAAATTCATTGGTGGTGTAGGAACTGTAACGGGTTCTAAAACAGTAATAGAAAGTAATGGAATTAGAATTCTAGTCGATTGCGGACAATTTCAAGGTGTCAAACCTTTACGGGAGCTCAATTGGGAGTCGTTACCCGTTTTGCCTTCGAGTATTGATTTTGTATTACTTACCCACGGCCATTTAGATCATTGTGGTTGGCTGCCCAGATTAGTTCACCAGGGTTTTAAAGGTAAAATTTATTGCACCAGCCCAACCAAGGATGTTGCTAAACTGATTCTTTTAGATAGTGCCAAGATCCAAGAAGAAGATGCTAATAGGGCTAATAAGGAAAAATATTCTAAACACGAAATAGCAGAGCCCTTATATACTGTCAAACAAGCGGAACAAGTTCTCCCACTTTTTAGAGTGGTTCGGCCCAATGAGCAAATCTATTTGGATGCTGAGATTTCAGCTGTTTTCACTAATGCAGGCCATATCATAGGGGCTTGTAGTATTGAGTTAAATCTAGAAAATAAAACCTTGGTTTTTTCTGGAGACCTTGGTCGGGACAACGATGTGTTGATGTATCCACCTATGAAACCCAAAAAAGCAGATTATGTATTTCTGGAAAGCACTTATGGAAATCGTCTTCATCCCAATACGGATCCCAAAGTAGAACTTGAAATGTATATCAACAATACGGTGCTAAAAGGAGGAACAGTCATCATTCCAAGTTTTGCCGTAGAGCGTGCGCAAACCGTAATGTATTTGCTATGGCAGCTCAGAGAAGAAGGGCGGATTCCAAAAATACGTTATATAATTGATACCCCAATGGGAATTAGTGCCTTAGAAATTTTTTCCAATAATAGAAAATGGCATAAGTTACCAGAACAACATTACATAGGAATGTGCAACATGTTTTCGATGATTTCTGAGTATCAAGAAACCATTGAGGCTATTTATGACGAGCAACCCAAAGTGGTTATTGCAGCCAGCGGAATGATTACAGGCGGTAGGGTACTGAGTTATTTAGAACGGTATATTGAGTTGCCAGAAACCACAGTTATTATTATTGGTTACCAAGCCGAAGGAACTCTGGGTAGAAAGTTATTAGAAGGTGATAAAGAAGTTAAAATTTACGGAAAATACTATCCTGTAAAAGCTAATATTCTCGAGATAGAAGGGCTGTCTGCCCATGGAGATCAGAAAGATTTAGTCAATTGGCTTTCTGCATTAGAAAATAAACCTACAAAAGTGTTTTTAGTCCATGGGGAAAAACAGCCAGCGGACGAACTTCGAATAAAAATTATTGAAAGATATGGGTTTGATTGCACCATCCCTTTGATGGGACAAGAGTTTGAACTGAAGTAATGAGTTAATTTCTCACTTTTAACATAAATTAGAAACGAACAGTAAGTTTAATCAGTAATTTTGACCGATGAGGTGTTATAAATAAATTTATTTTTCATTCGTATCCTTGTTGGTAAGAAGCCCTTTTATTGAAAAATCACGAAATACCTCAGGTAATTTATCAATGATCAAACTATGAATTTCACTACTAAAGTTCCCATCGCCAAAAATAAATACCCATTAGATTACAATTCTAAAATTATGTCTTTGGGTTCTTGCTTTGCTGTGAATATGGCCGATAAATTAGATTATTTTAAGTTCGAAAGCAATTGTAACCCATTTGGCATTATTTTTAATCCCGTTTCTATTGAAAAGCTAGTTTATAGGATAATACATTCAATAATATATACGGAAAAAGACATTTTTTTTCATAATGAAAGTTGGCATTGTTATGAAGTCCATTCGAAGATTAGCAATCCCGATAAAGCAGCATTTCTCAAGAGTCTCAATAGAATAAGTAAACAAGCAAATCAGCAAATAATCGATGCCACACATTTTATAATTACTTTGGGAACTGCTTGGGTTTATAGAAATATAGAAACTAATGAAGTTGTCGCCAATTGCCATAAAGTGCCTCAAAAACATTTCAAGAAACAATTACTTTCCATTGAAGAAATTATCCAAAGTTTAGAGAATAGTATTCGGTTAATTAGAGCTATAAATTCAAAAGCCAATTTCATTTTCACGGTTTCGCCCGTACGTCATATCAAAGATGGTTTTGTGGAAAATCAATGGAGTAAAGCACATTTGATAACTGCCATCCACAACATTAGTAAGGGTCAATTATCATTTGTCAATTATTTTCCTTCCTACGAAATAATGATGGACGAACTTAGAGATTATCGTTTTTACGCAGAAGATCTATTGCATCCAAGCCAAATTGCGATTGATTATATATGGGAACGTTTTTTTGAAACTACTATTTCAGAAGAATGGTATTCGACAATGGAAGAAATTGCCGATATTCAAAAAGGCTTAGCACACCGACCTTTTAATGCCAATTCCGAAAGTCATCGGCAGTTTTTATTAAAACTTCAAAGCAAAATAAGGGACATTCAAAATCAATTTTCTAGAATTGAATTTTGAATATGGTAATAGGAATTAATAAAGATTCTATTACTTTTTTATTTAGATTTCGGGGGATATTGTGCCAGAATCTTTGCCACAAACGCATTAATTTGTCCTGCCTTTTCATTTCTATTTTGAGTTAGATATCCTACTCCTTCTCCTTGCCAAACCAATTCTTTCTTCTTAGCATCAATCAAATCAATATAGAGCGTTCCTTCGGTTGAGGTGGTAACATACGTTTGTCCACCCCATAAATAAGGATTCCAGCCCCAGCGCCAACCATAGCCCCATCCCGCATTGTATTGATTAACATCAACCTGTTCTCTTTCTTTTGTAAAAATGTTAATCAGTAAATCAGGGGTTTCGCTTTTAGACATTCCCTTTTTATCGAGTTCAATTTCGATGGCATACAAAATACGTTTCTTATCCAATTCAGAAATTTGCACTTTGTCAATACCGCTCCTATGGAACGCATACGTTTTGTACTGGCTAAAATCGATACTCTTGTCAAAGTCTGAATACACACTTATCGAGGTGCCGCAAGATTCGAAGATAAAAACTAGAAGTAGCGAAAGTAATTTAATTGTTTTCATTTTTTGTAGTTTAAGGTTAAATACTAAAAGTCGTTTGTGAATTAAATTTAGAAGGATTAAAAACTATTGAATATCAGTACTTTGTACTCTATTTTGTTTCATCAAGAATCATACCAAATCCGGTATTCAAGACATAGCGCAAACCCAAGGCAGTTACTCAATTAAAAATCTAAATACCGACAAAAATGTTGCTTTACACTTTTTACTATTGTCCTTATCAGTAGTAAAAAAAGCCATTGATACAATCAATACCAAACGGGATTACTTTTTTAAATCACCCGTTTTTTTGTCAAATCCATACGGACAATGGCGACAGTCACTCTTACAGCAATACCCTCTTTTTAAATGGTATTTTTCGGTAAAGCATTTATAGCCTTCTAGTGTATAATAAAAATCTTCACCTTCGATTAATTTATTTTCATTACTAGGTTCATTCATAGGTACAAATTTATAAACTTTAAATCCAATGGTTATTGTTATTGACATAAATATTTAATATTGAAGTGATTTGGGTTATTGGTTTTACTAAACTTTAAAATTTTACATTTGCAATATTAATAGTCCAATTTGAACCAACACTTATCCATACTATTCCCTAATTCTATTTCCGTTCATATGAAGCGGGAAGACTTGATTCACCCTATTGTTTCCGGGAATAAATTTCGAAAGCTGAAATACAACCTGATTCAGGCAAAAACAGAAAACCAACACACAGTACTCACTTTTGGGGGCGCCTTTTCCAATCATATCGCTGCGGTGGCTTTTGCAGGAAAGGAACAAAATTTCAAAACCATCGGGATTATTCGAGGGGAGGAATTGAAAAATAAAATTTCCGAAAATCCAACCTTACAGTTTGCCCAAGATTGCGGAATGCAATTGGAGTTTGTTACTCGGGAAGCCTATCGCCAGAAAACCGAACATGGGTTTTTGGAAAATTTGAGAACCAAATTTGGTGCGTTTTATCTTATCCCAGAGGGCGGAACCAACGAACTTGCGATTAAAGGCTGTGAGGAAATTCTAACTATTGCAGATGCTGCATTTGATTATATCTGCTGCCCCATCGGAACTGGCGGAACAATCACAGGAATAATTAATAGCCTTTTGCCACACCAAAAAGTTTTAGGATTTCCGGCATTAAAAGGGGAATTTTTAAAAGATGAAATTCGTATTTTTGCACGGAACGACAAATGGGAAGTAATTACTGAGTATCATTTTGGCGGATACGGGAAAGTAACCTCGGAATTAATCGGTTTTGTAAATCAGTTTTATAAGGAAAATAAAATTCCTTTGGACCCAATTTATACCGCGAAGATGGTTTTTGGTGTTATGGATTTGATTGACAAAGATTATTTTCGGGAAAAATCAAAAATTTTACTCATTCACACCGGTGGAATTCAAGGAATTCAAGGTATGAATTTGAAATTAAAAGAAAAAAAATTACTTACAATAAATTTCGATGATTAAAAGAAGCCTCCTTTTTAGTATAACCTTGCTTATCGTAAGTTGCAACACAAATAAGGCTTTGATTCAAACGACTCGGAAAGGTTCCACGTATAATAATACAGCTGCAAGAGCCTATAAAAAATCAGCTATAAAGAAATCAAACGATTCAAAAAAAACGAGTGCCGATAGCCCAAAAATAGAAATGCTTGAAGCGACAAGCTGCGTAAAAGTCACCAATGAAATGATTTTGGCTTATATCAATAGTTACAAAGAGGTAGCGCAAGCCAATATGAAAAAGTACGGCATTCCAGCTAGTATTATTTTGGGACAAGCCTTGCTGGAATCAGGTTCCGGAACGGGAAATTTATGTGTACAAGCCAACAATCATTTTGGTATAAAATGCAACAAAGACTGGTCGGGAGCAACGGTACGATATGATGACGATACAGTCGATGAGTGTTTTAGAAAGTATAACAACCCATTTGATTCCTTTCAGGATCATGCACTATTTTTATCAGGAAAGACAAGATATGCGCCACTTTTTGAATTAAACAAAACTGATTATAAGGCGTGGGCCGAAGGCTTAAAAAAGGCTGGCTATGCTACGGATACTCTATATCCAAACAAATTAATTACTTTAATTGAAAAATACCAACTGTATAAATACGATACTGAAGTTGGGGGTGTATTTACAACAAATGATATAACAAGCATCTCTTCGGATTCAGATCGACACATCGTTGCAAAAGGAGATACCTTGTATTCCATTTCTAAAAAATATAATATCTCCATTGAAGATTTGAAAAAGCAAAATAATATTTTTGACAACGCCATTTCAATAGGACAATCCATACTAATATTAAAATAAAACAGATGTTGTATCAAAGAAGCAGTCAGCTTTTTGCTGAGGCTGAAAAAGTAATTCCCGGTGGCGTAAACTCTCCCGTTCGCGCATTCAAAGCCGTTGGCGGAACACCTATTTTTGTCAAAAGTGCCAAAGGCGCTTACTTGTTTGATGAAGATGGAAATAAATTAATCGACTACATCAATTCTTGGGGACCCATGATTTTAGGTCATGCCTTCGAACCTGTTGTGCAAGCGGTAATCGAAAAAGCCAAATTGGGAACTTCCTTCGGCATGCCAACGGAATTAGAAACTCAAATTGCGGCTTTGGCCGTTTCGATGGTGCCTAATATTGACAAAATCAGATTTGTAAATTCGGGTACAGAAGCTTGTATGAGTGCGATTCGGCTAGCGCGTGGGTTTACCAAAAAAGATAAAATCATAAAATTTGCCGGTTGCTATCACGGCCATTCCGATTCTTTTTTGATTCAAGCCGGAAGTGGTGCCGTTACTTTTGGGACACCCAATAGTCCTGGTGTGACAGCAGGAACCGCAAGGGACACTTTGCTGGCAAAATACAACGACTTAGAAAATGTAGCCCAACTAATAGTGGCCAATAAAAACGAAATTGCAGCCATAATTATTGAACCCGTTGCTGGAAATATGGGCTGTATCCCTCCGAATAAAGGATTCTTGGAAGGAGTAAGGCAACTTTGCACCGACAATGGAATCCTGCTAATTTTTGATGAGGTTATGACAGGGTTCAGATTAGCCAGAGGTGGCGTTCAAGAATTATTCAATATCAAAGCCGACATTGTTTGTTTCGGAAAAGTAATCGGGGGTGGTTTGCCTGTAGGAGCTTTTGCCGCTAGAAATGAAATAATGAATTATCTAGCACCATTAGGCCCGGTTTATCAAGCGGGAACCTTATCGGGAAATCCATTGGCAATGGCAGCAGGATTAGCCATGCTACAAGCTTTGGACACTGATAGTGCAATTTTCAAAAGATTAGAAGAAAAAACAGCCTATTTAGCGGCCGGAATGGATCAAGTTTTAAAGGCAAACAAGGTGGCTTTTACCATTAACCGAATCGGCTCGATGGTTTCGGTGCATTTTGATGCCGCTCCAGTATTCGATTTTCAAAGTGCTGCAAAAGGAGATAATGAAACCTTTAAAAAATTCTTTCATGGCATGCTGCAAGAAGGGATTTATATTGCACCATCAGCCTATGAAACTTGGTTCATCACCGATGCGCTTTCTTATGAGGATTTGGATTTTACTATTCGAGCCGTAGATAAAGTTTCTAAAAGTTTTTTAAAGCTCCATAAACTAGTGTTAGAATCAAGAAAATAAGACTATTTTTCTCTAATATAAATGTCAATTGGAACACCGGAGAAATCCCAATTTTCCCGGATTTTATTTTCTAAATACCGTTTGTAAGGTTCCTTCACATATTGTGGCATATTGGCAAAAAATACAAATTGCGGCGTTGGGGTTGGTAACTGCATGCAATATTTAATCTTCACGTATTTTCCTTTTGTAGCTGGCGGCGGATACGCTTCAATCACTTTCAACATGTACTCGTTGAATTTTGAAGTTGCAATATGCTGTTTCCTGTTTTCGAAAACCTGAACGGTTGCTTCTAATGCTTTCAACAAACGTTGTTTGGTTAAGGCTGAAACAAAAAGAATAGGCACATCGGTAAATGGCATTAATTCTTCCCTGATTTTTGCTTCGTAGTCTCTAGTTGTCATGGTTTCTTTTTCGACCAAGTCCCATTTATTGACCAAAATCACAACTCCTTTTCGGTTTTTTTCGGCCAACCAAAAAATGCTTTGATCCTGCCCTTCAAATCCTCGTGTAGCATCTATAATCAGGATACAAATATCGGCATGCTCAATGGCTCGAACGGAACGCATCACCGAGTAAAACTCTAAGTCTTCCTTCACTTTCGCTTTACGACGAATTCCGGCAGTGTCTACCAAGTTGAATTCGAACCCAAAACGGTCAAATTTGGTATCAATGGCATCACGGGTTGTTCCCGCAATGTCAGTTACCATAAAACGTTCTTTGCCAATCAAGGCATTTATAAAACTTGATTTTCCGGCATTAGGACGACCTACAACCGCAAAACGAGGCAACACGATTTCTTCTTGAACTGGTTCTGGTTTCACTGGAAAAGAATCAATCAATGCATCCAACAAATCGCCTGTTCCACTTCCGGAAATACTGGCAAACGTATAATATTCGCCTAAACCAAGGTTGTAAAATTCTACTGCATCTTTCTCTCGCATGGCATTATCGACCTTATTCACAGCCAATAAAACAGGTTTTTTTACTTTCCGCAATAATCTGGCAACTATATCATCCATTGGCGTAATTCCTTCTTCCACGTCAACCACAAAGATAATGACATCGGCTTCATCAATAGCAAGTTCTACTTGCTTGCGGATTTCGCCCTCGAAAACATCATCGGATCCACGAATATAACCTCCTGTATCAATTACAGAAAATTCCTTTCCGTTCCATTCGCTTTTTCCGTAGTTTCTATCGCGGGTCACGCCCGAAACCGAATCTACGATAGCTTCTCTTCTTTGTATCAATCGATTAAAAAGCGTCGATTTTCCTACGTTTGGTCTTCCTACAATGGCTACAATGTTGTTCATATTTATGATTTAAGATTGCAGATTTAAGATTGCAGATATTTGGTAACCAAAATCATTCCTCTTAAAATGCAAACAATACGGGATTTTAACTTTTTGCAAAGGTAGTTTTAATAAATGGATTTTTAAATCTTAGGACTTTCCGATTAAACTGAAAATCTAGTTATTGTATCCAAAACGCTTCAACATATTCGCGTTGCTTCGCCAGTTTTTGTTGACCTTAACGTACAATTCGATATGGATTTGCTTCCCGAAAAATTTTTCTAAGTCAGCACGCGCATCCATACCTACCTTCTTTAACGCAGTTCCTTTGTGACCAATGATGATTCCTTTTTGAGTTTCGCGTTCCACCATAATTAGGGAACGAATTCGGATGATGTTTTCATCTTCAAAAAATTCTTCGGTTACGATTTCGACCGCATACGGAATTTCTTTGCTGTAATTGAGTAAGATTTTTTCACGAATGGTTTCATTCACAAAGAAGCGTTCCGGCTTATCCGTCAAGGTATCTTTCGGATAATAGGCTGGTGATTCAGGAAGTAATTCGATTATTCTTCCAAAAACTTCGGGAACATTGAAATTTTGTAAGGCTGATATTGGATAAATCTCGGCATTTGGAACTTTTGCTGTCCAAAAAGCGACTTGTGTTTCTAATTGTTCTTGGTTTGAATTATCAATTTTATTCAATAATAACAAAACCGGAATGGAGGAATGAATAATTTTATTGAAAAATGATTCGTCTTTCAGTTCTTGCTCGCCTATTTCGACCATATATATCAATATATCGGCATCTTCGAAGGCTGATTTTACAAAGTTCATCATCGATTCCTGCATTTCATAAGCCGGCTTGATGATTCCTGGCGTATCGGACAAAATTACCTGAAAATCTTCCCCGTTTACAATTCCTAGAATTCTATGACGGGTAGTTTGGGCTTTCGAAGTGATAATGGACAATCTTTCACCAACGAAGGCATTCATTAATGTTGATTTTCCAACATTTGGATTCCCAATAATATTTACAAAACCTGCTTTATGTCCCATATTTTTTGTTTAACTAAATATAAAAAAAGCCACTCTTTTCAGAATGGCTTGCTTAGTAGCGGGAACAGGACTCGAACCTGTGACCTTCGGGTTATGAGCCCGACGAGCTGCCTACTGCTCTATCCCGCGTTGTTTCGTTGGCAAATATACGACCGAATTTGTTAATTACAAGGCTTTTTTATTTTTATCTTAATCTTTTTTAATTAAGCTATATTAATTAATTGAATCTCGGATTGTTTAATAATGAATTGTATTAAATCCCTCTTTCATTTTTGAAGCTATTTTTAATTTGAAATAGTTTTATTCGGAAAGGAGTGAGGGGTTGTATTAAAACTATTGCAAAAACAACACTTGCAATTAAAAACACACCCGATAAGTTTAAAAAAATTAGATACTGTTTTTGGTTTGGGGCATTCAATTAATTTTTAGATTGCAACAACATCCATTCATAAATTTCAGAATTATCATAAACACGACTCCAACTATCATGCCCAGCATCATCAAAAATTTCGAGTTTAATATCTTTATTGCACTCTTTTATCTTTTTATAAATAGTGATGGAATAATTTACATCAACAATAGTGTCATGTAGTCCGTGGTAAATTCGAATTGGAATGGTAGCCAATTTACAAGCTTCAATCATTGGAACTCTATCGACAAACCCCGCAATTGGAACTACGGCAGCAAATAATTCAGGATGTGCATAAGCAAGATTCCAAGCTCCCCATCCACCCATACTCAATCCTGTGAGATAAATTCTATTGACATCGATGTTATTTTCCGATATTATTTTATTAATCAGCAAATACAACTCTTCTGAATCCCAATATTTCCCTTCTGGACATTGAGGTGCTAAAATAAAAGCGGCTAATTGATGCGATTTAATATACTTTAAAGGGCCGTAGATTTTTAATTTTTCTAAATCATTGCCTTTTTCACCAGAGCCGTGTAGGAAAATAATAAGGGGCTGTTTCTCTTTTGTATTTTGAGGTTTGGATAAAATGTATTTGAATTCAAATTGATTCTTGATTTCGGCATTAAAACGTCCAATAGTTTCATTTTGACTAAAACAAGTCATTGAAAAAATTAAAAATAGAGTTGCTATCAACGTTTTCATAGCGACGTAATTTTAGAAAATACTATACAATATTAATCCTTTATTTTTTGATAAAATGTTTTAAGGATTGAGAACGCTTTCTTCTTATTTCCGTCATTTGAAATTAATCCTTTTCGGTTGTAGCCGTCTTGAATTCCAGGAAGAACCCTTCTTGGCGAACGAAAATCAACTAATATCCAAGGGCTTAATCCACAAATATTTGGGATTTTCTGAATCATTTTTAGATTTTGACTGTATAAATATTCTTGGAATTCCTCTGTCCAACGTTCCGTTTTGTCGCCATGAAATCCCTGCTTTGCATCACCTCCAAATTCGGAAACTATAACTGGTTTGTTGTATTTTGAAGTCCATTGAATCTTTTCAGCATCTTCAAGATTTCCTCCATACCACCCTAAATATTCATTAAATGAAACTATGTCTAGGTTTTCAGCAATTGGATCATCAACATAACTATTTAGATTTTTACTTTTGGTTAGTAAGGCAGCGCTTATCAAACGTGTTGAATCTAAGGTCTTTGCTGTTGAAATGAGATTATTGAGAAATGCATTTCGTTGGTCGGAAACTGGGGTTTCATTTGCCACAGACCAAATAATAACGCAAGCGCTGTTTTGGTCTCTCTTTATAGTTGTTGTAATTTGATTTTCTGCATTTTTATAGGTTTCTAAATTTGCAAAATCAATAGTCCAATAAACGGGAATTTCTTCCCAAACCATCAAGCCCATTTTATCAGCTAAACGAATGATTGTTTCGTTATGTGGATAATGTGCCAATCGAACATAATTGCAACCCAATTCTTTGGCCCAAGTTAACAATCGAATCCCGTCAGCTTCTGAATTGGCTCTTCCTCCTTTGTCATTTTCTTCATGAATAGAAATTCCTTTTAAGAAAATTGATTTCCCGTTTAATAAAATTTTTGCGTTATGTGTTTCAATAGTTCGGAAACCAATCTTGTCTTTGAGGATTTGGTTGTCATATTCTACGGAAACATCGTATAATTTTGGACTTTCAGGGGACCAATACTTTATGTTTTTATTGATGATTTCAAAATTAACACTTCCGTTTGCATCAATTTTTCCTTTATATTTAATGCCAAGTTCCGGAATTTTGATGATCACAAATTCATTTCTTTTATCAAAATTATTAATCTTTACAAATCCTGAAAGTGTGTTTTTACAACCCTTTTTAAGTTGAATTTTGTATTCCTGAACAAAGGATTTTGGTTCTTCAATCAAGATAACATCGCGGGTAATCCCCCCATAATTAAACCAATCTGTATTTAGAGTTGGAACTGCCTCTTTATGCCTGACATTATCGACTTTAACAACCAAAAAATTATCTTTAGCTTTAATTATGGATGAAATTTCGAAATTAAAAGGTGTAAAACCCCCTTCATGAATTCCTAATTTCACACCATTAAGATATACCTCAGCTTTATAATTTACAGCTCCAAAATAAACGAAAAGGCGTTTATTTTCCTTAATTTCATAATCAAAGGATTTCTTGAACCAAACGGTTCCTTCATAATAAAACAACATCGGATCTTGTGAATTCCAATCTCCAGGAATTGTCATCGAAGGTGATTTATCAAAATCAAACTCTACTAATTCTTGCTTATTTTGGACGTGATAATTATTAAAAAAAGCAGCTTTTTGAAAACTTTTTTGTTGGTCATAAGCATCATGATGAAAACTATAATATCCGGTTTCGTATGGATCTATAATATAATTCCACTCTCCATTCAATGAAGTTATCGTTTGGTTTTTTACATTCGGAATTAGTTCTTGCGAAAAGCCCAACAAAGAGAAAATGACTGTTAAAAACCCTAAATATATCTTCTTCTCCATATTTATTATTTCAAAGGGATAATGCCATATTTTTCAAAAGTTGTTTTTAATTGAAAATCATCTGAACGAAAAGGTTCGGCGGGAAATCCTTCTAAATTAAATAAATTACATTTTGAAGCATCTGCAATCCAAGCAAAACGAACAAATAAGGGTTTACTAACTTCTTCACAAGAAAGAGTTATTTTATTATCCTTGAGTAATCCAATTGCCGAATAAAAAACGTGGTTTGTACCTGCAAATTCGAATCCATAAATTAAATTTGAATTGTTTGGAGAAGTCAATCCAGAGCCAATATTCTCAAAAGTAACAATCGTTTTTCCTTCCCTATTTTCAAAAGATGTAAAAGTTGGCCCTTTACAAATCATTTTTTGATTATATAAATTATTTAAAGCTATTGAAGCCAACCTTTTTCCAACTTCTTGCTTGTTCGTTGGATGTATGCTGTCCGGGTTGCCTATGTCAGTGGTGATGACCATGCCCGTATTTGGGGTTTTTAATGCGTTGGTTTGCGCTTCTCGAAGTTCGGCCCACGGACATCCTTCATTGCTATTTCCTTTATTGGTATACGATGCTAATTGCACAAAATAAAAAGGAAATTGAGATTCCCATTTTGAGCGCCAATCATTTATCAATAATGGAAATGCTTTGTTATATTGATACGCCCTCGGTACGTTTGATTCGCCTTGATACCAAATCACGCCTTTAAATGCAAATGGAATTAAAGGGTTTATCAAGGCATTGAAACATAAGGACGGGAAATCATTTTCGTTGATACTGTTTTTGATTGATTCTACTTGAAATTTCCATAAACCCGAAAGAATTTTTTGATTCATTCCAAATACTAATTTTAATGCATTTGGCTCTCCATAAATTCCGCCACCTCCACCATTATCGACCACTCGAATTGCAATACTATTTTCTCCCTCTTTTAGAATTCCAGTAGGTATTTCATACGTTCGTTTGGTATCCCAACCGTTTGTTTCTCCTATTTTTATTCCATTTATGTAAGTTATATCATTATCATCAATTGCGGGGATTTCAAGCGTGGCCTTTTCTTCTAGGTCCTTTTTTGAAATAGTAATATGTTTTCTTAACCAAACAATGCCGTCAAATTTCCCAAGACTTTGTTCTTCCCAAATTCCAGGCTGAATTAATTCAGGCCAATTCGTGTCGTCGAATAAAAGGTCTTTAAAAAACAAGTTGTTTTGATTTGAAAATTTAGTATTTTCAATCTTTTCAATCCGATTTTGTTCTTGTATTAATTTATTTTCTAATATTTTGTTTATCTCAACCTTTGGCATCTGAGCAATCATTTCTTTGAATTCATCACTAGACTCAAACCCTTCCCGACTTATCCAAGTTTCAATATTTGTTCCTCCCCAAGAGGCATTAATTAATCCAATTGGGACATGTAATTTTTCTTGAAGTTGTTTTGCATAATAATAACCAATCCCAGTGAAATCAGCAACTGTTTTAGGAGAACAGACTTCCCAACTTGCCTTTTTGAAATTGGAAATTGGAAGAGAATTGGTTTCTTTAGGTATTTTTATATGACGAATGTTTGAAAAGTTGGCATTTTCAATTTCGCTTTTTGCATTGTCTGATTGCCCTACGGTCCATTCCATATTGGATTGACCGCTGCAAATCCAGACTTCTCCAACTAATATATTTTTTATTTGGATAGTGGTTTCACCTTCTATTTTTAGCTCATAAGGTCCGCCAGCGGTTTCGGAATCTAACCGAATTATCCATTTTCCAGTCTTATCGGCCTTTGTTATTTTTGTTTGATTGTGAAATGTTACTGTAATTTTATCATTTGCTTTAGCCGAGCCCCAAACTGGAATTTTTACATTTCGTTGCAAAACCATATTGTCAGAAAAAATAGATGCAACAGAAATCTGGGCTTGTGTTTTATTTAAAAAACATAAAAGCAATGCTAAAAAAAAAGGTAGTGTTTTCATTTATTTGATTTATTTACAAAACATAAAAACAATACTAAAAAAAGGTAGTGTTTTTATTTGATTAATTCAAAACTATCTTTCAAGCGAATATCTGCCGATGACGACCCAATCATTAGGTCAAAATCTCCAGGTTCTGAATTATATTCTAACTTATCATTATAAAAAGACAATTTTTGATTGTCAATTATAAATTTGATTTTTTTTGTTTCCCCAACTGCCAACTTGATTTTTTGGAAATCTTTCAATTCAATAATTGGCCGTACAACAGAACCTACTTTATCCCTCAAATACAATTGTACTACTTCTTCTCCAGCTACTTTTCCCGAATTAGTAATAGTTACAGTTACCTCAATGGTTTCGGTTGCTTTCATTTTATTTTTGGATAGTTCTAAATTCGAATACTCGAAAGTGGTGTAACTTAATCCATACCCAAAAGGAAATTTCGGAGTATTTGGCAAATCAATATAGGCTGATTTGTAGTTTTTATTTTCATTAATAGACGGTCTTCCTGTATTGAAATAATTGTAATAGATTGGAATTTGTCCTTCTTCTCTTGGAAAAGACATGGGTAATTTTCCAGAGGGATTGTAATCGCCAAATAAAACGTCGGCGATAGCATTTCCGGCTTCTGATCCCAACCACCATGTATAAAGAATAGTTGGCATATTATCGGCAGTCCAATTAAAAATTAAGGGGCGACCCCCATTTATCAAAACCACAACTGGCTTTCCAGTGGCTTGAATGGCTTTAACCAAATCTTCTTGAACGCCTGGCAAATGAATATTGCTTTTGCTTTTAGCTTCGCCACTCATATTCCAACTTTCACCAATACTTATAATCACCACATCGGATTGATTGGCTATCGCAACTGCTTCTTGAAAACCCGTTTTATCTTCGCCTTGAATTCCGCAACCTTTGGCGTAAAGTATTTTAGTATTCTGGCTTATTTTATTTGATATTCCTTCCCATTGCGACACAATATAAGTACTGTCAATCTCTTTCAAATCAATTGCCCAATAACCGTGATTGGCTCTTTTTAATTTTACCATTGGCCCAATAAAAGCTATTGTTTTTGTTTCTTTAGAAAGCGGTAAAATGTGCTCTTCATTTTTTAACAAAACAATACTTTTTGTTGCTATTTCACGGGCAATTCGGGTGTGTTCGGGATTGTTTAATGCTGTTTTTTCTCTTTCTGGATTGCAATATCGAAATGGATCATCAAATAATCCCAACTCAAATTTTTTGTGAAGGATTCTTTTTACGGCATCATCAACAAGTGTAATTGAAATCTTTTTTTCTTTGACTAACTTCACTAAATTATTTCTATAAGCGTTACTTTCCATATCCATATCGCTGCCAGCGGTTATTGCAGCTATCGCTGCTTCTCTACTGTCTTTTACAAATCCATGACTAATCATTTCACCAATGGAACCCCAATCTGAAACCACGAAACCTTTAAAGTTCCATTTTCCTTTTAGAATATCTCTTTGCAAATAGCGATTCCCAGTTGCGGGAATTCCATTTAAATCATTGAATGAATTCATCAATGTAGCCGCCCCAGCTTCAACGGCTGCTTTGAAGGGCGGTAAATAGGTTTCCCAAAGCATTCTTTCGCTCATGTCAACTGAATTATAGTCTCGTCCGCCAATGGCAGCACCATAAGCAGCAAAATGTTTAGCACACGCCATAACCGAATTCAAATCACCCAATTTTTCTCCTTGAAAGCCTTTTACCCGAGCATAAGCAATTTTAGAACCCAAATAGGTATCTTCTCCCGCTCCTTCCATTACTCTTCCCCAACGAGGGTCCCGAGAGATATCAACCATTGGGGCAAATACCCAATGAATTCCTGATGCTGATGCTTCTGTAGCAGCAATTCTTGCCGAAAGTTCTATTGCAGGTAAATCCCAACTTGCAGCTTCTGCCAATGGAATTGGGAAAGTAGTTTTATAACCATGAATGACATCTTGCCCAAATAACAAAGGAATTTTTAATCGGGAATGCATGGCCAATTCTTGGTATTGCCGAGTATATTTTGTTCCCAAAACATTCAACATCGAACCTAATATTCCTTGCTTAATTTCAGATTGTTTGTTTGTGTTTATAGTAATTGGCCCCGTTGCTCCATTATCACCAGAATATTGATTGAGTTGTCCTATTTTTTCCTCAATAGTCATTTTATTGAGCAGAGCATCAACTTTTTTATCAATTGTTTTTTGTTGTGAAAAACAGATTAAAGAAGAAAAAAGTATTAGATAAGTTATGCTTATTTTAGTATTCATTTGGGGGTAATTAGGATATGTATTTAAAAAACTAAAGTTTGAATAGCATGTGGCAAAATAGTAACCTGCGTAGCTTCAGTACCAATACATAAATAATAATTTAATTTTTTATCGCTTTGATTCATAACAATTGTAATTACTTTTCCGTCTTTGTTTATAAAAGAAGTAGTTAGTAATTGACTTCGACTAGCAATAGAACTAATTCGTTTTGCTTCTTTCGAAATAAATTTTGAAAAATGGCCAATAAAATAATACGACGGTGTGTAAATCAATTCCCCCGTTTTTGTATCTGCATGAATTGGTGAAAAACAAAAATTACCTACGTGATTTGGACCTCCATTTTCATCTAGCAATATGTTCCAATCGGTCCAACCCACGGTGCCATTGTTGAAATCGTTTATCATCGAACGACCATATCGCTCTCCGTTTTTCCATAGTTGGTATTTATTTGCATCAAATTTTTCAACACAGCCTTCGGTAAAAAGGAGGTTCTTGTTGGGGTACATTTCGTGTGTTTTTCCAACATTTCCATACATCATATCGCCTCCGCTCCAGTTTTCATACCAATGGTAGCCAATTCCCCATACATATTTATTGGCTTTAGCATCATCAAGAATTGTAGTTACTCGTTGCGAAATTAAATCTCTATTATGATCCCAGATGGTTATTTTTTTGTTGCCAAAGCCTGATTTTTTCAAAGTTGGACCAAGGTAATTTTTAAGAAAATCCCTTTCTTCTTCAGCCGAATAAATACACGATTCCCATCGTTGTGTTGCCATTGGCTCGTTTTGAATGGTTAATCCCCAAATAGGAATACCTTCTTTTTGGTAAGCGTTTATAAACTTAACGTAATAATTTGCCCATGATTGATAATATTCGGGCAACAGTTTGCCTCCGTTGAGTACAGAAGCATTGTCTTTCATAAAGGCAGGTGGAGACCATGGGCTTGCATATAGAGTTGCTTCTTCGCCTATTAGTTCCATTGCTTTTTTAATTAATGGTATTCTGAATTTTTTATCGTGATCAATTGAAAATGTTTTCAAATCTTTATCGCCTTCGGTAACATAAGTGTACCTATCGGAACTAAAATCGCAACTATGAATAGTAGTTCGTATCAGCGAATACCCAATCCCTTTCTCTTTAGAATAATAGGCATCAAGTAATTCTTGTTGTTTGTTTTGAGGTAATTTTGCAAATACTTCGGCCGAAGCATCGGTTATTGCACCGCCAATTCCTAAAAAGGTTTGATATGTTTTATTAGGATTTACAAAGACACAAAGTTGTGTTTCTAAAGGCTGATTGAGTTCTTTAAAAGTGAGATTGTCTGTTTTTGTTAATCTTAAGTTTGTACTATCAGCAGAAGTATAAACAATTACGGTTCTGTTTTGTATAGAAAAGGATGTTCCTCCCGATTTTTTTTTCCCTTGAGAAAAAGAAACTAATGAAAGAATCAATAATAGGGATAGTGTTATATTTTTCATTTTTATATTTTACCAAATGTAAGTTCCAACAGCACCCGAATTTAGTGTTGTTGTTATCCATTTTCCGTTGTGTTTTATGTTAAAATTTTCCGTTGTATAGCCATCATTTTCAATAATCAGTACTTTTTTGCCAGAAGGTGTTTTAAAAGCTACATTACTTAAATTACCACTCGTATTTGATGCAATTCTAATAGAACCATCTGGAACAAATTTCGATGCATGAGCAATAATATAATAGCTCACATTTCGAGCAACACTACCATTGGAAATAGTTAATGCACCTTTGCATTGAGTACATCCACCAGAAGTATGAGGTTCAAAAGAGGCATTGTTTGCTAAATTCCATTCTAATGCGTTTTTGCTCCAATTTCTCATGGAACCAATAACAACATTTTTTGTATGCCATTTCAAATCTCCTCCAAAATCACCAGTTGAAGAAGTCCATTGTTCTGTAAAATAAACATTTTTATTTGGGAAAGCAGTATGAACAGTTGTTAAAGCACTAATATCCCCACCGTATAAATGAAATGCCGAACCATCAACATAAGGATAGGCTGCAGCGTCACTTAATATGCTAATTGGATAACTTGGGACGTCGCAATTGTGATCGTAACTTACGATTTTAGTAGTAATATTTTCATTTTGGAATGCTAATCCTAGTTTTTTTATAAAACTCAATTCTTGTGCAGCCGACATTGTCATACTTGGATTGTTATTTGGATTCAGAGGTTCGTTTTGAGGGCAAATGGCATCTATTGTAATTCCATTTGCTTGCATACCTTGAATGTATTTTACAAAGTAAGTGGCATACGAATTATAATAATTGACTGACAACGTGCTGCCAACAGAAGTGTAATTACTTTTCATCCAGGAAGGTGCTGACCATGGCACAGCCATTAATTTTATATTTGGATTGATGAGAATAATTTCTTTAAGCAATGGAATTAAATTTGTCATATCTGGCGCAAGGCTAAACAGTAATTGACTTGTATCTGATTGTCCACTAGGTAAGTCATTATAGCTAAAAACAGTAGCATTCAAATCGGATGCGCCAATGCTAATCCTTAAGTAACTTATTCCAATAGAATGGGTTGAATTGCCAAAAAGTTCCTGTAATAATTCTTGTTTTTTTGCTGGATTTAATGAGTTAATTAACTCGGCGCTTCCGCCTGTTAATGTATAACCAAATCCATCAATTGTTTGAAAAGTTTGATTTTCATCAACGTTAATTGTTTGATAACTATTGACTGAAGTTCCAAATGCTTGAATTGTGTTTTGTTTTTGAAGTAATACCGATTGGTCTCCTTTTGTTAGCCAAATATCAACTTCACTAGCAAGAATTCCATTATCGAGGATTGTTCCAACACCAATTATCGGAGAGGTATTACAGGTATTGTTTGATGTTACTGTACCTGTTATCGTAAATGTTTCTGTCGATTCTGTAATAGAGTCATTATTGGTTGGAATATTTACCGTTATTGATGTTTGCCCTGCCAGAATTGTTTTTGTTATAACAGTGGTGGTAAAATCATCAGTTGTTGCGGTGTTAGGTGTCGTTATAAGGTTAATAGTAGTAGCAGTAGTACTGGTGTCAGTTAATGTTATTGTAAAAATCACATCGGCTCCTTCTGTAACAGGAGTACTTGTAATACTTATTATTGGCTTTAAAACAGGAGCTGCTTCTGCATTTGCTGAAGAGCATTTGGATAGAAAAGCAGTAAACGTTAAAAAAAGTAAAAGTTTCATAATTTTATTTATTAGTAACCATAATTGTTATTTAAATCTATTTCAACAAAAACCGGAAGATGGTCTGATGGATATTTTAAATCTTTTGAATCACTTAAGACCGCATATTTTATAACTTTATAATTTGTTTTTTTTGATATAAAAATATAATCAATCAACTTAGTAACAGCTTCATCATGTTTGAAATTATTAAATGTTCCTGAAGGTCCAAATGGTTTTTCTTCTGAAATAGCACGGCTATCATCCATTACTTTTTTCAACGCAATAATCCTTGCGGTAGTAGGCTCTGAATTAAAATCACCCATAAATAGTACAGGGTATTTTTTGGAATTTAATGATTCTATTTTTGAAAGAATAAGTTCAATTCCCTTGGTTCTAGCTTCTTCGCCTATATGGTCTAAATGGGTATTGAATACCCAAAAAGCATCTTTTGTTTTTTTATCTACAAATAAAGCATAGGTGCAAACTCTATTATAAGCAGCGTCCCAACCTTTTGAAATTTCGTTAGGAGTTTCAGAAAGCCAAAAAGTATTGGATTCCTTTATTCTAAACCTTTCTCTTTTGTAAAATATAGAAGAGGATTCTCCTTTTCCAACCCCTTCTCTTCCAATTCCAACATTGTCATATTGAGTAAGAAGAGAGCTAATGTCAATTACTTGGTTTGGTTTTGCTTCTTGAATTCCAAAGATGTCTGGTTCGTAAAACTGGATTTGAGAAGCAAAAAAATCTTTACGATGTGTCCAATCATTTTCACCATCAACGGCTACATCAAGGCGAATGTTATAGGTCATCAATTTAATGGTTTGACAATTTACCGTCACGCCATTGTTAAGAACGACTAGAAACACTATTAATTTATGGAAACACCTCATCTTTTTCTAAATTTTCCATTGATATTTCTGTTTTTTAAAAATGCAAATCAAAATTAACAGTCGAAAAAAAGTAACGTACTTTAAAAGCACAACTTTTTCATTACATGCAGATTTTAATAACCAGGATTTTGTGTTAAATTCGGATTATTCTCCAAAACAGCTTGCGGCACAGGCAATAATAAATGATTGACATCTAAATTATTAGCATATGGCATCGGTATTTGCACACTTATATCTGGTGTAGGATTATACGTTTGCTGAGACAAAATTTCAATTGATTTTCCTTCTCTTTTCAAATCAAACCATCTATGCCCTTCAAATGCTAATTCCACAAATCGTTCTTTAAGAATTTTATTAATTGCATCGTCTTCGGATACTGCAGGCTCCACATTTGCTAATGAAACTCTAGTTCTTATTTGGTTTACCAATGTCATTGCACCAGTAAGATCTCCGGTATGTGCTAGAGCCTCTGCTTTTAATAGTATAATGTCGGCTAGACGAAAAATATAGAAATTTTGAGATCCATCTGTAGCACGCATTCTCCAAGGATTTGGGAATTTAGTATAAGATGTCCAATACGGATCTGCGAATGTTGTAGGGAAAAGTTTAATTGTTGAAAGTTTCCTTTTGGCATCTAATGCGAGGTTTAATGTATGTGATGGGGTATTGAATTTTTTCCAATTGCTTCCAAGAAATACATTAGTACACCAACCGTTTATTCCCCCTACATCTAGGGGATTACCATTTACCTCCCAAATAGATTCTGCATTTCCATCATGAAGATTGTTAAACAGGTCATCAAAATCAGGCATTAGACTATATTTACCACTATTAATTACCGCATTCGAATATTGAATACATTTTGCCCAATCAGGATTTGGCATGGTAGCATATACTTTTGCTAATAAAGCATTGGCAGCACCTTTACTGGCTCTGAATTTACTCGCTGCAGCTGTAGTCGATCTAGGTGCTTTAGCTAAAGCCACTTCACAATCTGCAATTATAGCATCATATACTTCTGAAACAGGTTTTCTTACGGGATATAATGAAGGATAAAGTTGGTCGAAATTGTCGTTATTTATTGAGGTTACTGTTTCGTTTACCAATGGGAAATCTCCCCATGTTTGCACCGCTTGAAAACGAGTCATGGCTCTGATTAAAGAGGCTTCCCCAATCATTTCATCTTTTCTTTCTTGAGATAGTCCCTCTGCCTTATCCGCATAATTGATCACTAGATTACACCTTTTTACAAAATCATTCAGCCAATTCCAATCTCTAGCAACAACATAATCGGTAGCAATGGTTCGGTATTCGTCTATTTGAAAAAAGTCATCGCCATCAGCACCGGAATACGCTACATCAGATCCGGCATCGCCAAGAAAAAAATAGTCAAACTGCCAATATTCAATCCCAAAAGAATTATTACAGGATTTCATGGCTAATTCCGCTTCGACGGCGTTGCTGATTAATTGTTCGGTTTGAGGCGGGCTGATTTCGTCCGTAATGGGCTCCGTGTTTAATAGATTATCCGTGATATCACTACAAGAAGTAAGAAGCAAAATGCTTACGCTAAAAAACACTATTTTTTTATATATATTTGATTTTTTCATAGTTTATAGTTTTAAATTAAAATCCAGCTTTTAAACCGAAAATAAATGTTCGTACTTGAGGATAGGTGCCATAATCAATACCTTGTCCCGTTCCTGTATTTCCTCCAAAAGCACTAACTTCTGGATCAAATCCTGAATATTTCGTCCAAGTAATTAGATTTTGCCCTGTGGCATATAATTTTAAAGAACTTAGGCCTAAAAACAATTTTTTAAAATTATAGCCTAAGGTCGCCGCTTTAATCCGAATGTATGATCCATCTTCAATCCACCGGGTAGAGTTTGCGGTTGCGGCAATTCCTTGAAAATTAGTTGGCCCTGCTTTAGGAACATCGGTTATTTGTCCCACAGTGGTCCACCTGTCTAAAACAGCAACTGATTGGTTTTTGTTGTCCTTCATTCCTTCTAAATCAATGCGAGAGGCATTGAAAATATCGTTTCCTTGACTACTAGTTACTAGGACATCTAGCAAAAATCCTTTATAAGAAAAGGTGTTAGTGATGCCAAAAGTATATTTTGGCATGGCATTTCCAATTATGGTTTGATCACTCCCAGGTTTAATAAAACCATCTACATTAAGGTCTTTAAATTCTAAAATTCCAGTTGTTGAATTTACTTCTTTCACCACATAACCATAAAAATTACCCAAAGATTGCCCTTTTACTATTTTATTTACGTTGGCATATCCTTTGTAAATTACATCAGAATATTTTCCCATTTCCAATACTTTATTTTCAATAAAGGAAATATTAAAGTTTGTGTTCCAGTTGAAATCGCCTTTAATATTAGTTGTGCTTAATGCCAATTCCAATCCTTTGTTTTCAAGTTTTCCTCCATTATATAAATAGGGGATATTGAAAACACTAACATTATTAAATAAATTAGAAGTTATTTTTTTGAAGGCGTCAAGATTTAATCTTACCCGATTATTTAGCAAGGACAAATCTAATCCCACATTGAAATCGGAGGTGGTTTCCCAAGTTAAATCGGTGTTGATATAGTTTTGTAAGGTTCCGTGATCGTCACCAAGTAATCCAAATGAGGAATATTCGCTAACGCCATTAATATTACCTGATTGACCCCAGCCACCTCTTATTTTTAATTCTGAAATGATACGGTTGTTTTTTAGAATATTTTCGTTTGATACAATCCAAGCTGCGGAAACCCCAGGAAAGTAACCCCATTTATGATTTTTAGCCAATTGAGACGCTCCGCTGTTTCTATAGACCATATTCAAAATATACTTTTCTTTGAAATTATAAGTGACTCTACCAAAATAGGAAATATAATTTTTTTCTCTTGCAATGGTGTCTGAAGACTGTCGGTTTAAAAACATCATTTGTGAAATATCCAATTTCCTTAAATCGGTTGCGAAACCGGTTCCTTCAATTTTCAGTTGGTCATATCGTTGTTTTTGAATGCTACTTCCCGCCATTAAACTAATATCATGATTACTGGATTTTATAGCATAATTTAAAGTGTTTTCTATATTCCAATTCCTATTTACAGCGTTGTGTTCTCGGCCAATCCCTTTCGTATTGGCTGGGTTAGAAGCTTCTCCACGACCATAATTAGATCGGTAACTATCTACAAAAAAATCGTAAACACTTTTATAAAGATCTACGGATGATGCAGGTTTCCATATTAAGTTTTTAGCCAAGGTAATATCAAGGCTTAAATTAGCCAAATATCGAATGGTTTTGTTGTCTTCTTGTCGGCTTTGAAAAGAAATCGGATTTTCTAATGAAGCTACTGGATTGGCAGCAAATTGACCTGGTTCTTGACCATTAGCCACGGCTCCACCTACAAGCCCATCTGCATAAATGGGTAAGAAAGCTGGAGTTGTTAAGGCGCTTAAAATAACACCGCCTTGATTGGCGCTATTGTTGTCGCTAGTGTTGTTCAGCATTGTCTGAATTAGATTCATATTGACATGGGCTTTCAGCCAAGGCGCTGCATTCACATCTACGTTTACTCTTCCGGACAATCTAGAGAAATTAGAAGGCGATACAATTCCTTTGGTGTCTTGATAGCCTAATGAGGCAAATGCCTTTATGTCTTCGCTTCCTCCTGAGTATGAAAAATCATAGTTTTTATCTATTCCAGTTTGAAACACTAAATCTCGCCAATTGCTATTTATTCCGACATATTTAGGATCATCTATATAGCCAACATATCCTGTAGAAATACCGCTCATTAATGTTCTGTATTGTTCTGTATTCAAAACACTAATGTTTTTTACAATTTTTGAATTTCCTAAATAAGATGTAAAACTGAAGGTGTTTTTATTGACTTTTCCTCTTTTTGTAGTGATAATTACAACGCCTGCGCTTCCATTAACACCGTAAATTGCCGTAGCAGTTGCATCTTTTAATATTTGGATGTCTACAATGTCATCCGTGCTAATACCAGTACTGTCATAGGTTTGAACGCCATCAATAACAAACATTGGATTGTTCCCAGAATTGATAGAGCTTAAACCACGAATTCTAATATCTAAACCAACTCCTGGTTTTCCTGAAGGCTGGATCACGTTTACCCCAGCCGCATTTCCTTGTAAAGCTTGACCAACATTAAATAACGGACGGTCATCAAAGGCTTCTGATCGAACGGTTGAAATGGCATTGGTGATATTCTTTTTCTTTTGTGTGCCGTATCCAACGTTGATGACAACTTCTTCTAATTTATTGGTTTCTTCGGTAAGTGATATATTTAGTGTTTGTGATTTAGTCACTTTTACCTCTTTAGAAACAGATCCAATATTTGAAAATAGTATAATATCGTTTGCGTTTACTTTTATAGAATAATTCCCATCTAAACTAGAGGAAACGCCTTTTTTACTATTTTTAATACTAACATTCGCACCTGGAATGCCTAATTTTGTTTTAGAGTCAGATACAATTCCTTTAATTTCAATTGTTTGCGAATTTGCAAAAGCAACAATAAAAAGAAAAAGTAACCCTAGATAATTTTTAAATTTCATAATAGTTTAATTTTGGTTTTTTTTGGATTAATTCATTTGACAATGGTTTTGATTCTGTTCTTGTGAAACAACTATTCTAGTCCGTTTCTAATGCCGAGTTCTGTTCAATATTCTATAAAATGCTTTTTTATGAGATGAGAAGAAATACAACCCAAGTCCCTATGAGGCTAATTATCGCCCAGGAACAAACTTCAACCCACATCTCATCTGAATTTCTCATATTTTTTCATTTTTAAATTCAATGACTGCTTCATTATTATTCTCATATATATGAAATAGACAGCAATCCCTTGCGGTACAATATTAGCCTTTGTTTAACTATAAAGGCAGTAAGTTTACTACACTTGAATTACGCTAGTAAAAACAGACTCATTACTTGTTGATTACTTTTATTTTTTTAAATAATTGTTTTTCAATACTTTAATTCAAAATAGGCTAATAAAAAAATAATTTCATTTTTTACCGAAAGATGAATTTAAAACAGTTAAAAAACATCCGCCCTTTTTATTGGGGCTACAAAAATACCAAGTACCATCACGAATACAAGAGGGTGATATGATTATTTAATAGGAATCCAAAGATCAAAAATAATATAAAGATCAAAATCTAGAATTTGTAGACTATAACTTATAGAAAGCAGCTATTAATTTACGGAATCAAATAGATTACGATTTTAGTTTTCTTCACCGAGAATGTTATCTAGTACTGATCCAAATGAGCCACTAAAATGTTGATGAAAATTAGTGCATTTGGTTATCCCAATCATTATCAACCATTTTAGTACAATGACTTTGAATACCATGTGGTTTTTTGGTTTGTGTAATTTAAATAAGACCTCTTTCAATAGCGCTAACGATTTATGATTAAATGTCACACTGACTACGCTAACTACGCTGATTATAATTTGTGTGTTCATTATTCATAACGATGATTTTTGTATATCGCTATTCAGGATGGGATATTAATAAACAAAAAAAAGGCTGTCCTTTCGGACAGCCTTTCTCTTTTAATAAGAGTATCTAGGATACGATTATTTTTTAATCAATCGTAGTGTTTTAACTTGTGCATCTTGAGTTACAATTACATTGTAAATACCTCGAGCATAGTTAGCCCCTATTTGAGAATCAGATTTTAGCTGACGTTGTTCGATTGAACGACCCAACATATCATAAACCTGTACTCCAAATGGTTTTCTATTACTAGAATTAATTTTAAATCCTTCAGTAGATGGATTTGGATAAGCCACCACTTTGAATACACTAGCAACTGGCGCCACTTTTGCTCCAGCAGCACAAGTCACAAGTTCTGTCAATTTCAATACTGTACCTTTTGCAGTTTGTCCTGCACCATTGATAGATTTGATATCTAGTGTCAATTTTGTTGAAACACTTACACTTGCATAAACAACTTTAAATGTCAAATCAGAGGTAGTTAAGATATTTGCCGAAGCACCTGAAACACCATTATCAGAAGTAACAGTAGATCCAACAGGTCCTGTAATTAAATACTTAATAGCTTTTGCATTTGCTGTAATGGTATAGTTAAATCCTGTACCTATATTACAAACACTAAGTGAACCTGTAACTTTAGGCGCTGTTGGTAACACTCTTTTTAAAGGCAATACTTTAGCAACTGAAGTTCCTGCTCCGTTTACAGCATGCGCATTGATGACCAATGACGTAGTAGCTGGAAGAACGTTTTTTAAATTTACGTGTATCACATTAGAAGTACTTGTATAAAACCCTGTTTGAGCATTTACACAAGTTGCATCAGATGAAATAATTGTAGTAGGAAGTACCCATTTGTATGAAGTAGGTGTTAATCCTGCTGTAGTAGCCGGTGTAGCAGTCAAGGTAAGCTCTGTGTCAACTCCAGAATATAAACTTACATCAGTAATTGCTGTAGTTGCAGTACCATTAGTAAGTACTAAAGTTTTTAATACAGCTGGTATAGCTCTTGTAAAAGCAACACTTTCTCCATTAAGTAATGAACCACAACCCAAAGCATTAAATGACTTAACAGTAACCTTAGCATACGCTGTGTTTAAATCAGACGCACTAAACTTAACATAGATAAATGCATCAGTACTAGTTGTACTAGAGTTAGTACCTACACCATTTGCAGCAGTTCTAACAATTCCAGTAGGCAATGTCCAATCATAAGAACTTGCTCCAGCAGTAGCTGTTAATGTTAATGCTGTATTAGTTCCAACATAACATCCTACGGCAGTAATTGCTGTAGTTGCAGTACCATTAGTAAGTTTTAAAGCTCCTGATTTAGCTTTTAAAGCAAGTCCTGTAACTGTTACCAAAAGTCTTGGACTTTCTGTTCCAGCACCTAACTTTTGAGAAACATAATATTTCACAGCTTTTGCAGTTGCCAAAGGAGCAGTAGGAAGCGCAGTTACTCCTGTTAAAGTAGTATACCATTTTAAAGAGTATCCTGAAAGTGCAGTAGCTGCTCCAGTAACTGGAGAACCAACACATGCACCTGCACCTGCAGTAGGAGCAGCTGGGGTTGTACCCTCGTCTACTGTCCCATTACAGTTGTCATCAATTCCGTTAGCTGTGTCTGTAGCACCTGGGTGTACAGCAGCTTTAGTATCATCGCAATCAGTATTGTTTGCTGAATATCCTGCATGAGTTCCTGAAGTATAAAATACAACAACATCAGCAGCAACATCACCATAACCATCAGCATCAGCATCAGCATAATAACTAAAAACAGCAGATGTAGCGAAATTATAAGCTAATGTGTTTCTATTAAAAGAAATGTCATAAACCCCTGAAGGTACAACTATATTACTTTCACCACCACCAGTTCCTATTGGAAATAAACATGGTTTTACACTTCCTCCAAAAGAATGAGCCCAATCATGGTTGTCTCTGAATTTTACATCACCTGCTAAAACTTGATGCATAACAGAATAATTGATTCCGTCAGTAGAAGTTAAATCGATATCTGGACCACCATTACCCCAATCATTGTGTCCTCCAATCATTGAAACGGTTATATTACTAAAGCTATATACTCCAGTACTTACTGTGAAATCTACATTATAAACAGCTTCAGTAAGTGAAATAAGAGCTCCGTTTTGAGTTCCAGTTCCCGAAAGAGATGCACTTGACCATTGGTTTTCTGTTCCGTCTTGGATAAATTTTGCAGTATCGGCACCACATACTAAACTTTTTGTAGAATAATGCTCTCCGTCTGTAGTGTCTAATGCTATATCAGTCGCTCCAATTGCAGCTCCTGAAACTTTAATTATTGGATAAGGAGCTAATAATGTAAAAGCATATTCTCCAGTACTTCTATTAAAAGCTATATCATATCTTCCAAATTCAATTACCAAATCTTTAGATGAGCCAGAATTTATTGCGATTCCTGAAGCTTCAGGAATGTTATTAAACTCTTCTGTCTTTCCAAATTGTACATTCCAACTATGATTGTCAGTAATTTTAAAGTGACAATACGGATCTCCCCATGCAGATTTAAAAGTGTAGTTTGATCTGGTAAAATGTACCCCATCGGTTGTTGCTAAATCAACAGTTCCACCCCAACCACTTCCAACGAAGTTACCAATCATCCCTACAACAACTGGTTCAAAAACGAATTCTGGATTGCTGCTTCTGGTGAAGAAAACGTTATACGTTCCTGCAGGTACAGGAATTGAAGCTCCTGCTACAACTGGTCCTTCAGGAAAAGGGCCTCCCCATGTAAGATTTGTTCCAGCTTGAGCAAATGCACCATCTCCTCCTCCAAAAGTCACACTTTGCTTGTTGTAAGCAACTCCATTTGCAGTATTCATAATAATAGCTGCATCTAAACCACCTCCTGTTATGTTAACTGTAGGGTTAGGATTAACACCTGCAGTAAAAGCATACGCTTTAGTAACAATATTATAAGTTACAGACCAAAATCCTGGTGTAGCTATAATATTATTATTAATAGTTGCAGTTGGGTTTGCTGGATCAATAGGATCCTTCAAGGTAGTATTAGCGCCTGCAATACCATTCGGGAATCCCGGAGCAGCAGTTGCTGTGCTAAAACCATTAGTTAAGTCCCAATTACCATTTTCGGAAAATTTAATTTGTCCGTCATTGATAATTTCAAAATTTGTTTTGGTGAAATTCTCCCCATCAGTAGAGGTTAGTGCCACCGCTCCGGGTTGATTCCAACCCCCAGTACCCGTCCCGGTAATACTTACCGTTGTTGTTTGGGCGTTCATGCAAAGGCCAAATACCAATGCAATCAATAAATGCAATTTTTTTTTCATAATAAATAATTTAAGTTAAAAATAGGTTAGTGATTCATAATCGTCCTCGTACGTATGTAAAATAAACGGTATGATATCATTGCAATATTAGGATTTGTTTAACTACAACAACGTAAGGGCACTACACTTGAATTACGCTAGAAAAAAAAATCGCTACGTGTTGATTACTTTTTTTTTTTTAAATAATTGTTTTTCAATAGTTTAATTTAAAATATAATTAAATGATATCTTAAATTAATAAAGAGTACATTTGTTTTACCTACAGAATTAATTTAAACCCGATTAAACAAAATATCCCCAGATATGCCTAAACATTGTATATATAATTTGTTTCGAATAGTACTTGCTATTGGATTGTTTTATTCTTCGATAGTAGTAGCTCAAACTAAGCCCATTAGCGATGAGATTGAAAATAAGTTAAGATCACCAAAAGTTGTTCGTTACAATAGAAATGATTTTAATGCTGATCCTCAGTTTTGGACCATGTGTGAAAATGATGACAGAACATTGATTTTCGGAAATAATGACGGTGCAATAGTATTTGATGGGGAGTATTGGAAAAAAGTTGTTTTGCCTAATAATTCGTCTATTAGAAGTTTAGTTAAAACAAAAGAAGGTACAATTTATGCTGGTGGATATAATGAGTTGGGTACTTTACAAAAGAATAAGTTCGGGAATTATTTTTACAAGTCCTTGCTGTCCAAATTTCACTTGGAAAATAAAAACATAGAAAACCTTTGGCAAGTACATCAGTTTAATGACCTTATTATATACAGGGCTTTTAGTGAGCTTATTGTTATTAATGGCAACACAGTTTCGCAACTTAGCGCTAATAAAGCCTTTGTTTATTCTGGACGAGTAAATGATAATTATTTCGTTCAAGATTCGGATTTTGGAATTTATAAACTAGATGTCAAAACGATGACGCTAGAACTTGTGTTTGAAGTAAATTCCATTTCAAATGAAGAAATTGCTTCAATCCTTCCAACTTCTGATCTAAATACAATAACCCTTATTGCAAAGTCAGGAAATGTATATGCAGCTAATATTAATTCTAAAACAGTTGTAAAAAAATACAATCTTTTTAATGGCGGCAGAAAGGACCAAGTAACCTTTGGGATACAAGATGAGAATAAAGACTATTTAATAGGAACTCAAAGTTCAAAAATAATAAAAATAACCAACTCTGGAGCAATACAACAAGGAACTACTACTTTTTCTGGGCTTTCAAATGCAGCCATTCATTTTCTTTTTCAAACTAAAAACCATACTACTTGGGTGTTGCAAAATAATGGATTGAGTTTTATAGATTATAAATCTCCTTTCGCCTCTGTTTTTGATCAAGCGTCTGTTTATGATATCCTGATAAAAGATAATATTATATATACCGCGACCAATACAGGCGTGTATTTTGCAAATAATAATGGGAGTTTTAATTTTAATAAAGTTGATGACTTACAGGGACAATCGTGGGCGGTTCAAAATTTTGAAGATGCCGTAATTATTTCACACGATACGGGACTTTACGAATTTAGTAATGGTACGGCTAAAAAAATTGGCAAAGAAACTGGGTTTTGGAAACTCACAAAAATAAAAGATAGAAAAGGCATGTATTTGGGTTCTAATTATAATGGTTTGTTTCTTATTGAAAAAAGGGATAATCACTGGGATATAAAAAATAAAATAATTGGGTTTGATGAATCAACAAGAGATTTGTTAGCCGATTATGAACCGAATACCTATTGGATTTGCCATGGCTATAAAGGGGTTTATAAGATTCATATCAACAACGATTATTCTCGTGTTGATGTTGTGGATCATTTTACGGATCAAAACGGATTTAAATCACGATATAATATAAATGTTTTTAATTGGAATACTAAAATTGTTTTCACGACCAATACCGGCATTTATTTTTTTAATGCCCATACGAATAGGTTTGAACTATTTGAACCTTTAAACAAACTTTTTGATGCTTCAAAAAACACTAGAAAAATAATTCAAACTAAAGATAAAACATGGTTCATACAAGATGATGAGGTGGGCTATTTTTTACTTAATCAAAAAAAATTAAATAAAGATTTGTTTCTTAACTTAAAAGGAAGTTTCAATAGAGGAATGGAATGCATCTATCCTTTAGCCAACAATAAAGTATTATTTGGTACTAATTCGGGTATTTTTCAATATAATTTAGACCAACATCAAAACAAGCAAATCTTCCCGACCTTAATTAACCAAATAACATATACTCAAAATCGGAAAGTAGCATTTGTAGAACTTAATTCCAATAAATCCGCTATTGATTTGCCGAATCAAACCGATATATTACGATTTGAGTTTTCTTCACCAACAATGCTATCAAGCACGGAAACGAATTATAGCTATAAACTTGAAAATATTGATGAAAATTGGTCCGTTTGGCAGAAAAGTGCCTTTAAAGAATACACCCATTTACGACCAGGAAACTATACTTTTGTTGTAAAGAGTAGAAACTTAGCGGGACTTATAGGTAAAGAAACTAGATTTGAATTTACAATTTTACCTAAATGGTACGAAACAAACCTTGCCTATATCCTATATCTAATAGGGGTGTTTTTGCTAATTAAATATAGTATAAAATATGTTAATAAGAAAATAGCCTTTGAGCGAATGAAGTCTCAAGCTGAAATAAAAAAAACACAACAACTGTTAGCATTAGAGTTTGAGAAATTAGCCTTAGATCATGAAAATGAAGAGATTAGTAAAGAAAAATTAAATCTAGAAGTAGATGTTATTGATAAAAGTAAAGAATTGGCCAATTACACCCTTTTATTAAGTCATAAAAAGAAAATATTTAGTGAATTACAAACCGATTTAAAAGAATTACGCGAGCTGCTAAAAAGTGATGAATCTAGAAGGAAAATAACTGAAATTTTCCAAAAATTAAATCAACATCGAATAGGAGAAGAATTTAATGAAATATTTGATGTTAATTTTGAAAAAATAAATCATAACTTTTTTGAAATATTGAAGCAAATGGATCCCTCGTTCACAAAACGAGAATTAAGTCTTTGCGCATTTATTAAAATGGATTTGACGAATAAAGAAATATCACCTTTATTGAACATTTCCATTCGAGGAATTGAAACGGCAAGATATAAAATTAGAAAAAAATTGAAGCTTTCACATGATGACAACTTCATCTCTTTTTTAGAAAGTTTAGCTATGGAGGAATAATTACGGATAAAATTTATAACAAGCATTCAGACGCGCTACCTTTACCCACTTAAAAAGTTAAGAATAAAAACCTTAATTTTAATTTATGAAACAGCCGCTAAAAATTCATCAAAATCTGCAAGTATAGGGTTTATATTTTGTCTGAATAGTTAACTAAGCATTACCCATCAATATTGATGGGTTTTTTGTTTTAAATTTGTACCCACAACTTTAGCACCCGATTCTTTAACTTTGCTTAATCAATTTTTTTAATTTGTACCCACTTTTAGCTATAGAAATATATTCCTCCGAAACGGAACTTCCAGAAAAATGGGATGATTTGGCAAAGAACAATATATTTCTTTCTAGAGATTATTTAAAAATACTAGCAATCTCAGCTCCAAAAAACATGGTCTGCCATTTTATTGGATTTTTCCAGGAAAAGCAATTAGTAGGAATTGCACTTTCACAATTTTTAGATTTAAACAAGCTCGAGTCTTTTGGAGAACGTGACAGGTGTATCAAAACTTGGACTCGAAAGCTTATTTTAAAAAAATTCGGATCTCATGTTTTAATCCTTGGAAACAATATGCTAACGGGGCAAAATGCTTTTGCATTTTCAGAGGGTGTGAGTAAAAATTCCATCGTACAATGCTTAAAAATTGCTTCAAAAAAATTAGAAGTCATTTTCAAAAATCAAGGTCAAAAAGTACACTTAACTATTTTTAAAGATTTCCAAAAGGAAAAAACACTAACGTTTGAACCAGCAGATTTTGATGATGCATACCAATTTTCGACCCAACCCAATATGCTTTTCAATATCCCATCGCATTGGAAAACAGAGCAGGATTATATAAATGCGTTATCAAAAAAATACCGTGATCAATACAAACGTGCCCGAAAAAAGGCAAATGGCTTAGTTAAAAGAAAATTAGACTTGAATGACATCATAAAACACGAAGAAACTATTTATGATTTGTATTTTCACGTGGCTAAAAACGCCCATTTCAATACTTTTTTTCTAGCTAAAAATCACTTTCGCACTTTAAAAGAAATAGCAAAAGACAAGTTTCTTTTTTATGGCTATTTTCATGATGATACCTTGATAGGATTCAATACCATCATCAAAAACGGAGACGTAATGGCCACCTATTTTTTAGGTTATGATGCTAGTATTCAACGCGAAAAAATGCTGTATTTGAATATGCTCTACGATATCATTGCTTATTCCATCAACAAGGGCTTCAAGGAAATTATTTTTGCCCGAACCGCTCTCGAAATCAAAAGCGCTGTTGGGGCTAAACCCCAAGAAATGTTTGGATTCATAAAACACAGCAATCCAATTCTGAATTACACTCTCGAAAAACTACTTTATTGTCTTGAGCCAGAAGTGGTTTGGCAAGAACGCAACCCTTTTAAATAATTTACTCAAAATTAGGGAATTGCTATTTTAATTTTACTTGATGAAATCGTAATGTTAAGTTCGGTTTCGGCGCCACAATATTCGCCGTCAATCTGAAAACTTACCGGAAAATTAGTTGTAATGGTAGCTTTGTTAGTCGATAAAATTTCAATTTCTTCAGGATTTAAAGGCATATTCCCAGTGATAATTTCTCCGAAAATCATCAAATCCAGTTTTTTTAAAATAACCAATTCAAATTTTCCGTCATTCATTACTCCGTCGGGATTAATGACTATGCCGGTGCCATATTTTTTGGAGTTGGCAATAACGATCATTCTTGCTTCACATTCGATAGTTTGATTAACCGTAGTAATGGTTGCCATGAAGGGCTCTCCTAAATCCATTAATGTATTAATGGCTTGCAAAAAATATCCCCATTTACCATGTATAGAACTCTTTTCATAATTTTTGACGAGTTCCGCATTTAATCCCAAATCACTTAAGTGAAAACAATTTTGGTTGTTTATAACAATTGTGTCTAGTTCTATATAATTATTATAAAAAGCAATGTCTAAATTTTCTTCAAGTGTTTTCATCAAATCTAAATCTACGGCCAAACCGTTGGCGGAGCCAGCAGGCAAAATACCAAGAATCACATTCTGACTTTCTGTAGCCTCGGCAACCATTTTTATGGTCCCATCACCACCTATAATAATAATTCGTTCTGGTTTGTATTGTTTATAAAGCATTTTTATTGTTGAAATATCAGCTACACCGGAAGTTTTATAAAGAATAAGATTTTGATTTTCTTTAGTGGCGAGATGCTTTGTTGCCTCGATAAATTCTGATTTATCGATACCTCCAGAAATGGGATTAACAACTAATAACACATTCTTTTTCAAATTTTTGCTTCTTTTGTGTATTAAATTTAAGTAATTTTAATTACAGTTCAAAATTTCAAAATAATGAAACCTATTTTAAAATTATACCGGGGTTATGCCAATGAGCAGGAACTAATAGTAATGGGGCATGTTTTTAAACCCACGAATAAAAAAGAATATGACTTTCAGAAAAAAAAATTCGAAAATGCCGTTTCAATAATACGGCTATTCAGATTGAAAACGGCGGATAATGTGGCTGTTTTTTTGAAACACAACAATACAACAATCCACACCAAGACACTAGCGGACGGTTATTTTAAATTTTGCGTGCCTCTGAATAAAGATGTTGGATACGGCTGGATTGATTATCAAGTTAGTATTGTTCATGGTCACGAAACCATAGTGAGTAAGGAATGTTACCTTCGTCCAAAAAGGGAAAATCTAGGGATTATTTCGGATATTGATGATACTTTTTTGGTTTCTTACACTGAAAACCCCTTGAAAAAATTATATCATTTATTGTTTCGAAATGTGAACACCCGAAAGGTTTATGAAGATGTCGTCCCTCATTATCAAGCCTTGAGTAATGCCGGAAGAATAGGTGGTGAGGAACAAAACGCCTTTTTTTTTGTATCTAGCACCGAATGGAATTTGTATCGTTTTATAGTGCAATTTACAGAAATTCACCAATTACCAAAAGCAGTTTTATTACTCAAGGACATTAAATCCAGTCTTTTTGATTTTTTATGGACTAGGAGGGGAGGTCACAATCACAAATTTGAAAAGATAAAACATATTCTAGAATTTTACCCCAATTTAAAATACGTTTTGATAGGGGATGATTCACAACACGATCCGTTTCTTTATGAAACAATTTGTAAAATTTTCCCAGTGGCTATAAAATCAGTTTATATTCGAAAAACGGGTAAACACATGAAAGGAAAAGTTTCAATTGTATTAGAAAATATTGAAAGTCTACACGTGGCTGTTTGTTATTTTAGTAATAGCAGTGAGGCGATTGCACATTCTAAAGCAATCGGGCTGATTGTGTAAATTAAGCATTATCGATTTCTTCCTGAACAATTTCCCAATCTAAAAGCAATTGGTCTAATTCCGTTTTTTTCTTGTTGTAGGCCGTAAAAAATTTAGCATCTTCAATGTGTTTGTCATAATTAGAAGCCAACATTTTGTCGTCCTGCTGAATGTCTCTTTCCAATTGCTTGATTTGGCTTTCGACCTTACTCAATTTATTTTGAAGCGCCTTCCCTTTTTTCTGTTCTTCATAGGAAGTTTTGTTGCTTTCTTTTGGCGCCACCGCTTTTAAAGCGTCTTTTTTCTCTACTTCGCGCATATTCTCTAAATTGCGTTGCTCCAAGAAATAATTGATGTCGCCTAAATATTCTTTTATTTTTTGATCTTTGAACTCGTACACTAAATTAGACATCCCTTGCAAGAAATCCCTGTCGTGAGAAACTAAAAGTAATGTTCCTCCAAATTTTTGCAGAGCGGCTTTTAATACATTTTTAGATTTTATGTCCAAGTGATTCGTTGGTTCATCCATCAATAACACATTGATAGGCTGTAATAGTAGTTTGCATAACGCTAGACGGTTTCTTTCGCCTCCAGAAAGGACTTTTACCTTTTTTTCTACATCATCTCCTCGAAACAGAAAAGAACCCAGCATATCGCGCACTTTCATGCGATTGGTATCCATGGCGGCGTCTTCCATAGTTTGTAATAATGTGATTTCGCCGTCCAAATATTCCGCTTGATTTTGGGCGAAATACCCCAATTGTACATTATGCCCTAATTTAATAGATCCCTGATATTTGAATTCGTTGACAATCGCTTTGATGAAAGTCGACTTCCCCTGCCCATTTTGGCCAACAAAAGCAATCTTGCTTCCCCGTTCCACCAACAAATTAATATCTTTTAGAATAGTTTTGTCACCGTATTTTTTTGTTACAGCCTCTGCTTCAATAACTACTCTTCCCGGCTCTTTTGAAACTGGAAAAGTAATATTCATAACGGAGTTATCATCTTCATCGACTTCGATCCGTTCGACTTTATCTAATTTCTTGATTAAAGATTGCGCCATCGAAGCTTTGGAAGCTTTGGCACGGAATTTCTCAATTAACTTTTCAGTTTCCTCAATTTTTTTAGCTTGGTTTTTTTGGGTGGCCAATTGCTTTTCGCGGATTTCATGACGCAATTCCAAGTATTCAGAATAAGGTTTATTGAAATCATAGGCTTTTCCGAGGGATATTTCTATGGTTCTATTGGTTACATTGTCCAAAAACATTTTATCGTGAGAAACAATCACCACAACACCTGGATAATTGCGCAAGAAACTTTCCAACCAAATGATACTCTCGATATCCAGGTGATTCGTGGGCTCATCTAAAAGCAAAACGTCGTTTGCCTGCAATAATAACTTGGCTAATTCAATTCGCATTCGCCATCCACCCGAAAAAGTTTCGGTTTGATTGTCGAAAACTTCTCTTTTGAAACCCAATCCCAAAAGTATTTTCTCGGTGTCACCCACATAGTTATAGCCTCCTAACAATTCAAAACGATGGGTATAATCGGATAAATCTTCTATAATTTGGCTATACCCGTCACTTTCATAATCCGTTCTGGTAACCAACTGATGGTTGATTTCCTCCAGTTTTTTCTCCACAATTTTAATATCCGTAAATGCTTCATAGGCTTCTTCAAGTACCGTTCTTCCTTGTTCGAAATCAATATCCTGACGCAGGAAACCCATCCGAACTTCTTTTTCCTGAGAAATAACACCCGAATCAGGTGCGAAATCTTTCGCCAAGATTTTGAGCATCGTAGATTTACCCGCTCCGTTTTTGCCCACAAGACCAACACGGTCTCCAGCCCCCAATCGAAAGGTAACTTCTTCAAACAAATAGGTTCCTCCAAAAGAAACGGATAAATTATGTATATTAAGCATGTATTGTGTTTTGTATTTGTAAATTTGTGGCTCCAAAAAAGGAGAAATTAATTTTTTTGCAAATGTTAAAAAAAGGATCCAAATTAAATAGCATTTTAACAGGAACTTGTCCAAGATGTCAGAATGAGAGTATGTATTTGGATAAAAATCCATTACATTTTTCGAAATTGATTAAAATGCACGAAAAATGCAGTCACTGTGGTTTGAGATATGAAATCGAGCCTTCTTTTTTTTATGGCGCTATGTATGTCAGCTACGGAGTAAATGTATTGCTTAGTATTGCAACCTTCGTCGTTTCTTATCTTATTCTTGATTCTAGTATAAAAACTTCTTTTATCGCTATCGTTGTTGCCAATATTCTTTTATTTCCATTTGTTTTGAGATGGTCCAGAAATATTTACATTAATATGTTTGTGTCTTTTGACAAGAAATTCAGCAAATAAATTACCTCTTTTTGGCAAATCGTTTAATATCCACAAATCTATCCAATGGTTTTTGGTATTCAATATTTTCGAATAAGGCTTTAGCCATTGCCGGCCCAAGCATAACACCACGAGTTCCCAGGCCATTGAGAATATGTATTGAATTGTGATGTTCATGCGTTCCAACCAAGGGTTTTCTGTCCTTGACCGTAGGTCGAACGCCAGCATAATGTGCTATAATTTCAAAATCACAAGTGATTATTTCTTTAATTCTATCTACCAATTCATTTTTTCCCGCTTCAGTAGGCATAGCTGTTTTGTCGCCCCAATTGTAGGTAGCTCCAATTTTGAACAAATCATTTCCAAGAGGCAAAATAAAAACACTAGTGTTTAATATAACATCTAAATTCAACAAAGGCGCTTTTATGATGAGCAATTCGCCTTTTGTCCCGTCTAGTGGTAAATCCAGAAAATAAGGATTGGCCTGCATGCCAAATCCTTCGGCAAATATGATGTGTCTTGCCTGAATATCCTTGTATTGAATTCCATTAGTTTCTTCCTGTAAAAGTTTGTATTCAAAGGATTCCTCTAGGAATAGTTGGTTTTGTATAAGGTAGTTTTTGTATCTTTCTAATAGTAATGCAGTATCAACATAACCCGTTTGTAACACTTCACCATATCCAAAGGGCGAATCTATAGATTCATATTTTTTGGTAATTATTCGAGTGGATAAATAAGGAGCTAGATTCACTTTGTCAGAAGCGGAGAACCAGTTATTTTGTTCTTCGATAGAAAAAAACTTTCTTAAAATAGGGGTTTTAAAATCAAGTTGGGTATTCAGTTTTTGCTCTAAGCCAAAAAAGAATTCATTCATTACTAGCAGATGCTCTTTGGCCTGACCCACTTCACTAAAGCGTTTTAGAATAACAGGATTATATAAACCACCTGCTATTTTTGATGAGTTCTGCGAATTATTATCCAACACTAAAATAGACTTGCCGTTTTGCAATGCCATTTCAGCAAATGAAATACCGGCTAAGCCAGAACCAACAATCAAATAATCTAACATTTAAAATTAATTTATTATATAAAGTATTCAAAGGTAAACCCAAAAAACAAAAAACCCTTACCAAAGGCAAGAGTTCTTTATACTATAATATGAAATCAAAGTTAGTAATTCCACATATCGTGCTCGAAATTCCGGATTTTTTCCTTCACTCTTTCAGATTCTAACAATTGATTCTGCGCATTATCTTTCATGTAACTTGCAATCGCCCTATCGCCATATACATTTTCTTCTTGATATATGACACTATTAAATTGTCTTGAATTCAATATTTGGTCAAAAGAAATAGGCATCGCCGAGTTTTTATCATTAAACGATTTGGCCTCATTCAAAACATCTCTGGCCGCTGGAAAAAATACCCAAAACAATTCAATATAATCTTTTTCGTCACTGTTCATCGTAAATACATCGGGAGTTACCGGACAAATTCCAAGTAAACGATATTTTAACTCACCTTGTCTTTTGTCGAAATACCAATAACCCTTAATTTTATATTGGCTAACATCTTGAGCGGTAAGATCTTGTTTTATAATATATTCAGGAGATATTTTAATTCTAGCATTAAACTGTTCTCTACCAGCATCAGTGGTATCTATTTTGCTCAAAGAGGCTTGAATATCTTTATATGATTTCTTGGTATTGAAATAACTATCCGAATAAACATCGGTAATTTCACCATCACGGATCGCTTTAGTTAGAACGTCGTATAAAGATCGTCTATTCTGCCCTATGTTTGCTGTGTCAACTGGAAAATAGAGTGGAAAATTAATCCTTTCGCTCAAATCAATAATTTCCCAAGTCATTTTACCCATTAAAATATCTCTATCATTTACATAGCCATATTCCAAAGGTTTGTCATTATCAGCAATAAGTTGGTCAGCAGACTTCATCCCTATTTCTTCGGGAAACTTTGCATTGAGCAAATTAGATTGCGCAAAAGAAATCATACTCCCAGTAATAGAAATAACAACTATTAAAAAATTTCTTGCATTCATCATAATATCATTATAGATTATTGAAATAGCTCTGTTTCAAACTTCTTTATTTTATTGTATTTCATAAATTACCGGAGCCGTTCTTGGTAGTAAATAACTGCCCGCACCTACTAATTTAGTTTTAATTTCAGAAATGGTAACTTGATCTCCCCTTCCTACTTTTGAAAGAGCAGCCTTACATTGTTGGTTTATTTTATTACCAATAACAACGACCGTAGGCTGGCCAGCTACTTTAAAGTTGAATCCAACAACTTCAAAATTAACATCGAAATCAAAATCAACTAATTTAGCCCCAATAGATGAAATTTCTAGACCTGATTTAGGGCCTTTTACCACACCCATTTCACCTCTAATTGTTCCTATTGGACCCGGGATTCCTTTTATTCTAAAAGTCTTTTTATCAGAAACTTTAGTCCCGTCTGGGAGCAAGGCTGTCACATTAATAACGGTTTCAGTTCCTGCTCCAGGAAACAAATTGAAAGCTCCTGGTTTTCCTGACGGACTCATTCCTGGGGCAGATGCAGTAACTTTGTCTGCAGAAATTCCTGCAAATGAAATCGTCATCGGGTTTACAATACCACGATACACTACGTTGAGTTTATCGGCAGATATGTTAGCAGATTTTGGTCTTGACACTACAACATAATTCCCTTCAATAGGCAAACTAACTACCTTTCCATTTTCATCAAAATTAAACGACCCAGATATTTTATGTTCTCCCACATTTCCACTACCAATTGAAAATTTGGCTTGTCCTGCTTCGGATTGAATATTAGACCCATTTATAATTACTGATTTAGCCTTTAATAACGGATCAAATTTACCTAGAATAATTTTTCCCGTAACCGCCTCCCCTTGAAAGAAAACAGATTTATCTGGAACCACAATTGGCTTATAAGCTGTAAGAGAAGCAGCAGCAATCAAATCTGATTGAAACATCGAGGACATTACATCACTTTCGGTGGCTTTTATATCAGCTTGTAATTGTGTTAATTTGGTAACGGTTGAAATTAAAGGGTATCCTTTATAATTATAATTTATCCATGGCTGAGGAGTAACCTCATCTTTTTTCTTTATTGAATTTGTCGAAAATCTTTTTTCAATTTTATTAATTTCAATTTCGGGAAGTTTACTTCCCGCTATTTGCTTGATTTGAGATGGGTAATTTTTCATTCTACTTAAAAATAATTCACCCTCTTTAGATGGTTTTTCACCTATAAAAAACAATTTATCCACTAAATCACTTTTATCCATTTGTTCATAAAGGAAGTTTCCGTCATCATCTTTTTTGGTCGTTTTTGTTATTGTTGTTTTAATGCTTTCCAAATAATCACAATATTCATTCGATATAGCTCTAATTTTATCAACTATAATTTTTTTGTCGCCATATTGCCCAGGTTGATCCGTTGCTTTTTGCGATAATTGTTGAAACGAATCCGTATTCCTATTGTCTGTTAACGAATTGGATTCAATGATTTTTAAGTTTAAAATTCCAAAAGCAGATAATACTTCTTTGGATACATTTAATGCTAGCATTGCGATAAAAACCAAATACATTAGGTTAATCATCTTCTGTCTAGGGGTTATTTTTACTTGTGCCATATTTTCTTAATAATTAGTTTAATTTTTTTATAAAGTCTAAACTAATTATCCTTTATTACTCATTGCAGAAAGCATACCTCCATAGACATTATTCAATGAGGATAGGTTAGTAGTCAAAGACTGCATCTGCTCCTTTAGTTTTATGTTATTTTCGAATACTTCTTCATTAATCTGTTCGTTTTTCGAAGCTGTATGAAGCTGTATTTTGTATAGACTATTAAGAGATTCCATATTAGCCGCAGCTAAAGTTAGTTCCTCGCTATATTTTTTGTTAGATGTAACAGAATCTTCATTGATTTTAGCATTTATTGAGGTGTTCTCTAACTGAATTTTATATAATCCATTCAAAGTTTCCATTTGGGTTGCAGCCAAAGTAAGCTCTTCGCTGTATTTTTTTGTAGAAGCTATCGAATCTTGTGTAGGCATAATACTTTTTGCTGCCCCTTCAAAATTTTTGATGCTATTTCCTAAACTAACCATCAATTCTCCGTCTATTTTGGCATTTTTCAACATAGCATCTAATTTTTTAGACAACATGCCTTCAGCGTCTGAAGAAACTTCTGTATTGGCTGATTTTATAGAGGTTGCATTTTTATCGATTAGTTGTGGATAAACATTTTCCCAATTATATTCTACTTCAACAGGCTCAAAAGCAGAAAGAGCAAAAATTGCAGCTTCCACTACAAGTCCTATTGTAAGCATTAAATTCCCACTAATAAAACCAAATTCAAGGTGTGTTATTTTGAATAAAGCTCCAATAATAACAACTGCCGCTCCCATTCCGTATGCAAAATTCATTGCTTTTTTTCCTAATAATGCCATAATAAAAAATTTAGTTTAGTTAATATTTAATTTGTTTTTTATTCGTTAATTTTCCTGTATTCTGAGTTCCCATATAATCCTGAACGGTTCTAAAGCCAATGTAACTTCTAGCAGAATCAGCATATTCATAATCGCGGGTGCTTACTTGTAGAAAATATGAAACGTCTTTCCATGAACCGCCTCGTATTACTTTTCGCATATTTTTGTTATCTTGAACATTTGGGTTCATAGAAGAAACATATTCATAGGTATTTGGATCATAAGAAGTATCAGTCCATTCTGAAACATTGCCAGCCATATTGTATAAATTATAACCATTTGGTTCGTACGATTTTGCTTCTACAGTATATAAAGAACCATCTGCGGCATAATCGCCTCTCATGGGTTTGAAATTGGCAAGAAAACATGCTCTATCATTTTTGGTATAAGGCCCGCCCCAAGGATAGGTAGCGGATTCAAGACCTCCCCTTGCCGAATATTCCCATTCTGCTTCGGTAGGTAATCTAAAATTATTAGTCAAATTATGTTTTTTTTTCTTGGATTTTATATAACTGTTTTTATACAATGTTCTCCAGGCGCAAAATGCTTTAGCTTGTTTCCAGTTTACTCCTACAACAGGATAATCCCCGTAGGCTTGATGCCAAAAATAATCATTATGCATAGGCTCATTATAAGAATAGGAGAAGTCTTTAATCCAAACCGTAGTGTCTGGGTATATTTTTACTTGTTCAGTTCTTATAAAATCTTTTCTTTTTTCCGATTTAACTTTAGCTGCAGCCGCTATGTCCATCCAAGAATATCGGAATTTCAATTTGTTTATATCCATTGTTCTCACACCATTAAAAGATGCTTCCAACGGCAAATACATTGTGTCCATTACCTCTGTATAGTATTCGTCTGGATATAATTTAGGATCTTTGATTAACTTAATCTTTTTATTGAGCTTTCTACTAGCATATGGGTCATCATCATTACCAATACTATAATAATTATCATACATATATTTATCGTATGCATTCATTTTTTCGGGATCAGCATCATTAAAAGCAAAATCTCCAATACTTTGAGCATTTTTACCTTTTCCTGTATCATTTCCTTCACCTGGTTTTAGACCCATTTCGTCCGCCAAAATTGCCAATCGAACCCTGATAGTTGAATCTTTTACCCATTCTACAAACTGGCGATACTCACTATTAGTGATTTCTGTCTCGTCCATGTAAAAAGAGCGAACTGTAACTGTTTTTATATTTGTTGCGTCTTCAAGATGGGCGATGTCGTCATCAGATTTCCCCATGATAAATGAACCTCCTGGAATCAAAGTCATTCCAAAGGGTTTTTCAGGATTCCATTTTGCTCCTTTAACGCCAACTAATTCACCTTGATCAGTTGAACCACCACAACTAATAAACAAGCTTAATATTGCCATAAATGCAATGAATTTCTTCATAAAAATTTGAGTTATATATACATTATTGCTAATTTAACAACGTTATTTATTACTATTTAATAAGCAATTAATTTTAGATTCCTTTTGTTTAAAGGAGCCAAAACTAAAGTTTAATCTGCTAATAAAAAAATATTATATCAATTAAAACTTAGTAAAACCGAAACAAATGCCTAAAACATTATTTTTTTATAAGTTTCACATTAAAAAACAAAATTCTTGTTTTACTTTATTATTTCAATTCTTTTTAGGCTAAACTAATACTTAAATGATATTCTTTCGTTGTGCTTTCCACCATCTTTCGGGAATTTCCTGATTACAGGCTCCCAAATATTCATCGTGTGAGCAAGGTAATAACGTGTTTTTCTTTAACTTATTATTACTATTTGAAATAAAAGGTATTTCTATCCACCATCGGTCGGTTTTATTACTTTTATAAAACACCAATTCTTCCTCTTCTAAAGGTATAATATACTTGATGTAATTTTCTTTACTGCCAAAAGGATATTCATTAGAACGGTAATGAAATCCCTCAATAAAATACCAAATAATTTGAGCTATTAAAACGGATTCTTGCTTAGTATTAGTGTGATTAAATATTCCTAAAAGTGAAACTTTATCACTTATGCCAGCGTATCTTGATAAGGAACAAATCTCTTTTCCATTAAACCCGTTCGGAGTGAATGTGATGTTATTTCCTGAATCAGATGATTTTACAGCAGTTAAATCGATGCTAACTATATCAGCATCTCTAAAAACAGGCTCAGCAATTGCAATGTTATTGGAAACATCTCCTAATCGGTATGCGTCAAAAAATAATTTATCAATCAAATCGATTTCTTCCTGTGAATTATAATAAGTTTGAAATCCAACATTGCTGAAATTAAATAGATTATTGGGTTCTTCTAGTATTATCTTGGTCAAATAAGATTTGGCAGATATGGGATCACTTTCTTTTCCAAAATCAAACGTATTGTCAATCGAAACTAGATTTACCATTTGTTCCAATTCGTCATATGCCCTATAAAGTGCATAGGTCAGATCTTGAGAACCACCTATAACAATAGGTATTATTTTTTTTTTGATTAAAGTCGAAACCACTTTTTTTAAAGCAAAATAAGTGTCATCACTTGAATTTCCTGCTAAAATATCTCCTAAATCGGCAATGGAAGCAGCCCAATTTCCGGGATACAGGGCGTACAATTCTTTTCGAATGGATGATAAATCCACTTCCTGGGTCTGGTTTATATCCCCGCGATTTTCCAAAACACCGATAATAGCAATTTTAATTTTGCTCAAATCAGGAAAGTTTTCCGTTGAATGAAACACTACTTTGCTTCCCAATTGCTGAGATGAAAATCCCTGAATCAATGGAAGTATTTCTTTGTCTAAAGGTTTTAGAAAATCCAACTCCATATTATTTCTTTTTCGCTACTGTTTTCTTTGCAGCAGGTTTTTTTGCAGTTGTTTTTTTAGCTGGCGTTTTCTTAGCAATCATTTCTTGAACTTGTTCCAAAGTCAGTTTTGACGCCTCAATGTCTTTGCTTAATTCTATTTTGATTTTTCCTTTGGTAATTACGGATCTTCCCCAGCGGGCTTTTTCGACTAGTATTCCTTCTTCCTTCCAATGGTGTAAAACCTTGTCGATGTTTTTTTGTAATTTGTCATCTATCAATTCTTCGATGTCGGCTTGGGATAAATGATCAAAATTGTATTTTTTAGAAACATTGATAAAAATGCCGTCCCATTTGATAAATGGGCCAAAACGACCAGTTCCTTTTTGAACACCTTCTCCTTTATAAATAGCTATTGGCGCATCGGCTAAAGCTTTTTCATCAATTAATTCTTGGGCTCTTTTTAGAGTAATGCTTAAAGGATCTTCTCCTTTTGGTAAAGAAACAAAAGCAGCGCCATGGCGAATGTATGGGCCATAACGACCATTGCTAACTTCAACTTCTTCTCCTTTATAATTACCTAGATTTTTAGGCAATAAAAATAAATTTAAAACCTCCTCCAGCGTAATGTTTCCAATATTTTGATCCGCCATTAAACTGGCGAATTTTTTTTCTTCGTCGTCAGCGGCTCCAATTTGAGCCATGGGGCCAAATTTACCCAAACGAACAGAAACCGGTTTTCCTGATTCTGGATGTGTTCCTAAAATTCGTTCCCCGCTTTCTCTTTCCGCATTAGCTTCTACATCTTTCACCGTGGGGTGAAATTTATCGTAGAATTCTTGCATCATTTGAGTCCAATTCACGTTTCCTTCGGCAATTTCATCAAAGTCCTGTTCCACTTTGGCAGTGAAATTATAATCCAAAATATTTTCAAAATTTTTGACCAAAAAATCCGTCACAATGGTTCCTATATCAGTTGGAACTAGTTTTCCTTTATCAGAACCCGTATTTTCTTTGAGTAATTTCTCGCCTACTTTCCCTGATTGTAAAGTCAGTTGGGTGTAATTCCGTTCTTGTCCGTCTAGATTTCCTTTTTCTACATAGTTTCTGTTGATAATTGTAGAAATTGTTGGCGCATAAGTCGAGGGACGTCCAATGCCTAATTCTTCGAGTTTCTTTACCAAAGAAGCTTCGGTGTATCTTGCTGCTGCTCTCGAATATCTTTCGGTAGCTGTGATATAATTGTTGTGTAATTTTTCGTTGACTTTCATTGCGGGTAACAAGCCCTCTTGCTCTTCATCCTCATCGTCATGACCTTCTAAATATACTTTCAAAAAACCTTCAAAAAGTAACACTTCGCCTGAAGCGGTGAAAATTTCACCATGGTTGTTCGCTTCAATTTTAACGTTGGTGCGTTCTAATTTTGCATCACTCATTTGCGAAGCCAAGGTTCTCTTCCAAATCAAATCATAAAGCCGCGCTTGGTCTCTGTCTATATTTACGGTGTGACGTGACATGTCCGTAGGGCGAATTGCCTCATGCGCTTCCTGAGCGCCTTTGCTTTTATTGACAAAAGTTCTTGGTTTAGAAAATGCTACTCCGTATGATTTAATGATTTCGGCTTGAGCGGCTTCCATCGCATCTTTTGACAAGTTCACGCTATCCGTTCTCATATAAGTAATGAGTCCCGCTTCGTACAACCGTTGTGCCAATTGCATCGTGATTCCAACAGGCAAATACAATTTCCTTGCAGCTTCTTGTTGTAAAGTCGAAGTGGTAAATGGACCAGTAGGTGATTTTTTGGTTGGTTTTGTTTCTAAATCCGAAACTTTATAGCTAGAGCCAATATTTTTGTTTAAAAAATCTTCGGCTTCTTTTTTTGTATTAAAATTCTTTGGCAATTTGGCCTTGAATGACTTTCCGGCTTCATTAGTAAATTCGGCTACAACCGAATAGGAGGCCGTGGCTTTAAAGTTTTTAATTTCACGTTCTCGCTCCACAATCAAACGAACTGATACTGATTGTACGCGCCCAGCAGAAAGCCCTCCTTTTATTTTTCTCCATAAAACAGGAGATAATTCATATCCCACTAATCGGTCCAAAACACGCCGGGCTTGTTGCGCATTAACCAAATTATAATCTATTTCACGCGGATTTTCAATGGCTTTTAGAATCGCAGATTTCGTAATTTCGTGAAAAACAATACGCTTGGTTTTGCTTTTATCCAATTTTAATTCTTCGGCAAGATGCCAGGAAATAGCTTCTCCTTCACGATCCTCATCACTAGCTAGCCAAACCATTTCGGCATTCTTGGCTAAGGTTTTTAGTTTAGAGACCAAGGCTTTTTTATCGGCAGAAACTTCATATTTTGGTTTAAAACCATTGGCTACATCTACGCCAATTTCCTTGGAAGGTAAGTCGGCAATGTGTCCATAACTGGATTCTACTTGGTAGTCGCTTCCCAAAAATTTCTCAATTGTTTTGGCCTTTGCAGGGGACTCCACGATAACTAAATTCTTTGCCATAGGGATGTTTTTCTTGCGCAAAAGTAAAAGATTTTTTTAAATTTCGAGTTTTTTAAGTTTTAAAAGTGAATATAATATTTTAACAATAGATTTCAATAGATTTCAATTGCATGATTTAATAAAGTATAAATATGGGTCAATTTCATTTATTTTTAATCCACATAATTTAAATTACTGTTAATTCTTCGTCTGACATCTTGTCATATTTATTGAAATTATCTTATCTTTGTGCTTTGAAAACACACGATGGAAAAGAGTATAGATGAAAGTAAGCAAGGCGAAAGTCTTGTTCTAGAATACAATCCCGAAAACACCAAAAAACTTTTTATAGAAAGTTACGGCTGTGCAATGAATTTTTCGGATAGCGAAATCGTGGCTTCCATTTTATCAGCCAACGGATACAATACTACGCAAACTTTAGAAGAGGCCGATTTGGTTTTGGTCAACACCTGTTCTATTAGAGACAAAGCAGAGCAAACTATTCGAAAACGTTTAGAAAAATACAACGCCGTGAAGCGTGTTAATCCAAAAATGAAAGTTGGGGTTTTGGGCTGTATGGCAGAACGTTTGAAAAGCCAGTTCTTAGAGGAAGAAAAAATCGTAGACCTTGTAGTTGGTCCAGACGCTTATAAAGATTTACCTAATTTATTATCAGAAGTTTCAGCAGGGCGCGATGCGATTAACGTGATTTTGTCGAAAGATGAAACGTATGGCGACATTTCGCCTGTGCGTTTAATGAGTAATGGAATTACGGCTTTAGTTTCCATCACTCGGGGTTGCGACAATATGTGTACGTTTTGCGTGGTGCCTTTTACTCGTGGTAGAGAACGCAGTAGGGAGCCGCAAAGCATTATGAAAGAAATTCAGGACTTGTGGGATAAAGGTTTTAAAGAAATTACACTTTTGGGGCAAAATGTAGACAGTTTCCTTTGGTATGGAGGCGGACTAAAGAAAGATTTTACCAACGCTTCTGAAATGCAAAAATCAACTGCGGTTGATTTTGACCAATTATTAGAAATGGTGGCTATGGGTTTTCCAAAAATGCGGATTCGATTTTCAACTTCAAATCCTCAGGATATGCACGAAAGTGTGTTACACGTGATTGCAAAACATGATAATATTTGCAAGCATATTCACTTGCCAGTACAGTCAGGAAGCAATCGAATTCTAAAGGAAATGAATCGTTTGCATACTCGGGAAGAATACATGAATTTGATTGATAAAATTAGAACAATAGTTCCCAACGCTTCTATTTCGCAAGATATGATTTCCGGTTTTCCAACTGAAACAGAGCAAGATCATCAAGATACTTTGAGTTTAATGGATTACGTCAAATATAATTTTGGGTATATGTACTCCTATTCTGAACGCCCGGGAACATTAGCCGAACGAAAAATGGAAGATGATGTTCCTGAAGTAACCAAATTGCGAAGACTCCAGGAAATTGTAGATTTACAACAACAAAATTCTTGGTATCGCAGTCAGGAATTTATCGGTCAAATTGTAGAAGTTTTGGTTGAAAAAATTTCAAAAAAATCAATTGAAGAATTTTCAGGAAGAAATTCTCAAAACATCACAGTAGTTTTTCCAAAAGAGAATTTTAAAATTGGTGATTTTGTGAATGTCAAAATTACGAGTTGCACTAGCGGAACTTTAAAAGGAGAAGCGGTTGGTTTGAGTGAGATGAATTAAAAATAGTTTAAAGTTTAAGGTTCAAAGTTTCACTTTATCGAGAGAACTTTAAACTTTAAACAAAGAATAATTTAAACAAAAAATTATGGAAACAGTTCAATCAATAAAACAACGATTCGAGATTATTGGGAATGACCCTAAACTCAATCGCGCGATAGAAAAAGCTATTCAGGTGGCTCCCACTGATATTTCGGTACTAGTTGTGGGGGAAAGTGGGGTTGGAAAAGAAAGCATCCCAAAAATTATCCATACACTTTCACATAGAAAACACGGAAAATATATTGCCGTAAACTGTGGCGCCATACCAGAAGGAACCATTGATAGTGAACTTTTTGGCCATGAAAAAGGTTCTTTTACAGGCGCGACTGGAACTCGTGAAGGTTATTTTGAAGTGGCGAGTGGAGGGACAATATTTCTGGATGAAGTGGGCGAGTTGCCCTTGACAACACAAGTACGATTGCTTCGTGTTTTAGAAAATGGCGAGTTTATAAAAGTGGGTTCGTCACAAGTGCAAAAAACAAATGTGCGAATTGTGGCTGCTACCAATGTGAATTTATTTGACGCTATCGAAAAAGGGAAATTCCGGGAAGATTTGTATTATCGATTGAGTACAGTAGACATAACGCTGCCGCCTTTGCGCGATCGAAAGGAAGATATTCATTTGTTGTTTAGGAAATTTGCAGCCGATTTTGCCCAAAAATATAAAATGCCTCCTATTAAATTGGACGATAATGCGGTTCATTTATTACAAAAATTTCGATGGAGTGGTAATATTAGACAATTGCGAAACGTTGCCGAGCAGATTTCTGTTTTGGAGACCAATCGTGATATCAATGTGACAACATTGCAATCGTATTTGCCATCTGAAGGAAGTAATTTGCCATCGGTTATAAAAGATCGCAAAAACGAAAACGAGTTCAATACCGAGAGAGAAATTTTGTACAAAGTGCTTTTTGATATGAAAAGCGATTTACACGATTTGAAAAAGTTAACCTTGGAATTGATGCAAAACGGAGGCGCGAAAGTCCAAGAAACAAATTCGAACCTAATCAAAAAAATCTATGGTTCTAATGGAGATGATAGCGAAATAGATTTTGAAGAAGAACCAAGAACCGCCGTTATTACTAGTCCAACCAATGAAAATAATTATCAAGAGCAAGATGAAAATTACCAATTTTCCGAAAGTATTGAAGAGGAAGAAGTATTGAGATTAGAGCAAAAAGAAGTTGAAATGATAAAAAAATCTTTGGAAAAAAATAAAGGGAAGCGAAAAATAGCAGCCGATGAATTAGGGATTTCAGAGCGAACACTCTACCGAAAAATAAAACAGTTTGATCTTTAAAAATTGAATATCTTTGACTTTTTTAAATTCAAAATGAGACACCTATACAATAGTTTTGCATTTATTATTCTTTTGGCATTTAGCAGTTGCTCTGTTTATAATTTTACTGGAACTGGAAAAATTGATGCAAAAACGTTTCAGGTAAATTATTTTCAAAATGATGCTGAGTTAGTTGAGCCTGGAATTGAACGGACATTTACCTTAGAATTACAAGATATTATCCAAAATCAAACCAATTTGAATTTGGTCAAAACTGGAGCTGATTTAACTTACGAAGGAGAAATCACAGATTACAGAATAAGCCCAATGACCGCATCGGCAGACCAGCAAGCTTCACAAAATAGATTGACTATTAGGATAAATGTTAGGTTTACCAATAAAAATAAAGAAGCCGATAATTTCGATAAAAAATTCGATTTTTACTATGATTACCCTGCCAAACAGCAACTTACGGGAGCTGTTTTAAATGGTGCCATAAAAGTTATTTTTGAAAGAATAACACAAGATATATTTAATGAGTCTTTAGCAAAATGGTAATAAGCAGATGGCAGTATTCTAGCTATAGTTTTTGAGTAAATCCAAATTATTGCTTAAATATGAAAATAAAATCTAAAAATGAATGTAACTGATTATACTTATTTGATTAACAAACCAAGCGCGATCAATGAAAAACAAATTGACGCCTTGGGAAAAGTACTCGATGAATTCCCTTATTTTCAAAGCGCTAGAACATTGCGTTTGAAGGGGTTATATAATCAAGATAGTTTTAAGTATAATTATGCCTTAAAAGTTTCTGCAGCCTATACCACTGACCGCACAGTTTTGTTTGATTTTATTACCTCGGATACCTTTGTTGCTATCCAGAAAGGATTGTATGACAAAAAAATACTCGAGCTTCTTGATATTAGTGTTGTAGATAGTGAACAAGTGCATTTAGAAATAAAACTAGAGGCAAACACGAATAGTATAGAACAGTCTATTCTCACGTCTATAAATAGGGCTTTTGAGACAGATGAAAACACAAAAACTGCGGTCGAAAAACTAGATATTGGAACGCCGTTGGATTTTTCTGTTAACGAAAAACATTCTTTTCAGGAATGGCTTCAGCTCTCTAGAATAGAGCCTATCGTTAGAGAAAAAGAAAATGTAACTGATGTAGAAACCTCGTTAATGGAGTCTGGTAAAAAGACAAAAGCGGAATTGATTGATACGTTTATTGAAACTAGCCCCAAGATCTCTCCAGTAAGAAAAGATGCTTTTTCATCAACTTATTCTGAATCAACCCATGTGGATACAACCTCTTTAATGACCGAAACTTTAGCCAGAGTCTATTTGGAACAAAAAAAATATCAAAAAGCGATTCAAGCCTATGAAATATTAATTTTGAAATATCCAGAAAAAAGTAGTTTCTTTGCAGACCGTATTTCGGATATTAAGATTTTACAACAAAATAACAAATAAACAATGAGCACATTTTCAATTTTTTTAGTTTTAATTACAATAGTTTGCTTTCTATTGATTGTAGTAATAATGGTTCAAAACCCAAAAGGCGGAGGATTATCATCCGCAATAGGGGGTTCTCAAATGTTAGGTGGTGTGCAGAAAACTACAGACTTTTTAGATAAAAGTACTTGGACATTAGCTACAATATTAATTGCGCTAATACTACTTTCTAGTTTAAGTTTTGGAGGATCATTGAGTGATGATGATTCTAAAATTATAGACAAAACAGAATCTGTAGTGCCTGTTAGCACTGATGCAAAAAAATCAGCTCCAGTTCAAAACACACCTGCTGCTGAACCGGCAAAAAAATAATTTTATTTCAAAAACATATTGAATGCCAGCCTGTCTAAGCTGGCATTTTTTTTTAAGAAAAAATGTCAGGTTTTAGCAGTTGGCATAATTTCTGAAATCCAATTCTTATCAAATTAATACTAACAAAATATCACATCATTATGGCTTTAAATATTAAACCGCTTTCAGACCGAGTTCTTATTGAACCTGTTGCTGCCGAAACTAAAACTGCTTCAGGAATTTTTATTCCAGATACTGCAAAAGAAAAACCACAAAAAGGAACTGTAGTTGCTGTTGGAAAAGGAACAAAAGAGCATGAAATGACTGTAAAAAATGGTGATACCGTACTTTACGGAAAATATGCAGGCACTGAATTAAAATTAGAAGGAAAAGATTATTTGATTATGCGTGAAGACGATATTCTTGCAATTATATAATATAAATTCAACAAATAAACGAATCAACAAACAAACATAAAATGGCAAAAGATATAAAATTTGATATTGAAGCACGTGACGGATTGAAACGTGGTGTTGATGCATTGGCAAATGCAGTAAAAGTTACCCTTGGGCCAAAAGGCCGTAATGTAATTATTGGAAAATCTTTTGGAGGACCAACCGTTACTAAAGATGGCGTTACCGTTGCCAAAGAAATAGAATTGAAAGACCCATTAGAGAATATGGGTGCGCAAATGGTGAAAGAAGTTGCTTCTAAAACCAATGATTTAGCGGGTGACGGAACTACAACCGCAACAGTTTTGGCTCAAGCTATCGTAAAAGAAGGGTTGAAAAATGTAGCTGCAGGTGCAAATCCAATGGATTTAAAAAGAGGTATTGACAAAGCGGTTGAAGCAATTGTTACCGATTTAGCCAAACAAGCGAAAGTAGTAGGAAGCGATTCCGAAAAAATAAAGCAAATTGCTTCTATTTCCGCAAACAACGACGAAGTGATTGGCGAATTGATTGCCAATGCTTTTGCGAAAGTTGGAAAAGAAGGGGTAATCACTGTGGAAGAAGCCAAAGGAACAGATACTTATGTAGATGTGGTGGAAGGAATGCAATTTGATAGGGGCTATCTTTCTCCTTATTTTGTTACCAATCCAGAGAAAATGGAAGTTGAATTAGAAAATCCATATATCCTTTTGTACGACAAAAAAGTATCTTCCTTGAAAGAATTGCTTCCGGTTTTAGAGCCAGTAGCACAATCAGGAAAACCATTATTAATAATTGCTGAAGATGTTGATGGGGAAGCCTTGTCAACATTAGTGGTAAATAAATTACGAGGTGCATTAAAAATAGCCGCAGTAAAAGCGCCAGGTTTTGGTGACAGAAGAAAAGCCATGTTAGAAGATATCGCTATTTTAACTGGTGGAACCGTTATCTCGGAAGAAAGAGGATACACTTTAGAAAACACAACCATCGAAATGTTGGGAACTGCCAAAAGGGTAACCATCGATAAAGACAATACCACGATTGTTAGCGGAGCAGGTGAAGCTGATATGATTAAAAATCGCGTGAACCAAATAAAAGGTCAAATGGAAGCTACTACTTCTGATTATGACAAAGAAAAATTGCAAGAGCGTTTGGCTAAATTAGCAGGTGGAGTTGCTGTTCTTTATGTTGGTGCTGCTTCTGAAGTGGAGATGAAAGAGAAAAAAGACAGAGTTGATGATGCACTACACGCTACTCGTGCAGCTGTTGAAGAAGGAATTGTTGCCGGTGGAGGAGTTGCTCTATTGAGAGCCAAAAACGCCCTTGCTGCTTTAAAAGCGGACAATGCAGATGAAGCCACGGGAATTCAAATTATTTCTCGCGCTATTGAATCTCCATTGAGAACTATTGTTGAAAACGCTGGATTGGAAGGTTCGGTTGTTGTGGCAAAAGTTGCAGAAGGAAAAGGCGATTTTGGTTATAATGCCAAAACAGATGAATATGTTGATATGCTAAAAGCAGGAATTATTGACCCTAAAAAAGTGACTCGTGTAGCTTTAGAAAATGCTGCTTCGGTAGCGGGAATGATATTGACTACAGAATGTGCTTTAGTTGACATTAAAGAAGAAAATAGTGGTGGAAACCCAATGGGTGGTGGGATGCCTGGAATGATGTAAAATTCACTCCCTGATGTTTTCCGATTTTTCAACCGGCCAAATAAATCTATGACTAAATATTCAAAAAAGCCGAAGTAAAAAAACTTCGGTTTTTTATGTTTTAAAAACACTGTCTATTAAAGCATTTCGGCAAGGTTTATTTGTATTAAAATACGGAAAAGCCGTAAATTAAAACAAATATAAAAACACTAAATTTGCTTTAAATTAATTTTTTTAATGCTTTAATACTACTGCAAAATCATTGTTTGTAACTTTGTGAATTATTTGTTTTGTCAGAATCAATCAACGGATTATTTATGAAGTAAATTTACTTATTCATGTATATACAAAAGCATATCAAATAATCAAAAATTATAATAGAATTTTAATCCTTATGCCAAATAATAATAACATTTTTATTTTTAAAATCACAAATAATTAATTTTCATAGGAGGAAGGTAAATAGATGGAAAATAAAAACAATATAACCCATGTTATTTTAACAGGTGGCGTTGGAAGTAGATTATGGCCTTTGTCACGTAAAAGTCAGCCCAAACAATACTTGGAGCTTTTTGATGGTAAATCCCTTTTTGAAATGACGGTCGAGCGCAATCGCAATTTAGCTGATGCCTTTGTGGTAGTAGGAAATATTGACAATTGTAGCCTGAGTCAAAAAGTGATGGAAAAGTCTAATTGTGCTTATGTGGATATTATTGAGTCCACTCCAAGAAATACAGCTGCAGCCATTGCTTTTGCCGCTTTTGCTTCTGATCCTGAGGCAATTTTGATTGTGACTCCTTCTGATCATATTATAGATCAAATGCAAAACTACGAATTGGCTATCCAGGAAGCGGTTGATCAAGCTGCCCAGGGCGCTATTGTTACTTTTGGCATTATCCCTACTAAACCAGAAACGGGTTATGGTTATATAGAACACCAAGGGGATGATGTGCTTTCTTTTAGAGAAAAACCAAACCAGGAAACGGCAATCGATTTTATTGCTCAAGGTAATTTTCTTTGGAACAGTGGAATGTTTTGTTTCAAAGCCAGAGTCTTTCTAGAGGAATTACAATTATTTACCCCCGAGGTGTATGAGACATCTAAAATTGCTTGGGAATCAAATACCGATGGTGTTTTAGATTTAGAGTTGTCGCTTGCCATACCGTCTATCAGTATTGATTATGCAGTGATGGAACGAAGTAAGAAAATTAAAGTGGTTGCCGCTACCTTCAAATGGTCTGATTTAGGATCTTTTGAATCCGTGTATGATTATTTGCTTGCTACGGGTCACCCTATAGATGCAAACGGAAACATGGTGATTGGGACGGATACGTATACCGCATTTTTAGGTCTTGAAAATACTATTTTTGTTCATACAGACACAGCCCATTTGATTTTACAAAAAGCCCATTCGCAGAAGGTCAAAATTATTTATAATCAACTAGAACTTGAAAACCCAGACTTGTTAGAATAAATCAGAATAAAAATGGTAGGCATAAATACTATTATATATTTCCGTTTTTCAAAAGAGAACGGATTTTTTTTGTTATTACTTCAAATACAAAGGAATAATTTAAAAAAAAGGTTGCTATACGATTAAATTAACAAAATATAGGAGTATTTTAGTTAAATTTACCTGCTCAGTAGTAGCTTTTTATTCTAATTTTCTCTTAAATCATTTGTCTCCAATGAGATTAACCATAATCATTTTCAGTTTAGCACCCTTTTTTCCAGGCTTTTCTCAGAATATAATAGACAACCAACAAAAAATAAAATCTAGCATACAAAATTATTTTCATTACGACCGTGAAAATATTCATGTTCAGTTCAATAAAACCATCTATGTAAACAACGAAGACCTTGCTTTTAAAGGTTATGTGTTCAGCAAAAACAATAGCCTGCCACATTTAAATACAACCAACGTGCAATTAGTTGTCTATAATGAACAAAACGAAGTAGTGCAAAAACAATTATTGTATACCACTTTTGGCACCTTTGAAGGAGGATTGCATTTGAACGATAAATTTACTTCTGGCACCTATACCTTTCAATTTTACACCAATTGGATGAATAATTTCAATGAGGATGAATCTTTTACACAAACTATAGAGGTAATTAGTAAAACAGAACCGTATTATATAAAATCAATACAACCTAATTGGGAAACGGCTAAGGTTTCTTTTTTTCCAGAAAGTGGTATAATTATTAACGGCATTGTCAATGCTGTAGGAGTAAAAATAACGGACTGCAATCAAAAGGGGATTGCTATTACTGATGGGGTAGTACTGGATTCTAATTCAAATGAAGTCACTCACTTTAAAACGAATGCAATGGGAAATGGAAATTTTTATTTCATTCCAATGGCCAACCAAACCTACATCCTAAAAATCAATTCAGATCAATTAAAAATCACACAACAATTGCCTGAAACTCAAAATACAGGTATCGCTATAAGTTATAATAATAATTTACCTAATAATATCCTGGCAGTAGCCATAAAAACAAATGATATAGGAGTTGCTTTATATCAAAATAAAAATTACATTCTTCTGATTCATCAAGATGGAAATTCCATACAAAAAGAATTTACTTTCAATGCGAAAGATCAGGAGCAAATTATAGGTTTTGATAAAAAATATTTATCTAATGGCGTTAACAGCATTCGGGTAATCGATGAAAATCTAAATGAAGTGGCAGAACGATTGGTTTATATTTATCAAGCCCCTAAAGTAATCACGACAATTGAAGCCAAAACTATTGCGAATGATAGCGTAGTATTATTGGGAAAAACCGAGGCAAATCAGGCTAATATCAGCATTAGCGTACTTCCGGAAGATACGGTTTGTGCGGGACATAAAAATTCAATCCTAGGGACGTTTTATCTAAACGCCTACTTAGAACAGCCTGAAAAGGATTCCTATTTCTATTACGATCCTGAAAATAGCACTAGAAAACAAGATATGGAATTGTTGATGCTTAACCAAAATCGAAGCAAATACCTTTGGAGCGACATTATAGCCCAACCGCCAAAAATAACTTTTCCTTTTACTAAAGGAGTTACCATAAGTGGAAAAGTAGAAAAATTTATAAGTCCAAAATCCAAATTCAAAATCTCCTTAATATCAGTAAATGATAAGGTCTTTGATGAGGAAATTGTTGATAAAAATGGGGACTATAAATTTGAACACTTTTTTGCGCAAGATTCTACTGTGTTTCTGTTGCAACTGTTAAATGAAAAAAACATGAGCATCTTTACCAAAATGACGGCTCGAGTAATTCCCACGGAGTCTCGATTTAAATTTGCTTTAAATGGTGCCAAAGCCAATTGTCCACCCCTAAAAAATGAAGAGGATAAATTCACTTTTGCTACTCCAAAAAACGAATCTTTTTTAGTTGCAGACAAAAGCATCATTAACTTAGCAGAGGTGAACATACAATCCAAGACTAAAAAAGATCCATTTACTCATAAAGGCGATGTGAATTCTATTATGGCTTCTGCCTTTAAAATTGGTGATGATGAATTTGGAAATGTAATGGATTTTATCGGTCGAAATGGTTACCGAACAGGTATCAATGATGATGACAACACGGCCTTTATCAGGAATCCGAGAAATGCTGTATTTTCAGAAAATGGCGCCCCTCCCTCGGTTTATATAGACAACGAAGTAGTCTTTGATTTAAATCTTTTGTATAGTCTTTATTTAAGTGATGTAGATGAAATCTATATTGACAAAACGGGTTTTTCTGGGATGGGAGGTAGTTCAGGAAACATAAAAATATTCCTTAAAAAAGGAGTAAAAACGGATTTTTATAGAACTAAATACACTTCTCTTATTGTTACAAAAGGGTTTGCTAAAAATATCGACTACAAAAATTCACAATTTGAAACCCAAAAAGAGTTCTATTCCTTTGGAACTTTAAATTGGACTTCGAAAGTTTTAATTAAAGAAAACCAGAACTATGAGGTTGCGTTTCCTAAAGGAAATCAAACCGCCATTCAAGTACTTATTGAGGGTTTCACCGCCGATGGACAACTGATATCTGAGATTAAAAAAATCCCAGTACTTAAATCAATGTAATTAAAAAAGGGGATTCAATTTGTTGAATCCCCTTTTTTAATTATTAGCGGTACACTATTTACAAATGAACCTTTTTTTTCAATAGCTTGAACAATACAGGAAGTGTAGTTACAAGAACAATTCCTATAACAATATATTCGATATGTTTCTTTAAATCAATGTCGAATTTTTCCAGAAAAAGTGCAGACAAATAATGTCCAGCAAAAATCATACTAAAGGACCAAAGAACTGACCCTACAATGTTATTCAGCATAAACTTCTTTTTGTCCATCGCTGCTATTCCTGCCACTATAGGGGCAAAAGTTCTGAAAATAGGTAAAAATCGAGCGAAAATAATTGCTTTTCCTCCATATTTTTCGAAGAAATCCCGAGATTGCAAAAGGTATTTTTCCTTGAACCAAAAAGTATCTTCCTTATTGTAAAGATAAGTCCCACTCTTTATCCCAAACCAATATCCAACGGAATTACCAAATACTCCCGCCAAAGAAACCAATGAGGCCATTAAAACTACATTAGCAAAATCGCTACCAATTGCTATTTGTTGGGTCAATAACTCACTATAAATCCCCATTAAAAATAACAAACTGTCCCCAGGAAGAAAAAATCCTGCAAACAATCCAGTCTCTGCAAAAATTATAAAAAGGACGACCAATAGTCCTATCTTTATTCCTGAAAACTCCATTAAAATATAGAACTCAGGGTTTAGTAGCTGCTTCCAATCGAAATTATTCATAAATCTATTTAGTATATTTTTTAACCGTGAAAGTATATATAATTTAGCAAAACTGCACTATCAAGACAATGGATTTGTCGTTTTTAATAAATATTTAATAATAACCCTCTTTTTTGGAAATCATTAGAAACAATAAAAAAAACATATTTCTGAATTTTAAAAAACTTTATTTGACAGATTCTTCCCTTTCGTATTGACAACAACCAGGGAGTTTTTCATAATTAGCGTTTGTTGCTTTTATTTCACCAGCGTCATGACCCGCTTTGGCTATTGCCTTTTTTACCTCAGCAATAGAAGTTTTTTCTTCGTTAAGAAGCACGACCATATTATGGGTTTCAATACTCCAATTTGCCGCTTTTACACCCGCAACCGAAAAAGCCGCTTTTTGAATTCGTCGCTGACATTGTTCACAATTACCATTAACAGTAATCGTGTATTTTGCATTTTTGTTTTTTTTCTCTTGTGCTTGTGAAGAAAGTGTTACTAATACTAACATCATTCCTAAAAATAGATTTTTCATTTTATTTTGTGTTTTTATTATTATTGATTATTGTTTTTTGCAATTGACATTGCTTATTTAATTTTAAACCGAAGACCGGCATAGTACATTTGCCCAAAAACCGGAGCATATACAATAGAAGCATCAAATGTGGGGCCAAAAGGATCTTCGCTGCCAAGAATTGCTTTTTTCTGGGTGTAATTCCCAATGTTTTCGCCACCAACATAGACTTCAAAAGTAGGTGAAAAAAGTTTAGTAATTTGTGCATTCATCAAAGAATAGGACGGAGAATATTCGGGAAGTCTATCCATTACAGGATTGGATGCCGTGTTGGGCAGTTTTTGTTCTCCCATCCAATTATAAGTGAAATCAAATTTCCATTGCTTGCCATCTACCTCTTTATGCGTTTCGTAGGCTAAATTTCCGAAAAATCGGTGTTTGGCCTGCAGAGGTCTTTCGCTTTTTCCGCTTAAATAATCCGTCTGAATGTCGTAATACTTATAAGCGGTACGCAAATCAAGATACCTTGCCAATTCAATATTAAAGTCGAATTGTAAACTATTGGCGTAGGAGTTCCCTTTCAGATTGTAGAATGAAATTTTCTGAGGGTCTTGGTACAAATCGACAACTACCTGACTTTTAAAATCGGTTCTGTAAAAATCAAAGCCAATATCAGCTTTTTTGCCTAATAAGGGGAAAACTTCTGAAAAACTAAGTCCGTAATTCCAAGCAATTTCAGGATCTAAACCATAAATTTTATCGTTGGAATCCAAAACATTAAACTTTCTAGAGCTCGCAAAAAGAGGTTGGTTTTCAGCAAAAATATTGGCACTTCGTTTCCCTCTTCCTACCGAAATACGCATAACCCCTTTTTTCCAGGGATTATACCGAATGTGTACTCTTGGCGTAATAAAAATCCCCAAGCGGTTGTGATTGTCAATTCTACCACCAACTATAAAGCTGAAATTAGACAAATTATCATGGGTAAATTCAAAAAATGCGCCCATGGAATTGTCAATTCTGCTATAATCATTCACATTCACAAATTCCTGATATTTGTCATAGGTAAAGTTCAAACCTGTAGCAAATTTATTCATCGTGTTATTAATAATCGAGTTGAAAATTAAATTCGAATAATAACTGCTTTGCTTAATATTATATAGGTTTTTTCCAAAATAAGATTCCTGATTATGGTTGTCAAATGCATTTTGAAAACCAAAACTTTGATACGGCATATCTGGAAAAATATACCCTAATTTAGTCGAAACATTGAAGCGTTCTGTGTTGATTTCGGAACCCCAAAAAGCAGTAGTTCCTTTGTCTTTCTTTGGATCAAAATCCGTTTGTCCGGTTTGTTTTTTATCATTCATATAATGAAAGTTAATAAAACTCACCCACCCCTTTTTGGCATCCGTAAATTGCCAACGGTTTAAAAGATTGATTTGTTTTGCCAATGGATTGTCGAGAAAACCATCCTTATTCATATCATTTTTAGCATCTCTTGAATTGCCGTGAACAAACAAACTAGTTAGCCATTTATCTGAAATCCTCTTATTGAAATGGGTATTCATTTCAAAACGACTATCACTCGAACCATACACATTCAAGAAAAAAGGAATATTGTTAACCGGCTTGATTAATTCAGTGTTAATTTGCCCTGAAATACTTTCGTATCCATTGACAACGCTTCCGGCACCTTTAGTGATTTGGATGCTTTCTACCCAAGTTCCTGGCGTGAATGACAATCCATAGGCTTGAGAAGCACCACGAACTGAGGGGATATTTTCTTCGGTAATCATTAGGTACGGACTAGTCAAACCCAACATTTTGATTTGTTTTGTTCCGGTTAATGCATCCGAAAAATTGACGTCGATAGAAGGGTTAGTCTCAAAGCTTTCAGCAAGATTACAACAAGCGGCTTTGAGCAATTCCTTGCTCGTTAATAGGGTTGTATTGGCAGTAATCCTAGAGGATTTTTGCAGCCCTTTATTTCTAGACATTACTTTTACTTCTTGTAAGGTGTCCTGAGAAAAGGAATTAAAAGCACACAACAAGAACAATAAAAGTATTGAAAATTGTTTTTTCATGAGTTTAGTTTTAATGTTATAAAATTATCAAACCAACGAGGTTCGAATTTAATAAAACATTAAAATCAGGCGTAGAAAATGTATTGATGGTATAATTTGAAAAGTGGCGGCGCATTTGCATCACAATAATAGGAACTAATGCTACTGCTTTCAAAGATTGTAATTTTAGAAAAAACAATTGGATGCCATTCTTCAACTAGGAAGGTAAAATTAGGGTCAAATGAAAGGGTGTTTAAGATTGTATTTTCTGATTTTTTTTGAAAATAAACTACTTTGTCCTTGCAACAACTATCCTTTTTTTGAACAATGACTTCCGTTTTAGAACCGCAACAATCATGATTCAGGGACTCCGTATTTTTCCAATAAAGAGCTTTAACCGAGGCGACTTTTCCTTCGCAATAATGCACATCAATAGCAAATCCTATATTGGAAATTAATAGGAAAAAAGCAAGAAAAATACTGATATGCTTTTTGAATTTCATTTCACAAATTTACGTATTTAAATAACTCTTCATGCAAATTTATGTTAAAAAAGAGGAATTTATACTGTAAATCAAACTCTTGTCTAATCAAAGGAATGGCCTTTAGTTCGGGTATTATAATTTAGAGTTAAATTTTATGAATTTTGAGTTGTACTCACATTTTTAATTATATTTGCTGCATATTTCACTAAAATAGTAAATTATTAATCATTCAAAAAACAAAAAAATGAAACACCTATTTATGACCATTTGTGCAGTTTGTTTTTCTTTTACAGCTGCTGTAGCACAAGATAATGCTACAAAAGAAAAAAAAGCAACTACTGAAACCAAAAAATTATCCTCAGCAGAAAAGAAAGAATCAGACCTTTTAGAAGCTTTTAAAACAGCTGGAATTACAGCCGAAGAACAAGTAAAAGTAAGGGTTATTGTAGATGAATCCACAGCATTTTACAAAGCTTTAAAAGCTGATGCATCTCTTAGTGAGGAAGATAAAAAAGCGAAGTCTAAAGAATACAGTAACGATGTTAGAAACCCTAAACTTAACGAAGTGATAGGTGAAGCAAAAAGCAAAGCCTTCAGAGAGGCACAAAAAGCACAAAAAGAGGCAGCAGCTGCAGCAAAGCAATAATTGCAAAGCGATCTCCGTTTAAAAAAAGGGTTTAACTTTTAAAGTTAAACCCTTTTTTTGTTTAATGGCTCTAGATAAAAAAACCTTAGTCTTTTTTAATAGCAAAAAGAAACTGATCAATGCTGTCTTTACTTCACAAAATCAATAGCTTTTTCTAACGCTTCTTGAATTCCAGCTGTATTTTTACCTCCTGCAGTTGCAAAGAACGGCTGGCCTCCGCCGCCGCCTTGTATAAATTTACCCAATTCTCGAACCACGATTCCGGCGTTGAGGTTTTTATCGGCGACTAATTCTTTCGAAATATAACAGCTTAGCATTGGTTTTTCATCTTCGGTTGTGGCTAAAACCAGGAATAAGTTTTTTCCTAAATTTCCTAATTCGTAAGCCAAATCTTTCGCTACTTCTGAACTTAAATCAACGTGTTTTGACAAGAATTGAATTCCGTTTATTTCCTGTAATTGGGAAGCTAATTCCACTTTTAAATTCTTGACTTTGTCTTTTAGCAAAGCCTCAATTTGGGACTTTAATTTAGTATTTTCGTCCTGTAAGGAATGAAGGGCTTTCAAAATATCTTGTGGGTTTTTCAATGCTTCTTTTACTTCATTCAACGTATTTTCATACGATGCGAAATATTCTTTTACAGCATCACTTGTAATGGCTTCGATACGACGAATTCCCGCAGCAACAGCGCCTTCAGAAACAATTTTGAAATTCCAGATTTCGGCTGTGTTTTTCACGTGGATTCCACCACACAATTCCATACTTTCTCCAAATTTTATTGCACGGACGCTATCCCCATATTTTTCTCCAAAAAGCGCCATTGCTCCTTCTGAAACTGCTTGTGCAAAAGGGATATTTCTGCGTTCTATTAATGGTAATTGCTCTTGAATTCTTGCGTTTACAAAATCGGCTACTTGTTGCAATTCGGATTCCGTCATTTTTACAAAATGCGAAAAGTCAAAACGCAAATAATTTGGATTAACCAAAGATCCTTTTTGCTCCACATGAGTTCCCAAAACACTTCGTAAAGCTTGGTGCATCAAATGCGTTGCCGAGTGATTTCTTGACGATAAGCTTCTTAAATCTTGGTTCACTTTGGCTACAAAACTTGCATTAACATTTTCAGGTAATTTTTTAGCCAAATGCAAAATCAAGTTGTTTTCTTTTTTGGTGTCAATTATTTCTATGGATTCGTTTGCTGAAACTAAGATTCCTTTATCACCAACTTGCCCACCGCCTTCTGGATAAAAAGGCGTGTTATTTAAAACGATTTGGAATAAAACACCATCTTTTTTACTATCAATTTTACGGAAACGAGTGATTTTTACTTCGTTTTCAGCTAAATCGTAACCAACAAATGATTCTGTATTTCCTTCTACTAATAAAGTCCAATCTTCTGTTGAAACTTCTGATGCAGCACGAGAGCGTGTTTTTTGTTCGAGCATCGCTTTATCAAAACCAGCTTCGTCCAATTCATATCCTCTTTCTCTTAATATCAATGCCGTTAAATCGATTGGAAAACCAAAAGTATCATATAATTCGAATGCTTTTTGTCCTGAAACCGTTTTTCCATTTGTAGCAGCAATTACATTTTCTAATAATTGTAATCCTTGATCCAAAGTCCTTAAAAAAGAATTTTCTTCTTCTCGAATTACATTCATAACCAAGTTTTTCTGAGCAATAATTTCTGGGAACGAACTTCCCATTTGACTGCTCAACGTTTCTACTAATTTGTAAATAAATGCTTCTTTGGTGTTCAAAAATGTAAATCCGTAACGTATCGCACGACGCAAAATTCTACGAATTACATATCCTGCACCCGTGTTGGATGGCAATTGTCCGTCGGCTATTGCAAAAGCAACGGCACGAACGTGATCAGCAATAACTCGAATTGCTATATTGATTTTTTCTTCTTCGTCGTCTTTGGCTTTAATTGTATATTTTCCACCCGTAATTTTTTCAATATGTTTGATAATTGGTGTAAAAACATCGGTATCATAATTGGATTGAACTCCTTGCAAAACCATACACAAACGTTCAAAACCCATTCCGGTATCTACGTGTTGCGCTGGTAATTTTTCGAGTGAACCATCTGCTTTACGGTTGAATTCCATAAATACATTGTTCCAAATTTCCACCACATGTGGATGGTCATTATTGACTAAATCTTTCCCTGAAATTTTTGCTTTTTCTTCAGCTGAACGAATGTCAACGTGAATTTCTGAACAAGGACCACAAGGACCTTGCTCGCCCATTTCCCAGAAATTATCTTTTTTGTTTCCAAGGATAATTCGGTCTTCAGAAATTAAGGTTTTCCAAATATCATAAGCTTCTTGGTCGAAAGGAACATTTTCATCTGGATTTCCTTCAAAAACAGAAACGTAAAGAATGTCTTTTGGTATTTTATAGACTTCGGTTAATAATTCCCAAGCCCAATGGATCGCTTCTTTTTTGAAATAATCACCAAAAGACCAGTTTCCCAGCATTTCAAACATGGTATGGTGGTAGGTATCAATTCCTACTTCCTCTAAATCATTATGTTTTCCTGAAACACGAAGACATTTTTGCGTATCGGCAATTCGGGCACTTTTTGGCGTTCCGTTACCCAAAAAATATTCTTTGAACTGCGCCATTCCTGAGTTGTTGAACATCAAGGTGGGATCATCTTTAAGAACAATTGGAGCTGATGGAACTATTAAATGTCCTTTGCTTTCAAAAAAATCTAAAAATTGTTTGCGTACGTCTTGTGATTTCATTTTTGTTGCTTATTCGGTAATTCGTTGATTTGCTGATTCATTATGTTTTTTTCAAATTAACGATTAAACAAATTACTAAACCAACTTTAATATATAATAAAAAAAAGGGTGTTGCAAATGAAACATTTATTAAATTTGTTCGACTTACATTTTTACAAGTGCAAAAATAGGGTATTTTAAAATATGGCGAAAGTAAAATATTATTACGATTCCGAAAATCTCGCATATCGAAAAATAATTACACGCAAAAGAAAGAAATTTGTAGTTGTACTATTGTTCATATTGGCATCGGCTTTATTTGGCTTTTTAACTTTTGTTGTGTTATTGAACACGCCTTATTTTGAAACCCCAAAAGATAGAGTTCAGGCTCGCGAGATTGAAAATCTGAAATTGCATTATGCTATTTTGAATAAGAAAATGGATCAGGTAGATGAGGTTGTAGATGCTATTGAAGATAGGGACAATAATTTGTATCGGGTGTATTTTAATATTTCAGCGATTCCTGATGAGCAAAGAAAATCAGGTTTTGGAGAGGTTAATCGCTATAAGGAATTGGAAGGCTATGACAATTCGCAATTGGTGTTGAATACCACAAAAAGGGTGGATATAATCAGCAAAGAATTAGCTGTTCAGTCGAAATCCTTGGATTATATTTTGAAATTGGCGAAAGCCAAAAACAATTTATTGGCGGCGATTCCAGCGATTCAACCAGTTAGAAACGAGAATTTAAAACGAATGGCTTCTGGTTTTGGATATCGAACCGATCCTTTTACAAAGGTCCGAAAAATGCACGAAGGAATGGATTTTACCGCAAAAACAGGAACTCCAATTTTCGCCACTGGAGATGGTGTTATTGCAAGAGCAGACAATACAGCGTCCGGATATGGTAATCATATCGTTATTCGGCACGGTTTTGGGTATGAAACCCTATACGGACATTTAAGCAGATACAAATGTAGGACAGGACAAAGCGTAAAACGAGGGGATATTATTGGGTATATAGGAAGTACAGGGAGATCTGAAGGGCCCCATTTGCACTATGAAGTGCATAAAAACGGAAAAGTCGTAAATCCCCTTAATTTTTATTACGGTAATATTTCGGCGGTGGAGTATGTTGCTATTTCCCAGTTGGCTAATCAAGAAAACCAATCTTTAGACTAATGCATATAGAATTACAACCAGACAAAAGGTATTACAGCATTGGCGAAATCGCTAAGGCGTTTGACGTAAATACTTCGCTCATCCGTTTTTGGGATGGCGAATTTGACATCCTCAAGCCAAAGAAAAATGCCAAAGGCAACAGGATGTTTACTCCCGAAGACGTTAATAACCTGAAACTCATTTATCATTTGGTAAAGGAAAGAGGTTTTACCCTCGAAGGGGCCAGAACCCATTTGAAAGAGGGGCAAAAGAAAACTTTGGATAAATTTGAAATTATCAGCAAATTGGAAACCATAAAAACACAGTTGATGAATATTAAAAATCAACTTTAAATTGCAATCTCAATTGCACAATCAATTAAACTAAACTTTAAATTAAACAAAAATGGATTTTAAAAAATTTTTACCTTGGATTATTTTAGGCATAGGAGTCTTTATAGGGCTGATTACTTTAATTGGATACTTTTACATTAAAGGAATCAATAACACAGCGATTACATTAGAACAAGATGTAAAAGAGAGTTGGGGAAATGTACAAACTTCTTACCAAAGAAGAAATGATCTTATTGGAAATTTAGTAAACACCGTTAAAGGGGCTGCCGATTTCGAAAAAAGTACCTTGACTGCCGTAATCGAAGCGAGAGCAAAAGCTACATCTGTCACTGTTGATCCAACAAACATTTCACCAGAACAATTAGCAGCTTTTAATTCCGCACAGTCTGGAGTATCTTCTTCATTATCTAAATTATTAGTGTCTGTAGAACGCTATCCTGAGTTGAAAGCCAATGCCAACTTCTTGAAATTACAAGACGAATTAGCAAGTACCGAGAACCAAATTCTAACTGCCAGAACTCGTTATAACGAAGCAATTAAACCTTATAACAATCATATTAAAATTTTTCCAAATAGTCTTTTTGCAAATTGGCTTGGATTTAAAGAAAAACCTTTTTTCGAATCAGTTGCTGGAGCAGAAAAGCCGGTTGAAGTAAAATTCTAAAATTAATGTCAAAATCAGAAGAGTTTTTAACTAAAGAAGAAGAATCCGCCATAGTTGAAGCTATTCGTATGGCTGAAAAAGAGACTTCTGGTGAAATTAGGGTCCACATAGAAAAAACAACTTCCAAAGTGCCTTTTGATAGGGCTTTGGAAGTTTTTCATGAATTGAAAATGCATGAAAC